>JAYRSY010000009.1:147598-150607 GCA_041919915.1 Lysobacteraceae bacterium
GCGGGCCGCCGCCCCCCCCCCCCCCCGACCCGGGGGTCAGGCCAACAGCGACAGCATGTGTTCCGCGGAGGACACGCGGAACTCGCCCGGCGCTTCGACTTCGAGCAGCTTCACCACGCCGTTCTCGGCGTAGAGCGCGAAGCGCTTGCTGCGGATGCCCATGCCGTAGGCGCTCGCGTCCATCTCCAGTCCCAGCGCCTTGGCGAAGTCGCCGTTGCCATCGGCGAGGATCTCCATGCCGGCGGGCGCGTTCTGGCTGGGGGCCCAGGCCTTCATCACGAACGGATCGTTCACCGACATGCAGGCGACGCCAATGCCCTTCGCGCTGAACGCGTCGAAGTGCTCGATGAAACCCGGCAGATGCTTTTCCGAGCAGGTGGGCGTGAATGCGCCGGGCACCGAGAACAGCACCAGCTTCTTGCCTTCGAAGAAACGATGCGTGTCGATGGTTTCGATGCCGCCGTCGATGCGCTTGATGTTGACTTCGGGAATGCGATCGCCGATCTGGATGGCCATGTGGAACTCCTGGGCGGGGTGGGGCGAGGTGGATGGAGGCCACAGTGTAGGGGGAAGGTGAACTCCGGCGCGACACCCCTTGAAAAGCGTGGTCCCGCGCCTATTTTCCAGACATGGCGGCACGGTGCCGCCCTCACAGGAGAAACCCATGAGCCTCATGCGCTACCAGCAGGCGTGGCCGGCCCAGGCCCGCATCCACGACGATCTGAAGCAGATGTTCGATCGTTTTCTGAACCCCGCCGACAACGCCGACGAATCCGCGGTGGTCACCAGCCAGTGGGTGCCGCGCGTCGATATCAAGGAGGAGGCTGATCGCTTTCTGATCTTCGCCGATCTGCCGGGCATCGATCCGCAGGATGTCGAAATCCTGATGGACAAGGGCATCCTCAGCATCAAGGGCGAACGTCACGGCGAAACGACCGAGCAGTCGGAGCGTTTCTCGCGCATCGAACGCCGTTACGGCAGCTTCCATCGGCGCTTCGCGCTGCCCGATACCGCCGATGCCGACGGCATCACCGCGACCGGCCACAACGGCGTGTTGGAGATCGCGATTCCCAAGCGTCCGGAATCCACGCCGCGCCGCATCCAGGTGGGTGCGCAGTCGGCCGCCGCGTCGCCGTCGAAGACCAGCTGAGGCCGCCGCATCCTCGTGCACGCAGCGGCATCGCGCGTCCCGTCCGCGGGACGGGACGTGCGTCGTGCGACCGTGCGGTGTCGCGCGGGCGCGTCCGGGCTCGTGCCTGACGCGGCCGGTTCGTTATAGTGCGTCGCATCTCCAGGCTTCATGCGGAATCGCACCATGCGTTTCAAGGATTACTACGACATTCTCGGAGTCGAGCCCGGCGCCGGCGAGGCGGAAATCAAGACCGCCTATCGCCGACTCGCGCGCAAATACCATCCTGATGTCAGCAAGGAACCGGGTGCCGAAGAAACATTCAAGGCCGTCAACGAGGCCTACGAAGCGTTGCGCGATCCCGAGAAACGCGCCGCCTACGACCAACTTCGCGCGCGCGGTTATCGCCCGGGCGATGAGGTCCAGCCGCCACCGGGCGGATTCGGTGGTGGCCCCGGCGGATTCGATTTCGAGGAAATCTTCGCCGGTGGCGGCAATGGCGGTTTCAGCGATTTCTTCCAGGAACTGTTCGGTCGCCGTCGTGGCGGTGGATTCGGCGGTCCGGGAAGCGCAGGTTCGCGAGCCCGCGGCGACGGCGCCCTCCGCGCCAAGTTCGCGGTGCCGCTGGAGGCCGTCTATCGCGGCGATCCGGTCCGCGTCTCGGTCGGTGGACGATCGCTGGAGGTCCGGGTTCCGAAGGGCATCCGTCCGGGGCAGGCCATCCGGCTGGCAGGTCAGGCGCCGAGCGGAGGCGATCTGCTGCTGGAGATCGAATATGCCGCGCACCCGCAATTCGAGGTGGACGGCCGCAACATCATCCACACGCTCGCGGTGGCGCCCTGGGAAGCCGCGCTGGGCGCAGCGCTGAGCGTGCCGTCCGGTCGAGCTGAAGATTCCCGTCGACTCCGAATCCGGACGCAAACTGCGTCTGCGTGGCCGGGGGCTGCCGGGCGCCGGCGGTGCGCCGGCCGGCGATCAGATCGTGGAGCTGGAAATCCTCGCGCCGCGCGCCAATACCGAGGAAGAACGCGAGGCGTACCGGCGTCTCCGGGACGTGTTCGGAGACGATTGGCGTCGCGCGTGACTGATGTCGCGAAGCAGCGCATTTCCGTTAGCATGATCCGTCGCCGCTGTTCCGGTGGCGATACAACGACAAGGAGTCGAACATGTTGAACAAGAAACGCGCGCTCGTTGCGGCCGTTCTGATCTCCGCAATGATGGGCGCGGTCGCTTATGTCCACGCGGCCCGCTCCCAGATGACCGAAATCACATATTTCGATGCGCAGGGTGAGATCGTGGGAGAGGTGTTGTATCCCTGCTCTGGACGTGTTCAGTCCTGGGGAATCACGACCCAGAGTTACTACATCGAGACCATCCCCTGCTTTTGATGCAGGGGGCTGTCGGGCCGCGACCCGGATGCGATGAAGCCGCCTCGCGGCGGCTTCATCTTCACGGCAGGGTGCGTTGCCGCTTGTTGGATCAGCCCAGGCCGGCCACGTATTTCGTGATGGTGTCCGAGAGCTCGGTTTCGCTGAAAGGCTTGGTGAGATAGGCCTTGGCGCCCTGGCGCATGCCCCACACGCGATCCGTGTCCTGGTCCTTGGTGGTCACCAGCACGATCGGGATGTGCTTGGTGGTCGGCTCGCGCGAGATCGTGCGCGTCGCCTGGAAGCCGTTGAGGTTCGGCATCACCACGTCCATCAGGATCAGGTCCGGGATTTCGCGCTTGGCGACTTCGACTCCGGCGGCGCCATCCTCGGCGGTGAGGGCCTCGTGGCCGAGTTTTTCGACGATGCGGCGAATGCCCATCAACTGCGACGGAGAGTCGTCGACGATCAGGATGCGTGCCATACGGGGCCCCTAGGGTGACTGTGCCAAGT
>JAYRSY010000010.1:0-146968 GCA_041919915.1 Lysobacteraceae bacterium
CGATCGCGGTCGCACGCCGCGTCGCCCGCCAGCGCCGCGTGCCGGCGCGCCGGGTCGTGCCGCGGGTCGTCCGCCGGGTGACCGCGCGGGTCGTGCGGCGGCCTGCCGCCGCGCGCGCGCTGTCGCGTCCGCTGGTGCCGCGCGCGCGCCGGGTCGTGCCGCAGCGCCGCGCGGTGGCCACGGTACGCCGCGCCGCCGCGCCGGTGCGGCGGCGCGTGGTGCCGGTGGTGCGTGCGGTGCGTCGTCGTACCGGTCCGCCGGTCATCGCGCGCCCGGTCGTCGGTGGCGCCGTGGTCGCTGGACGTTGCAACTGCCCGCGTCATGGCGGTCGCATCGTCAACGTGGCCGGACCGACCACGATCCGGGTCCGCTGCCGCTGATCGCGACGCAGGGACGCACGCCACGCGCCCATCCAGGACGATACGGAGCCCATCCCCATGCCTGCACGCAACGCCCGAGAGTTCCTGCGCGTGAAGGTCCGCGGTCTGGCGGCGCGCCTGCGCCGCCTGGCCAGGATCGACAACGCCTTCGTCGGCCTGCGTCCGCAGGACATGCCGCACGCACCGTCGCGCGCGCACTTCGAGGCCGCCAACCAGCGGCTCTCGCGGGTGGAAGGCGAGATCCGCCGTCGCTTCGACGAGGTGCGGGCCTCGGTCGAACAGTCACCGACCCAGCGCGTGCTGATCGACATCGCGCTGGTCGAGCGCGAACTGGATCGCGCGCGGCGACTGTTCGGCATGTTCTTCGAGGTCTTCGCGCAGCGCGGCACCAGCTTCGCACCGGCGCTGTCCGCACACGATGCCATCGCGCAGGACTGCTACCAGGCGATCCGCGACGCCGCGCCGCGGGTCTTCCGCGGCACCCTGCTCAAGCCCTTGTGCTACATGGAACACGGTTATTCGCCGGCGACGATGCGTCGCGGGGTGTCGCTGGGACGGTTGCTCGGCGAGGCCAATCCGTTCCCGCTGATCCGGATCCCGTGGGATCGCGATCATCCGTGGCAGGCGGTGTTCCTGCACGAGGTGGCGCACAACCTGCAGGCGGATCTCGGCATCTGGCAGGAGAACCGCCAGGCGGTGGTGCGGCGGATCATCGGCCAGGTGCGGCAGCCGTTCCTGGCCAGCACCTACGGGCGCTGGCACAAGGAAATCTGGGCGGATCTGGCCGCGCTGTGCCTGGGCGGCCCCGCAGCCGCCTGGGGCATGGCCGAATTCCTCGCGCATCCGGCGCCGCGCACGATGACCTTCCGTCCCGGTGGCGCGCATCCGACCGCGTATCTGCGCGTGCAGATCCTCGCCGAGATGCTGCGGCGCCAGGGCTTCGATCGCGATGCCGCGCGACTGGAGCGGATCTGGGGAACGCTCTACCGCCCCGAACGCGGACACCGCATGCCGGGCATGCTGCTGGGCAGCGCGCGCACGGTGATCCCGCACGTCGTCGACGAAACCATGTACCAGACCCGACGCAACCTCGCCCAGCGCGCGGTCGCCGACATCATCCCGTTCGACCGCAGCCATCAGGCCGCGATCCAGCGCGGCGCGCGCCTGCTGCAGGAGCGCAGGACCGACCGGATCGAACTGCCGCCGCGGCATCTGCTGAGCGCGGCCAGCTACGCGCTCGCCAGCGGCCGGGTGAATCCCGGCCAGCTCTCCGCGGACGTCATCGGTCGCCTCAACGAGGAAATCCGCGCCACGCGCACGGGCGGCAGGCAACCGCAGCGGGAACCCGTGGCCGCATAGATCGCATTCGAGTCAGCGCGTTCGAGTCCACCAGGAGATAGAACATGTTCAACACCTCATCCGATCCGCAATCCGATCCCGCCGGCGGCCGCAGCGGCCCGCCCTCGAAGGCGCAACTGGCGCTGGACAATCTGCTGCGCCGGGAACTGCGGGTCGGCGATCCGCGCAACCCGCAGCAGATCGCCAAGGCGCTGTACGACCGTTATCAGTCGGAACCGCGCGCCCGCGGCATCCAGAGCGAGGCCGAGGGCATGCCGTTCCTGCGCAACGCGCCGCGCTTCGTCGCCGCCGCCGCGCCGGACACCGCGACCAGCGTCGATCTGAAACAGGCGATGAGCGACGTCGACAAGGATCTCGACAACCTCGCCCGCAGCAATCTGCTCAAGGACATCGACGCCGAACTCGGCGGCTGGTCGGACGGCATCCGCAGCTCGGTGCAGGAAGGCGTGAACGCCGCGCGTTTCGGTCTGGACCCGCGTAATCGCGACCGCGCGATCGGGATGCGCCGCACGCTCGGCGACTATGCCAGGCTGGCCCGTCTCGTCGGCTCGCTGAATCCTTCGTCGACCTACGAATTCCGCAGTCTCGCGCAGAGCATCGACGAAGTCTGCGCGGTGATTCTCGTGATGCTCGGCGAAAGCATGGCCAACAACGGCTTCGCCGGCGGACGCTTCCTGCTGCAGGCGCCGTTCACGGAAATGCAGACCCGTCGCGACGCCTGCATCCACGCGCTGCAGAATCTGCTCGGCAGCCTCTCCTACCAGAACTCGGCGAACGAATGGCCGCGCGGCATCGACGCCTATCGCCGGTTGTTCGACGCGCTCGAAGCGCAGGGCCAGGGCGATCTGCGCGCGCTGTTGACCGAACAGGAACTCACCCGCGTGCTCGACGACATGGTGCGTCGCGCCGCCCATGGCAGCGCCGAAGGCCTGCGCGCGCTGGGCTCCACCGCGCAGATCGAACTCAACCGCGTGTACCGGCTGATCAATTTCGGTTATCGGCTGGTCGATCCGGAATCGCCGCCGCTGACCTCGTTCCTGGAATCGCTGCGGCTGTTCGCCGACGGCTTCGGTCAGGCCGGCGGTTCGCGTCTGCTGCGCGTCGCCCGCCCGCCGATCGTGTTCTACGGCCTGTACGGGATCGAAGAGGAGGCCGCGGCCGATCACCGCATCGTCAACCTCACGATCGCCCGCGGCCGCCTGGCCAGCCAGATCGACTGCCTGGCGCGCTGCGCCTGCGACGACATCAGCTGCCAGGTGATGCTCGACAAGATCCTCTACGACGTCGATCGCGCGATCGACCTGTACGCGGTGGGCAGCCTGGATCTGGGTCTGCCCGAGATCCGCGCCGCGTCGTACAGCTATCTGATCGAAGCGTTCCTCGGTCTCGAAGTGAGAGGCGCGCCGGCCGGCACGCTCTACTGTCCGGATCTGCCGGCGTCGCTGCAGACCACGCTGACCCAGATCGTGGGCGAACTGCGCCCGCTGAGCGACGCCGAAGCGGACTGGGAAACCACGAACACCCGTTTCGAGACCCGCCGCACGACCAACGAGACGATCGCCGGCAGCACCTTCAATTTCACCGATCTGCTGCATCAGGAACTCTGCCTGCAACTGCAGTCGGAGCGGCGCTGGGAAGCGCTCGCCGACCAGATGAGCGCCAACTGCATCCCGATGTCGACGCTGTTCGGCGAAGACGGCGCGCTGGTGGTGATGCTCGAGAACGCGATGGACGACGTGGTGCTCAACCTCGCCGCCAACACGACCGTCAACACCGACTGCGGCCTCGACGGACCGGACATCCCGGCCCACTTCGAAACCTCGCTCGACACCATCGCCCAGGATCGGCTGCGCAGCGGCGGGTTCTGAGCAACGCCAAGACTCTGCCAGGAGAAGATCATGCGAACCACGTTCCAGACCCCGCAGCAGCAGGCCGTGGCGTTGGACATCGTTCCGCCGCAGACGCCTCCGGTCGTCTGCGCCCGGCCGGCCATCGTCCGTCCGCCGCCTCCGCCGGTGAAGCGCGCGAAGCGCCACGTCGCCTGCGCGCCGCCGGCGACCACGGTCGCCGGACTGCGCGCCCAGGACGTCCCGCTGTTCCTGCCGCCGGTCGGCAAGAGCCGCATCCACATGCAGTACTACGCGCAGAACCTCGCCAGCGTGAGACAGGTGCTGGCGCAGCAGGAGATCTCGCGCGGGATCGATCGGCAGTTCCCGTCGGACGATGACGGCACCGTCCCCGGACCGCCGCCCGGGACGACACCGGGGACGACGCCCGACGTCGATACCGGCGGACCGCATCTCGGCGACATCGGCTACGCGATGTTCGCGCGGTTGATCGCGATCGCCGCGCAACTGGCCGACATGGACAAGGTCACGGTCTTCAGCCATCTCGAGAAACTGCTGAAAACCGCGAAACCGAACATCGACATCGCACTGCGCTTCCTCGACTACTACAAGATGTTCCGGACCCGTGCCGCGGTGCAGCTCGCGGTCGCGCCGGAGCCCTATCTGGAGCTGGCGAAACTCTCCCAGGAAGGCCTGAACATCGACGATGCGTTCGCCGAACGGCTCCATCTGGGCGCGGAGGCGATGATCGAAGCGATGAACTGCTGCATCGAGGAGGCCCCCGACGACTGGCGCCAGACACCGCAGACGCCCACCGTCGCCGTCGCGGAGCCGGCGGTGGAAACGCCGATACCGCATCGCGACGAGATCGCAGCGGCCGCCCCGGCCGCCCGGATCGGCGGCAAGCGCGCCAGGAAGACCTCCGGCTCCCGCAGCAAGCGTTGATCGAGGAGAATCATCATGAGTTTCCAGACACACGAAACGATCCAGCGCCTGTGGGAGACCTTCCTGCGCGAACAACTGGACAAACTGCCGCCGGGCGAGCGTCAGGCCTATGAGGTCGAGTTCGAGCAGCGGCTCGGCGATCTGCTGCGCTCCGGCCAGGCCGGCGCGCGCGGCGAACAGGGCATCCTCGATCTGGTCGGTCTCGGCAAGAAAGGCCCGGTCGATTTCGCCGAGATCACGTATCCCTACATCGAGCCGGACTTCGACGATGCGGTGATCCCGAGCCAGCTGCACGCGGCGGCCGAGCTTTACTACAGCTGGCAGCACGAGCGGATGAAGGTGTTCGAAGTGGTCGAGGTGCTGCAGCGACTGTTCCGCCTGGGCAAGATCCGCGTGCAGCGCGGCCCCGGCGCGCAGGGCCTGTACCGGCTCGACAAGCTGCGGCCGCTGCGTTACTCCAAGCAGGACCGCATGATCGCGTACCGCCGCGCGTTCAACTACGGCAATGCGCAGGTGCCGGCCGGAGCGGTCGTCAACCGCAATTTCCATCGCCAACTGGTCGGCTTCATGGTGTCGATCAGCCAGTACTTCCGCGACATGCTGATCGGCGAAGTGATCCGCGGCGGGCAGCTGATCGACCAGCGTCCGTTCGGCAGCATCGCGACGATCCAGCGCATAGGTCTGGACATGCGCTACGCCCTGGATCGCAGCACCTACGGCAACATCTTCTCGCTGGCGATGGAAGTCGGCCATTACCTGGTCCAGGTGCTGGAGATCCTCGACACGCCGGACATCAAGAAGGCGTTCGACGCCAACACCAAGTGGGACGTGATCGAGATCGTCTCCAACCGCCATCTCGGCGGCACGGCCGAACCCTCGCAGCGCGCGAAGATGGCCGAGAGCGGTCGCCGCGTCCTGAAGTTCGCGGCCGACAACGATTTCAAGACCGTGACCGATCCGATCCTGTTCCAGTCGACGATCCGTCCGCTCGGCTCGCACGCCGATTCCTGGGTCGCGGCCTATCGGATGACGCCGGAAGGCCGCGGCTTCCCGGGCATCACCCCCGCGTTGCGCAGCGTGCTCGGCGCGACCTCCGCGACCGCGTGATCGCGATCGCAGGGCACGACCGCCGTGACGGCGAAGGATCCGCCGTCACGGCCGCGGCGGCCGCCCGCACGGCGGTGCGGTCGCCGCGCGCGCAGCGTCCACCGACACGATCCCCAGCGAACAGGCCCGCGCCATGCTCGATCAGGAACTCGAAGTCAGTCTTCGCGCCAGGCGCAGCGCCTACGTCGTCGACCCGCTGCTGGCGCTGTATTCGCCGTACGGTGCGCAACTGGTCAGCCGCCTGTCGTCGCTGGCGGACCTGACCGTGACCCGGACCTTCTGGCAGGCGATCGATGCCAGCGACTACTACCGTCGGGATCCGCTCGGGTTCTGGCCGAACGCGCTGCGCGAGACGCTGCCGTCCACGACCGCCGACGATTTCAGCCAGGCGCTGACGCTGTGGGAAGACGAGCGCACGCGCACCGACCTGTCGCGCTGCCGCCTGCACTGGGTGATCGACAACATCAGCGAATCGCTGTTCCCCGACGGTACCCGTGCGGATCTGATCGAACGCTACGAAGCGCTGCACCAGGCATTGACCTCGCGCTGCGATCCCAACGACGACGCCACCGAGAGCGCCGCGTTCTACGGCACGATCGACAGCCTCGCGCTGGCCGCCGCGCTCGGCAACGCCTGCGTGCTCACGCTCGCGCCGGATCTGCCGCAGAGCTGTCTGCGCGCGGTCTGCGCGCATCTCGGGCTGCCGCTCGAACAACCGCCGGACGACGCCGCGGATCTGGTCGCGCTGGAACAGCGCCGGTTGCGCGACCTGATCGTGACCGCCGGCGCCACCTCGCTGCTGTGGGGCGGCCTGCGCATCGCCGTGGTCCACCCGCTGCTCTACGGCGACCTGATGCTGCGGGTGGAGGCTCCCGAACTCGAGAGCGTGCAGCGGATCGCGCTTGATCGTTTCGATTACGACGAACCGCCCGTCGCTGTCGCCGCCGGGGATCCCTGGCGTGCGGCACGCCATTTCTGGCACGCCATCTGAACGAGGTCGCGCTCATGAACGCCGTCGCTCCGCCGCCACCCCGCCCTGCCCCCCGTCGCCGTATCGCCGATACCCGCGAGGCACCGCGGATCAATGCCGACGAACTGGTCGTGGTCGGCGTCAGCGGTCAGATCGCGCATCCGGTCGGCCGCGCCAATCCGTACCGCATCGGCTACGACGGTGTACCGCGGGTGTTGCCCGGCACCGGCGGCATCGTGATGAACCAGCGCATCGGCGATCTGTGCATCGGTCTGGCCGGCGATCACATCGAACCCGGCGTCGCGCTGCACAACAACGGCCGCGAGGTGGTCGGTCCGCGCGACGGCCCGAACAACGCGCTGATGACCTACGCCTGCGTCGGCAACGTCGTCGAGGTGCTGAGCGGGCGCATGATCGGACGCCGTGGCGTGGTCACCGGCAAGCACGGCGGCATCAATCACGTCCTGGTGGATTTTCCGACCGAAGTGCTGGCGCGGCTGGCGATCGGCGACCGCATGCAGATCCGCAGCCACGGCCTCGGCGCGCGGTTTCCCGACTTTCCGGCGCTGGAACTGATGAACTGCTCGCCGCGATTGCTGCGGCACTGGGGGCTGCACGTGCGCGACCGCGCGCTGCACGTGCCGGTCACCCATTTCGTGCCGGCGGTACTGATGGGTTCGGGGCTGGGCAAGAACACCGCCTGGCGCGGCGACTACGACATCCAGATGGCCGACCGCGAACTGCGCGCGCGCCATCGTCTGGGCAGTCTGCGCTTCGGCGATCTGGTCGCGATCGTGAATGCCGATACCCGCCGCGGCCCGTCGGTGCGTCAGGGCCGCGTGACCGTCGGCATCATCGTGCACGGCGACAGCACGGTCAGCGGTCATGGGCCGGGCGTCACTCCGCTCATCACCGGCCCGGCCACGCAATTGCGCCCCTACCGCGAACCGGGCGCGAATCTGGCCGCGATCCTGGGCATCCGCACCCCGGTCCCGCCGCGACAACGGCCGACCCTGGCGGAGCGCGACCCCCGCCGTGCCTGCATCGCCGCGGAACTGCCGCCACGGCTGTCGTTCGCCACCACGTCCCATGCCGAGTGAATGCGCGCACCGGTCGTCCGCCGCTGGACGCTGCCTCGCCCGAAGCGTCGATCAGGCGACGAACGGTGGACGCTGGCGGTCGCGGACTGCGTTAGCCGTTTCGCTGTACCGAAGAAAACGAGGGATCGCATTCCGGGCGGTGGACAGGGGGCTCTCGGCGCGAGCGCGTCGACGACCGCTGCGGGGCGACGGCGACATCGCATGGGCGATCGGGCTTCCGCGCACGCTTTCCGCGACGGTCGCACCGGACGTCGTCGCTCCGCAGCCACTGCCACGAGTCCAGGACGATGACCATACGGAAGGATTCCAGCGCATCGCAGGCCGTGCAGGCCCCGCCTCCAGCCGCCGCCGTGCTCGCCGAATTCAGCCTCGACAACACGCCGTGCCTGGTCGTGAACGAGGACAGCCAACTGGGCCGATCGCTCGTCGCCGATGCGGGCACGGCCGGCCACTGCCTGGGCCGCCTCGATCTGGGCGGCCGCCGCTATGCGGTCTACGCACGGCCACAGCCGCCGCAGGCGAACGCCTCGTCCGATCCGGACCCGCTGGCATCGCTGACCGCACGCGAACTGCAGATCGTGCGTCTGGTCTGCCTCGGCTGCGTGAACAAACAGATCGCCGATCGCCTGCGGATCAGCGAATACACGGTGAAGACGTATCTGAAGCAGATTTTCTGCAAACTGAACGTGCACAGCCGGTCGGCGATGGTCTATCGCTGCGCGGCCTACGAAATCAGCCTGCAGGACCTCCGGCGCGCGCTCACTCCCGAAGCTTGAGCAGCGCCACCCAGGCCTTGTCGTTGAGGTCGCAATCGCGCTCCAGATTCATCCGGCACGGCGCCTCCTCGGGCACGGGCGGCGAGAACCGTCCCTTCGCGTTCAGCGGCAGCTTGCGCATCATCACCGTCTGCATGAGATTGCCGCCGATCGCGTACAGCTTGCTGTCGCCGTTCAGATCGACGCCGACCACGATGTCGCAGTGCGTCTTCAGACCGCCGCCGCCCCGCTCGAAGAACGCGATCAGATCGCGGTGCGTCGCGATCCGCGGTTCGCGCGAATAGCACAGCAGATCGCCGATCTCCGGCCGTTCCCGATCGGGCGCGACCAGCCGGTAGCGCCTGCGCGGCGAGGACGCGTCCCAGGCATCGGCGATGTAGGCGATGTGCTCTTGCGAGAAGCCGAAATCCTCGACGCCGGCGACCTTCATCACATAGGACACGAACGCCGCGGACCAGGGATTGTCGAGAATGAACGCGCGGCAGGCGGCACCGTCGCGCCAGTCTCCCGATACCGTCTCGCATTCCTTCGCGCCGGGGATGCCGCGCATGTTGCGCAGCGCCGGCGTGCGCCGCCAGTAATCCGCGACCCGCTGCCAGGGCGGGTTGCCGTTCGCCAGTCGCTCGCCCTTGCCCTCGGCTTCCATCGGAATGTGGCCGTCCTGCCAGCCGACCCGGCCCTGACCGTTGATGAAGGGCGCGTACCAGTCCGCATGCTCCCGGCAGGCCGCCTGCGCGATCCGCAGCCGCAGCGGTGTCGACTGTGCGTCGCGTTCGGAGAATTCGCAGGGCGACACGGACGCCCCGGCGCGCCCGACGGCGAACAACGCGAGCAGCACGACGATGGACATGCTCCACGACCGCAATCTCATGATGCGCTCTCCCGTGATGTTCGACGGGACGAGGATAGAGCGAAGCGCGGCCCGTGTCCCGGACAGTGCGGCATCACTCCGGGAGCGGCCTCAGGACACGTGCGAACAGAACGCGGCGTAATCGATGTACCCGGGAAACGGGCGGTCGGGCGCGCACACCGGACAATCCGGATCCGGCGACAACCGCGTCTCGCGGAACCGCATCGAGAGCGCGTCGAACTGCAGCAGACGCCCGATGAGCGGCTCGCCGATGCCGAGCAGCAGTTTGATCGCCTCGGTCGCCTGGATCAGGCCGATCACGCCGGGCAGCACGCCGAGCACGCCGGCCTCGGCACAGTTCGGCGCCGCTTCCGGCGGCGGCGGCTCCGGAAACAGGCAGCGGTAGCACGGCGCGGCGCCGCGACGGCGCCCGGCATCGAACACGCCGGCCTGGCCCTCGAACCGGTGCACGGCCCCGTACACCAGCGGCTTGCCGAGCTTCACGCAGGCATCGTTGAGCAGATAACGCGCCGCGAAATTGTCGGCGCCGTCGACCACGACATCGACGCCGTCGAGCAGGCGTTCGACATTCGCGCTGGTCACCCGTTCGCGCACCGCGTCCACCCGCGTCCGCGGATTCAGCGCGCTCAGCGCCACGGCGGCGGAATCGACCTTCGGCATGCCGATAGCGGCATCGGTGTGCAGGATCTGGCGCTGCAGGTTGCTGCGATCGACGACATCGTCGTCGGCGATGCGCAGGGTGCCGACCCCGGCCGCGGCGAGATAGTAGGCGGCCGGGGAGCCGAGCCCGCCGGCACCGACCAGCAGCACGCACGCGGTTTCCAAACGGCGCTGGCCGTCGATGCCGACCTGCGGCAGGCGCAGATGGCGCGAGTAACGCTCGGCGAAATCGGCATCGATGCCATCGTCTGGATGCGCGATCGGCAGCCCCTCGGCGATCCAGCGCGCGGTGCCGCCGGCGACCGAGGCCACGTTCGCGAAGCCCTGCGCGACCAGAGCCTCGGCGGTGCGCAGCGAACGCAGGCCACTCTGGCAGATCAGCAGCAGTTCGACGCCGGCATCGGGCAGATGCGCGGCGGCGTTGCCGATCAGTTCGCCCATCGCGATCCCACGCGCGCCCGCGGCCATGCCCAGCGCGCGCTCGTGCGCCTCGCGCACGTCGATCAGCACCGCACCGTCGCGCTGGCGATCCCGCGCGTCGACGGGCGTGCGTTCGGAAATGCTCATCGGCCGATCATCTCCTTCTGGATCATGCCCGCCTCAGTACGCCAGCACATCGACCACGCTCCCCGCCTCCAGCGTCCGCTCGCCTTCGCCCAGCACGATCAGCGCATCCGAAGCCGCGGCCGCGCGCATGCGGTGCGAGCCGTCGGCGGGATTCGGCTCAACCCACAGCACGCCGTCGTCATCGCAGGACAACAGGCCGCGCAGGAATTCGAGGCGTTCGTGGGTCTTGCGCCAACCCGTACGCAGGCGCGCACGCAGCCGGGGACGGGGTTCCGTGCGCCCCTGCAGGCCGTCGAGCAGCGCGCGGCCGAGCGTGAGCCACGTCGCCAGCACCGACACCGGATTGCCCGGCAGACACAGGAACAAGGCCTCGCCGAGACCACCTTCGCCACCGAACGCGGAACGCGATTCCGCCAGCAGCACCGGCATGCCCGGCTTCATCCGCACCTTCCAGAACAGCACCGAGCCCTCGCGCTGGAACAGCGCCGGCAGATGGTCCTTCTCGCCGGCGGACACGCCGCCGCAGGTGATCACCACATCGAAGGCATGGCCCGCATGACGCAGCGCCGACGCGACCGCCTCCGGATCGTCGGGCAGGCGCGGCCACGCCACCGGTTCGCAACCTTCGGCGCGCAGCAGCCCCATCAGCAGTTCGCGATTGCTGTCGTAGAGCTCGCCCGGACGCAGCGGCATGCCCGGTTCGACCAGTTCGTCCCCGGTGGTGAACACCGCAACCGTCGGTCGCCGCACGACATCCAGACGATCCAGGCCCTGCCCCGCGGCCAGCGCGATCCGCGCCGGCGTCAGGGGCTGTCCCGCTGACGACAGCAGGTCGCCGGTGCGCACGTCCTCGCCCGCGCGGCGGACATGCTGCCCCGGCGTCGGCGCCTGCAGGACATGCACCGCATCGCCGTCGCAGCGGGTGTTTTCCTTCATCACGACGGTGTCGGCGCCTGCCGGCAGCGGCGCGCCGGTGGTGATGCGCGCGCATTCGCCGGCACCGACGCGCAGTGCGATCGACACGCCCGCGAACTGCTCTCCGATCAGGCGCAGCGCGGTTTCGCCGGACGCCGCGAGATCCGCATGACGCAGCGCGAAACCGTCCATCGCGGCATTGTCGAATCCGGGCTGGTCGATCACCGCGACGAGATCACGGGCGAGCACGCGCCCGTGCGCGCGCGACAGCGCGAGCGATTCCGCGGGCAGTCGCCGGGCCGCGGCGACGCGGGCGATGATCGCGCGGGCTTCGTCGAAGGCGATGCGGGTCGGAAAGGTCATGCGTGGCCGTCGTCGGAAAGGATGCCGGCCGCCTGCAGGTCGGCCGGCGTGTTGAGATTACCGAAGCGGAACCCGGAGAAGGACACCATCGGCAGATCGAGCCGTTGCTGGAGGCGATGGACGGCCGCATCGCCGTCGGCGATGGCTTCGACGCAGGCCGCGCGCAGCGCGTCGACGCGCCACAGCGCGACCAGCGGCTGCAGGCCATCGTCGTCGCGCGCGAACGCGCCGTTCGCGCCGCGCTGCGAGACCAGCGTGCGCAGCAGACAGTCGTTGACCCCGACCAGATCCACCGGCAACGTGAACAACCACGGCGTCGCGCAGGCCTGCGCCAACGCGTCGAGGCCGCCGAGCGGTCCGAGATCGGGCACGCGATCGGGCAGCACCGTCCACCCATGCGCGACATGGCGCTCCGGCGTGCGGTTCGCCGAAACCAGCACCGGCCCGTGCTCGCCCGGAAATCGCCGCGCCCAGCGCAGCACCTGCGGGACACCGTCGCGTTCGAGCCAGGCCTTGTCGACACCGCCCAATCGCGAGGCGCGACCACCGGCGATCAGGCCGAGGGTGATGTCGATGGCGGGGATGGGGGGCATCGCGTCAATGCATGCCGGTCGCGGGGAAATCGATCGGTCGCCCTTCCGAATCGGAAAGATGGCTGCAGTCCACGAGTGCGTAGGTCTCCAGCCATGTCGTTCGACAATGTTCGCAGGCCACCCAGACGGTCAATCTGCCCACAAGCGGTTCGGGAAGAACAGTCGCCGGCGCGCGGTCCAGTTCGGTCTTTCCACAGACAGGACACGCAGCGCCATGCGCGGCCAGATAAGCTTCGACCGTTCGCGTCATTTGTTCCGCTTGATGTGCCGGATCATCCGCTGGCGTTTCTTGAGCTGGCCTTCCGTCAGCGTGTTCCGCTTGTCCTTGTAGGGGTTGTCGCCCTCCTTGAACACGAAACGCACCGGCGTGCCGATCAGCTTGAAGCGTTTGCGGAAGAAGTTCTCGAGATAGCGCCGGTAGCTCTCCGGCAGATTGCGCAGTCGGGTGCCGTGGACCACGAAGGTCGGCGGATTCTCGCCGCCCGGATGCGCGAAGCGCAGCTTCGAGACATGGCCGCGGATCGACGGCGGCGGATTGGTTTCGTAGGCGATCTCCATCGCCTGCGTGACCTCGGAGGTGCTGAATTTGTAGGTTGCGGAACGATGCGCGCGATGGATCGCGGCGAACAGTTCGCGCAGGCCCGAGCCGTGCTTGGCGCTGATGTGCACCGCTTCGGCCCAGTTGACGAACGAGAGCTTGCGCGACAGCAGACCGTCGGTCTGTTCGCGCTGGTACTGCGACAGCCCGTCCCACTTGTTCACGGCGACGACCAGTGCGCGACCGGCATCGAGCACCGCGCCGAGCACGCTGGCGTCCTGATCGGTCACACCTTCGCTGGCATCGAGCATGATCACCGCGACCTGGCACTGCTCGATCGCCTGCAAGGTCTTCACGATCGAGAATTTCTCGACCGCTTCCTCGACCTTCGACTTGCGGCGGATGCCGGCGGTGTCGATCAGGCGGTACTTGCGGCCGTCGCGCTCCAGATCCACCGCGATCGAATCGCGGGTGGTACCCGGGACTTCGGAGGCGATCATCCGCTCCTCGCCGAGGATCCGGTTCACCAGGGTCGACTTGCCGACGTTCGGGCGACCGACGAAGGCGATGCGCACGCGCTCGGGATCGTTGTCGAGGACTTCGCCCTCGCCTTCGGCAGGCAGTCGCGACAGCGTGTCTTCGAGCAGGCGATCCAGACCCTGGCGGTGCGCCGAGGAAATGCCGATGACGTCGGCGATGCCGTAGCGCGCGAACTCGGCGATGGCGGCGCGGCTGTCGATGCCGTCGGTCTTGTTCACCACCAGCACGGTCGGCCGGTCGGCCTTGCGCAGCCAGCGCAGGATCTCGTCGTCGAGCGCCGACGGACCTTCGCGGCCGTCGACGATGAACAGGACGAGGTCGGCCTCTTCGGCCGCGGCGCGCGACTGGCGCGCGGTCGCGCCGGCCAGACCTTCCTCTTCGCCGGCGATGCCGCCGGTGTCGACGATCACGAAGGGTTTGGCTTCATCGAGCCGGCAGATGCCGTAGTTGCGATCACGGGTCACGCCCGGCTCGTCGTGGACGAGCGCGTCGCGGGTGCGGGTCAGCGCATTGAACAGCGTCGATTTACCGACATTGGGACGACCGACGAGAGCGACGAGGGGCAGCATGGGTTCTGCTCGGATGACGAAACGGACACGGAACCGGCAAACGCGAGGGTGCCGGGAAACGCAAGGCCCCGGGCAGTCAGACTACCCGGGGCCGCAATGGCATGCCATCGAACGACTCAGTTCAGACGCCAGGCGCTGAGATCGCCGCCCGTGGTCTGCACGACGAGCACGCCGTCGACCACGACCGGCGCGGCGCGCACCGGATCGCGACCGGCACGGACGCGGGCGCCGAAGTCGCCGTTGTCGAGACGCAGCCAGTGCAGATAGCCCTCGAGGTCGCCGACCACGGCGAAGTCGCCCTGGACGGCGGCGCCCGACAGGCTGCGGCGGATCAGACCGGCCTGCTGCCACAGCGCGGAACCGCCGCTCTTGTCGAGCGCCCAGACCACGCCGGCCGGGTCGGTCACGACCACGCGGTCGGGACCCACGCCGACGCGCCCGGCGCCGCCGTGTTCCTGCGACCACAGCGGACGGCCGCTGGGCGCGTCGATCGCGAGGGTCTGCTTCTTGTAGCTGGTGGCGTACAGCGTGGCACCATCGAGCGCCGGCATGCCGTCGACATCGGCCATGCGATCGAGTTCGGTGCGCCCGTCGGGCTGCCCCACCGGCTGATCCCACAGCGGCCGGCCGTCGACCAGCGACAGCGCCGCGAGGGTGCCATCGTCGTTGCCGACGAACACGAAGCCCGGGCCGAGCACCGGCGAGTCGTTGCCGCGCACGCTGAGCGACGGCAGATCATGGTTCCAGAACCAGCGGCGCTGGCCGCTGGCGGCGTCGAACGCGGTGACGCGTCCGTCGTTGGAACGCACCAGCACGGTGTTCTGGCCGATCGCCGGAGCGGCGATGATTTCGTTCGGGACACGGGCGGTCCACTTCTCGGTACCGGTGGCGGCGTCGAGCGCGATCACCTCACCGTCCAGCGTACCGATCACGACCAGACCTTCACCCGCACCGGGACCGCCGGTGAGCGACAGCTTGCTGCGGTATTCCCACACCCGGGCGCCGGTCTGCAGGTCGAACGCGCGGACTCCGCCTTCGACCGCCGCGGCATAGACACGACCGTCGGCGATCGCCGGCCCCTGGGACAGGCCGAGTCGCGATTCGCCGCTGCCGGCATTCGCCGACCACATCCGCGACGGGGTCGCGGACGGCACGAATTCGGTCAGTTCGGCCGGCTTGCGGGCGGCCTTGGCATCGGAGTCGCCCAGTTCGAACCAGCCCTTGACGGTGCTGCAGCCGGACAGGGCCACGACGGCGGACAACAGGGCGACGCGCAGCAGCGCGCCGCGACGGGCGAACGGCGCCCGGAGACGCGCGGCGTGGTGGAACCGTGTGGAATTCATCGTGTCGGGTGTGCTCAGGAGGCGGATTCGGGTTTCGGCGGCGTACCGCCGGCCTGCGACAGCTTCAGTTCGACCAGCGGGCGCTGCGGGGCGCCGACGTCGAGCTGGCGGAGGGCTTTGTTGTAGGCGTCACGGGCCTGCTCCTTGCGACCCAGCGCGAACAGGGCATCGCCGCGGACTTCATGCGCGGACGGATCGTCGATGCCATTGAGCAGGGTCAGCGCTTCCTCGCCCTTGCCGGCGTCGATCAGCAGCCTTGCGAGACGCTGCGACACCACGGCGGCGATCGCGCCGTCTTCGGTACGGATGCCACGGAGGGTGGCGATCGCATCGTCGCGCTTGCCGCCGTCGACCTGCGCCTTGGCCAGATCCAGCGCGGCCAGCGCGGCGAAAGCGGTGTCCTTGAGGCCAGCGGCCTTGGCCTGCGCTTCCTTCAGTTTGCCGGCCTGGATCTGGTCGACGACCGCCTGATATTCGTCGCTGGCCTTCATCTGCTTCGCCGTCGCCTGGTCCTTCCACCAGAACCAGCCGTAGATGGCCGCGAGGCCGAGGGCGACGCCGCCGATGAGGCCGGCTGCGTTCTGCCGCAGCCAATTGCGTACGCGTTCGCTTTGTTCGTGTTCGTCGAGGAGCTCGTCGATCGCCATGGGTCGGATGTGTCTCGGTCTGTACGTCTGTCGGTGGAAGTCGCGACCCGGGGCCGATGCGGACGCACGGTGAGCGTCGCCGCGACGTTGTATCAGGCGATGGCTGAATCTCGGCCGTCGCAGCAACGCCTGCCGCCGGCATCGGCGGCGGCCCCGACGCGATGCGGCGGAACACGGGCGGACGCGTCTCGGAAGGCAGGCTCCGGGCATTCGCTCCGGCACGGCGAAGATGGCGGCGTCCGGAAGGCGGCGTCGGAACGCTGCGCGATGCGCAGTCCGACGGCCTGCCGGGACCCCTCAGCGATCGACCGGCTGGAGAGAACCGTCAGAGGATACCGTAAAGCGCACCACATTCGCGCGGATGTACGGCGTCAGGTCCAGCGGCTGGCCGCGGTATTGCACGCGGACGGCGTTGGCGTTGCCGAGCACGGCCTTGCCGATCTGGCCCGGCTGGAAGACTCGATGCTGCCCGGGCATGATCAGGGCCTGCTCGACCACGCTGCCATCCGGCGCGGTCACGCGGACCCAGCTCTCGCCGTCGAAACGAACGGTGAGATCGGCGGTGGGCGCGGTGGCGCGGGTGGGCATCGGCGTGATCGATGCGACCAGCGGGGCCTGTTGCGCCGCGGATGTGGCCGAGGGCGCGTCGCCAGACGGCCGGCCGACGGCGTCGCCCGGTGCCGGCGACAGCGTCAGCGTGGTGTCGCTGTCGAGGGACACGGTGCCGGCGCCGGGATCGAGATGCGAGCGCGTCGCCAGCCACACCGGGACCGCGATGGTCGCGGTGATCAGGACGTAGACCAGGCGGCGACCGGTCTGCTCGGCCATCCTCTGCATCCGCGGGGTGTAGCTGCGCGGCACCAGTTCGGTCGCCTGCGCGGTCGGCACCGCCTGGCTGTCGGCGATCGATTCCGCCGGCAGACCGAGCAGCCTCGCGTAGCTGCGCAACTGGCCGCGGATGAAGACCGGCGCACCGAGCCGGGCCCAATCCTCCCGCTCCAGCGCTTCGATCACATGAGTCTGGATCTTCAACCGCGCTCCGGCTTCGGCCGGAGTCAGACCGGCGCGGATGCGGGCCTGGCGCAGTTTTTCGCCGATGCCCCGAACGGTCTCGGGCATACCGGTATCGAACGATGTCATCGCGTGTTGCTCCCCAAAGCAAAGCATCCGTTCATTGCATCGACGACGCTCGCCGGAGCGTCGCATCCGAGTGTTGCCGAGGGCGCCGCCTCAAGCCGCATGCGCCGCCCCGGATGGATCCTCGCCCGTGTCGCGCCCCCCGCGCGATTCGAGCGTCTTGCGGAACTCGGCCTGACGCCGCGTACGATCGGCGACCTGGCCTTTCAACTGCCCGCAGGCGGCGTCGATGTCGTCGCCGCGGGTGCGCCGCACGGGCGCGATCATGCCGGCTTCGTTGAGCAGCTTCTGGAACGCGCGGATCGCGACGTCGTCGGGGCGCTCGTAACGGGACCCGGGGAACGGGTTGAACGGGATCAGATTGACCTTCGCGGCGTCCTTCATCTGCACCGCGTTGTCGAACGCGCGCAGCAGCCGCACCAGCTCGCGCGCCTGCTGCGGCTGGTCGTTCACGCCCTTCATGAGGGTGTACTCGAAGGTGACCGACTCGCCCTTCTTGCGCTTGGCGTAGCGCACGCAGGCAGCCATCAGTTCCTCGATCGGATATTTCCTGTTGAGCGGCACCAACTGGTCGCGCAGCGCATCGTTCGGCGCGTGCAGGGACACCGCCAGCGACACGTCGCTCTCCTGCGCCAGTCGGTCGATCATCGGCACCATGCCGGCGGTCGACAGGGTCACGCGCTTGTTGGCCAGACCGTAGCCCAGATCGTCGCGCATCACGCTCATCGCGCGCACGACGTTGTCGAAATTCGCCAGCGGCTCGCCCATCCCCATCATCACGACGTTGGTGAGCCTGCGCTGCTTGTGCGGCACGTTGCCGAGATGGCGCGCCGCGGTCCACACCTGGCCGATGATCTCGGCGGTGGACAGATTGCGGTTGAATCCCTGGGTCGCGGTCGAACAGAAGGTGCAGTTCAACGCGCAGCCGACCTGCGAGGACACGCAGAGCGTGCCGCGGCCCTTGTCCGGGATGTAGACCGTTTCGATGGCGTTCTTCCCGTCCATGCCGAGCAGCCACTTGTGGGTGCCGTCTTCGGACGGTTTGTCGAACTGGATCTGCGGAACACGGACTTCCGCATGTTCCTGGAGCTTGGCGCGCAGCACCTTGCCCAGGTCGGTCATCTCGTCGAATCCGGTGACGTGGCGATGATGGATCCACTTCATCACCTGGTGGGCGCGATAGCGCTTCTCGCCGAGGGTTTCGGCGAAGAAGCGCTCGAGGCCCTCGCGATCGAGGTCGAGCAGATTCTGTTTTTGCGCGACCTCGTTCACGGGAACTGCATGTCTCCGCGGGTCAGCGCGGGCACAGCTCGGTGGCGCTGAAGAAGTACGCGATCTCGATCGCGGCGTTCTCCTGCGAATCGGAACCGTGCACGGCATTGGCGTCGATGGATTGCGCGAAATCGGCGCGGATCGTGCCCGGCGCCGCGTCCTTCGGATTGGTCGCGCCCATCAGTTCGCGATTCTTCGCGACCGCGTTCTCGCCTTCGAGAACCTGGATCATCACCGGGCCCGAAGTCATGAACTCGACGAGCGCGCCGAAGAAGGGACGTTCGCGATGCACGGCGTAGAAGCCTTCGGCTTCCTTGCGCGACAGATGCTTCATCTTCGCGGCCACGACCGTGAGGCCGTTCTTCTCGAAACGGGAATAGATCTCACCGATGACGTTCTTGGCGACGGCGTCGGGTTTGATGATCGAAATGGTGCGCTCCAGCGCCATGATGTGGTGTCTCCGGGGGTAGACGGCCGCGATCGAGCGACCGGAAGATAACATGAATGGGAAGGAAAAACCCGCGTGCGGACGCGGGTTTAGCCGATTCGGCTGCAGACGATTCTAACCCGGCGCGGGGTCTCCTTGCATCCTTGTCGGCGATCACGTTTTGCAGCCGGGCGCGGAACCGTGTACGCTCAAACAAGCGTTTGATTCACTCTCTCCGGCCCGGATCACGGGCCGCCTTTCTCGGAACCCGGAGCCCGCAGATGAGCAAAGCCCAGTTCTCGACCAAGGAAAGGATTCTGGACGCCGCGGAAACCCTCTTCGCCCAGTACGGCTTCGGCGGCACGTCGCTCCGCCAGGTCACCAGCCAGGCGGACGTGAACATCGCGGCGGTCAACTATCACTTCGGCAGCAAGGAGAATCTCGTCAACGAGGTCTTCCGCCGCCGCATGGACGAAATGAGTGCCCAGCGTCTCGCGCGTCTGCAGGCCGCGGTGAAGGCCGATCCGGCCGACCTCGAAGGCATCCTCGCCGCCTTCGTCGAACCGCCGCTGGCGATGGCGCAGGACCGCCACGGCGGCGGCGCCTTCATCCGGGTCATCGCCCGGGCCTATGCCGAGAAGAACGACGGCCTGCGCCGGTTCCTCTCGGAGCAGTACGGCCACGTGCTGCGCGAATTCGCCAAGGCCATCTCCGGCTGCATGCCGGGGCTGAGCAAGGAGGAGCTCTACTGGCGGCTCGACTTCCTGGCCGGCGCCCTGACCTACGCGATGGCCGATTTCGGGATGATCAAGCGCCCGACCGGCGTGTCGGAGGTCGAGCACCGGCAGCGCGCCGCGCAGGAACTGATCCGCTTCGCGGCCGCCGGCTTCAAGGCCGGCAAGGTCAACTGAATCACCACTTCGCAACCCAGAAAACCAACGTAATCAACAGGATGCTGAACATGTCTCAGAAACCGCTTGTACGGCGTGCCGCCGTTCTCGGCGCCGGCGTGATGGGCGCGCAGATCGCCGCCCACCTGACCAACGCCGGCGTCGACACGGTGCTGTTCGATCTGGCCGCGAAGGACGGCGATCCGAACGGCGTCGTGCTCAAGGCACTCGCGAACCTGGGCAAGCTCTCGCCCGCCCCGCTGGCCAGCAAGTCGCTGGCCGAGGCCATCACCCCGGCCAACTACGACACCGGCCTGGACGCGCTGCGGGGCTGCGATCTGATCATCGAGGCGATCGCCGAGCGGATGGACTGGAAGCAGGACCTGTACCGGAAGATCGCCCCCTTCGTCAGCCCGGACGCGATCCTGGCCAGCAACACTTCGGGCCTGGGCATCAACAAGCTGTCCGAAGTGCTTCCGGAAGAACTCCGTCCCCGTTTCTGCGGCGTGCATTTCTTCAATCCGCCGCGTTACATGCATCTGGCCGAACTCATTCCGGCGCGCAGCACCGATGCCGGTGTGCTGGAAGGGCTCGAAACCTTCCTCACCACGACCCTCGGCAAGGGCGTGGTCTACGCCAAGGACACCCCGAACTTCATCGGCAACCGGATCGGCGTGTTCTCGATCCTGGCCACGATCCACCACACCCACGCCTTCGGGCTGGGCTTCGACGAGGTCGACGGCCTGACCGGTCCGCTGGTCGGCCGTCCGAAGTCAGCGACCTACCGCACCTCGGACGTGGTCGGCCTCGACACCATGGCCCACGTCATCAAGACGATGGCCGACACCCTGCCGGACGACCCGTGGCACAAATACTTCAACGCGCCGGCCTGGCTGGGCGCGCTGATCGCGAAGGGCGCGCTGGGCCAGAAGACCGGCGCCGGCATCTTCCGCAAGGTCGGCAAGGACATCGTCGTCCTCGATCTGGAGAAGCAGGACTACCGCGCCTCCGACCGTGGCGCCGCGCCGGAGCTGGTCGAGATCCTCAAGACGAAGAATCCGGCCGAGAAGTTCGCGAAGCTGCGCGCCAGCGAACATCCGCAGGCGAAGTTCCTGTGGGCCATGTTCCGCGACCTGTTCCATTACAGCGCCTACCATCTGGCCGACATCGCCGACACCGCGCGCGACGTGGATCTCGCGATCCGCTGGGGTTACGGCTGGCATCTCGGTCCGTTCGAGACCTGGCAGGCCGCGGGCTGGAAGCAGGTCGCGCAGTGGATCGCCGAGGACATCGCCGCCGGCAAGGCCATGAGCGACGCGCCGCTGCCGGCCTGGGTGCTGGACGGACGCGATGGCGTGCATGGCCCCTCCGCCAGCTTCAGCCCGGCCAAGGGCACCGATCTGCCCCGCTCCGCCCTGGCCGTCTACGCGCGCCAGCGCTTCCCCGATCCGCTGCTGGGCGAGCGCTTCGCGCCGGGCGAGACCGTCTACGAAAACGAGGGCGTGCGGCTGTGGCACGACGGCGACGGCGTGGCCGTGGCCTCGTTCAAGACCAAACTGCACACCGCCAACGACCACGTCCTCAACGGCCTGCAGGAAGCCGTCGCGATCGCCGAGCGCGACTTCCGCGCGATGGTGATCTGGCAACCGAAGGAGCCGTTCTCGGCCGGTGCCGATCTGTCCGGCGCGCTGGGCCTGCTCAAGGCCGGCGACGTGCAGGCCTTCGACGCGATGGTCGCCAACTTCCAGGCCACCAGCCAGCGCATCAAGTATTCGCTGGTGCCGGTGGTGGCCGCGGTGCGCGGCCTCGCGCTCGGCGGCGGCTGCGAGTTCCAGATGCACACCGCGCGCACCGTCGCCCATCTCGAAAGCTACATCGGTCTGGTCGAAGCCGGCGTCGGTCTGATCCCGGCCGGCGGCGGTCTCAAGGAGTTCGCGCTGCGCGCGTCGCAGGCGGCCGGTCCGGGCGGCGACGTCTTCGCCCAGCTCAAGCCCCTGTTCGAGGCGGTGGCGATGGGCAAGGTCTCGGCTTCGGCGATCGAAGCGAAGGAACTCGGCCTGCTGCGTCGCGACGACGTGATCGTGTTCCATGCCCATGAACTGCTGTACATCGCCAAGCAGCAGGCGCTGGCGCTGGCCGAGTCCGGCTACCGTCCGCCGCTGCCGGCGCGCCGCATCCCGGTGGCCGGCGACGTCGGCATCGCCACCTTCAAGATGATGCTGGCGAACATGCTGGAAGGTCGCTTCATCTCTCCGCACGACAACGAGATCGCCACCCGCATCGCGACCGCGCTGTGCGGCGGTGCGATCGACCGCGGCGCGCTGGTGGACGAGGATTGGCTGCTGCGCCAGGAACGCGAGAACTTCGTCGCGCTCGCACAGATGCCGAAGACCCAGGCGCGGATCATGCACATGCTCGAAACGGGCAAGCCGCTCCGCAACTGACGACCCCATCCTCCTCTCCCGTCAGCGGGAGAGGATTGAGGTGGGGGCCGCCACGCGACACCGGCGCCCCCATCCCGACCTTCTCCCGCACGCGGGGGAGGGAGACAACCGAGGACACCACACCATGAGCAAGCAAATCCAGGACGCCTACATCGTCGCCGCCACCCGCACCCCGGTCGGCAAGGCGCCGCGCGGCATGTTCCGCAATACCCGACCGGACGAAATGCTCGCGCACGTGCTGCGCGAGGTCGTCGCCCAGGCGCCGGGCATCGATCCGACCCGCATCGACGACGCCATCATCGGTTGCGCGATGCCGGAGGCCGAACAGGGCATGAACGTCGCCCGCATCGGCGTGTTGCTGGCCGGGCTGCCGAACGTCATCGCCGGCCAGACCATCAACCGCTTCTGCGCCGCCGGCCTGCAGGCGGTGGCGATGGCCGCCGACCAGATCCGTCTCGGCAACGCCGACCTAGTCCTGGCCGGTGGTACCGAAACGATGTCGATGGTGCCGATGATGGGCCACAAGGTCGCGATGAGCCCGGAAGTGTTCGCGCACAACGAGACCGTCGCCATCGCCTACGGCATGGGCATCACCGCCGAGAAGGTGGCCGAGGAGTGGAAGGTCTCGCGCGAGGAGCAGGACGCCTTCGCCCTCGCCTCGCACCAGAAGGCCGCCGCGGCGATCGCCGCCGGCGAATTCCGTCAGGAAATCAGCCCCTACGAGATCGTCTCGCACCAGCCCGATATCGCCGGCAACACCGTGCGCCTGAAGAAGGTGCTGGCCGATCAGGACGAATGCCCGCGCCCCGAGACCACGCTCGAAGGCCTCGCCAAGCTCAAGCCGGTGTTCCGCAACGGCCAGTTCGGCGGCACCGTCACCGCCGGCAACGCGTCGCAGATGAGCGATGGCGCCGCGGCCGTGCTGCTCGCTTCGGAACAGGCGATCAAGGACTACGGCCTGACCCCGCTCGCGCGTTTCGTCAGCTATTCGGTCGCCGGCGTGCGCCCGGAGGTGATGGGCATCGGTCCGATCGCCGCGATTCCGAAGGCGCTCAAGCAGGGCGGCCTGACCCGGGACCAGATCGACTGGATCGAGCTCAACGAAGCCTTCGCCGCGCAGGCGCTGGCGGTGATCCGGGATTGCGAACTCGATCCGTCGAAGGTCAACCCGCTGGGCGGCGCGATCGCGCTGGGTCATCCGCTGGGCGCCACCGGCGCCGTGCGTACCGCCACGATCGTGCACGGCCTGCGTCGCCGGCAGCAGAAATACGGCATGGTCACGATGTGCATCGGCACCGGCATGGGCGCCGCCGGCATCTTCGAAGCGCTGTGATCCGCGACCAGTGACTTCCGACCGGCGCACGGGGCCTCCCCGTGCGCCGAGGCGGCATCAGACGGCTTCGCCCGTCTCTTCCTGGGCGATCTGATCGCGCCCGCCGCGTTTGGCCACGTACAGCGCCGAGTCCGCCCGCAGCCACAGGCCGTCATAGTCTTCGCCATCGTGCTGCAGGGTGGCGATCCCGATGCTCAGACTGGGTCGGATCGCGCTCGAGAAAGGAAATTCGGCATCGCGGACCGCATCGACCAGACGCTGCGCGAGAGCCGCGGCCGCGACGTGATCCCGCCCCGGCAACAGCGCGCAGAATTCGTCGCCACCCAACCGTCCGAAGAGATCGCTGCCGCGCAGCACGCCATTGCAGATCCGGACCACATGCGACAGCGCCTGATCGCCCGCGGCGTGGCCATGGCGGTCGTTGATGCGCTTGAGGTTGTCCAGATCGAGCATCAGCATCGACACCGGTTTTCCGCGCAGACGCGACTGCCGGATCGCCTGCTGCGACAACTCGACGAAGAAATGCCGGTTGTAGGCGCCGGTGAGCGCATCGTGGATCAACAAGCGGCGCAGCTGGACGTTGTCGGCGTAGAGCATCGGCACCGCCAGTCCGAAGTAGCTGCCCGCGGCGAGCGTGATCATCGCGAACTGCAGCATGAGCGCGTGTTTGCCGAGGCCGAGAACATAGACCAGCACGACCACGGTCAGGTTGAACAGCGCGATCGAGACCAGCGATTCGATCGCGCCCTGGGTATGCACGATCCACAGTTGCATCACGATCGCGATGAACACGATGAACAGCAACGGCTCGTTGTCCGGCGCCTGCGCGATCGCCAGCAGCGACAGCGCCGCCACGCCCAGCACCAGGAACAGCTTCAGCGCGAACGACCCGCGGCTGCTCTGCGGCCTCGGCAGATCGTCGAAAGCGTAGAGCCGGTGCGGGACCGGAATGCGCAGACGTTCCGCGAGCGCGCGCAACGCCAGCGCCAGCAACGGGCCGGCGGCCAGCAATCCGGCGTAATCGCCGATCAGCCAGGGCAGGATCAACGACCAGCTGTCTTCGGCCGGCACCAGCCCACCGACCCGCGCCACCCACACGCCCCCTACGGCAGCGATCAACGCGGCGCACAGACCGCAGAGCAGGAAGGCACCGACCGTCCGCGCCATCGACGGCGTGGCGTTGCGCGGAATCGATTGCAGGGTCGCCTCCGCCGCGAGCCAGAAAGCGCTGCAGTGCGCCAGGGCGAACAGCAGGCCGAAGACGATCGCATCGCCGCCGACCTGCCCGCCTTCGCGCAGGAACGTGGCCTGCGCGCCCAGCACGTTGGCGATGATCAGCGCCGGCCACGCGCGCCAGCGCATGACCGCGAAGGCCGCGAAACTCACCGCGGTCGGTGGAAACCAGAGGCTGGCGAAAGGGGCGTAATCGAGCATCCGCGCCGCGTAGTACGTCGTCATCCACAGCGCGACCACGACCAGCGAGCCGAATATCCAGCCCGCACCGTGCGTGGTTCGCTGCGTGCCGCGCGCAACGGACGCTGTCGTGTCCCCCATCCGCCCTGCCCCCCCGGTATCGCGGCGAACGCTTCGCCGCAGGCCGTCCGGGGCCGAATGCGACGCCCCTCCCGGGCGTCGTGTCTCGGATCAGCATAGCCGACCCGACTGCAACGTCGCGACCGCGACCCTGCTGGTTCGCGACGGGCCTCGCGTTTCCAGCGACCGGGCTAGCGGCCGACCGCGCCTTCGCGCCAGTCCCGCCAGACATCGCGGGCCTGCAGCCACCAGTAGCTGAGCTGCGCTCCCAGGAACCCGGCGGGCTTGAGCGCCGACACCAGCCCGTAATCGGCGAACTCGCGCCAGCGGGTGTCGCCCTCGGCGATCGCGGTCGCCAGAAGGTCGCCGGCAAAGGTGGTCGGGGCCACACCATGGCCACCGAAGGCCTGGGCCAGCCAGAGTCCGCCGTCGATCCTTCCGATCTGCGGCATCTCGTGGCGGGCATAGCTCATCAGCCCGGACCAGGCATGCTCGATCCGGACATCGCGCAGTTGCGGATACACCTTGATCAGATCGCGACGCAACAACCGCTGCACCGCGGCGGGCGCGCGGTCGCGCACGGAAATGCGACCGCCCCAGAGCAGCCGCGTGTCCGCCAGCGGCCGGTAGTAGTCGAAGGCGAAACGGGTGTCATAGACCGCGGCGGCCGTACGCATCGCCTCGCCGAGCCGCTCGCCGAGCGGCTCTGTCGCCATGACGTAGGTGGCGATCGGCAGCACGCCGGCATCGACCTCGCGGCGCAGACCGGCCAGATAACCGCCGCAGGCCAGAACGACGTGTTCGGCCCGCACCTCGCCTTGCGGCGTGCGCAGGCGCCAACCTTCACCGTCGCGTTGCAGCGCGATCGCCGGCGCACCTTCGTACAGACGCACGCCTTGCGCCTCGGCCGCCGCGGCGATGCCGTGGGCGTATTTCAGCGGGTGGAAATGCAGCGCGTCCGGCTCGAACAGTGCGTCGTGATAACGCTCGGTGCGCAGCAGCTCGCGGACTTCATCGCGGCCGCGCCACTGCCATTCGACGCCGAAATGTTCGGCGAGCAGACGCTGTCGCGCCCGCAGTACCGCAGGATCGCGAAACCAGTTCGCCCACAGCACGCCCGCATCGATCAGATCGCAGTCGATGCGGTAACGCCGACTGCGATCGCGGATCGTACGCACCGCCGCGACCGTACCGGCGTGCAACGCCCGCGCCCGGGCCGGACCGAGATCGCGCAGCAGCGCTTCTTCGCCGCGCGAGAATCCCGAGAACACGAATCCCCCGTTGCGACCGGACGCGCCATGGCCGATCGTGCGCGCTTCGAGCAGCACCACGCACTCGCCCTGGCCGCGTTCGCCCAGTTCCAGCGCGGTGTTCAGCCCGGCGAAACCGCCGCCGACGATGCAGACGCGCGCATCGACGCGCCCCTGTGGCGCGCTGCGCACGCGCGCAGGCCCGAGCGTGGCCCGGTAAAAGGTATCGTCGGGATCGCGCATGCAGTGACGGAAACGATTGGCGGAAACGATCAGTCGAGGTCGACGACGCCCAGCTCGCTGAGCGCGTTCTGCATCATTCCGCGTGCCGCGTCGCTCAGTTTTTCGTGATCCAGCGCATAGCGGATGGTGGCCTCGATCAGCCCCAGATGGGTGCCGCAATCGAAACGCGTGCCCTGGAAGCGGTAGGCATGGACCGATTTGTGCGCGAGCAGGGTCGCGATCGCGTCGGTGAGCTGGATCTCGCCACCGGTGCCGGGCGTGGTGCTTTCCAGCAGCCCGAAGATGCTTCCGTCGAGCACGTAACGCCCGACCACCGCGAGATTGCTCGGCGCGACGTCGGGTCTGGGTTTCTCGACGATCGCATGGATCGGCGCGCTGCGGCCGTCGAAAGCTCCGGTCGCGACGATGCCGTAACTGCCGGTCTGTTCGCGCGGCACGTCCTGCACCGCGATCACGCTGGCGCCGCTGGCTTCGGCCAGGTCGGCCATCTGCGCGAGCGCGCCGGGCCCGCGGTTCCAGATCAGATCGTCGGGCAGCAGCACCGCGAAGGGCTCGTCGCCGACGATGGGTTTCGCGCACAGGACGGCGTGCCCCAGACCCAGCGCTTCGGCCTGGGTGACGAACACCGCGCGGACGTGCGCGGGCAGCACGTTCCGGACCAGTTCGAGCTGCTCGAACTTGCCGGATTTTTCCAGCTTCTGTTCCAGCTCGTAGGCCTTGTCGAAATAATCCGCCACCGAATGCTTGTAGCGGTTGGTGACGAAGATCAAAGTGTCGCAACCGGCCTCGATGGCCTCGTCCACCGCGTACTGGATCAGCGGCCGATCGACGATCGGCAGCATTTCCTTGGGGACGGTCTTGGTCGCCGGAAGAAAACGGGTCCCGAGCCCGGCGACCGGGAACACGGCTTTGCGGATACGGGCCATCGGTACCTGCGATCAGATCTTGCGCGCGTTGCGAGCCGGGAATGCTACCACCGTCGCCGCATTGGGTTCGATGTCCTCGCCGGCGGCCATCGGCACGAACTCCGGCACCGCCTCGCGCAGGATCGCGGCCAGCGCGTCCAGGTCGTAGGTCGCGGTGGCGTCGCGGAGCCGCAGCAAGGCCTGGGCGATCGCCTCGGCCGGCACCTGGCGCGGCGCGGCCTGCAGGATCTTCGGATGCGAGGTCGGGCGATAGCGCTCGTCGGCGTGGAACAGGGTCTCGTGCAGTTTTTCGCCGGGGCGCAGACCGGTGTAGACGATGGCGATATCGCGCCCGGGCTGTTTGCCGGCGAGCCGGATCATCTGTTCGGCCAGCACCCGGATCGACACCGGTTCGCCCATGTCGAGCGTGTAGATCGCCTGCTGCGAACCGATCGCGGACGCCTGCAGGATCAGCTGGGAGGCCTCGGGAATGGTCATGAAGAAGCGCGTGACCTGGGCATCGGTCACCGTCACCGGCCCACCGTTGCGGATCTGTTCGCGGAACAGCGGCACCACGCTGCCGGCCGAATCGAGCACGTTGCCGAAGCGCACCGTGACGAAGCGGGTGGAGCGCGGATCGGCCAGCGACTGGCAGAGCATCTCGGCGAGACGCTTGGTCGCACCGAGGACGTTGACCGGGTCGACCGCCTTGTCGGTGGAAATCAGCACGAAGGTGCCCACACCCGCGGCCGCGCTCTCGCGGGCCACGGTCTCGGTGGCGAGCACGTTGTTGCGGACGGCCTCGCGCAGCTGCGCTTCGAGCAGCGGCACCTGCTTGTAGGCGGCGGCGTGGAAGACCGCGTCGGGTTTCACCAGATCCAGGGCGTAGCGCATCACTGCCGGATCACCGCAGTCACCGAGGACCGGCGCCAGCTCGATCTGGGGGAAATCGCGGCGCAACCGCATCTGGGTGGTGACCAGCGAGAGTTCGTCGATCTCGACCAGCGCGATCCGGCTGGCGCCGTGGCGCGCGCACTGGCGGCAGAGTTCCGAGCCGATCGAACCACCGGCGCCGGTGACCAGCACGCTGCGCCCACCGAGCCAGTCGCGCATGGCCTTCCAGTCGGGCACCACGGGCGCGCGGCCGAGCAGATCCTCGATCGCGACTTCCTTCAGTTCACCGGGCAGCGACCTGCCTTCGAGAATGTCGTTGAGCCGGGGCACCATCCGGAACGGAAGCCCCGTGCGCTCGCAGGCCTCGATCACCCGGCGCATGCGCTGGGCGTCGAGCGACGGGATGGCGATCACCAGCAGCTTGGCCGCGGTCTCGGGCGCGATACGACCGACGTCCTCGATCCGCCCCAGCACCGGAACACCGTGCAGGTGGCTGCCGCGGAGCTTCACGGCATCGTCGAGAAACCCCACCGGCTGATAGGCGCCGGTGCGGCGCAGATCGCGCACAAGAGCTTCACCGGCACGGCCCGCGCCGAGAATCAGGACCCGCACCGCCGATTTGTCGCTGTTGATCCGGCCGTGATCCTTCCAGGAGCGGTAGAGCAGTCGCGGGGCGCCCAGCATCAGGCTCATCACGAACGGGAACATCACCAGCACCGAACGCGGTGCCTGATCGAGGCGGTTGTAGATGAAAAGCACCAGCACCAGGGCAAGCAGCCCGTACATGCTGGCCCTGAGAATATTGAGCAGATCCGGGACGCTCGCGAACCGCCAGACGCCGCGGTAAAGACCGACCTGCCAGAACACCAGCCCCTGGGAAATCAGCACCAGCAGGGACTCGGTGGTCCACAGCGGCGGCCGTGCGATGGAATCGATCATCGCGTAACGGAACTGCACCAGCCCGGTCCAGCACAGCCAGACCATGCACAGATCGTGCAGCACGATGGTGGCCCGGGGCCATGCGCCTGCCAGTCGATCGGTGAATGTGCTCATGCGCCCGTTTCCCCGTTCGCGGTGCGTGCCGGCCGGCGACGCAGCCAGCCCCACATTACGCTCCCCAGCGTCAACCACAGTGCCACCGTCATCGCGTTTCCTTTATCCGTCGCCCCCCCGAGCCATCCCATGATTCCGCATCCCGCCGCCGTCCATGCCGCGTAACCCACGGTCACCGGCACGTGACTGCCGATGCGGCGCGCCCAGCGCTGGTAGGCATGCTCGACGTGCGGCGTCCACCAGCGCTCGCCGCGCAGCATGCGCGACAGCAGGGTAAGACCGGCGTCGGTCAGGAAGGCGCCCAGCGGCAACAGTGCCAACGGCCATACCGCGACCGGCATGGCATCCAGCGCCAACCCCGCCATCAGCGCCAACCCGAACCCCAGCGCCCCGCTGCCCACATCCCCCAGGAAGATCCTGGCTCTGGGAAAGTTGAACGGCAGGAAACCCAAGAGTGACCCGATGAACGCCAACCCGAGATGAATCGCGAAGGCCCCGCCGGCCAGCCACGCGAACGCCGCCGCGACCAGCGCCGCCTGGCTCGCGGCGAGGCCGTCGATGCCGTCCATGAAGTTCCAGACGTTGATCAGGACCAGCGACAGCACGAACACCGAGACCGCGACCACGGGGCCGGCACCGGAGAGATAGAAGCCGGCCATCAGCCAGCCGGAGGCGACCGCGTGCACCGCCAGCCGCGACCATGGCGACAATGGGCGGTGATCGTCGATCCAGCCGATGCCCGCCACCAGCAGCAGCCCGAACCCGGCGCAGACGAGCAGCACGATTTCGCGCGGCACGCGCAGGACCAGCACGGCCATCGCCACCAGCAACGCCAGCACGATGGCGATGCCGCCGCCACGCGGTGTCGCCACCGCATGGCTGCGGCGTTCACCGGGTTCGTCGAACAGCCGGCGCCGGATCGCATAGGCGCGCGCGCCCCAGGTTCCGATGGCCGCGATCAGCGCGAACAGTGCGCACCACAGCAGCGCTGCGGCGGGGACGCCCGTCAGAACGCCCATCAGACGACGGCGTAGTTGAGCAACGGTTTCACCGCGCCCCACTCCTTGCAGCTCGGACATTGCCAGTGATGGCTGCGTGCGCCGAAACCGCAGCGATTGCAGCGGTAGCTGGGATTGCGCACCAGCAATTGTTCGGTGACGTGCTTGAGATCGTGCAGGGTCGCGGTGGGATCGGTGCGATCGGCCAGACTCAGATCGATCAACGCCGCCTCGCCGCGCACCGATGGACGCTCCTTGAGCTGCCGCGCCAGGAAATCGCGCGCGGCATGCACGCCTTCGCCCGCCTCGACCAGCCGGGTCAGCGCGAGCACCGGCGAAATCCCGCGGTAGTGCTCGCACATCTCGGTCAGGAAGGCGCGCGCACCGCTGGGATCGCCGACGTGTTCGTAGCAGACCAGCAGATTGGGCAGGATTTCGGGCAGATAGTCCGGATCATGGCGCGCGGCACGCTCGTAGGCGCGGATCGCGGCCGCATGCCGGCCGTCGTCGAACTCGATCCGCCCCTCCAGCATGCCCGCGCGGACCGCAGTCGAATCGGCGGCATAGGCGCGCGCGATCGCCTCACGTGCCAAGCCGGTATCGCCGGCGGCACGATGGCGGTCGGCGAGTTCGCATTCGAACTGGGCGATGAGCTTGCCCATCGGCTCGCCGGTGACCGTTTCGTATCGCGACGCCTTCTCGATCGCCTTCTGCCAGTCCCGCTCGGCCTGATAGATGCCGATCAGGTGACGCAGCGCCTGCGGTGCGCGGTCGTCGAGCTTCGCCAGATCGGTGAACACGGTCTCGGCGCGATCGAGCAGCCCGGAACGCATGTAGTCCTCGCCCAGCGCGAGCAGTGCCTGCACCCGCTGCTGATCGCTCAGGTCGGAGCGCTGGACCAGCCCCTGATGCAGGCGGATCGCGCGATCGACCTCGCCGCGACGACGGAACAGATGACCGAGCGCGACCTGGGTCTCGAAGGTGTCCTTGTCCAGCTCGGCCACATGCAGGAACAGTTCGATCGCCTTGTCCGGCTGCTCGTTGAGCAGATAGTTCAGGCCGCGGAAATAGGTGGTGGACAGCCGGCTGACCTGATGGTCGCTATGGCGCTCGCCGCCGCGACGCCCCACGACCCAGCCGATCACGGCGGCCAGCGGGATCAGCAGGAAATACCAGAACCACTCCGAGACGAAGGCCATCTCAAGACTCCGACAGGGTGGAAACGGACACATCCGCATCGCCCAGCGCAACGGACGGTGCGGACGTGGGCACGACCGGCGGCAGCCCGCCGGCACGGCGCAGTGCGCGGCGCAGCGGCAACACCACCGAGACCACGATCGCCAGTCCGCCGGCCAGAACCCCGGCCAGCAGCGTGCACAACAGGATCACGCCCAGCCCGGCGCGCACCTCGAACGCACCGAGGTCGACCGTCGCGGGCTCGGCATTGAGCGCGCCGAGCACCAGCCCGACGACGAGGAACACGATGGCGAGGAACGCGCGCAGTGGACGCATGGATCGGTCGCGGGTCGGAAGGGGCGTCGCGGCGAAGCCGAGGCGACGGGTCGGCCGTCAGTGTAAGCCGTGCGCCGAGCGATGACGATGTCGGCCCCGCAGTGCGGAGTCCGGAGGGGATTCGGGAGGAAAACCGGGCCGTCGTCGACGCCGGGATGCAGACCGCGCGGGCGCGGGCCGTCCGACGCCGGCGGATCAGTCTTCCGGCGGAAGCGGCACCACGTCGCTGACGCGGTCGCGCAGTTCCTTGCCGGGTTTGAAATGCGGCACATGCTTGCCGGGAAGCGCCACGGCGTCGCCGGTCTTGGGATTGCGACCGGTGCGCGGCGGGCGGTAATGCAGGGAAAAACTGCCGAATCCGCGAATCTCGATGCGTTCGCCCTGGGACAACGAACCGCCCATCATCTCCAGCAGCGACTTGACCGCCAGATCGACGTCGTCGGCCTTCAGATGGCTCTGACGCTGGGACAGGATCTCGATCAGTTCGGATTTGGTCATGGGGGCTCGCAATCCTTCAGGCGGACCGCGCCGACCGGCGTCGCGGCGACCCGGTGTCCCGGGCCGCCGCTGCCGTGGAGCGGATTACACGGAAGCCATTACTCGGAGCGGTTTTCCAGCTGTTCGCGCAGCAGCGCGCCCAGCTTGGTGGTGCCGCTGGCGGCGTCGGCGGAGGCCTTGTTGTACTCGGCCAGCGCTTCCTGGGTCTCGGCTTCGTCCTTCGCCTTGATCGACAGCTGCAGGGTACGACCCTTGCGATCCATGCCGATCAGCTTGGCTTCGATCTTGTCGCCGACCTTCAGATGCTGGCTGGCGTCGTCGACGCGGTCGTAGCTGATATCGCGAGCAGAAACGTAGCCCTCGATGCCGTCGCCCAGGTCGATGCCCGCGCCCTTCGCGTCGACTTCCTTGACCGTGCCGGTGACCTTCGAACCCTTCGGGAACGAGGCCATGAACTGGCCGAACGGATCCTGCTCCAGCTGCTTCACGCCGAGGCTGATGCGTTCGCGCTCCGGATCGACGGCGAGCACCACGGCTTCCAGGGTGTCGCCCTTCTTGAAGTTGCGGACCACGTCTTCGCCGGTGGTGTTCCAGCTCAGATCCGACAGATGGATCAGACCGTCGATACCGCCGTCCAGACCGATGAAGATGCCGAAATCGGTGATCGACTTGATCTGGCCCGACACCTTGTCGTTCTTCTTGTGGGTCGCGGCGAACACTTCCCACGGGTTCTGGGTGCACTGCTTCATGCCCAGCGAGATGCGGCGACGCTCTTCATCCACGTCGAGGATCATGACTTCGACTTCATCGCCGACCTGCACGACCTTGGACGGATTGACGTTCTTGTTGGTCCAGTCCATCTCGGACACGTGGACCAGGCCTTCGACGCCCGGCTCGATCTCGACGAACGCGCCGTAATCGGTGACGTTGGAGACCTTGCCGAACATGCGCATGTTCGACGGATAGCGGCGAGCGATGTTGTCCCACGGATCCTCGCCCAGCTGCTTGAGGCCGAGGCTGACGCGGTTGCGCTCGCGGTCGTACTTGAGCACGCGGACTTCGAGTTCCTGACCGACTTCGACCACTTCGGACGGATGACGGACGCGCTTCCACGCCATGTCGGTGATGTGCAGCAGGCCGTCGATGCCGCCGAGGTCCACGAACGCGCCGTAGTCGGTGAGGTTCTTCACCACGCCCTTGAGCTTGGCGCCCTCGACCAGCTTCTCGAGCAGCTGCTCGCGCTCTTCCGAATGCTCGCTCTCGACCACCGCGCGGCGGGAGACGACCACGTTGTTGCGCTTGCGGTCGAGCTTGATGAGCTTGAATTCGAGTTCCTTGCCTTCCAGGTACACCGGATCGCGGACCGGACGCACGTCGACCAGCGAACCCGGCAGGAACGCGCGGACGTCCTTGATGTCGACGGTGAAACCGCCCTTGACCTTGCCGCTGATGCGACCGGTAATGGTTTCGTTCTTTTCGAGCGCTTCTTCCAGCTCGTCCCACACCATCGCGCGCTTGGCCTTGTCGCGGGAGAGGACGGTTTCGCCGAAGCCGTTTTCGAGAGAGTCCAGCGCCACCTTGACGGTGTCGCCGACAGCGACGTCGATCTCGCCGGCGTCGTTACGGAACTGTTCGATCGGGACGATGCCCTCGGACTTGAGGCCGGCGTTGATGACGACGACATCGGTGCGCACGTCGACGACGACGCCGCTGACGATCGAGCCGGGCTTGAGCTTGGCCAGATTGGCGGCTGCGCTCTGTTCGAACAGTTCTGCGAATGATTCGGTCATGGGTTGATTACTCGGTTGCTGACTCAGATCGGCGACATTCCCGCGAAGCGGTTTGCGCGCGATCCACCCGTTGCGGGCCTGGGCGGGATTGCCTGTGGCCTTGGTGAGTGAGATGGAAACACCGGCGCGCGGCGCTTGCGCGCCGGATGCGTCGGACCGTCCTGCCGGGAAACGCCCGCCCGATGCGAACGTCCGCGTCGACGGATCAGGAGCGCGGAGCCGGCAGCAGCGCCAGCACGCGTTCGACGACCGTGTCGATGCCGAGGCCCGTGGTGTCGATGCAGACGGCCTCCTCGGCCGGTCGCAAGGGCGCCACCGCGCGATTGGCATCGCGGGCGTCACGAGCGAGAATTTCTCTCAGCAGGTCGTCCAAGATAACGGAAACCCCCTTGTCTTTCAACTGCTTATACCGCCTCTCGGCCCGTTCCTCGGGACTGGCGGTCAGAAAGACCTTGTAGCGGGCGTCCGGGAAGATCACGGTGCCCATGTCGCGGCCATCGGCGACCAGACCAGGCGGGCGGCGGAAGGCGCGCTGGCGATCCTTGAGGGCGGACCGGACCTCCGGCACGGCCGCGATCGCCGAGGCGGCGGCGCCGGCGGTCTCGGTGCGCAGCTCATCGGTGGCGTCCAGCCCGTTCACGATCACCCGCAGCTCGCCATCGGGCGCTTCCTCGAACCGGATCTGGACATCGAAGGCGCAACGGACCAGCGCGGCGGGATCGGCCAGATCCAGCCCCGCCCAGCCGGCGGCGACGCCCACCGCGCGGTACAGCGCGCCGGAATCGAGGTAATGCCAGCCCAGCCGCTCGGCCACCCGCCGGCTGATGGTGCCCTTGCCCGAACCCGAGGGACCATCGATGGTGAGGACATCCGCGGGTGCCTGGACCTGGACGGCGGAATCGGACATGGGCGAGGCTCGGCGACGGGCGGGGCCCTCATTCTAGCCGGCGGTCCGCCTGCGGCGGAGCACGGCCTCTCGCGATCGGCGCACGCAACCACTTGAACGGCCAGCGAAATACCGGCATAATAGCGGGCTGTTTCGACCCCAGCTCCATTCCCATCCACTTTCAACCGCGTTATCGCCGAGGTTCCCCATGAAGGTCTTGTCCTCCCTGAAGTCGGCGAAGGCCCGTCACCGCGACTGCAAGGTCGTCCGCCGCCGTGGCAAGGTCTTCGTGATCTGCAAGTCGAATCCGCGTTTCAAGGCGCGTCAGCGCTGAAAACGCGGCACATCCGCCGAAGCGCGCCAGCGCCGAGGCCGGAAGTCTCGCGCAGGCGCTCCAGCGCCGATCGCAGACCCTGACAAAGGCCGCCCCGCGCGGCCTTTGTCGCGTCCGGGCGAAGCGTCCCGGTTTCGTGTCGCGGTCATCGCGTCCTCCGTCGCGATGTGCTTACAATCGCCCGCCGCGTCGTTCCGCACGCCGCGCCCACCGCAAACCGCCTGAGGAGGTTCCCCCGTGCGCCATCTCCCCGCAGCCCTCATCGCCGCCGCGCTGCTCGCGGCCGCCCCGCAGGCCTTCGCCGACCGACTGCTGATCGAACGCGTCGATCAGGAAGCGGGCATGATCCTGCCCGCGCGCGGCATGCGCATGGCCGAGGTCGAACGCAAGTTCGGCGCGCCGGCCCAGCGTCTGGATCCCCGAGGCGGCCAGAGCCGCAAGTGGCCGACCATCCACCGCTGGACCTACCCGAATTTCATCGTGTATTTCGAAAAGGACCGGGTGATCGACGCCGTCGCGATCCGTGCCGGCGGCAGCGAAGTCGGCCCGAAGCCTCCGATCAAGTAATTCCCAAGCAATTCCTTCCGAAAGAATCCGATGTCCGATGTCTTCCGTTTTCCGGCGGAGTGGGAACCCCAGTCCGCCGTCCTGATCGCGTGGCCGCATCCCGAGACCGACTGGGGCCCGCGCCTGGTCGAGGTCGAGGAAACCTACATCGCCCTGGTCGCCGCGATCACCGCGTTCGAGGACGCGGTGATCTGCATCGCCGACGACGACCTTCAGACCTATGCCGAAGCCCGCCTGCGTTCGGCGCGGGTCGACATGGACCGGGTCCGGTTCGTCACGGTCGAATACGACGACACCTGGCTGCGCGACAGCGGGCCGATCACGCTGAAGCGCGCGACCGGCGGATTCCGTTTGCTCGACTTCCGTTTCACCGGCTGGGGCGGCAAGTTCGAGGCCAGTCGCGACGACCGCCTGGTCGAGGCCCTGGCCGCGCAGGACGTCTTCGCCGACGCGACCCGCGAGCAGATCGATTTCGCGCTGGAAGGCGGCGGCATCGAGACCGACGGGGCCGGCAGCCTGCTCACGACCTGGCGCTGCCTGCACGAACGTCATCCGGACGCGACCCGCGAACAGCTGAGCGCGAAGCTGGCCGGCTGGCTGCGGCAGGACCGGGTGCTGTGGCTCGATCACGGCTATCTGGAAGGCGACGATACCGATGCGCACATCGACACCCTCGCCCGCTTCGCGGCGGAAGACGCGATCGTGTATCAGGGCTGCGACGACGTCGCCGACACCCACTACGAGGAACTGCGGGCGATGGCCGGCGAGCTGTCGCGCCTGCGCACCCGCGAAGGCCGGCCCTATCGTCTGTTCGCCCTGCCCTGGCCCAGGCCCGTCTTCGACAACGGCCGGCGGCTCGCCGCGAGCTACGCGAATTTCCTGATCGTCAACGGCGCGGTGCTGATTCCGGCCTACGGCGATCCGGCCGACGCCCGCGCCCAGGAAACGATGGCCGAAGCGTTCCCGGGGCGCGTGATCGTGCCGGTGCCGTGCCGGCCGCTGATCTGGCAGAACGGCAGCCTGCACTGCATCACGATGCAGTTGCCGGCGGGCGTGTTGGGCTGATCGCTGCGATCCACCCGCGGTACGACCGGATGCGTTGCAACGGCGGGCCAAGGCCCGCCCTACGAGACCCGCTTCGAATGAGGCCGAGATGAACACCAGGACCCTGCCCGTCGCCCTGATCCAGGAAAAGAACCACGGCACCGCCGAGGCCAATCTGTCCGTGATCGAGGAGCGCGTCCACGAGGCCACCAGACTCGGCGCGAAGCTCGTGCTGCTGCAGGAGCTGCACAACGGCGCCTATTTCTGCCAGCACGAATCGGTGGACGAGTTCGATCTGGCCGAGCCGATCCCGGGCCCGAGCACCGAGCGCCTGTCGGCGCTGGCGAAACGCCACGGCGTCGTGCTGGTCAGTTCGCTGTTCGAACGCCGCGCGGCCGGCCTGTATCACAACACCGCGGTGGTGTTCGACGCCGATGGCAGCACCGCCGGCAAGTACCGCAAGATGCACATCCCGGACGATCCGGGCTTCTACGAGAAGTTCTATTTCACCCCGGGCGATCTGGGCTTCACGCCGATCGACACCTCGATCGGTCGGCTCGGCGTGCTGGTGTGCTGGGACCAGTGGTATCCGGAAGCCGCGCGCCTGATGGCGCTGGCCGGCGCGGAGCTGCTGCTCTACCCGACCGCGATCGGCTGGGACCCGTCCGACGCGCAGGCCGAGAAGGATCGCCAGCGCAACGCCTGGATCCTCAGCCATCGCGGCCACGCGGTCGCCAATGGCGTGCCGGTGCTCAGTTGCAATCGCGTCGGCCACGAACCGTCGCCGCTGGGCGCCGCGGGCATCGACTTCTGGGGCAACAGCCACATCCTCGGCCCCCAGGGCGAATTCCTGGCCGAAGCGGGCACCGAAGCCACGATCCTGATGGCCGAGGTCGACATGGCCCGCAGCGAGCATGTCCGCCGGATCTGGCCGTTCCTGCGCGATCGCCGGATCGATGCGTATCAGGATCTGCTGAAGCGCTACCGCGACTGATCGACGGCCGCGGTTGGGCCACGACAGGCCACATGGCGGCGGGCCTTCTTCGTCGGCACTTGCAGTAAAACGAACGGTCGTTCTATAAAGACCACATGACACCCGCCGCACCCACAGGCAAAGGCGCCGCCACCCGCGAGATGATCCTGGAGCGGGCCTACATGATCGCGGCCTCCGCCGGGCTGGAAGGGCTGTCCATCGGACCGCTGGCGGATGCCGCCGGGATGTCCAAGAGCGGCGTCTTCGCCCACTTCGGCTCACGCGAGGATCTGCAGTTGGCGGTGCTGGACCTGGCCGCGCTGCGTTTCGGCGAACACACCCTGATTCCTGCGCTCAAGGCGCGCCGCGGCCTGCCGCGATTGCGCGCCATCCTCGATCACTGGCTGGCGTGGCTGTCGCAGGATCGCGGCGGCTGCGTGCTGCTCTCGGCCGTGAGCGAATACGACGACCGCCCCGGTCCGTTGCGCGATCGGGTGGTGGCCCATCACCGCCGCTGGCGCGACGATCTGGTGCGCGCCGTCGGCATGGCGATCGCGTCCGGCGAACTGCGCGCCGACACCGATGCCGAACAACTCGCCTTCGAGATCAGCGCGGTCGCGCTCGCGGTCCAGCACGATCTCGCCCTCACCACGCCCGACATCGCGGTCGCGCGCGGTCGACGCATGTACGACCGGCTGATCGGCGACCTCCCGCCCGCGGGCGCTGTCCCGCCTCACGACTGACCCGTCCCCCACGGAGACACGACATGGCCCCTCTGCTGCTGAAAATAAGCACGACCGTTCGTAATTTTACAGCCCTGCATGCACTGCGCATCGCCTTCTGGGTGGGCGCGCGCTGCTGGCCGGAGGCGACCCTCGCCCGGGCCGCGCGCGTGTTCTGCACGCCCTTCCGCAGCAGTCGCCGACGCGCGGCGGCGGCGCCGACGGCCGGTGCCCGCGAGGAGCGGATCGATCTCGACGGGCTGGCGATCGCGACCTATGTCTGGGGGGATCCATCGCGCCAGCCCTATCTGCTGTTCGCGCACGGCTGGTCGAGCCATGGCACCCGCATCGCGCGCTGGGTGGCGCCGTTGCGCGCCGCCGGCTACGCGCTGGTCGCCTTCGATCAGCCCGGGCACGGTCGCAGCGACGGCGAGCGCACCACCCTGCCCGATTTCGCCTGCTGTCTGCTCGCGGTCGGGCGGCACTACGGGCCGGCCGCCGCGGTGATCGGGCACTCGCTCGGCGGCGCCGCGGCCGCGGTGGCGCTGGCGCGAGGGCTGGACGCGGCGCGCGCGATCCTGATCGCACCGGCCGCCGACCCGCTCGCCGCGATGGAGCGTTTCAGCCGCTTCGTCTGGCTCGGCACCGGCTTCGGTCGTCGCCTCGCCGCATTGTTCGAACGCGAGACCCGGGTTCCGATCGAAGATCTGCAGGCGCATCGCAACGCGCCGATGATCGGGCGGCCGGCGCTGATCGTGCACGATCTGGAGGACCGCGAAGTCCCGTGGGCCGAAGGCGAACGCTACGCGCGTCTCTGGCCCGGCGCGCGGATGGTGAGCACCCGCGGTTTCGGCCACAACCGGATCGCCGACCATCCCGACGTGATCGCGGATGCCCTGCGGTTCATGCGCTGCGAACCGGTCGGTGCACGCATCGTGTCGTCGCCGAATCTGCCGTTCGGAATGTGCTGAACGCGCCACGCGTCCGAGACAGCGCCGGTCCGAGGGTCTATCCTGCGCGTTCCGTCGCGCACGCCCCCAGGATCGGTTCCGCTGGACCCGGAGAGGCCGGGATCGGCGGGTCCATCCCCACCGTGCCGTCACGATGACCGATCTCGATACCGTTTGCGCCTCCACTCCTTCCGCCGCCGTGTCCCCGCAGGACCCGTTGCGGAACGTTCTCGACCACGTCTTCCACGACCAGCCCCACGTCGTCATCGAACGCGACGGCGTACGTTACACGCTGTTGGGCACCGCGCACGTCTCCAAGGCCAGCGTCGACGCGGTGCGCGATGCGATCGCCACCGACGTCTTCGACACCATCGCGGTCGAGCTCGATCCGCAGCGCGCGCAGTCGCTGACCGATCCCGACGCGCTTGCGCGGCTCGATCTGGTGAAAGTCCTGCGCGAAGGGCGGACCGCGCTCTTCGCGGCGAATCTCGGTCTCGCCGCCTACCAGCGCCGGCTCGCCGAACAACTGGGCATCGAACCCGGTGCCGAGCTGAAGGCCGCGATGCTCGACGCCCGCGAACGCGGACTGGCGCTGCATCTGATCGACCGCGACGTCGGTCTCACGTTCAAGCGCGCGATGCAGAAGCTCGGCTGGTGGGGGCGCGCGAAGGTGTCCGGTGGACTGATGGCGTCGCTGTTCTTCGACGAAAAGGTGTCCGACGAACAGATCGAAGGCCTGAAGGAAGGCGACATCCTCGAAGCCAGCTTCAGCGAATTCGCCACCGACAGCCCGGTGCTCTACCGTACCGTGATCGCCGAGCGCGACGAGTACATGGCCGCCAAGCTGCGCGAGATTCCGGCCGAAGGCCCGGCCCGCGAAGTGCTGGCGGTGGTCGGCGCCGGCCATCTCCAGGGCCTCGCGAAGCATCTCGCCGAGGACCGGCGCGACCCGGTCGCATTGCGCGGCGAACTGGAAGCGGTCGAGCGCAAATCCTCGTTTCCCTGGTTCACCCTGCTGCTCGCCACGTTCGTGCTCGGCGGTTTCGCCTGGGGATTCTGGCGCGGCGGCGTCGAGGTCGGCGGCGATCTGGTGCTGCAATGGGTGCTGGTCACCGGCGCGCTTGGCGCGCTCGGCTGCACCCTCGCGGGCGGCCATCCGCTCAGCATCCTGACCGCCTTCGTCGCTTCGCCGATCACGCCGCTGCATCCGGCGCTGGCCTCGGGCACGCTCAGCGCGCTGGTCGAAGTATGGGCGCGCAAGCCCACCTACGCCGACTTCATGGCCTTGCGCGACGACGTGCAGAGCCTCCGCGGCTGGTGGCGCAATCGCGTCGCGCGCGCGCTGCTGAATTTCTTCCTGACCAGCCTCGGTACCGCGATCGGGGTGTGGACCGGCGGCGCCAGGATGCTGGGGAAACTGATCGGCTGAACGCGCCGCGTGGGCGCGCGGCTCAGGGCATCGGCAACAGGCGGCGATAGCGCTTGAGCAACAGCACCCGGCCGAGCCAGAAGAACATCAGGAAGAAGACGGTCAACACCGGAATCGACAGGTATTTCATCTGCCGCACCGGCTCGGGAAAGATATCGGCCTGGCCAAAGAACAGCGACGTGGTCGAGAGGAACAACGCGAAGCACATCCGCCACAGATGACGCGCGAGACGATGATGCGCGGTGCGGATGCCGCCGGCGATCAGCATGCGCACGTCGAGCAGTACCGCGAATACCGCCACGCCGCCGAACACGAAGAAACCGGTCGCCGATTCGGCGGCCTCGTCATCGACGCCGACCTGCCCCGCCGCCTCGATCCCGAAGTACATCGCCGTGGACGCGACCAGCAGGCCCAACGCCAGCGCGGCGAGATCGGGCCAGCGCTTGCCCGGCGCCGGGCTGCGCACCGCGAACAGCGACGTGATCACCAGGTAGAAGGTTAGTCCACCGACGATCACCGAACGCAGGACAGGCTCCAGGAACGCCATCACCACCGCGGCCGTGGTCATCGCCAGCATCGCGAACACGAACACCATGCCGCTCTTGCGATGGAGGCGACCACCCTTGCGGGCGATCATCGCGATGGCGCCCGCGATCAGCGCGATCAACCCGGCCACGATATGTACGACGAGCATGCCGATTCCTTCGATCCTGTCCTGTTTCGTGGATTGTCGCGTCCGTTCACACGCCTTGGCAACCGCGCCCGCCCTCAATCCGGCTTGAGCGCCGCGACCGCGGCCGCGGACGCGCCACTGCGACCGCGCGCGCGCGCGATCGTGCTTGCGGTCGCGGCCCGCAGATCGTCGAGCACCGCGTAGATCGTGGGCAGGAACAGCAGGCTGACCACGGTCGAGAACGCGAGACCGCCGGCGATGGCGCGGGCCATCGGATAGTACGAGATCTCGTTGCCGCTGCTCGGCGTCGACAGCGCGATCGGCACCATCGCCAGGATCGCCGTGCCCATCGTCATCAGGATCGGGCGCAGCCGCTCGCGGCTGCCCTCCACCAGCGCGTCGGTGCGGCTCATTCCACGCCGACGCAGATTGTTGATGTGCTCGATCATCACGATGCCGTTGTTCACCACCACGCCCATCAGCACCAGAATGCCGATGAAGGCCATGATGTTGAACTCGGTGCCGGTGAGCCAGAACAGCCAGAACACACCGAACACCGAGAACAGCACGCCGCTCATGATCGCCACCGGAAACAGCAGCGATTCGAACACCGCCGCCATCACCACGTAGATCATCACCAGGGCGATCGCGAGATTGAACAGCATCTGCATCATCATCGTGCTTTCGTCGAAGAAGCGCACGCTGTCGAAGCTGTAGCCATAGCCCGCCGGGAACGCGACCGATTTCAACGCCTGTTCAACCGCTTCACGGGCCTCCGGCACCGTGGTCTTGCCGGCCGGCGTGGCTTCGATCGTGATCGAGGTCTGCCGGTTGATGCGCTGGATCTGGTTCGCGGACGGCACCACGCTGACATCGACAAGAGACAGCAGCGGCACGCTGCGCCCGTCGCTGGACAGCACCGTGAACGCTTCGAGATCCTGGACCCGGAACTTCTCCGCGCCCGCGAACCGCGCCCAGACCGCGACCTCGGTATCGCCGCGACGGAAGTCGCGCATCTGCGAACCGCGCAGCGCCAGGCCGATGAAATTGGAGACTTCCTGGGCGCTGAAACCGAAGGCCGCCGCGCGTTCGCGATCGACGCGGACCCGCAACTCGCTGTTCTTGTCGCCGATGTTGATGCGCACATCGCGGAGCGTTTCGATCCGCGCCAGCATCGGCAGCACGTCCTCCGCCAGATCGGTCAGCACCTCGGTCGAATCGCCGACCAGTTGCACTTCGACTTTCGTCGGTGCGCTGCCCTGATCGCCGCTGTCGCCAACCGTCAACTTCGCCCGCGCGGATTCCGGCAACCCGTCCGAAATGGTTTCGATCAACGCCTTGACGTCGCCGTCGAAGCCGTCCTCGAAGGTGATGCGCGTGACCGCGCCACCGCGGCCATCGCCTTCGCCGAACCAGGAATAGATCTGGGCGATGTGGAAACGCTTGCGATTGCGTTCGAGATAATCCTCGACCCGCTTGACCTCGTCCGACATCTGCTCCTTGGTGTAACCGCTGTTCCACTGATAATCGACCGCGGTCTCCAGGCCGTCGTCGCCGCCGAACATGTTGGTCTTGGTCAGGACGATCGGCACCACGCTGATCGCGGTGATCAGCAGGATCCCGAGCAGGCTCTTGCCGCGATGCTCCAGGGTCCAACGCAGCAGATGCGCGTAACGCACCTGCATCCGGCTGATCAGCCCGCGGGTGTCACGCAGCGTCGGCGGCGTTTTCAGGCGCGCGGAAATCATCGGAATGAGACTGATCGCGACCAGCCACGACGCGAGCAGCGACACCGAGATGGTGATCGCGATCTGAGAGAGGTAGATCGCCAGCAGGTTGCGCTCACCGAAGAGATTCGGCACGAACACGATGCAGTGGCAGAGGGTTCCGGCGGACAGCGCGATCGCGACGTGGCGGGTGCCGATCAGCGATGCCAGCCGCGGATTGCCGGGATTTTTCTCGCGCTCCTGGTAGATGCTCTCGACCACCACCACCGCGTTGTCGACCAGCATGCCGACCGCGAGCAGCAGCCCCATCATCGACAGGATGTTGAGCGTGACGCCGGCGAAATACATGAACCCCAGGGTCATGATGAAGCAGATCGGAATCGCCAGGGTGACCATCAGGGTCGATGGCCAGTGGCGCAGGAAGAAATACAGCACGATGATCGACAGCAGAAGACCGATCACGCCCGCCTCGGCCAGCTCCAGCAGCGAATCGGTCACGCTCTCGCCCTGATCGTTGATGATCCTGACCTGGATGTCGCGCAAAGCGGCCTGTTGCCGGATCCGCTCGACTTCTTCCTTGACCAGGCGTGAGACCTCGACCAGATTGGCGTTGCGTTCCTTGAACACGTCGATGCCGATCGCCGGATAGCCGTCGAGACGCCGGCCATAGTCCATCCGCACGGGCTTCAGACGGACTTCGGCGACATCGCGCAGGCGCAGGCCGTTCTGCGAAATGACCAGGTCTCGCAACTGGTCGAGATCCTCGATCTCGCCCATCGGCTGCACCCGGACGCGCTGGACGCCATCGTCGATCTTGCCGGCGGACAGCGTGAAATTGGCGTCGCGCAGGCGCATCGCCAATTCGTTGAGATTCAGCCCGTAGGCGCTGAGGTTCTCGGATGAGAGGGCGATCTCGACTTCGTTGGGCGTCGCACCGGAGACATCGACACGGGCGACGCCGGACAGGCGTTCCAGACGGCGCTTGAACTGTCTGTCGATCAGATCGTAGGTCTGGTCCAGCTGCAGCGTTCGACTCGCCAGCCGGATCGCGATGATCGGCTGGTCGGTGGTGTCGAAGTTGCCGACGAAATAGCGCTGCATGTCGTCGGGCAGTTCGTCGCGGATGGCATCGATCCGCTCGCGCGCTTCCGAAGCCGCGATCGCAACGTCGCGCTCCCAATCGCTGAAGAAGATCGCGACGGATGCGGAATCGCCGGTGGCGGTGCTCTGGATGTTCTTGATCCCGGGCATCGTCGCCAGCGCTTCTTCCGCCGGACGCAGGATGCTGCGTTCGACTTCCTCCGGCGTGGAGCCGGGATACGGAAGCTGGGCGAAGATGACCGGGAAATTGGCGGCCGGAAACGCCTCCAGCGACAAGCGCGTCGCCGCGATCATGCCGATCACGAACAACGACACGAAGAACATCACCGTGGTGACGGGGCGCCTGATGCTGAATTCGGCCACGCTCACGACGGCATGCCTCCGGACGGAGCGGCCACGGACGACGCATTCGGATCATCGATGGCGTCGAGATCTTCATCGCGTTTGGCGAGCGCGCGGCGCGCGCGTGCGATGTAATGCGCATCCGGACGGCGATCGAGGAGATCGTAGACCACCGGAATCACGACCAGGGTCAGCAGGGTCGAGACCAGCAGACCGCCGATCACCGTGATCGCCATCGGCGAACGCACCTCGGCGCCCTCGCCGAAGGCCAGCGCCAGCGGCAGGAAACCGAACAGGGTGCAGAGCGTGGTCATCATGATCGGGCGCAGGCGCGAGCGCGCCCCCTCGATCAGCGCGTCGCGCTTGGCCATGCCCGATTCCCGCGCCTGATTGACCTTGTCGATCAGGATGATCGCGTTCTTCACCACCAGTCCGACGAGCAGGATCAGGCCGATGAACACGACCACCGACACGGTGGAACCGGTCGCGAGCAGGGCCAGGATCGCTCCGACCAGCGCCAGCGGGATGGTGAACAGGATCACGAACGGATGCAGCAGCGATTCGAACTGCGAGGCCATGACCAGATAGACCAGGAATATCGCGAGACCGAAGGCGAACAGCAGCGACCGCAGCGATTCCGACAGCTCTTCGCCCTGGCCGCCGATGTGCATGCCGATGCCGGCACCCAGTCCGCCCTCGGCGTCGGCGACCATGCTCTGGACTTCGCGGACCGTGGTCCCGAGATCGATGTCGCGCAGGTTGGCCGAGACGATCGCCACGCGCACCTGATCGGCGCGATGGATTTCGCTCGGTCCGATGTTCGACGTGACCTCGGCCACCGAGTCGAGGGTCACCGGATTGGCGCTGCCCGGATTCACGATCAGGCGACGGATGTCGTCGACGGTCGAACGATCGCTTTCGCGCGCACGCACCAGCACGTCGATCTTGCGGCTGCGGAAGCTGTAGCGGGTGGCGACGTCGCCGCGCACCTTCTTGACCACCGCATCGGCGATCTGCCGGGTGGTGAGGCCGAGCGAGGCCGCGCGCTCCTGGTCGAAATGGATCTGGATTTCCGGGAAGCCCTGCTCCACCGTCGACTGCACGTCCGCGTAGTGCGGATTGGCGCGCAGCATTTCGGCCATCTTGCGGCCGGCGCGCTGGATGCTTTCGAGGTCCTGTCCGCGCAGTTCGATTTCCAGGGGCATCGAGAAGCTGAACAGCTCGGGCCGGCTGAAGTCGACCTGCGCACCGGCGTAACGGCCGGCGGTTTCGCGCAGGCCTTCGATCAGCGCAGTTTCGCGCACCTCGTCGCCACTCTCGCCCATCACCACGGTCAGCTTTCCGATGTTCTCGCCGCTTTCGGTGGGGTTGGCGTCGAGGCGGGTACCGCTGCCGCTGACGCCGTACAACACGCGCACGCCGTCGTCGCCGGCATGCGCCTGCTGCAATTCGCGCACCACCTGGTCGGTGTCGCGCAACGGCGTGCCGGGCGGCAGTTTGACCGTCATTTCGAAGCGGTCCTGCGCCAACTGCGGAATGAGGTCGGTTCCGAGCAGCGGTACCGCCAGCAGGCTCACGGCGAACGCACCGGTGGCCAGGCTCAGCACCAGCGCCGGGCGCGCCAGCGCGCCGGGCAGCAGACGCAGGTAGCCGCCTTCGAGGCGATGATACGGCGCCATGGCCAGATCGCTGAGCCGGTTCATCACCGGACCGATCACCGCGGACGCTCCGCGCCACAACCGCACGAAGATGAAGGCGAGTCCGAAGAACAGACCGCGCACGACCACGCCGACGAAACGCAAGATCGCGGCGAGCGGTTTCTGCCAGCCCTTTTCCGGCTCCCAGCGCGGATGCGCCGTCTCTTCCGAGAACGCCATCGGCGCACGATCGCGCCAACCGCTGAGCATCGGGATCAGAGTCATCGACACGATCAGCGAGATCGCGATCGCGGTGGCGACGGTCATCGCCTGGTCGCGGAACAGTTCGCCGGCGATGCCTTCCACGAACACCAGCGGCAGGAACACGGCGATGTTGGTCAGGGTCGAAGCGACCACCGCCATGCTGACTTCGCGCGTACCCTGGATCGCCGCCGAGAACACGCCGAGTCCGCGCTCGCGCGCCTTGGCGATGCTTTCGAGCACGACGATCGAGTCGTCGACTACCAGACCGGTGGCCAGCGCGAGGCCGCCCAGCGACATCACGTTGAGGCTCAGCCCGAACTGATCCATGAAGAAGAAGGTGGCGACGATCGACACCGGCAGCGACAGCGAAATGACGAACGTGCTCCAACCGTCGCGCAGGAACAGGAAGATCACCATCACCGCGAGCAGGCCGCCGAGCACCGCATCGAGTTTCACGTCGCTGATCGCATGACGGATGAACTGCGATTGATCGTCAACCGTGGTCAGCTCGATGTCGGCCGGAATCTCCTTGCGGACTTCCTCCAGTTTCTTGGCGATCGCGTCGGCGCTGGCGACGGTATTGGCGTCGCCTTCCTTGTAGATCGCGAGCTCGACCGCTTCGCGGCCACCGAGGCGGATGATCGCCTCGCGCTCCTTGTGCCCCTGACGGACTTCGGCCACGTCCTTCAGCCGCACCGGCATTCCGTTGGCGGGCGAACTGGCACCGCCCGAGCCCTGCAGCGAACTGGCGGCGGCGATCGCCGCGGCGGAACCCGTCGACGCGGCCACCGCCAGCATCTGCTGGGCCGCGCTCGAATTGCCCTGCTCGCCGCCGGCGGCACGGGTGGTGACGAGCATTTCGCGCATCTCTTCGATGCTCGCGAACTGGTTCACGGTGCGCACCAGATAGCGCTGGCTGCCCTGCTCCATGCGGCCGCCGGAGATGTTGATGTTCTCCTGCTGCAGACGCTGGATCACGGTGTCGATCGACAGCCCCAGTTGGGCGAGTTTCTGCTGATCGATCTCGACCTGGACCTCGTCCTCGAGACCGCCACCGACCTTGACCGCGGCGACGCCCTCGACCGGTTCGAGTTTCTTCTTGAGGTCGTCGTTGGCGAAACGACGCAGTTCGGCGAGTCTGCGCAGGGTGTCCGCATCGTCGGCGACGCCGTCCTTGCCCGCGGATTTGGCGGACAGCACGAGGCGCATGATCGGTTCGGTCGAGGGATTGAAGCGCAGCAGCACCGGCGGCTTCGCCTCCAGCGGCAACTGCAGTACTTCCATCTTGTCGCGCACGTCCAGGCTGGCCTGGTTCATGTCGGTGCCCCAGGCGAATTCGAGCACCACATCGCTCTGCCCGGTGCGCGAGACCGACTTGAGCTTGCGCAGGTTCTTCACCACGCCGAGGGCTTCTTCCATCGGTTCGGTGATGAGCGTTTCGATCTCGGCCGGCGCCGCGCCGACGTACTCGGTGCGGACAGTCAGCGTGGGATAGCTCAGATCCGGCAGAAGATTGACCTTGAGGTTCATCAGGGCCAGACCGCCGAACAGGAACATCGTCAGCCAGAACATCGCCACAGTGACCCGGCGCCGGGTCGAGAATTCGACCATGCTGAAACCGGAGACGGGCTCCTCGCCGCGTTCGGCGGGATCCTGCGCGGCGGGATCCTGCGCGCTCATGACTTGCTTCCCGCGGGCTTGGCCGCGGCGGCGCGCTTGGGCGCGGGATCGCCGATGACCTGGATCAGCGTGCCCTCGCGCAGGGCGACCTTGCCGGCGGTGACCACGCGGTCACCGGCCTTCAGTCCACCCCGCACTTCGACCCACTGGCCGTCGAAATAGCCGAGCTTCACCGACGCGCGCGCGGCCTTGCCGCCGCGCACCACGAACACCGCCGGATCGCTTTCGTCGTCGAGCAGCGCGGTCCGCGGAATCACCAGCGCATCCGCGCGCTGGTCGTAGTCGATCTTGACCCGGGCGAACATGCCGGGCTGGAGCAGGCCACCGCCTTCGAAGGCGCAGATCACGCGGAAGGTGCCGCTGCCGGCGTCGACCACCGGGGCGACGCGGTCGACGCGCCCCGCGAATGGCCGGCCGGGCAGCGCGTCCACCATCAACTGGACGGGCAGACCCGGCTTGAGCGTGGCCAGCTCGCGCTCGGGCACGTTGAGCGTCGCTTCCAGCCGCGAGGTGTCGACGATGCGGAACACCGTCGAATTGAGCTGCACGAAATTGCCGGGTTTGATCATGCGCTCGGCGATCACGCCGGAAATCGGCGCGACGACGTTGGCGTAGGACAGTTCGAGATGGGCCATGCGATTGACCGCGCGGGCGTTCTCCAGATCGAACTTGAGCTGGTCCAGATCGTTGGCGCTCAGCAACTGCTGGGCGAACAACTGGCGCGAACGGTTGTAATTGGCTTCGAGCTTGCGCAACTGCGCCTCGCTCTGCGCGGCCTGCAACGTGGCGCGGGCGGAATCGAGCCGCACCAGCACCTGGCCGGCGCGGACTTCCTGCCCCACCTCGGCCAGGACCTGCAGGGCCACGCCCGAGGTCTTCGCGACCACCTGGGATTCGCCGCGCGCCTCCAGCGGCGCCGTGCCGGTGTAGCTGGCGGCGATCGGACGGCGGGCGACGGTCACGGCCTCGACCGGCACCGCCTCCTCGACGGCCTTCTTGTCCTCCTCCTTGCCCTTGGCATCTGCGCCCCCCTTGCAGCCGGCCAGAGCGAGGCAACCGAGCAGGACTCCCGCACAAAGGGTGCGGGCAAGCGGGAGTCGGACGGCCGTGGCGTGCGGAGATCGAGCGATGGACATGGTGGGCATCGTGGGGACGGTCGTGAGGTGTTGTACAAAGGTATATCACCCATTCATGTCAAACATCCGCCAGAGGTCATAGTGACTCGCGTCGCCGCACCGCCGACGCCACTGCGCGGCGGCCATGGGGATGGCCTGCGTCGAAACGCGGGCTCAGGCTATACTGTCCGGATTGCGCGCCTCGCGGCGCGGCCGGATCCCGGCCTCGACATCCGCGACGTCCCGACACCACGCCCCGACATGACGCCAGATATGATCCGATCGACGAATCGTTATCCGCTGCTCGCCGGTGGTCTCGCCCTCCTCGCCGCGCTGTCGGCACAGGCCCAGACCCCCGCCGGTTCCGCCGAAAAAGGCAAACAGCTGACCTACACCTGCCAGGGCTGCCACGGCGTCACCGGCTACAAGAACGCCTACCCCACCTACAGCGTGCCGAAAATCACCGGCCAGTCGGCGGAGTACATCGCGAACGCGCTTCTCGAATACCGCAAGGGCACCCGCAAGCATCCGACCATGCAGGCGCAGGCGCAGAGCTTCTCCGAGCAGGACATCGCCGACATCGCCGCCTACCTTTCGAGCCTGAAGAAGTGAGCGACGCCCTCATGACGAAGCGCCCCATCGCCATCGCCCTCGCCCTGACCCTCGGCGTCGCCCTCACCGGCTGCGGCAAGTCCGAACCCGCCCACGCCGAGGCCGCGACGGCCCACAAGGCCGAGTTCCAGCACGTCAACGCCTTCGACGGCGACGCCGCCCGCGGCGAACGCATCGCCGCCGACAAGCAGCTCAGCGGAACCGGCCAGGCCTGCGTCGACTGCCACGGCCCCGGCGGCGCCAAGCCGATCGACGTGACCTACCCGGTGCTCGCCGGCCAGTATCAGGACTACCTGTTCCATGCGATCCGGCAGTACCGCGACGGCGGTCGCGAGCATGCGCTGATGACCAGCCAGATCAAGGGCGCGGCCGATGCCGGCAAGCTCGACGATCAGGGCATCGCCGATCTTTCGGCCTACTTCGCGTCGCAGACCACCAGCCCGCTGGGCGATCTCCACGGCCGCTGAGCAGACGCCTCATCGCCGGGAACAACGGAACGGGAGCCGCAGGGCTCCCGTTTTCGTTTCCGCCATCGGTTTCCATCCCGGCGGCGATGCGCCCTACCCGTGCTGACGCGGCTAAGGCGACGGCGGCGGGCGACGCAAGCTCTCCTGGTCCTGCTGCAGCTCCGGCTTGAACGGGACGTCCGGCGGCGGTCGCGCGATCGCTTCCTGATCCTGCAGATTGGGATCCTCGATGGTGCAGCCGCCACCGACCTGCAGCAGCGACACCTTGCAGACGATGCGCTTGCTCGTGCCCGGCAGTGGAATGGCCACGTTCTTGACGCCACGACGCACCCATTCCTCCAGCAGGCTCTCGTTCGGAATCCAGAAACGGTCGAAGCGCGACGGGGTGTAGTCCAGCGGCGGGCGCTTCAGCCAGGTACCCATGCGATCGATCTTCTCGAAGTCCTCGATCACCGTGCCGGGCGGCAGACCGCCGCCGACACGGCCGCCCTCGCCGGGCATGCGGACGCTGCCATCGCTGTTGAACAACCCGGGCGCACGACCGGCGGTGCTGTTCCCGGGCACATTGCGATTCGAGGCGCCCCAGTCATCCCCGCGCACGGTACTGGGCGCCGCGCCCGGTCGCGGCGATGGCGCGGGACCGACGCCGCTGGCCGCCGTCACCGCGGGTCGACCGCTGCCGGTGGCCTGCGGCCGGCCGCCGGAGACCGGAGCCGTGGACGGCGCGGTCGACGTCCCGGCGGTGCGGGTACTGCTGGCGGGCGCCGGGCCTGAAGCCGCCGCCGCGGCGGCAGTCGCCGCAGGCGCGGTCGCACCGGTTCCCGTCGCTGGTGCCGGGGGGGCCTGCGGCCGCAATTGCACTTCCCCGGGCTGGGTGCGCAACGTGGGCACCCGCAGTTGCGGCACACGCGCCGTCGTTGGCGGCGCTTCGCGGACGGTGACCTGGGACGGCAAGCGCTGGGTTTCGACTTCGACGACGTCGGTCCGCAGCGTGGGAACGCGGGGTGCCGCGATCCGCGGTGTCGGCCGGTCGACGGCCTGGATCGGTGTCTTCGCCTCGAAGGTCTCGATCTCCGCGGCCTGCGCCGCGACCTCGGGCACCCGTACTTGCAGCCGGGGCTGGGTCGGATCGCGTTGCACCGGTGTCGGCAGGCTGAAATCGCTGTCGGGTTGCGCGGTTTCGGTGACCACCAGCGGTTGCGGTGCGGCCGCCGCGACGGGTTGGGCGGCGGCATCTTCGGCGACCGCAGGTGGTGGGGGCGATGGCGGCGATGTGGCGGCGGCAGGTGGCGCCGCGTCGGCGACCCGGTCCGGCGCGGCAGCCGCCGCGGCCGCAGCCGGAGCATCGATGTCGCCCGGGGCCGGCGCGCCACCGGTTTCGATCGGCGTGCCCAGACCGATGTACTCGACCAGGGTCGCCTCGCCGGCCTGACGCGCCTCGGGCGGCGCGTCTCCGACCGCCACCAGGCCCAGCCACAGCAGAAGGACGCCGAAGACCAGATGCAGCAGCGCGGAAAACACGGCGGCGAAACGGCGGATACCGCGCTGATCCCGCGGCGCGGATTCCCACTGCTGCCGTGCGAGTCGCGCATACGCCCGCCAACGGTCGATCGGCGGCGGCGCTTTCGGGGGCGCGCGCAGGGGGCGGGCGGCGAAAGCGACGACGTAATCGCCGGACGGTGCGCCGACCAGCGCACCGGGGGTCGAGCCCATCGACAGGAACCACGCCCGCCAGGTCGGCGGGAAGCCGCCGAAAGGCCGATCGGCATGCAGCGGAAAACGCCGCCGATGGCGCTGCTGCAGGATCTCGATCAGTTCCGCGGCGGAAAACACGCGCGGCGTGGCCCGCTCAGACCGACGAACGCGCGATGTAGGGGGCCGCTCCGCTGGCATGATCGGTCGCGTCGCGCACGGCGGTCACGCCCGGAACTTTCTCCAGCAGGGTCTTCTCGATGCCCTGCTTCAGGGTCACATCGGCCATGCCGCAACCGTGGCAGCCGCCGCCGAAACTCAGGATCACGACGCCCTCGGCGGTGACTTCGCGCACCGAGACATGACCCTTGTGCTGCGCCAGCTGCGGATTGATCTCGTGCTCGACCACCCAGTGCACGAGCTCGACCAGCGAGGCCGACTCGGCCGGCGCCGCGCCCTTGATCTTGGGCGCCCGGATCTGCAACTGCCCGCCGGTGGCCTGGGTGGCGTAGTCGATCTCGGCGCCGTCGAGAAACTGCACGCTGCCGGCGTCGAGCCAGAGGGTGAAACCTTCGCAGTCCACCGCCCATTCGTCGCCCTGCAGGTCGGCCGGTTCGGCGAACTCCAGCCGCACGTCGGCGCGCGGAGTGCCGGGATGAAGGGCGCTGAGACGCACGCCCAGCCCCGGCAGGGCCTCGCGTTCAATCAGACGGCGGAAGTGCGACTGCGCGGATTCGGAAATCTGGATCATCCGGCTATTCTAGCGGGGCCTCCGCCGCGTGCTCGTCAGCTTTTCGTTACGGCGGCGGAACAGTGTTCAGCTTCCGCGACCGCCGCCCAGGAGTTTCGCCCGTGTCCGACCTCGTCCCCCTCGCCCAGGCCCGCTGCATCCCCCGTCGCGGCCACGAACACCGCCTGCCGCCGGCGCAGATCGCCGAACTGATGCCGCAACTGCCCGGGTGGGAGCTGGCCGAGAACGGGCATGCCCTGGTGAAGACCTTCACCTTCGGCGATTACTACCGCACGATGGCCTTCGTCAACGCGCTGGCGCACGTCGCCCATCGAGAGGACCACCACCCCGACCTCGGCGTCCACTACGACCGCTGCGTGGTCCGCTTTTCGACCCACGATGTCGGCGGCCTGAGCGAGAACGATTTCATCTGCGCGGCGAAGACCGAGGCGTTGGCGAAGTAATGGAGGCGCATGGCCCGATGGGGCGATACACGTTCGTCGCCATGCTGTTCCTGATGGCCGCCTGCGGCCTGCTGATGGGAGGGATGGCGCTGTACGAGAACGCGCTCTTCCGATTCCAGGGCCGCGACGCGGAGATGGTCGCGACCGATCCGCCGAAATGGCTGATCGCGCGTGACGGCCAGTATTTTCCGCGCCGGGTGAACGTGAAATACGTCGGCACCGGCAAGGACGGCACGCACGTCGAAGTTCCGGTTGCGGGGAAGTACGTTTCCGCGGAGGAGGTGCGTCGTCTGGCGCAGGGCGAACGCATTCCGGTGCGTTATCTCGAAGGTGCGCCGGAGCGCGCCCGGACCGCCGGCGACGACGGCGACAATCCGTGGGGCTGGCTGATCGCGGGCGTGCTCTCGCTCGGACTCGCGCTGTACGCGAGAAAACTGCTGCACCGCGAGTCGCGCCGCCGCTGAATGACGACGGCGACAACCGGCGCCGGCCGTGTGCGCCGGAACGGCGACCGGAAGCACGCCGCGGATGAGTCTCTTCCGACAACCTGTTAGTGTTCACGGCAACGACCGCTTCGAGAACAGGCGTGGGCGACATCACCGAGATCATCGCCCACGGGCAGAACGACGGCGTGGACAACGCCGCGCTGTTCGAGGCGGCATATCCCGAGCTCAAGCAACTGGCGCGTTCGCGCCTCGCGCGCAGCGGGCCGATGACCCTGCTCGACAGCACCGCCCTAGTCAACGAAATCTGGTTGCGGCTGTCCGGCCAGGAACGTCTGCGGGTGGACACCCGACGCCGTTTCTTTGCATATGCCGCCCAGGTGATGCGCGCGGTCATCGTCGACCAGTTGCGCGAACGCGGCGCGGTGCGCCGCGGTGGCGGCGTGCGCGCGGTGACCCTCGACACCGCGCTCGGCGACGGACTCGCGACCGACGACGAGGCGCTGCAGGTGCACGAGGCGCTGGAATCGCTGGCGCAGCTTGAACCCCGTCTGGCCCGGGTGGTGGAGATGCGCCATTTCGGCGGCATGACCGAAGTCGAGATCGGCGAAGCACTGGGCCTGACCGAACGCACGATCCGGCGCGACTGGGAAAAAGCCCGGCTGCTGCTGGCAGCGATGCTGGGCTGAGCCGATGCCTCGGCGCCGCCGCCAGCGGGCCCGATGTCCGACTCGATGTCCGGTTCCCGCATCGGATACCGTTCGGGCGGGCGTCCATCCGCATCGATGCGCATGAAGCCACTGCCCTGCCCGCCTGCCGATTGGCCGCGCTTTTCCGCGCTGCTCGATGTCTGCCTGGATCTGCCGCCGCAGCAGCGTGCCGTCTGGCTGGATGCGCTGAGCGAAGACGACGCGCGTTTCGCGCCGACCCTGCGCGCGTTGTTGTCCGAAGGCGACCGGCGTTGTACCGGCGATTGGCTGGATCGCCCCGCGGGCAGCGGCATCGATCCGGACACCTCCGCGTTCGCCGAAGGACGACGGGTGGGACCGTGGCGACTGATGCGCCCGCTCGGTCGTGGAGGCATGGGCGAAGTCTGGCTGGCCGCACGCGCCGACGGCGCTTATGTCCGCGAAGTCGCGCTGAAGCTGCCGCATGCGCATCTGCTGGGGGGCGCGTTGCGCGAACGCTTCCGTCGCGAGCACGACATCCTCGCCTCGCTGGCCGATCCACGGATCGCGCGCTTCTACGATGCCGGCATCGATACCGACGGCCAACCGTGGCTGGCGCTGGAGTACGTCGTCGGCACCCCGATCGATGTCTACTGCAGCCAGCACGACCTCGACGTCCACGCGCGCGTGGCGCTGGTGCGCCAGGTCGCCGGCGCGGTGCAATCGGCGCACGCACGACTGATCGTGCATCGCGATCTGAAGCCGGCGAACGTGCTGGTGACCGCGGCAGGCGAAGCCAAGCTGCTCGATTTCGGCATCGCCAAACTGCTGGGCGAGGACGTCGGAGACAGCAGCCTGACCCAGCTCGGCGGCCGCGCGGCGACGCCCGACTATGCCGCTCCCGAGCAGCTCGAAGGCGGCGTGGTCACGGTCGCGACCGACGTCTATGCCCTCGGCGTGATGCTGTACGAACTGTCGACCGGGCAGCGCCCGTTTCCGACCCGCTCGCGACTGGGGCGGATGCTCGAATCGCGCGGCGAAGCGCCGCTCGCATCGACCCGGGTCGACGGCCGCCGCCGGCGTGCGCTGGAAGGCGATCTCGACGCGATCCTGGCCCACGCCATGGACCCGGATCCCGCGCTTCGTTATCCCTCCGTGGAAGCGTTCTCCGAGGATCTGCTGCGTCATCTGGAGTCGCGTCCGATCCGTGCGCGGCGGATCGGGCGTGTCCAGCGGATCCTGAAATTCGTGCGTCGCCACCGTCGTGGCGTGGCCGCGGCGACGGTGTTGGCGCTCGCGCTGGGCGCGGGCGTCGGCGGCATTCTCTGGCAGTCGCGGCGTGCCGCGGAAGAAGCGCGCCGCGCCACCGCCATCAAGGACTTCCTGATCGAAGTCTTCTCGGCCAGCGACCCGCGCATCGCGTCCGATCAACCGCGCGGCGGCATCACCGCCAAGGCGTTGCTCGATGCCAGCGCGAGCAGGATCGAAACGCGCTTCGCCGACGACCCCGACATGCAGATCGAACTGCTGCGCACGCTCGCCGATCTCTACCGCGAACTGGGCGAGGACGAGCGCTATGAAGCGCTGCAGGCGCTGCAGTTGCTGAAGGTGCGCGAACGCTATGGCCCGCTGCACCCCAACATTCTCAATGGCGCGGTCGAAGCCGCCGTGCGCGCCTGCGATGCCTCGGAATGGGAAGCCTGCGACCGGGCGCTGGCGGACGCCGACCGGGCGCTGCGCGCCGCCGGCGATCGCGATCCAGAACTGCGCGGACACTGGTGGATGGCGCGCGCACGGCGCTGGCAGGCCGAAGACGGCGCCCAGACCAAGGCCGAGGCGGCCTTCAGGCAGTCCATCGCCCTGTTCGAACGCGGTGCGCCGCGAAGCCGCGGACACGTCACCGCGCTGCAGGAATACGCGAGCTTCCTGACGGCGAGCCGCGGCGATCACGCGGCGGCGATCGCCACCTACCGCAAGTCGCTGGCGCTGGCGGAATCGATCCCCGACCGCAACGATGCCGAACTGCAGACGCTCTACGGCAATCTGGGACTGGTGTACCAGCAGACCGGGCGGTTCGCCGAAGCCGGCGACGCCTTCCGTCACGCCGCCGACATCGCCGATCGCACCACCGGCGCGGCATTCCCCACCGCCTGGGTGCCGCGCGCCAACGCCGCGCGCACCCTGCATCTGGCCGGCCGGCGCGAGGCCGCGCATCGCGAGTTCGATCGCCTGTTGCCGCTGCTGCCGAAGGACGGCCGGCACGCGCAGGACGCGGCGAACGTGCGCGAAATCTACGGCGAACGACTCGCGAGCGAAGGCCGTCCGCAACTCGGCATTCCGCAGCTCGAAGCCGCGGAGGCCGTCTACGCACGGCAGGCGACGCATCCCTTCAAGCTGCGCCTGACCCGTCGTTATCTCGGCGAAGCCTACGCGCGCGCCGGACGCGATGCCGATGCCGGCCGCGTGCTGAAGGCATCGCTCGACGAATATCTGCGCGAGCAGAGCGACGACGAACAGCCGGTCATGGCGATCCGCGAAAGCTGGGGCCGCTGGCTGCTGGCGCAGGGACGCACCGACGAAGCGCAGACCCAGTTCGACATCATCGTGGCGCATGCGCAAGGCCGTGCACTCGCGCATATCGCGCTGGCGCACGGCGGTCTCGCGCGGGTCGCGCTCGCGCGCGGGCAGACCGCGGCCGCGTTGCAGCGCAGCGAACAGGCGCTGGCGGTGTGGCGGGCCATGGCCGGTTTCCACGATGTGCGCATGCGGCCCTACCTGCAGCGGATCCGCGCCGACGCGCTGGCCGCGGACGGACGGATCGCCGAAGCGCGGACGCTCGAACATGCCGCGGCCACCGCCAGCGCGGATTACGACGCACCCGGCGCCGCGACCACGCTGCGCCGCGACTTCGACGGCAAGCGCTGAGGATCGGCGACCCGCCTCGCCACGCGAGAAGCGCTCGATCGATGTCCGGTTTCCACCGCGAACCCGCGTTCGGGCGATCATCCTCAACACTGGAATCGCCGAGATGCCCGGATATCGCACGCCCCTCGTCCTGTTCGCGCTCGCCTTCGCCCTCTCCGGCTGCGGCGGTGATACGCCAGGCACTTCGAGCGCCGCAGTTTCTGTCGCCACCAAGACCGAAACCGCGGCACCGTCCGGTCCGCTGCCGAAAGCCTGCGCGCTGCTCGATGCGGCGCAGGCGCAGGCCGTGCTCGGCCAACCCGCGGGGCTGATGGGCGACGAGCCCGGGAACTGCCTCTGGGCCAGTCAGGGGCACCCCGGGCAGATCGCGATGCTGATGGTGCAGATCAGCGAAGAAGCCTCCGACGAGGACGCGCAGACGATGTTCGACGCGATGGTCAAGGCCGCCGTCGGCGTCACCGGTGCGGTCAATGCCGGCCTCGGCGCCGAGGACCGCAGCCGCGATGGCACGTTGGCTGGGCTGGGCGACCGCGCCTGGCACACGACCGGCCATGTCGATGCGATCGCCGCCCGCCAGATCCTGGTGCGCAAGGGCCGCCGTCTGCTGTACCTCAACGTGACCGGCATGCGCGCCGACAGCGGCATGGACGCGCGCCTGGAGCAGGCCGCGCGCGAGGCGATCCCGAAACTGTGAGCGCGGGACGACCCGTCACTCGGGCATCCTGGCCTGCCACCGCATCACTCAAGGGATATGGTGCAGGGACATGAGGCGGCGGAAAAAGCCCCGAAACCGTCAACGCCGACGCATCTCCTGCCGGAGACGCTGCCGGGCATCGAGCAGGAAACCCTGCCAGCGCATGCCCTGTTTCTCCTTCTCCGCATTCCGCTGGCCGATCAGATCCCTGATCGTCGACGCGCCGGGAACGATCGCATCCATGCCGACGCCCACGATGGTGTCGGCGAAAGACCGGAAGCTGCCCTTGGGATCGAGATGACGCATGAACACCTCGCGCTGCGCCTCCTCCAGCTTCGCTTCGACCTCGCGTTTCATTTCCTCGACCTCGGCAGCCAACCCGCCGGGCCTTGCCGTCGCCATCCACTGACGGAAATTCGACAGGAACGCACTGCCGCGAACCTCTTCCAGGCATGGATGGTAGGGGCCCTTCGGCGACATGTGCTGCGGCACATCGTCGAGCACCAGGCGCTCGGTGAGCAGCAGGCCGGCATTCACGCTGGCCTCTGTCTTGAACAGCGCCGCGCTGAAACTGCTGGTGATCAGTTCGACGTTCTCGGGAAGCCGCTCGGTCATCAGGACGTCGTACATGACGTTCTTGATCGACCATGAATTCCCGGTCAAACGATGATCCCCCACCTGCAGGCCATGCGTATGGTTGTCGGCGGCGGCGTCCCAATGGATGCCCGCACGGCGGCGGACGAAATCATAGTCGTGGCTTGCTTTGCGGAAACTTTCGATCGACGCCGCGTCGAACATCGTTTCCGGATCCGGCAAGGCATCGGGGGCGACCGGCGGCAACCGGCCCTCCTCGTCCAGGAACCTGACGTAGGGCAGCCCGCGCATGTTCTCGGGGCACAGACTGCGGCAGACGAACCACAACTCGTCGTACAACAGCATGGCCCCGAACGCGCCTTCGATCACCGGATTCGGCGAGCTCGACCGATCCGATGGCGCCGTGGTGACGCGATGGGCGTAATCGTAGAACGATGGCGTGGACAGCCCGACGAAACCGATCCGCTTCACCACTCCCGCCTTCCGGCATCCGGCCGTCTCCCGGCGCTCCCGGGCCCATGCGAATGAATACGGACTCGCCCTCGGAAAGCGGCCCGCTACCCCAACCGGTCCAGCACCTCGACCAGTTCCGGCGCCAACGGCGCATCCAGCAGATACGGCGCACGGCCACCGTCGAGGGCGAATTCCAGCGAGGCGGCATGCAGGAACAGCCGCTTCAGGCCGATCTGTTCGCGCAGGCGCTTGTTGACCTCCGGATCTCCGTATTTGTCGTCACCGGCGACCGGATGCGCGATGTGCTGCGCATGCACCCGGATCTGGTGGGTGCGCCCGGTCTCGATCCGCACTTCGCAGTAGGAATGGCCGCCGCGACGTTCCAGCACCCGGAAATGACTGAGCGACGCCTTGCCCTGCGGGTGGACCTGCACATGGCGTTCGCCGCCCTGGCGCAATCCGATGTGCAGCGGCGCGTCGACCGTCATCACGCCGTCCGGCATCCGCCCGACCAGCAGGGCCAGATAACGTTTGGCGATGCCGCCCTCCTCGCGCATCAGCGCCTGCAGTTCGGTCAGCGCCGAGCGCTTCTTGGCGATGATCAGCAACCCGGAGGTATCGCGGTCGAGCCGGTGCACCAGTTCGAGCGATTCGCGTGGACGCAGCGCGCGCAGGCTCTCGATCGCCCCGTGGCTGATCCCGCTGCCGCCGTGACTGGCCAGCCCGGAAGGCTTGTTGATGGCCAGCAGCCGAGCGTCCTCGAAAACGATGGCGGCCTCCAGCGCCGCCAGAAGCCCCTTCGGCGGCGGGACCCGCTCACCGGGCTCGGCGAGACGCACCGGCGGGATCCGCACTTCGTCCCCGCCCTCCAGCCGGGTCTCGGCCTTGGCGCGACCGCCGTTCACGCGCACCTGGCCGCTGCGGACGATCTTGTAAATCAGGGACTTGGGCGCGCCCTTGAGCTGGCCGAGCAGGAAATTGTCCAGCCGCTGGCCGGCGCGGTCGTCAGGGACGCGCACCAGGCGGACCTGGCCCGCGGATCGGGAGGGGGAATCGTCCCCGGGGAAATGGGATGAGGCCATCAGGGTCGTGATCTGCTACACTCGTTGGGCGATATAAGGTTTTGATTTCGCAGGGAGTTGCTGCCGTTGGCTTCGTTTGCAACGGTGCGGGCCGAAAGCCCACCTCCCGGGCGATCTCCGATGCAGTGCGCGACCACCGCCCCCGGGGCGGCCATGTTAGCGGCTTGTCGGCAAGGCCGGTTATCGCCGGGCGCCTGGCGTCCGTGCTCTGAACACGTCCCGAGCCGCCGCGACGTCGCGTCCCAGACGCAACGAAGCCGGCGGCCGGCCCGGCAACACACAAGAACAACAAGCGCTCCCGCGGCTCGCCGTGGTGTTGCAGCGCTGGAACACATGCAGCGGCCCTCCGGCCGCGCGACCGCCGTCCCCGACGGCATGTGGGCGCGCGACCGGTCCGCCGGCAGTCTCCAGAGGCGAAAACGCCCACGGCGTTCCGCGCGCCCGCATCGCTGCGGGGCAAGCGCTGAGGAACGCAGGACCATGAAACGCATGCTCATCAACGCGACGCAGGCCGAAGAGCTGCGCGTCGCGATCGTCGACGGCCAGAACCTTTACGACATCGACATCGAACGGCCGTCGAAGGAACAGAAGAAATCCAACATCTACAAGGGCCGCATCACCCGGCTCGAACCGTCGCTGGAAGCGGCGTTCGTCGAATACGGCGCGGAGCGCCACGGCTTCCTGCCGCTGAAGGAAATCTCCCGCGACTACTTCCAGGCCGGGGTCGACCACAACAAGGCCGGCATCAAGGAACTCCTGCGCGAAGGCCAGGAAGTGGTGGTGCAGGTCGACAAGGAAGAACGCGGCAACAAGGGCGCCGCCCTGACCACGTTCATCTCGCTGGCCGGCCGCTACATGGTGCTGATGCCGAACTCGCCCACCGCCGGCGGCGTCTCGCGCCGGATCGAGGGCGACGACCGCGCCGCGTTGAAGGCGGCCATGGACGTGCTGGCGATCCCCGACGACATGGGCGTGATCATCCGCACCGCCGGCGTCGGCCGCGACGCGGAAGAACTGCAGTGGGATCTCGATTACCTGCTCAGCGTCTGGAAGGCCATCGCCGAAGCCGCGCTGAAGAAGGCCTCGCCGTTCCTGATCTACCAGGAATCGCGGTTGATCATCCGCGCCCTGCGCGACTACATGCGCGCCGATATCGGCGAGATCCTCGTCGACACGCCCGAGATGTACGAAGAGGCGAAGGAATTCGTCGAGCAGGTGATGCCGCAGAACCTGCGCAAGCTCAAGCACTACACCGACGACACCCCGCTGTTCAACCGCTTCCAGATCGAATCGCAGATCGAGAACGCCTACGAGCGCTCGGTGCGCCTGCCGTCCGGCGGCTCGCTGGTGATCGACCAGACCGAAGCGCTGACCGCGGTCGACGTGAACTCCTCGCGCGCCACCAAGGGCGGCGACATCGAGGAAACCGCGTTCAACACCAACCTCGAAGCGGCCGAGGAAGTCGCGCGCCAGATGCGCCTGCGCGATCTCGGCGGCCTGGTCGTGATCGACTTCATCGACATGACCTCGAACAAGCACCAGCGCGAAGTCGAGAACCGCCTCTCGCAGGCGCTGAAACACGACCGCGCCCGCGTCCAGCTCGGCCGCATCTCCAAGTTCGGCCTGATGGAAATGTCGCGCCAGCGGCTGCGCCCCAGCCTCGGCGAATCCAGCCAGCTGGTGTGCCCGCGCTGCGACGGCCACGGCCGCATGCGCAGCATCGAATCCCTGTCGCTGTCGATCATCCGCCTCGCCGAAGAGCATGCGATGAAGGACAACACCGGACAGGTGCTGGTGCAGGCGCCGGTCGAGATCGCCAACTATCTGCTCAACGAGAAGCGGCGCGCGCTGAGCGAGATCGAGAAGCGCCACGACGCGCCGATCGTGATCGTCGCCGACGAAGCGCTGCACACGCCGCATTACGAAGTCACCCGCATCCGCGAGAACGAGCTGGGCGAGGACACCGCGAAGCCGAGCTATCAGCGCGGCACGCCGCGCAAGCTGGCGACGATCGCGTTGACCAAGGCCAATCTCAATGTGCCGACCGCACCGGCGGTGACCAACGTCAAGCCCTCGCGACCCGCGCCGATGCGCGAGGACCGCGAGGAAGCACCGCGTCCGCCGGTGCAGCAGGCACCGCAGCCGCAGCCCTTGCCGCAGCAAGCGCCTGCGCCGACGCCCGCCTTCGCGCAGCCGGCACCGGCCGCGCGCAGCGGCGGGCTGATGGGTTGGCTGAAGGGGCTGTTCGGCAGCGGCGAAGCCTCGCCGGCGCCCGCGCGTCCGCAGCAGGGCCCGCAGTCGGGCCGCGGCGATCGCCACGGCGGCGACCGCAACGGCTCCGATCGGAATGGTGCAGAGCGCAACGGTCACGACCGCAATGGCCAGCCGCGTCGCGATCAGCGCCGCGACGAACGCGGTCAGAAAGGCCAGCCGCGCCGCGAGGACCAGCGTCGCGATGAGCAACGCCGCAACCCGCAGGCGCAGGGGCAGCCGCAGAAGCCGCAGCAGGGACAGCCGCAGGGAACGTCGCAGAAACAGGGGCAACCCCAGCAGCAGAAGCAGCAGGGGCCATCGCAGAAGCAGGGCCAGCCGCAGGCCGCGCAACCGCAGAAACCCGCGAATGCGGACAATGCGCAGCGTCAGCAACCGCGTCGCGAAGAGCGTGCGCCGGCGGCCGCCGAAGGCATGAAACCGCAATCGGCCGCCGCGCCCGCCTCCGGCGAAACGCCGGCGACCCGGCCTGCTGCGGAAACGACCGCGCACACCACGACCGCGCCTGTTGCGGCCGCGCCCGCCGCGACCGCGTTCGACCCTGCGAAGCACGAACCCAAGCCCTCGATCGTCGTCGATGGCGACGACGCCGCGGAAGGGACCGACGCCATCGCCGATGCCGGCGATGACGGATCCGCGGACGCCGGCAGCCGTCGTCGTCGCGGTCGCCGCGGTGGCCGCCGCCGCCGTCGCGGCAACGGCGACGCCGTGGTCGCGGGCGAAACGATCGCCGCCGATGACGTCCTGCCCGGCGACGAGCCGCAGGCGATGCTTGATCGCAGCCAGCCGGAGTTCGATTTCGACGATCTGCCCGCGATCGCGCAGACGCCGGCCGCGACCGAAACACCCCGCGCCGCGCCCGCCGCGGTCCGGAGCGCTCCGATCGAGCGCCCCGTGATCGAATCCGTCGCCACCGAAGCCCCTGCGACTGAAGCCCCTGCCGCCGCAGCCGTTGCCGTCGAGGCCGCTCCGGCCGCCGCGGCGCCGATCACGACACAGGCCGATGCGTCCCCGCAGGACGACGAACCCTACTTCTACACCGACCCGGTCGTGCCGTCGGAAGTCGTCGCGGCATCGCCGGTCGTGGAAACGGTCGTGGCCGATTCCGCCATCGAAGCGATCACCGACGGCGGGGCCGTGACCGACACCGCACCGGCGGCCGTCGCGATCACCGAAACGACGACCACCGAACCGGCGACGGCGGAACCTGCCGTCGAGACGCCGGCCGTCGCGGAGACGGTCGTCGCGGCGGCGGTCGAGGTCGTGCCGGCCGAGGTCGTGCCCGTGGCAGTCGAAGCTGTCGAAGCCACCCCCGTCGAGGTCGTGACGACGGACGCCCAACCCGCCGTGGTCGAGGCCACGCCGGACGTGGCGCCGGAACTGGCGCGGGAGATCGCCGCACCGCAGTACGGTATCGGTCTGCAGTTGTTCGATACCCTGCCCGATGCGGCGCCGCAGGCCGGTCAGGACACGTCCGAAGACGCCCCGAAGAACGCCTGATTCACCGCACGTGATTCACCACTGGTGATTCACGACGTGTGATCCAAGGCGCTTCATGATGCCTTCCGGCGTCGGGCCGATGCCCGGCGCCGGAATCTCAGTTCCCTTCGCCCCGCGTTCCAGTGCTCAGACCGCACGCGCGGGGTCGCTCAGTCCATATTGCGAGGACAATCGCGCCAGCGCGATGCTGTCCTGGATGTCGAGCTTCTCGAACAACCGCGACTTGTGCGTGTTCACGGTCTTGGCGCTGAGGCTCAACCGTTTCGCGATCTCCTCCTGACGCAGGCCCTGCACCAGCAGCATCGCGACTTCCAGTTCGCGTGGCGACAGCGCATCGAAGGGCGAGGCATCGCCACCGATGCCGGCGAGCGCGAGATGCTGGGCGATGCCGTTGGCCAGATAGCGTTTGCCGCGCGCCACATCGCGCACCGCGCGCAGCAATTCCGCGGCGTCGCCACCCTTGCCGACGTAACCGGACGCGCCGGCTTCGAGCAGCCGTTTCGGGATCGGCCCGTCCTCCAGCACCGACACCACCACGACCCGGCAGCCGTATTCGCCGCGGACGATGCGCTCGGTCACTTCCAGACCGCTGATGCCAGGCAGATGCAGATCGCACAGCACCACATCGGGCTTGAGCCTGCGGATCATCGGCAACGCGGTTTCTCCGGAGTCGGCCTCCCCGACCACGTCGATGTCGGTTTCGGCCGAGAGCATCATGCGCATCCCGGTGCGCACCAGCGCGTGATCGTCGAGCAGAAATACGCGGATGGTCATTCTCTTTCCCTGTGGAATCGTCCTGCACACAGCCTAGGCGAGGCATCCTGGCCGTACAACCGGGATTCGCCGGAGCGCCGTGTAGGAAAAATCCGACCCGCCATCCCCGGGTGACTTCCGACACCTCATGCCCGCGCCCCGTTCTGTCACGATCACGACAGGCGGTTGAAAAACGACCGGCCGCTGCAGCCGGGGAAACACACGACGACGAAGCAGGCGCGCAAGCGATCGATTCGTCGAGCGCCTCTCCGGACAAGGGACGGACGGGCGGCCCGGGACGCATACCCGCTGCGTGTTCCGATCGCATGCAGACCCGTCGCACCGCCATCCACTGGAGTTCCCCGATGAAGTTCCGCTGGTCACGTCCTCCCGCCCTGTTCGGCGCCGCCCTGCTCCTGCCGCTGCTGGTCGTCGCCTGCGCGTCCGCACCGCCCTCCGCATCGACCGCAGCGCCACGCGACGTCTGGTATGACGATGTCGTGGCGATGGCCGACGCAAGCGACAACGCCGCGCGTCGCGCGCACCTGCAATCCCGGCTGGAACGCCTCGGACTGCGCGTGGAGACCCGGGCCTTCTCCGCCAAGGGGCTGGAGGGCGAGAACCTGCTGGTGGATCTCGGCGGTCCGGCCGGCGCGCCGTTGCTGCTGATCGGCGCGCATTCCGATCGCGTCGATGCCGGTCGTGGCGCCACCGACAATGCGTCTGGCAGCGCGGTGGTGCTGGCGCTCGCCGAGCGCTTCCGCCACCGACCGCTGGCGCACCATCGTGTGCAGGTCGCGTTCTGGGATCTGGAGGAACGCGGCCTGCTCGGCGCCGGCGCGTATGTCGCCCAAGGGAGCGAACGTCCGGCGCTGTACGTGAATTTCGATGTCTTCGGCTGGGGCGACCAGTTGTGGATGATGACGCCCGACCCCGCGCATGCGCTGGTCGCGGCCAGCCGCGACGCGGCGCGGGCGCAGGGACTCGGTCTCACCGCCGGCGAACAGTACCCGCCGTCCGATCATCGCGCCTTTCTCAAGGCCGGCTGGCCCGCGGTGTCCTATTCTCTGGTCGGCGCAGACGAAATCTCCGGCATCCTCGATGTCTTCGGCGGCAAGCGGCCGGCATCGCCGCCGCGGGTGATGACCGTGATCCACACGCCCGAGGACACGGTCGCGCAGGTCGATGCGGCCGCCGTGAGCCGCGGCGTGGATGCGGTGGAGGCCGCGATCCGCGCCTGGGACGCCAAGGCGCCGTAGCCGACGCGCGGCGAGCTGCACGGGGCGTCGCAGGGGTATATTCGATCGCGATGAATCCGCCGACCGACATCCGCGACGAAGACCATCGCCTCGGCGCATGCACCGGGCGCATGCGTCAGCGCTTTCCGTGGTCGGACGCATCGATGCCGGCGCGCGGTGTCCGGCGCGACTTCACCGATCGGGATCGCGTCCGCGGCAAGCCGTCCGGCGATGACGGCGGTGCCTGCGACCGCCCTCCGCTGCCTTCCGGACAGCACTGACCGCACCCCGCCACGGACCGGCGATGAATCACAGTGCGACCTCCACCGCGACCGCGATCGACGTCCTCGCCGATCGCGATGCAGAGTGGTCGGCGCGCATGCGCATGATCGAACGCGCGCAGTGTTTCGTCATCCTCACCACCTATTACTGCGGCAGCGACCCGCGCAGCGCGACGCTGCTGGACGCCCTGCTCGCCGCGCGACGCAGGGGCGTACGCGTGATCCTGGTGCTCGACCGCTTCGGTCAGCGTCTGGCCCGGAATCTCGGCCGGCCCTCCGAACATCGAAGCCTGCATGCGCGCCTGCAGGCCCTGCGCGCGGCCGGCGCGCAGATCGTGGAATACGTGCCGCGCTCGCGCCGGCAGCGCCTGATCGGCGGCGGTCTGCACGTGAAGATCCAGGTGTCGGAAACCGGCACCGCGATCTTCGGCAGCAGCAACATCGCGCACCACTCGTTCTGCCGCTGGAACGAGGTCTCGCTGGCGATCGAGGGCGATCTGGTCGCCGCCCTGCTGCGGGAGGCCTGCGCATTCGCCGGTCTGTCCACCACGGACGCCGACAGCCTCGCGGCATCGCTGTCGCCACCGTCGCGCGACGTCGGGATTCCGCTGCACTACCTGCGCGAAGACCCCGAGACCCGCTGTGGGCGGCTGTTTCCCTTCGGTGGCGTGGACAACCGGCTCACCGCGGAACTCGTGGCCCTGATCGACCGCGCGCAGCGCACGCTGCGCATCACCGCGTTCTACTGCAAGCCGGCGCCGATGCTGCGCGAGGCGCTGACGCGCGCCTGCCGGCGCGGCGTCGCCGTCGAAATCTTCCATTCACATCGGGACTCGCTGGAAGCCTCGCTGCTGCCATGGATCTCGGCGTCGGCGCAGTACGCCACGATGCTGGCGGCGGGGGCGCGCATCTACGAGAACCTCGCCGGAGAGCATTCCAAGATCATTCTGGTCGACGATCGCGAGGTCGCGGTCGGCAGCTACAACTTCGAACACGCCGCGCACGACCGGCTGATCGAGGCGATGGTGTTTTCCGATGATGCCCGGCTCTGCGCGACGTTCCGCGCGCTGTTCGACGCGCTCCGATCGAGTCCCGACAACGCGTTGCTCACGGCGCGCTGGCACCGTGAACTGCCTGCATCGCTGCGTTTCAAACGCTGGCTGTACCGTCCGCTGCAGCGCTGGATCTGAGGTCGACCGCCGCGCCCGTGGGCGGCAGCGGCTCCCCGGGCTGCCAACCGCTCGTCTGCAGCGTGTCGAGCAGGTCCGCGACCTCGGTCTTCGCATCCAGACTGTGCACCGGCAGCACCAGCACGTCGCCGGCGCGCGCCCAGCTCAGCGCCTCGCGCGCGGCGTCCGCTTCACGCAGCCGCACCGGCAACGCCGCCTCCGGCATGCCGGCGCCCAGCAGCGCCGTGCGGATGACCTGCGCGACTTCGCCCGCCGTGCGACCGCGCAGATAACCGTCGATGTCCTTCACCACCACCAGATCCGGCGTGTAGCGCGCGACCACGGCCGCCAGTTCGCGGACCTGATCGTCGTCGCGGTTGCCGGCCTGGCCGAGCAGCAACGCCAATCGGCCGGTACCACGACGCGCCTGCGCGATGTCGAGCAGCGCGGCCATGCCTTCAGGGTTGTGGGCATAGTCGAGGAAGATGTCGAGACCAGCGAACGCCCAGTGCTGGAGCCGACCGGGATTGTCGGCATGGCTGCGACCGAATCCGGCTAGCACCGTGCGGATCGTCGCCACGGACACGCCCATCAGCATCGCCGCGAGCGACGCCGCCGCGATGTTGGCGACGTTGTGGCGAGCGCGGCCGCCGAGCGTGAGCGGCATGTCGGCGACGGCGCCGAGGTCGAGCGTTTCGATGCCGTCGTCCAGCAACAGACGACCAGCGCGCGTCGCGCAGCGCGGCAGATCCATCGCATCGGCGGGCAAAGCGCGATCGTCGACCGCGAACCACGCGATGCGCGGCGCGACCTGAGGCCCCTGCGCGCGCAGCAGCGGGTCCTCGGCATTGAGCACCAGCCAACCGCCCTGCGCATCGTCCTCGGCGACCGCTCGCGCGACGGTCAGCTTGACCGTGGCCAGATCCTCGACCGAATGCACGCCGTACTCGCCGAAATGATCGGCGCTGATGTTGGTGACGACCGCCACATCCGCCTTCGCCAACGCCAGTCCGCGCCGGAGCAGACCGCCGCGCGCGGTTTCGAGCACCGCGGCTTCGACATCGTCGCGACGCAGCAGCTGGCGCGCGCCGGTCGGACCGGAATAGTCGCCGCTGTCGAGGCGTTCGATCGCGCCGCCGACACCACCACCGGCGCCACCACCGACGAACAGACCGTCGGTGCACGAATGCGCGGTGCGCAGCCCCTGCGCGCGCAGCATCGCCGCGATCAGGCGCACGGTCGTGGTCTTGCCGTTGGAACCGGTGACCAGCGCCGCCGGGATCGCGCCAAGCATCGACCACGGCACGTCGGCGATGGCGGGCAGCGCGTCGAGAGTCCAGGTCCGGCCATGCACGCCGAGGCCGAGACTCAGCGCCTCGTCGTCGAACAGCGCGGGCACGGCATGCGCGCGGGCGGCGTCGAGCAATGCGACCGCATCCGGACGCGCCTCCTCGGCCGCGAAGCGTTGCAGCGTATGCAGCGCCGACAGCGTGTCGTGGGTGGACGGATGACCCGGGGCGTGGAAGTCGTGGAAGCCGACGCTCGCGCACCAGGCCCACTCGTTGACCTCGGTCGCGGTGTAGAGCTGATCAGGCGGCGCGACGAACGCCAGCGACGTACCGCTGGCATGCACGCGCACCACCGGTTCGGTCGCCGCCCAGCCCAGCGCTTCGCGCGCGGCATTGGCGCGCATCCACCATGCCGCCAGCGCGACCGGATCGCGCGCCTGCGGACCGAGGGTTTCGAGCGCGGCGCCGCAGCCGGCGAAATAGACGTTCGCACCGGTGAGACGCCGGGAGTCGTCGAACGGCGGCTCGGCCGACGGTTCGCGCGACGGTTCGATCACGGCGCTCAGTCGTCGCTCTCCCGCGAAATGAAGATGCCGCGCTCGTCGCGACTGACGCCCTCCCAGTGCTCGGGAGAGAACGCCGGTTCGGCCGCGACCTCCGCTTCCACCGTCTCCGGCGCGCGCGGTGCAGGTTTCTCGACCGCGCCCTCGGGCTTGAACTTGATGACCTGCTTCCAGGAGCGGATGAGCGCATCGGCGAACACCAGCAGCAGGTCGCCCGGTCGCGCCATGCGCAGGCCGGCGTCGATCGCTTCCTGTTCGTCGGGAATGATCGTGATCTGGTCTTCGCGCACACCGTGTTCGCGCAGCACCGCCGCGATCAGCTTCGGCACCTCGTCGGGGGCGCGACCGCGCAGACCGTCGTCGCGACGGCAGACATAGTGATCGAAGCGGCCGGCCACGGCGGCCGCGATCTCGCGCAGGTCCTCGTCGCGACGATCTCCCGGTCCGGCCACCACCACCAGCCGCCGACCGGCGACATCCAGCCGCTGCGCGAGATCGGCCATCGCCGCGACCGCATGCGCGTTGTGGCCGTAGTCGAACAGCACCTTGAACGGGTGCTCGTTGAACACGTTCATCCGTCCCGGCGCCTGGAAGAACGTGCTGTCGAAGGTCCGCAGGCCGGTGCGGATCGCATCCAGCTTGAAGCCCATCGAATAGGCCATGGCCGCGGCGAACATCGCGTTCTGCACGTTGTGCAGCGCCTTGCCTTCCAGGGTCGCGGGGATCAGATGCGTCCACAGCAGCGGAATGTGGCTGCCCTTGTCGTACAGCGTGATCATCTGGCCATTGACGCCGGCCTCCAGCGCGCAGGCGCGGCCGCCGGCGCGGATGTGCTCGCGCACGAGGCCGTGCGACGGATTCATGGTGACGTAGCAGATCACCTTCGCATCGGTGTAACCGCCCATCTTCAGCACGTTGGGATCGTCGGCGTTGAGCACCGCACAGTCGCGCGCGACCTCGACCACGATCCGCTTCACTTCGCTCAGTTGTTCGAGCGTGTCGATGCCCTTCATGCCGAGGTGATCGCTCTGCACGTTGAGCACCGCGCCCACGTCGACCTCGGACACGCCCATGCCCGCGCGCAGCAGTCCGCCGCGCGCGGTTTCGAGCACGGCGAAGTCGATCTGCGGGTCGGCCAGCACCATCCGCGCCGACACCGGACCGGTCATGTCGCCCTCGACCGTGCGCTGACCGTCGATGTAGACGCCGTCGGTGGTGGTCAGGCCCGGCGTGTAACCGGCCATCTTGGCGATGTGCGCGAGCATCCGCGAGGTCGTGGTCTTGCCGTTGGTGCCGGTGATCGCGGCGATCGGCACCCGCGACGGCGTGCCCGGCGGAAACAGCATGTCGATCACCGGGCCGGCGACATCGCGCGGCGTGCCTTCCGACGGTGCGACGTGCATGCGGAAGCCGGGCGCCGCATTGACCTCGCAGATGCCGCCGCCGATGTTCTTGTAGCTCTCGGCGATGTTGGTGCTGAGGAAATCCACGCCGCCCACGTCCAGACCGATCGCGCGGATCGCGCGCACCGCCATGTCGCGGTTGTCGGGATGGATGATGTCGGTGACATCGGTCGCGGTGCCGCCGGTGGAGAGGTTCGCGGTGGAGCGCAGGTACACGACCCGGTCCTTCTCCGGCACCGTATCGGCGTCGACGCCGGCGCGGGCCATCATCATCTCGGCCTGGGCGTCGAGCTCGATCCGGGTCAGCACCTTCTCGTGGCCGACGCCGCGGCGCGGATCCTGGTTCACGATCGCGACCAGTTCGCGGATGGTATGCACGCCGTCGCCGACCACGTGCCCCGGCGTGCGCCGGGTCGCGGCGACCAGTTCGCCGTTGACCACCAGCAGGCGGTGATCGTCGCCTTCGAGATAGGTCTCGACGATGACCGACCGCGAATGTTCGCGCGCCTTGTTGAACCCTTCGATGACTTCCTCGTCGCTGATCAGGCGGATCGAGATGCCGCGACCGTGGTTGCCGTTGTAGGGCTTGGTCACCACCGGATAACCGATGCGGCGCGCGGCGCGCACCGCACCGCTCTCGCCCTGCACCAGTTCCTGGCGCGGTACCGGCAGACCGAGCGATGCGAGGATCTTGTTCGTTTCTTCCTTGTCGCTGGCCAGTTCCACCGCGATGTGCGGCGTGCGTCCGGTCACCGTCGCCTGGATGCGCTGCTGGTACTTGCCGTGGCCCAGTTGCACCAGCGACTGTTCGTTGAGCCGCAGCCACGGAATGCCGCGCGATTCGGCCGCTTTCACCAGCGAGGAGGTCGACGGCCCCAGCGCGCGGCGCTGGGCATAGCGGATGAAGGCGTCGCGGGCTTCGGGCCAGTCCCAGTCGCCCGGCACCGTGTCACCGTCGAGCAGCGCGCGCACCGGCGCCGGCAGCAGCGAACATAGCAGGCGCCGGGCCAGTTCGCCGGCCTCGATGCCTTCCTCGCGCTGCGCGTATTCGTAGACCACCGTGTACACGCCGGGGCGTCCGTCGATGCTGCGCGTCTTGCCGAAGGTCACGTCCTCGCCGGCCATGTTCTGCAGCTCGATCGCCACGTGCTCCAGCACATGCCCCAGCCACGTCCCCTCGCCTTCCTTCATCCGCCGGATCAGGCCGCCGGGCGTGCGGTAGGAGCAACCGTGTTCGGCGAGCCCCGGCACCGCTTCGACCAGGGCATCGACGAAGGCTTCGCCGAGTTTGGCGGTCGGCCAGTCTTCCAGCGGGCCCAGGTCCAGCTCCAGCCGGATCACCGGGAAATGCGCATACAGCGAGGGGCCGACGTACACCGAACGATCGAGGATGCGCATGATCCGGACTGTCTCCTGAAAGGTTATTCCTTGGGCCGCGACAGCGCGCCGGCCGAGGCCTGGCGCGTGTGCAGGTTGAACGTAGCACCGGCGACGAGGATGTGGAAGCGCAGGCCGAGCAGACACACCGGCTCGCCCTCGTCCACCTGCGCCATCGACGAGAATTCCAGACCCGCCGCGTCGACCACGGTGACGCCGCCGCTGCCCAGCACTTCGACGGTGTTGTCCGGACCGATCAGGGCCGCGGTGTCCTCGTCCAGACCGATGCCGATCGCGAAGGGATTGAAGGCCAACGCCGCGGTGAGTCGACCGAGACGATCGCGCTGGCGGAAATGCTGGTCGATCACGAAACGGTTGGTCAGACCCAGCCCCGGCGCGAGCCGGACCATGCCGGCGATCGGGGTCGGGCCTTCCTCGCCGAACGCGATCATGTGCTCGCTGAGGAACGCGGCGCCGGCGCTGGTGCCGGCGACATGGGTGCCGCGCGCGTTGCAGACCCGGATCGCCTTGGCCACCGCGGTGCCGCCGATGAGCGTGCTCAAGCGCAGCTGATTGCCGCCGGTGAAGAACACACCGGTGGCCTGTTCGATGCGCTCGACACGGCTGGGTTCGTCGGCGTCGCGACGAGTGTCGAAATCCATGACGTCGACGCGCCCGACGCCGAGATCGCCGAAGATCTCCACGTAGCGCGGGCCGGTGCCGCGCAGCTTGCTCGCGGTCGGGATGACCACGATGTCGGCGTCGCCGCCGCCGCAGAGTTCGACGAACCGGGCGAGGATCGCGCGATCGTTCTCTTTCTCCTCGGCACCGCCGATCGGAATGATCCAACCGCGTTCTTCGCCGTCGGGAATTTTACTGGGACACATCGGACATCCTGGATTCGTTGCTGAAAGAAATGTTGCCGGAAGACACCGGGTCAGCCATGCGCATGATCGGCCGACGCTTCGAAGAGTCCGCGCCGCAGCAGATCGCCATCGCGCAGATGCCACACGCCCTGCGCCATGACATCGACCACGCGGCCGTCCGCATCCAGCGCGACGAGATCGGCGTCGGCGCCGACGGCGATCACGCCCTTGCCCGACAGACGCAGCGCATGCGCGACGTTGCGGGTGAAGGCGGGCAGGACGGCGTCGAGCGCATGGCCGCGCGCGAGCAGTTCGCGCACCGTGTCGAGCAGCGCCTGCGAGCGGCCCACGTCCATCCGGCACAGACGGCCGCCGTGATCGAAGGTCGGCAGACAACCGCCGGCATCGGAACTGATGGTGAGCCGTTCCGGCGGCGCGCCCGCGGCGCGATAGCGCTCCCAGGCGTCGGCGGCGGACCACGCATCCTCGCCGTCCTCGACCGGAAAGGCGGTGACATCGATGGTGCAGCCGCGTCGCGCCAGATCGAGGGCCTCCTCGAACAACGCCCTGCGGCGGTTGACGTGGGTCGGATGAAAGACCCGGGGCGGCAATTCGGTTTCCGCCAGCGCGCGGCGGACCAGGTCCAGCCCGCGCGGGCCATCGCCCAGATGCAGATGCAGCACGCCGGCCTTGCCGGTCATCAGGCCGGCGACATGGCAGTCGGAGGCGATGCGCAGGCATTCGTCGAAGGTCGGCTGGCTGGAGCGGTGATCGCTGATCGCCAGTTCGCCCACACCGATCACCGGATCGAGATACACGATGTCGCCGCGGACGCTGCCGGTCAGCGTGACCGGCGGCAGGTGATAGCCGCCGCACCAGGCGAACGCCCCCAGCCCCTGCTCGCGCAGCGCGTAGACCGAGGCCAGCAGTTCGCCCGGGCTGCGGGCCAGATCGTCGGTGCCGAGCACGCCGACGACGGTCGTGACCCCGGCGCTGGTGAACTTCGACAGCGCGACCGGCGGCACCCGGGTCGCGAATCCGCCCTCGCCGCCCCCACCGGTGACGTGGGCATGGCCATCGATCAGGCCGGGTATCAGACGCTTGCCGCCCAGGTCGATCGTTTCGAGGCCGGGAATGGAAGGCGCGGGATGGTCGGCGGCACCGATCCAGAGGAGTTTCCCACCGCCGATCAGCAGTTGCCGCGCCCCCAGGTCTTCAGGGGCGAACACATGGGCGTTGCGGATCAGGATCGTCGGGGGGATCGATGCTGCGGAAGGGGTCGAGGCCATCCGCCATTTTAGCCGGTCGGGCCGGTGGGCGCGTCCCGACGGATTCGGCGGATTCGGTGGATGCGGGTTCGGCCCGGGTCCGGTCCCGGCTTGCGTCCCCCGGAGAATCAATGCCCGCCGTCGCGACGCGGATAGACGATCAGGATCACCAGATCCGCGTCGCCATCCTGGTACAGCGCGTGGGTGCTGCCGGCGCGGGTGAGCATCGCGTCGCCGGCGGACACCGCATGCACCTTGCCATCGAGCAGGTACAGGCCACGGCCTTCCAGCACGTAGTAGATCTCGTCGTGGGCATGCGGGTGCAGACCGATCCCGGCGCCGCGGTGCAGCGCGCGCTTGCGCACGAACCACGGCAAGCCCTGCGCATCCGCGAACATCGGGAACGCGGTGGTCTCTCCGGCGCCACCGTGCGGGGCCGGCTGCGATCGCGCCAGCCCTGCGGTCGCGATCACCGCCGACGGGTGCGGCTGCGCCGCGCGATCGGCCAATGCCGTCGGTCGCGCGCCGCAGTCGGTGTCGCGCACGACCGTGGGCGACAGCGCGGGGTCGATCGCCTTCCAGCCCGCGACCACCAGGCAGGCCACCGCCGCCGCGCCGCGCTCGCGGAAATGGGTGTCGTCGGTCTGCGGTTGGTCGGGGGTGCGCGCCTCGGGCACGTGCATGAAGAACAGTTTCGAAGGCGCGTCGCCGAGCGCGCGCAACCAGTCCATGCTGCTGGCATTGAGGTCGATCAGGCCGATGTGCTCGCGCGCGGCGAGTTCGCGGACCGCCTGCGCGTACAGACCATGCGTGTCGAGCAACTGGCCGTGATCGAACTTGCGCCGCGCGACCGGCGTGATCAACACCGGGGTCGCGCCCGTCTCCCGCGCCAGCGTCACGTAACGCATCAGCCAGGACGGAAACGCCTCGCGCGGCTCGTTGTAGCGCGCGGGATCCTCGACCTTCGCATCGTTGTGGCCGAACTGGATCAGCAGCACGTCGCCGCGACGCAGATCCTTCGCGATCCCGTCCAGCCAGCCCTGATCGATGAAACTGCGCGCGCTGCGACCGCTCTGGGCGTGGTTGCGCACCTCCCACGCCGCCGGATCGAGGAAGGACTGGAGCTGCATGCCCCAGCCCTGGCGCGGCGCGCGTTCCGGGCCGTAATGACTGGCGGTGGAATCACCGGCGATGAAGACACGGCGCGGGGCCGGAAACGACGACGGCTCCGCAGCCTGCACCGCCGCGCAGAGCAGCAGCACGACGCACGCGATCAGCCCGCGCAGCATGGGCTTATCGCGCCAACCAGCCGCCATCGACCGGGATGATCGCGCCGTTGACGTAATCGCTGGCGCGGCTGGCGAGGAACACCGCCGCACCGGCGAGATCGGACGGCGTGCCCCAGCGCCCGGCCGGGATGCGGTCGAGGATCGCCTTGCTGCGATCGGCATCGGCGCGCAGTTGCGCGGTGTTGTCGGTGGCCATGTAGCCCGGCGCGATCGCGTTGATGTTCACGCCCTTCGCGCCCCACTCGTTGGCGAGCAGGCGGGTGATGCCGGCGATGCCCGACTTGCTGGCGGTGTACGAGGGCACGCGGATGCCGCCCTGGAACGACAGCATCGAGGCGATGTTGATGATCTTGCCGCCGCCGTTGGCGATGAAATGGCGACCCACGGCCTGGCACAGGAAGAACGCGGACTTGATGTTCACGTTCATCACGTCGTCCCAGTCCTGTTCGCTGAAATCGACCGCGTCGGCGCGGCGGATCAGACCGGCGTTGTTGACCAGGATGTCGAGGCGGCCGTATTCCGCGAGGGTCTCCTCGATCATGCGCGGGATCGGTTCGACGGTGACCAGATTCGCCTGGATGTCGATGAAGCGGCGGCCGAGCGCACGCACGCGCTCGGCGGTTTCAGGCGCGGGCGCGATACCGGCGACCGCGATGTCCGCGCCCGCTTCCGCCAGCGCGACCGCGATGCCCTGCCCCAGTCCGACGTTGCCGCCGGTGACCAGCGCGACCTTGCCGCCGAGATCGAAGAGTGTCGTGCTCATGCGTGCCTCACTTGAGTTGGCAGATGTCGAGCTGCTGCATGTCGGTGTAGTCGAGGTTCTCGCCGCCCATGGCCCAGATGAAGCCGTAGTTGCGCGTGCCCGATCCCATGTGGATCGACCACGGCGGCGACACCACGGCCTCTTCGTTGCCGATCACCAGATGGCGCATGTCGGCGGGATCGCCCATGAAGTGCATGACCTTCTGGTCGTCGCCGAGTCCGAAGTAGAAATAGACCTCGCTGCGGCGGTCGTGCAGGTGAGGCGGCATCGTGTTCCAGACGCTGCCGGTCTTCAGCAGGGTCAGCCCGAGCAGCAACTGGCACGATTGACAGGTGGCCGGAACGATGTACTGGTAGATCGTGCGCTCGTTCGAGGTTTCCAGCGCGCCGCGCTCCAGCGGCACCGCCTGCGCGATCGAGATGTGCTTCGTCTCGTAACGCGCATGCGCCGGCGTGGAGAACAGATAGAAGCGCGCGGGATTGGCCGGATCGGCGGAGGCGAAGGTCACCTCGACGCTGCCCATCGGCACGTACAGCGCGTCCTTGGGCTTCAGGGTGTAGGCGACGCCGTCGACGGTCACGATGCCGTCGCCGTCGGCGACGTTCACCACGCCCAGTTCTCGGCGTTCCAGAAAGGGTTTGCCGGCCGCGGAGGCCGGCTGGGTTTGCACGGGCAACGAAAGCGTGGAACGCACCGGCGCGGCGCCGCCGACGACGATGCGTTCGTAATGGGTGTAGTTCAGGCGCACGGCCTCGGCGGCGAACAGGCCATCGATCAGGTAGCGCTCGCGCAGCTGATCGTTGCTGGCACCGGCCATCGAGTCCGGGTGGCAGGCGTGATAGGTCTTCTCGAACATCGCTTCCCCGCTGGGATGCCTTGGGTCAGGCGGATCATAACCGGCTTTCGGGCGTTTTGACACCGGTTACCAAAAAGACCGTGACCGACTCGCCCAAGGGCCGGACGGGAAGCAGCGGAATCGCTCAGTTCGCCTGCGGCGGCAGGCAGGAATCGCGGGCGACGAGGTGCGGCGTGACCGCCGCAGCGATGCCGGCGGGGGCACCGTCCTGCGCCAGCAGCAGACCGGCCGCCTGGCGACCGACATCGCGCACCGGCAGACGGATGGTGGTCAGCGCCGGCCACAACTGCGAGGCCAACGGACTGTCGTCGTAGCCGACGACGGACAGCTCGGAGGGAATCGAGATGCCCATGCGCTGCGCCGCCTTGTAGACGCCCGCCGCCATTTCGTCGTTGCAGGCGAAAATCGCGGTCGGCCGGTCCGGACGTGACAGCAACTGCTCGGCGCCGGCCACGCCGGATTCGAAGGTGTAGCCGCCTTCGTAGATGCGATCCGGCGGCAACGCGATGCCGCGTTTCGCCAGCGCGTCGAGGAACCCGTCCCCGCGCTCGATGGACGAGCGGTAACGCTTCGGACCGGTGATCAGGCCCAGCCGGCGATGGCCGAGGGATTCGAGGTAATTCGCCGCTTCGGCACCGGCGGTGCGGTCGTGGGTCACCAGCATGCGGCCGGGCTCGTCGAGCGGGATCGAAGCGATCCGCACGTAGCGGCAATCGATCCCGCGCAGCGCTTCGGCGAGCTCCTGGTCCTCGGACACGCGCGGAATCAGGATCACACCGTGCAGCTTCTGCTGCAGCACGAAACGGCGGATGCCGTCGATGTAGCCCGCGCTCTTGCTGTCGCAGGGATGCACGACCAGTTCGTACCCGGTGTCGCGCAGCGCATCCAGCACGCCGTACTGCATGTTCACGATGTACTGCGCGGTCGGATTGTCGAACACCAGTCCGATCAGGAACGACTTGCGGAACGCCAGTCCGCGCGCCTGCGGGTCCGGTGCGTATCCGTACTCGCGCATCAGCGCGTGCACCTTGGCGCGGGTCTCAGGCTTCACCAGCGGGGAGTCGTTGATCACCCGCGAGACGGTCTTCTTGGAGACGCCCGCGAGCCGTGCGATATCGTTGATCGTGGCCTTGCCGGGCATCGGTTGCCGGACGGGCCGCCCGGGTTTCACCACAGGGGGAAGATCGCTCATGGGGGGATTATGGACCAAATCCAGCCGTGATTGTCCCGATGGACATCGCGATGGGCATCGCGGTGGACAAACAGCGAAGCATCTTCATTCCAGCGACTCGTAGCGGAAATCGAGAAAACGGACCGCCGCCTGTCCTGAAGCGTACAGCGCCGGGCGCAGGGAGAGGAATCGGCCCGCGGTGTTGTGGTGGTAGCCGGAGACTTCCATCTGCACCCCGTACTTCTCCCAGTGAAGACCATCGCGACTGGTGTGCAGCGTGATCTCGTGGCGATCGTTCGTCAGCCTGATCCATAGTCGACCTCCCCGACCCGGCGGCAGTGCCGCAGGCCGCTCCTCGCCGTAACGATGCAGCACGAAGGCTTCCCCGTTGCTGCCCAGGCCCGCATAGAGACGATCGCTGTAGAACACCAGCAACCCGCCGACAGCGCCCGGATCGATGTCCATCGCGACCTCGACCCGATAGCGATGATCGCCGGCGATCACGGCGAGCGGCGATGCATTCCGGGGCGCATCGCCCTTCGCGCGCAGGACCATCGCGCCGCTTTCGAACGAGACCCGCGCGCGCTCATCCTCCGCCGGCGCGTGGAATTGCCACTGCGGACCCAGCGTCGGACCTTCGAAGGCATCCGAAAGCGCCATGCCATGCCCGGCGCCGACATCGCCGGCCGGCTTCCGCAAGGGGCGCCCGAGATCGCCACCGACCGCCTCGAACCATCCGTCATCGCGCCAGACCACGGCGTCGAGCAGCAGCTGTCGTCCGAGGGTCCAGAACCCGTTTTCGTAACCGTGATGGAGCATCCACCAGCGTCCGTCGACATCGTCGATCAGGGTCGCATGACCGCGCGACCACCAGCGTTCGTCGCGCGAGCGTGTCCGGACCAGCGGGTTGTGCGGCGCCTGCACCCAGGGGCCATGGATCGAGCGCGAGCGCGCGGCGATCACCATGTGCCCGGTCGGAGGGCCGGCCGTGCCGCCCACCGCGGTGACGAGATAGAACCAACCGTCGCGACGCAGCAGCTTCGGGCCTTCCAGCGAATAGCTTTCGACGACCCAATCCTCCGGATAGCGCCAGCCGTCGTAGACGTGCTGGACGTCGCCGATCACCTGGAGTCCGTCGTCCGACAACGCGACCCGATCGCCACCGCTGAGGAAGAGATAGCGTCGACCGTCCTCGCCGACCGCATGGCCGGGATCGATGTGCTTCGGCAGCCCCAGCGCCCGGGGCGCGCTCCACGGGCCGCGCATGTCGTCGGACCAGATGACGTACAGATCGCGCGAAGCGGCGTTGCGCGCATGGAAATAGATGAAATAGCGCTCGCCGTGTTTCACCAGCTCAGGCGCCCAGATCGACCCGACCGGCGACGACACCGCGTGCCCGATCGGACGCCAGTTCACGAGATCGCGCGAATGCCAGATCGGCAGACCGGGATACGCGTCGAAGGACGACAGCGTCAGATAGAAGTCGCGACCGACCCGGATGATGGACGGATCAGGGCGATCGCCCGCCAGCACCGGATTCAGGAAGGTGCCGTCACCGAGATCGGCGACGCGCTGACCTTCGATGCCGCGTCGCCACGGCGGCGCCGCGGTGATGGAAGTGTCGTCCGACCGCGCCTGGCCACAGGCGAGACCAGCCAGCCAACCGAGACAGAACAGGGCGAGACCGAGGCGTCCGCGCATCCTGTTGTCCGATCATTTCAGAATGGTCGGCAGCCACAGCGACAACTGCGGCACGAATGTCACCGCCAGCAGCACCAGCAGCGCCGCGAGCCAGAACGGCCAGATCGTCCGCAGCGCCTCGCCGATGCCGATGCGGCCGATGGCGGCGCCGACGAACAGCACCGAGCCCACCGGCGGGGTCACCAGACCGATGCCGCCGGCCAGAATCAGCACCACGCCGAACTGCAGCGGATCGATGCCGTAGGCCTTGGCCACCGGCAGGAAGATCGGCGTGCAGATCAGGATCATCGGCGCGAGATCCATGAAGGTGCCCAGCGCCAGCAGCACGATGACGATCAGCAGCAACACCATGAGCTTGTCGTGCGCGATCGCGCGCAGCGCGTCGACCGTGGCCGCCGGCACTTCGAGATAGGCCAACAGCCAGCCGAACGCGGCGGCGGCCGCGATCACGAACAGGATCGCACCGGTGGTGCGCGCGGCATGGGTCACCGTATCGACGAACGAGGGCCAGTTGAGCTGGCGGTAGGCCACCCCGGCCACCAGCAGTGCATAGACCACCGCCACCGCGGCGCTTTCGACCGCGGTGAAGATGCCGGCGCGGATGCCGAAGAAGATCAGCGCCACCAGCAGCAGCCCCGGCAGCGCGGCGACGAAACGCCGCAGCAGCACGGCGACGCCCGGGAAGGCCTCGGTGCCATAGCCGGCGCGACGCGCGAGCACGTAGGCGGTGACCATCATCGCCAGCGTCATCAGCAGCGCCGGCAGCATGCCCGCGGCGAACAGATCGACGATCGACACGCCACCGCCGGCCGCGGCCGAGAACAGGATGAGATTGTGCGACGGCGGCACCAGCAGCGCGACCAGCGCCGCGGTGATGCTGACGTTCACCGCGTAATCCTTCGCATAGCCGCGCTGCACCATCTGCGGGATCATCGCGCCGCCGACCGCGGACACGTCGGCGATGGCCGAACCCGACACGCCGCCGAAGAACAGCGACGAGACGATGCTGACCTGGCCGAGACCGCCGCGCATGCGTCCGACGAGCGCGCTGGCGAGGCCGATCAGGCGCTCGGAAATGCCGCCGCGCATCATGATTTCGCCGGCGAGGATGAACAGCGGAATCGCCACCAGCGATGCGGAACCCGCACCGGCGGTGACCTGCTGCACCAGCACCAGCGGCGGCAGGTCGATGTAGAACAGCGTCGCCAGCGCGGACACCGCCAGCGCGTACGCCACCGGCACGCCGAAGGCGAGCAGCAGCGCGAAGAGACCGAACAGGATCGCGATCGCCATGACTCAGCCGCCCTCCCCGGACGTCGGTGAACGGAGGCAGCGACCGAGCGCGAACACCACCATCAATGCGCCGCCCAGCGCCACCGGCGCATACGGCAGGGTTTCCGGAAACGGCGCGCCCGCGCTGCGGATGTCGGCGCCCGCGAAAAACAGCAGCGCCCCCCACCAGGCCAGCACCGCGCCGAGCAGCGCGATCACCAGCTTCGTCCCCACGAACAGCGCACGTCGCAACGCCGGCGGCGCGGCATCGGCGAGCAGGGTGAACGCGAAATGACGATCGTTGTGCACGCCCGCGGCCGCGCCGAAGGACATCGCCGACGCCAGCAGCACCATCGTCACCGGCTCGGTCCAACTCGGCGAATCGTTGAGCACGTAGCGTGCGAACACCTGCCATCCCTGCACGATCACCAGACCGACCAGGGTCGCGGCGGAGAGCGCGATCACCGCGCCGGCGAGACGGTCCAGCGGTGTGCGCGCGGTTGCGGATTGCGTATCAGGCATCGTGTCCCTCCCCTCTTCAGGCCGCGGCGCGGATCGCGGCGTGCAACGCGCGCAGTGCCGGATCCGCGAGCAGTTCACGGACCAGCGGTTCGGCCGCGCGGCGGAACGCGGCGGCATCGACGGTGTTCATGGCGACGCCCGCGGCTTCGAGTGCGCGGCGCGACTCGGCCTCGGACGTGTCCCAGGCGTCTCGCATCACTTGCACGGAGGCGCGCGCGGCGTCGGTCAGCAGCGCGCGATCCGACGGCGTCAGGCCGTCGAAGGTGCGCTTGGAGATCAGCAGCGCGTCCGGTGCGTACGAATGCGCGCTCTGCGACCAGTAGCGCGCGGTCTCGAAATGGCGGCTGGCGTGGAAGCTGCGCAGATTGTTCTCGGCACCGTCGATGAGATGCGTTTCCAGCGCCGAGAACACCTGGCCGTACGGCAGCGGCGTGGGATTGCCGCCAAGCAGCCGGATCAGCGCGATGAAGATGTCCGACGGCGGCACCCGGAGCTTGAGTCCGGCGAGATCGCGCGGCGCATGCAACGGCCGACGCGTGTTGTAGAAACAGCGCGCGCCGCTGTCGTACAGCGCCAGTCCGACCACGCCGCGGGCCTCGAAACCGCGCAGCACGGCAGCGCCGACCTCACCGTCGTGCACGCGGCGCTGGTGCGCCACCGAGTCGAAGGCGAACGGCATGCACAGGGCTTTCGTCAGCGGAAACGCATTGTTGAGCGCGCCGGTGTAGACGCGGGTGAAATCGATCGCGCCGTTGCGCGCCAGTTCCAGGGTGTCGGATTCGCGACCGAGCTGGCCGGCGTGATACATCCGGATACGCAAGCGGCCACCGGTTTCGCGCTCAAGCGTTTCGCCCAGCCAGCGCACCGCGGCGACGGTTGGATAGTCCTTCGGATGCACGTCGGTGGCGGTGAACACGCCCGGCTGGCGGCGATCGCTCGCGGCCGCGCCGAGCGCCAGCGCAGCACCGGCCGCGCAAAGCCCCTGCAGCGCGCGTCGACGTCGTGGATCGATGGGCCGACTCATGCGGTCTCCTTCGGCGTGGCCGGGATCGTGACGACATCGATCGAACCGACGCCCTCGAACGACACCTGCGCGGATTGTCCGGCGAGGATCTCGTGAATGCCCGTCGCGGCGCCCGTCGACACCAGCTGACCGGCACGCAAGGGCATACCCCGTCTGGCGCAACGCGCCAGCGCGAAGCGCAGCGCGGCCAGCAGGCCGCCGGCGATGTCGCTGGCGCGGCCGGTGCCGACCACCACGCCGTCGATGCTGGTCGAACAGCGCAGGTCGCGCTCGGATTCGCCCAGCCTGTACCGCCATTCCGGGACCACGGGCCCGAGGATCAGGCCGGCGTTGTTGCCGAAATCGGACACCACCACCGCCGGCCCGAGATCGTTGATCTTCGGCAGCGGACTGCCGGCGAGTTCGACGCCGACCAGCAGCGCATCGACCAGCGCCAGCGCCTCGTCGTCGGTCCACACGGTCTTGCCGGGGCGTGCATCGGCACCGAGCCGGAACACGAACTCGGCCTCGACCGCGGCGAATCCGCCTTCGATCACCGGAAACGGGGCCGGCGTGCCGGGTGTCGCCAACGACAACCGGTCGTCGAAGACCGGCCCGACCAGACGTTCCTCGCCCAGGCGCGCCAGCCAGGCGTCCGGAATCTTGCCGACCTTCCAGCCGACGATCGGCGCGGGCCACAGCGCGATCGCCGCGTCCTGGCAGGCATAGCCCGCCGCCAGTGTCGGCGGCATCGCGCCCGGATAGACCGGCAGCGCATGGCCGCGCAGACGCGCGCCGACCAGCCGCCGCGCGATTTCCCAACTTTCGGAGTCGTCGCCCACCGCTCTACCGTCCATTCCCGCCGTCTTATCCAGGATGCGTCAGGGGGAGTTGTATAGGAAACCGGTGTCATTGACAATCCGCAGTGCACGATAAGTCACCTCCGGAGAGCCCAGCCATGCCCACTTCGACCCTCGCACGCTTCGGCGCTTCGATCGGCCACGCGATCGGAATCCTGCTGCTCGGACTCGGCCTGGCCGCCCGGGCGGCGCCGCCGCCCCCCCCCGCTCTCCCGGCACACACACCAGCCGACGCGCCCGTGGCGTTTCCCGGCGCCCTCGGCTGGGCCGCGCACACCCCCGGCGGCCGTGGCGGCCGGATCATCCGGGTCACCACGCTGGCCGGCGAAGGCCCGGGCTCGTTCGTCGAGGCGGTGAACGCGAAAGGCCCGCGGATCGTGGTGTTCGAAGTCGGCGGCGTCATCGATCTCGGCCTGAAGACCGTGAAGATCCGCGAGCCCTTCCTCACCATCGCCGGCCAGACCGCGCCGCAGCCGGGCATCACCCTGATCCGCGGCGGCATCGACATCGCGACGCATGATGTCGTGGTCCGTCATCTCCGCGTGCGCCCCGGCGAAGCCGGCCAGCCCAAGCGCAGCGGCGTGGACTTCGACGCGATCTCCACGGTCGGCGCGCACGACGTGATTGTCGATCACTGCTCGTTGACCTGGGCCACCGACGAGAATCTTTCCGCCTCGGGTCCGCGCTTCGGCGGCGATACGCCGCAGCAGTGGCGCGACAACACCTCGCATCGCATCACCTTCAGCCACAACCTGATCGCCGAGGGGCTCGCGTATTCCAGCCATGGCAAGGGCGAGCACTCCAAGGGATCGCTGATCCACGACAATGCCCGCGACATCCTGATCGTCGGCAATCTCTATGCGCACAACAACGAGCGCAACCCGATGTTCAAGGGCGGCACACAGGGAATGGTGATCAACAATCTGATCTACAACCCCGGCCAGCGCGCGGTGCACTACAACCTCGTCGCCGCGGAATGGGACGGTCATCCCTACGAGGCCGGCCGGCTGGCGCTGATCGGCAACGCGATGCGCGGCGGCCCGGATACGCCGCAGAAAGCCGTGTTCTTCATGTTCGGCGGCTCCGGCTGGCTCGATCTGTACCTGCACGACAACATCGCCGTCGACCGTATCGGCCAACCGCTGCCGATGCAGGGCAGCTACAGCACCGCGCCGGTCGGCGTGCGCGCGCTGAAGACCGCCCCGCCCCTGCCCTTCGGCGTGAAACCGATCGCCGCGAAGGACGTGCAGGACGCGGTGATCGCCAACGCCGGTGCGCGGCCGTGGGACCGCGACGACATCGATCGCCGGATCCTCGCCGACACCATCGAGGGTCGCGGCGAAATCATCGACAGCGAGCAGGAGGTCGGCGGCTATCCCAAACACCCGGAAACCCGCCAGACCTTCGTCGAGGCCGACTGGAATCTCGACACGATGGAACCGCGCAAACCGCTGCCGCGTCGCGAACCGCTGCGCTGAATCAGACGATGGATCGCACGCGCCGTCGCACGCTGCAGGCGGGTCTCGCGATCGCGGGCGCCGCGCTGTTGCCTCTGGAAGCGCGCGACGCATCGGATCGCATGCCGATCGCGCGCACCCGCGGCGGCCGCGTGTCCGGCCTGCGCCAGACGCAGGCGGCGGGTCCCGACGTGCTGCGTTTCCTCGGCATTCCCTACGGCGCCGACACCGCGTCGACGCGCTTCCTGCCGCCGCATCCGGAAGTCCCGTGGCGCGGCGTGCGCGACGCCACGCGCTACGGCGCCAGCGCGCCGCAGGCGGGCGCGCTCGGGCCGGGCAGCGAAGACTGTCTGGTCCTCAACGTCTGGACGCCCGCACTGCGCGACGGCGCGAAACGCCCGATACTCGTCTATGTCCACGGCGGCGCCTACAACACCGGCTCCGGCAGCGATCCGCTCTACGACGGCGCGCGTCTGTGCCGGCGCGGCGAAGTCGTGGTGGCGTCGCTCAATCACCGGCTGAATCTGTTCGGTTATCTCTATCTCGGCGAATTCGACGCGGGTTACGCCGATTCCGGCAACGTCGGCCAGCTCGATCTGATCGCGGCGCTGCGCTGGGTCCGCGAGCACGCGGCGGAGTTCGGCGGCGACGCGGACAACGTCACCCTCTTCGGCCAATCCGGCGGCGGCGCGAAGATCGCGACGCTGATGGCGATGCCGGACGCCGCCGGACTGTTCCATCGCGCGATGACCATGAGCGGCCAGCAGGTCACCGCCGCGGGGCCGCGCGCCGCGGCGCAACGTGCGCGACTGTTGATCGATGCGCTGGGACTCGCCCCCGACCGGCTCGATGCACTGCGCACGCTGCCCGTCGAAGCCCTGCTGCAGGCCGCGAAGGTCCGCGACCCGTCGCGGGTGGAGGACATGAGCCTGTATTTCGGTCCGGTGCTCGACGGGCGCAGTCTGCCGCGCCATCCCTTCCACCCCGATGCGCCGCCGCAGTCGGCCGGCATTCCGATGATCATCGGCAACACCCGCGACGAGACCCGCGCCTTCCTCGGCAACGATCCGGCGAATCACGCGCTGACCTGGGCGGAACTGCCGGAACGCCTGCGTCGCCAACAGTATGTCGATCTGCCGGTGGAGACGGTCATCGCCGAATACCGCAGGCTGCATCCGGACTGGACGCCCTCGCGGATCTTCTTCGCCGCCACCACCGCCGGGCGCTCGTGGCGCGGTGCGGTGCTGGAGGCCGAAGCGCGCGCGCGCCAGGGCGCACCGACCTGGGTGTATCAGCTCGATTTCCCCTCGCCGCTCGATGGCGGCCGATCCGGCGCGATGCACACGCTCGACATTCCGCTGGTGTTCGACAACATCCGCCAGCCCGGTTCGCGGACCGGCGACAGCGCGGACGCCCAGCGCGTGGCCGATGCGATGAGCGCGGCGCTGATCGCGTTCGCGCGCCATGGCGACCCGAATCATCCCGGCCTCGCGCACTGGCCGCGCTACGACCTCGAACGCCGGGCGACGATGCTGTTCGACGCCGAATCGCGGGTCGCCGACGATCCCCGCGGCGACGAACGCCGGCTGTACGAGCGCGCTCCCTTCATCCAGCGCGGCACGTTCTGAACGGCACGTTCTGAGCGGCATGCTCCGGGCAGCACGCTGCGAGCGATCGCCTCGCGCGCACGCCGGCGCGTGTCGCCGCCGTCGGCCCGGAATGGTCGGAAATCACACAAAGAAAAGGCGGTGTCGCCCCCGCCTCAGGGACGACACCGCCAAGGGGGACGCCAGCGTCTGGCGTCGGGGAGGGAATCAGAACGAGTAGCGCGCCCCCACGAAGAACTGCCGGCCGGTGTGGTGATAGACCGAGGCCCGGTCGCCGTTCGAGTCCACGAACTGGTCGTTGAATTCGTCCGTGAGGTTCAGCCCTTCCAGCGTCAGCGTGAGGTGATCGTTGACCGTGTAGGTGAACGATGCATCGACATTGAAGGTGTCGCGCTTGCCTTCGACATCGTTGCCGTTGCGACCGGGCACCACCTGCAGATAATCGTCACGGTACGACCCCGAGACGCGCGCGCTGAAGCGCTTGTTCTCGTAGTACAGCGTCGCGTTGTAGGCGTCGGGCGACAGGTTCACCAGATTGTCGGTGACGTACAGGCTGCTGGTGGGCGAAATCGCGTAATCGATCTCCGACTCCACATGGGTGTAGTTCAGGAGCAGGCCGAAACCGCTCCACACGCCGGGCAGGAAGGTGAACGGCTGCTGGTAGTTGATTTCGAAGCCGCGCAGCGGACCGCCCGGGGTGTTCACCGGCGAGGTGATGTCGAACGGCGTATCCGCCGGCAATCCGACCGGGGCCAGCAGTTCCAGCGGCAGGCCGGTGGTGTTGAAGGGCCGGCTTTCGCGCAGCGTCTGGATGTAGCTGTCGATGTCCTTGTAGAAGAACGCGACGCCCAGCAGCGCGTTGTCGGCGAAATACCATTCCGCGGACAGATCGTAGGTCGTGGCGCGGAACGGATCGAGCATGGGATTGCCGCTGGTGATCGTGCGCAGCGTGGTGTTGACCGTGCCGCCCGGATTGAGGTTCGGCAACTGCGGCCGCGCCATCACCTTAGCCGCGCCGAAACGCAGCACGAGATCATCGCGCAGGTCCCAGGCAAGGTTCAGCGAAGGCAGCCAGTCGTCGTAGTTGTTCGTGACCACGACCTTGCTGCCGCCGCCGGTGGCGAGATAACCGGTGGCCGCGACGTCGGTGGCCGCGTAGCGCACGCCGACGTTGCCGCGCAGACGACGACCGACGAAATCGGTATCGAAGTCCATCTGCAGGTAGCCGCCCTGATCGGTTTCGACCACGCCGAAGTTGTTGCCGCGCGCGTTGCCGACGGTGATGCTGCCGAGGCGGAAATCATCGCCGTCGCCAGCGGTGCCCGGCGTCGGATCGCAGTTGCAGTAGATGTTGAACAGGCGCGCGATCGCGTTCAGATCGGGAATCAGCCAGCCGTTGGCGTTGCCGGTGGGTTGGCCGAGTCCGGAACCGAAACCGCGGAACGTGCGCGTGATGTCGGCGACGGTGACGCCGGCCGGCAGACCGGGCACCCGGGTTTCGTTGGCGCGACGGAATTCGAAGGTGTCGAAACCGTATTCCTTCCAGACCAGACCGCCCTTGAACGAGATCGATTCGTTCAGATCGAAGATCAGGTTGAAGCGCGCGTTGTCGTAACTGTTGTCCGCGCCCAGCGGGCGGATGCGGATTTCCGAACCGGTCGAGTTCGCGGCCGGGCTGTTGATCCACTGCCACGCGGCCGGGCTGTTGACGTCGAACGGATACGTGATGCGCGGAGTGCGGTCGTTGCCGCGGAAATCCCACGAGTAGCCGTCGACGTTCTGGATGTCCAGCGTCACCGTGGTCTGGGTGGGATTGCGGAATTCCGATTTCGACGTGCCGGCCTGGGCGTTGAACGACAACCGGTCGCTCAGGCGGGTCTGCAGGTCGAAACCGATCTGGGTGAAGGTGGTGTCGAGCGAGTCGAAGCGCGATTCGGAGCGCACGTCGACGTTGTTGAAGACGCCGTAGACCAGGTTGCCGCGGGCGTCGACTTCGGCCGCGACCACTTCGGTCTGCGGCTTGCCGCCCTGCGCGGCGGTGCGGCTGAAGGAGATCGTTTCGAGGAAATCCTCCTGCCGGGTCGCTTCGAGCTTGGAATACAGCGCATCCACCGACAGCGTGGTGTCGTCGTTGATCCGGAACTGGAAACTGCCGGTCACGCCGGTGCGCTTCTGCTCGTGGGTCAACCGGCCGTAACGCGGCAGACGCGGATGGAACACGCCCGCCGCCATCGCGGTGTTGTACGCGGCGAGGTTGCCGGCGGTGTTCGCCGGGCGGGCGATGCCGGTCGCGCAGTTCGCCGCGGATGCACCGGGCGCGGTCGAGGCCGGCGTCACGCCGACCGGACTGCAGAAACCGCCCGAGGAACTGCTGGGTTCCCAGCGCACCGCGCTGAATCCTTCTTCCAGCAGCCCGCGCTCGCTGTAGGCCACCGACAGCGACGCACCGACCCTGCCGTCCGCCCAGGTATTGCTGATCAGGCCGGCGATGCGCGGATCCCAGGAACCGGACAGATCGTTGTAGCTCATCTGGCCGTTCATCGTCGCGGTGAACTTGCGGTAGTCGAACGGGCGCCCCGTGCGCAGATCGACGGTCGCGCCGAGCGAGCCTTCATCGACTTCAGCCGACTGTGTCTTGCGCACCGTGAGGTTGTTGAACAGTTCCGATGCGAAGACGTTGAAGTCGAAGCCGCGGCCGCGGTTGGCGCCACCGGAACTGTCGGTGCCGCCGGTGGTGGACAGCGCCTCCATGCCGTTGAGGCGCACACGGGTGAAATCGGGGCCGAGGCCGCGGACCGTGATCGAGCGTCCCTCGCCGGCGTCGCGATCGATCGAGACGCCCGGAATGCGCTGCAGCGACTCGGCCAGATTCTGGTCGGGGAACTTGCCGATGTCCTCGGCGACGATGGCGTCGATCTGTTCGGCCGAATCGCGCTTCTCGTCGAGCGCCTTGATCAGGCTCGCACGGAAACCGACGACACTGATCGTGTCGAGTTCCTCGCTGCCGGCCTCGGCCTGCCCCGTCTGTTCGGTGCCGGCCGTCTCGGTACCGGCCTGTTGCGCGGTCGCGGCGAACGCGGACCACTGCAGCGCCAGACCAATCGAGGCCGCCAGTATGGTAACCGGTGTCTTTTTCTTGCCGTCTTGCCTGTGCATCGACATCCCCTCTCACGGAATATTGGCGGAAACGCACTCTTTTGGCGCTGTCATCGGCGGGTTGCTGATCCGCTCTGTCCGAGTAAAATGACACCGCTGGCCAAACGCTAACAAAACGTCGACGGCATTGCATGCTGCGCCGCAGCACCGCCGGCTCGACGCTCCGGAGACCGCAATGACAGATCGGATCGTGTGTTTCGGCGAGGCCCTGCTCCGCCTCGCCGCCCCGGGGCGGCAATTGCTGCTGCAGAGCCCCGCGCTCGATGTCCACATCGGCGGCGCCGAGGCCAATGTCGCGGTCTCCCTCGCCCGCTTCGGCCACCACAGCGAACTGCTCGGCACGGTCGCGGACAACCCGCTCGGCGACGCCGCCCTGGGCGAACTGCGCCGCCACGGCGTCGCGGTCGACCGCCTCCGCCGGACCAACGGCCGCATGGGGCTCTACTTCCTGGCGCACGGCGCGGGCTCGCGGCCGAGCGAAGTGCTCTACGACCGGGCCGGGTCCGCGTTCGCGAACGCGATGCCCACCGACTACGACTGGCCGCGCCTGCTGTCCGGGGCACGCCTGTTCCACATTTCCGGCGTGACGCCCGCCCTCGGCCGCGCGTCCGCGGACACCGCCATCGCCGCCGTGCGCGCCGCGCGCGCCGCCGGTGCCACGGTGTCCTTCGACGGCAACTTCCGGGCCAAGCTCTGGGCCGCCTGGGACAGCGATCCGGCCGCGATCCTGCATGCGATCGTCGGCCAGGCCGACATCGCCTTCGCCGATCATCGCGACATCGGCGTGATCCTCGGCGAAGACCCGCACACCGGATCGCAGATCGCGGACGAACCGGGCGCACGCTTCGCCGCCGCCGCCGCGCGCGCGTTCGCCGCGTTCCCCGACCTGCGCCGGATCGCGACCACCGTCCGGATCCAGCACAGCGTCGACGATCACAGCATGAGCGCGCTGATGGCGACCCGTGCGGGCGAGCTGCATGCGACCCCGACTCGCCCCTTGCACGGGATCGTGGACCGGATCGGTGCCGGCGACGCCTTCGCCGCCGGCGTGCTGCACGGCGTGCTGTCGGGCATGGAGGATGTCGACAGCCTGCGCTTCGGTCTGGCCGCCGCCTGCCTGAAGCACAGCATCCCCGGCGACTTCAATCTGGCCGGCGTGGTGGACGTACATGCGCTGATGCAGGACGAGCGCCTGGACGTGCGCCGATGAGCGCCTGCGACGGCGCTCGCGTCGATGCGCTGTTCGCCGGCATCCGGATCGTGCCGGTGCTCACCCTCCACGACATCGACGATGCGGTGCCCCTGGCGGAAACGCTGGTCGCCGCCGGCCTGTCCGCCCTCGAAGTCACGCTGCGCACGCCGGTCGCGCTGGCCGCCATCCGCAGGATGCGCGACGTCGACGGTGCCATCGTCGGGGCCGGCACGGTGCTCGGCCGCGACGATCTTGCCGCGGTGCAGGACGCCGGGGCGGCTTTCGCGATCTCGCCCGGCGCCACCGACGCGCTCTACGCCGCCGCACGGGCCGGGACGCTGCCGCTGCTGCCGGGCATCGCGACCGCGAGCGAGCTGATGCGCGGTCTGGAGCACGGCTGGACGCGGTTCAAATTCTTCCCGGCCGAAGCCAGTGGCGGCATCGCCGCGCTCAAGGGCTTCGCCGGGCCGTTCCCGCAGGCGAAGTTCTGCCCCACCGGCGGCATCGATGCCGCAAAAGCGCCGGACTATCTCGCGCAACCCAACGTATTCGCGATCGGCGGTTCTTGGATGGTGCCGGCCGGGCTGCTGCAGGCGAAGGACTGGGCGCGGATCGGCGCACTGGCGCGGGCGGCTTCCGGCGCATAGCGATGGCACCCGTCCGGAACGCGCTTCCGGGCCGCGACGGCGCCATGGTATATTGCACGGCTTCGCGTTTTTGCCCGACAGCTCCGCCGTCGCGACGAACGCAACTCTATGGTGGCCCCGTCGGCCCCTCGCGACGCTAGATCGAAAACCCCGCCAGGGCCGGAAGGCAGCAACGGTATTGATCGATGCGGGTGCCGAGGTCAGCCGGCGGGGCCATCGCCATTTACAGGCTTCGCCGTGCAGTCCGGGTCGCGAAACGCGCCGCGTCCTCCGAAACGACTCACCCCTCGGCAGCGTCCGTCGGCGCCGGATGCAGCCATTGCGCATCGCCTTCGGCGTAGCGCTCGTGCTTCCAGATCGGCACGCGCGATTTCACCTCATCGATGATCCATCGACAGGCGGCGAACGCGGCATCACGATGCGCGGCGCTGACGCCGACCCAGACCGCGAGATCGCCGATCGCAAGCTCGCCGACGCGATGGACGCAGGCGGCATCGGCGATGGCGAATCTGGCCAGCGCCTCGTCGACGATCCTCGCGCCTTCCGACTCCGCCAACGCGACATAGGCCTCGTAGCGCAGACCGAGCGCGGCGCGGCCGTCGTTGTGATCGCGCACCCAGCCTTCGAAGCTGGCGTAGGCGCCGGCCTCCGCGCGCAGCAGGCGCGCGCGGAGGGGCGCGATCTCGAACGGGCGATCGACGATGGCGAAACGGTTCATCCGGGGCATTCCTTCGGCAATGGATTCGATGCCACCCATGCCGCGATCTCGATGACTCGCGGATCGCGCGGCCCGGCCACGCGCGGCCGTGCCGCGCAAGCGTGGCCGCTCATCCACCGCTCACGGGCGGAATGAAGGCGACTTCGGCGCCATCCTCCGGCACATCGTCCCAGTGCGCGAAGGCGCCGTTCACGGCCACGCGCAGCCGTTCGACCGGCAGCGAAAACCCGTGTTTCGCCTGCAATCCCAGATACAGCGCACGCAGATCGCCGGCGTGGGTCACCGTCTCGCGTTCGACGCCCGCGGCATCGCGCAGACTGGCGAAATACAGCACGGTGCAGGTCGTCATCGACCGGCCTGCCCTTCGACGCGGCCGAAATCGCGCTTGCCGCCGCGCTTCGCGCGCAGCTTCGCCGGCCCCAGCACGATGGCATGCGACAACGCCTTGCACATGTCGTAGACGGTCAACGCGGCGATCGTGGCGCCAGTCAGCGCTTCCATCTCGACGCCGGTGCGATGGACCGTGTTCACGGTGCAGACGATCTCCAGCTCGCGCTCGCCGCGCCAGTCGATGGCGATGCGGATGCCGTCGATGGGCAGCGGGTGGCAGAACGGAATCAGTTCGTGGGTGCGCTTGACCGCCATGGTGCCGGCGATGATCGCAGTGTCGATCACCCCGCCCTTCGCGCTCTTCAGCCCGGTCTTCCGCAACTGCGCGGCGACCGCGGCGGGGAATTTCACCCGACATTCGGCGGTGGCGGCGCGCGCGGTGACCGCCTTCGCGGACACGTCGACCATGGCCGGGCGGCCGCTAGCGTCGAGATGGGTGAGTGTTCCGGATGCTCGTTTCATTCGACGGTCATCATTCGCGACAGGTTGAAATGTGTGGGTACTCCGAAACCGTGTCGCTCATCCCCGTCGATGGTTCGACACTCGCCGGATCGCCCGGCGCAGGCATTCGTGTCCGGGCATTCGTGTCCGGGCATTCGCGCCCAACATTCCCGGCCGCGCAAGCGTGGCCGCTCACCCGCCCACCAGGAACATCTCGACCCGCTTGCGCGGGCGCGCGTAGCCGCTGCGCAGTTCGCTGTAGCGGTCGGTGCGGCCGCGCCACAGCGCCGCAAGCCGTTCGGCGAAGGCGGGATCGTCGCCGAGCGAAGGCCGCAGATCCACGCCCTCCGCGGCGAACAGACAGGTGTAGAGCCGGCCGTCGGCGGAGACGCGGGCACGATGGCAGTCGCCGCAGAACGGCGCGGAAATCGAGCTGACGAAGCCGACCTCGCCGGCGCCGTCGTCGAACGCATGCCGGGTCGCGACCTCACCGCGATACTGCGGGCCGAGCGGGCGCAACGGCCAGCGCGCGTGGATGCGGTCGCGCAGTTCGGCCGAAGGCACGACCCGGGCGCGATCCCAGTCGTTGCACGTGCCGACATCCATGTATTCGATGAAACGGACAGTGTGGCCGTGCGCACGCGCGAACGCGACCAGCGGCAGCGCCTGGTCGTCGTTGACGCCGCGCTGGATCACGCAGTTGAGCTTGATCCGCGCGAAACCGGCCTCCTGCGCGGCCGCGATGCCGCGCAGCACGTCGTCCAATGTGCCGCGCCCGCCCGACAGCGCCGCGAACCCGGCCGGATCGAGGCTGTCGAGACTGACCGTCACCCGATGCAGACCGGCCTCGCGCAGCGCGCGCGCCTGCGCGGCCAGCAGACTGCCGTTGGTGGTGAGGGCGATGTCGTCGAGTCCCTCGATCGCGGCCAGCCGCGCGATCAGATCCGGCAGGCGCCGGCGCAACAGCGGTTCGCCGCCGGTGATCCGCAGTTTGCGCACGCCGACGCGCACGAAACCGCGGACCAGGCGCTCGATTTCGTCGAACGTGAGGCGCGACGCCGTATCCAGACCATACCCATCCGGCACCCGATCCGCGGGCATGCAGTAGGGACAACGGAAGTTGCAGGCTTCGATCACCGACAGGCGCAGGTCGTGCAACGGGCGACCGAGGACGTCCAGCGGGGGATCGGCGGGGCGCGGAATGGCGTTCATCGTCGGAGCATGACGGGGTTCACGCAGGAAAAGAGGCGGCCACGACCGGTGCGGTTGCGTCGAAGGGCTGCGCCCGCGCCGCGGTCGGTTCGGCCAGCGGCAGGCATTCTCCGGGATCGGCGACGCGGTAGCCGCGCGCCTTCAGTACCTGGCCTTCGGCGGCGCCGACGTAGTGGTAGAGCACGCAGCGCTCGAGGAGTTCGCCGGGATACTCGCGCTCCAGATCCTCGATCCCGCTGTGCGAGGGATTGCCGCGCAGCGCGCAATCGTGGGCGATCAGTTCGCCGGCATCCGCCATCTTCGCCAGCGTTTCCGGGATCGGCCGGGTGTCGCCGGTCCAGACCATGCTGCCGCGCAGCCGCAGCCCGTAGGCGGTCCGCGGCCAGTGATGGCGGGCCTCGAAGGTCTCCAGGCGCACGCCGTCGTGCCAGAACGCGTCGCCGACCGGGATCACCTGGAAGGCATCCCAGAGATTCGCCCCGCCCTCGGCCAGCACGTTCGGGTAATCGCCGACCCGCCGATGCAGCAGCGGCAGCACGTCCGCAGGCACGTAGAGGCGGGTCCGTCCGCGCCGCGCGGGGTCGAAGAAGGCATCGACGAACAGCCGTTCGATGCCGGCGACGTGATCGAGATGGGTGTGGGTCACGAACAGCGCCCGCGGCGCCTCGCCATAGTGCGCCAGATACGCGGTCAGGCCTTCGGCACCGCAATCGATCGTCAGCCACGGCCGACCGTCGCGCTCGATGGTCGCCATCGCCGAACCCAGTTCGACCGCCGACGCATTGCCGACGCCGTGAAAGCGCAAAGCCCAACTCATCCGTTCCGTCCGCCTCAGGTGCCGCGTTGCCACTGCGCATCGTACGCGCTGCGCAGCGTGGCGTAATCCTTCTCGACCGCATCGAGGGCACGCGCGCCGCGCAACTTGACCAGCGAACGGTGCAGCCGGGCGAGATTGGCCTCGCGCCAGGCGGTCGCCGGAATCCGTACCTGGCTGCGGTCGACATCGATCGCCCAACCGCCGCCAGCGGCGTCGAACAGCAGATTGTGGGCGTTGAGATCGGCGTGATCGAGCCCGCCACGATGCAGCCGGGCGATCAAGCGTCCGGCCTGCGCCCAGGGCGCCCCTTCGCCGTCGCTGGTGGCCAGATCGGCCAGTGGACGCACCGCCATCAGGCGTTCGAGCAGGATCCCCGCGCGGTAGTGCAGGCCCTCGCGCCAGTAGATCGCGGCGATCGGCCGCGGCACCGGCAGACCGCGGCGCAACAGTTCGCGCAGCAGGCGGAATTCCTCGAAGCTGCGGATGCGCGCGGCGCCGCGCCACAGATGGCGGTCGCGACTGAATCGAGCGGCGAAGCCGCCACGGAGGTAGTGCCGCAGCACCGCGGGCCCGAAACCGGCCTCGTCCGCCCCGCCCCCGCACGTCCCGCCGTCGACGAACCACGCCGCGCCGCGGCCGCCGCTGCCAACCGGTTGCGCGCGCGCGCCCCACCAGCGCGGATCGAACCATCCCGGCACCGGCGTCTTCGCGCCAGCTTGCCGCAGACGCTCGGCGTCGAACAGAATCGCGCCACCCGCGCCCTTTCCGCCGGCATCGCGGAACGGCATCAGGCTTTCGCTGGCGTCGAAGGCGACCATTGGCCGAGTCTATCAATTGCACGAGACAACACTTCAATCGATCTGCCTCCTGCGCCTGTCGGCGCTCGGAGACGTGACCCACGTCCTGCCGCTGGTGCGGACCCTGCGCCGGGCCTGGCCCGGGGTCGCCCTGACCTGGGTGATCGGCAAGGGCGAACAGAAGCTGCTGGACGGCCTGCCGGGAGTGGAATTCCTGGTCTACGACAAGGCCAGCGGAGTGGCCGGCATGCGCGCCCTGCGCCGCGAGCTCGCCGGACGCCGCTTCGACGCCCTGCTGCAGATGCAGGTGGCGGCGCGCGCGAACCTGCTGTCGGCGTTCCTGCCCGCGCAACGGCGGATCGGGTACGACAAGTCGCGCTCGAAGGACCTGCACGGCCTGTTCGTCAACGAACGGATTCCGGATCGCCCGGGAATCCACGTGCTCGACGCCATCGGCAGCTTCTGCGAACCGCTCGGCCTGAAACAGACCGAGGTGGTCTGGGAGCTGCCGGTCCCGGACGCGGCCCGGGACTGGGCGCGGGCGCAATGGCCGGACGACGGCACGCCGACCCTGGCGATCTCGCCCTGTTCCAGCCACGCACGGCGCAACTGGCGCGCCGAACGCTACGCCGCGGTGGCCGATCATGCCCGCGACCGCGGCTGGCGGATCGCGCTGCTCGGCGGCCGCAGCGCGCTGGAGCGCGACACCACCGACGCGATCCTCGCCGCGATGCGTCCGTCCGCCGGTGACGGCGCGGTCCTGGACCTGGTCGGCAAGGACACCCTGAAACAACTGCCCGCCCTGCTCGAACGCGCCGACCTGCTGATGACGCCCGACTCCGGGCCGATGCACATCGCCAATGCCATGGGCACGAAGGTGCTGGGCCTGCACGCGGCCAGCAACCCGCGTCGCAGCGGACCGTATTCGGATCTCCGCTATTGCGTCGACCGCTACGACGACGCCGCGCGCAAATACCTCGGCAAACCCGCGGCCGAGCTGCGTTGGGGCACCAAGATTGAGCACGACGGCGTGATGGATCTGGTGACGGTCGAGGACGCGGTGACCTGTTTCGAGCGATTTGCGCGTTCCTCGGGTCGAGTGGCCGAATGCCGCTCCGACCCATCGCCTATCCCCCGGGGATAGGTCACGGGAATGCGGGAATGATGGAATGGAGTCGCAAGAACCTCCCGGGACAGCCAAACCGTGGTGCAACGCCACGGCACTCAGCCCAGAACAAGGAGTTCTCACATGGCAAGCAAGAAATCCGGCATCAGCTTCCAGCTCTCCAAGGAACACACCGAGGCCCTCAAGATCATCGGCGGAGACCGGCGCGTGCGCCTGTCGGGCAAGGTGGTGGACGGCAATCTGCAGATCGACTACGTCGCCTGCAACGCGCCCTTCGCCGCCTGCAATTCCGCGTTCGCCTCGTGCAATTCGGCCTTCTCCTCGTGCAACTCGGCCTTTGCGGCAAAGCCCGCAAAGAAAACCCGCAAGAGCCGCTGATCGGAGAATGTCATGGTGAACGTTCCGGACATGATCGCGGAACGCGCCCCTCGTCTGCCCGCAGAGCGGCCGCATTTCTGGGCGAGCTTCCTCAACGCCTGGAACCATGTGGATCCGCCCTACGGGCAGGCGTGGTACGGCGACCTCTTCCGCACGATGTCGCACGATCTCGATTGGCTCGCCCGCCTGCTGATCGTCAACGCCAGGAAGGAGGCGGATGGCTCGCGGCAGTTGTGGGCGCTCGCCGGCCGGATCTCACGACCCGACTGGAAGCGCAAGGTGCGCCAACACGCCGTCGACGAATCGCGTCACGCGAAGTTCTACATCACGATGCTCGAACTGGCCTTCCCCGACGCCACCGACAAGGAGGGGTTCCGCGCGTTGCGGAAGATCTCACCCGGATTCCGGACATCGGACCCGCTGCCCGCCGATCCAAAGCCGGCGGTCTTCGGCCTGCTCGATGAGATCATCCAGATGAACATCGGTGAAGTCCGCACCCTGATCAATCAGATGCTGATGCGTCCGGTGCTGGATGTGGTCGCCCCCGACGCGAATCGGCGCAAGCTGCTCGCGTTGATCGACGAACTCGGGGAGGACGAACTGGCGCATGTCGCCTACACCGCCGATCTGATCGAAGAGATGCGCGAGGACGGCGACGTCGAAACGATCATGATCGAGAGGATGCGCGAGTTCTCCGACATCACCCGCAAGGAAGTCGGCGTCGGTGACGAGCGTCGGACGCCTGAATTCGCCTGACGCGGTGGTGGCGACGACACAGGGCGGCACAGGGACGTGCCGCTTGCGAACGGTTCGGTGCCGGCTTCGCTCCCGATGCATCGGCGATCGTCCGCCGATGCAGCATCCTCTGCAGGGCGACATCGACCCTCTTCCCGCCCTGCAACAGGCCTGCCGATGTCCGAATCAGCGATCCAACACGCCCCGATCCAACCGATCGCACCGGCGCTGTTCGCCATGCAGGCGCGCTACAACACCTGGTTCAACCGCGAACTCGCCCGGGCGACCGCACGCTTGCGTCCGCCCGGGCTGATGGTGCAGCTGAATCATCTGCATGTGATGGACTGCCTGTGGCTCCACCGCTTCGGTGTAAGCGATCCCGCGCTGCCGCCACCACGGACGATGGACGAAATCCGCTTCGCCGACCCGCGCCGTTGGCATCGGGCGCAATCGGTGGCGGACCGCACGCTCGAGACGCTGGTGGCGGGTTCCGGGGAAACCGCGCTGAACGCGAACATCGAATTCACCACGATGGCGGAAGGCGAATGCATCACGCGCCCGCTGTGGTCGCTGCTGGCCCATCTGTTCAATCACCAATCGCTGCACCGGGGCGAAATTCTCTGCCTGCTGCGATTGCACGACGTCGGATTCGGGCAGAGCGATCTGCTGCCGTTCTCGCCGGAGGTCCCGCAGGCGGCGCCCGCCGAAGAGGGACGTGCGCGGCCAGGCAATCGCGGAAAACGCGCCACGCCCCGGCGCTGACGGCGATGCGGCCGGGCACCTCGGCAAGCCGGGGGCCACCGACGGAATCAGGAAGCCGCGCGACGGGGTCCGCGACGGTCGGCGGACCTCAGGGCGCGGCGTGCCCGGCGCGGTAATCCTGGTAGGACTTTTCCTCGACGTAGGCCGAGCCCAGCGCGAGATTGATGTCCTTCTTGATGCGGGCGCGCTCGTCGTTCTCGAAATAAACGCTGCGGGCGAGGCGGATGAACTCCGCGTCGAAGGCCTGCGCCTTCTCCTTCAGACGGATGTCGTCCTCGATCACCCAGAGACGCTCGTTGACCGCCTTCAACTCGGCCCGGAGCCGGACGATGTCGTGACCGGCCGCAGGATGCGCCATCCAGGTCCGTTCCAGCGCCGACAGCTCGTTGCGGACGTTGGTCAGCTTGGCCGGATCGGTCATGCGCTCGGACTTGATCTGGAGAATGGCGATCTTGTCGAGCAGTTCGCCGAAGGAGACGGGGACGAGGATTTCGGACATGGGGACACGGGCGGCATGGCGGGAAGACGGCGCCCAGTGTACGCGCCTTGTCGGCGGGCGCCCCAGCCCTTATGATGACGCCCCCGCAGCGTCAGGCCGCAAGGCCCGCCGCAGCAGCCCCTTCCGGAGAGGTGGCAGAGCGGTTGAATGTACCTGACTCGAAATCAGGCGTACGTGAATAGCGTACCGAGGGTTCGAATCCCTCCCTCTCCGCCACTTATTGAATAAAATCAATAAGTTGAAAAAATATTTCAGCTTTGCCCCACATCAAAGCCCACAATAAGTGAAGCTGGCCGAGTACTGAGCATTACCCTGCCTGCCAGTTCACCGCACTCATCAGGTTGACCAGCGCCAGACTGCCCTCGGATACCTTGAGGTAGAGGTTCTGCGATGCTGTGGCCCCCACGTGGATCCCAGTCTCAGCGCGCCACACTCGCGCATGGAATGTGTCGTGGTCGATGCTACGCACCCCTTGAATGCTCTCTCATGATGACAATCGATTCGCCCGATTCCACACCGCCGGATGGCGGCTCTGCTGCGCTATGGAATTACGGCCACGCCCCTCAGTACAGCACAGTGCTTCCTCCCCTTGTGAGCGAGGCAGTCGCAACGCTGCCGACGCTTGCGGCCAAGCTGAATCTCCCGATGTTTTTCGCTGCGCTGGGCGAGCGACTCGGAGCGTATCGGTACTACGACGAGTTGACCTCGCATCAACTACCGGTAGTGGAAGTCAAAGCGGAAGTGGAGGCGGCACTCGTGGTCATGCAACAAGCATGGCATCACCTGTTTCATTTGCCGCCCTTGGCCAAGGCCTTGCTGAAACAGATGTCACCGGAGGAAACACCCTACGCTCGCCATGCAGACTCATTACTTGCACGCATAGTGGACATGCAACAGCAAGTAGATGACCTACGGCGACTTCAGCATCAGCTTGAGGACGAGTTTCCTGCCCGGGAGGGTCGTCCGTCTGAATGGCGCCGGAATGACCTACTGACCGACGTATGCGAGTTAGCAAGAACGCACGCAACCAAGCCCATGCAATGGCAGGAGGCCGGCGAACTCGCGCAATGGATCATGATCGCAGCCCGGGTAACGGTGCCGTCATCTGTCGACGAAATACTCCGTATCGTTCGCGAGGTCCGGAAACAGCGGAACGTGACGGAACCTCACGGAACGCCTGCGGACGCAGATGGAAACGACACTACCGGAATGGGGAAAACCCGTTTGGAATAACGCGGGTTTTTCCACGTTACAAACGTCTTCGCATGTGAACAATTCGACATCGCTGCTTCTCGCAGCGGCTTGCGCCATCTGGCACAGGCCCATGACAGAGAGACCATGCGATGTCCGCCCCCCCTGCCCCGCCCATCCCGGGCGATCTGATCCTCGAACGCCTCCCGCAAGTCAAAGCCCGCACCGGGCTGTCCCGCTCCGAGATTTACCGCCGCATCGCGCTGGGTGACTTCCCGACCCCGATCAAGCTGGGCCTGCGTGCCAGTGCCTGGAGCAAGCACGAAGTCGATACCTGGATTTCCCGGCGCATCGCCGCCCGCGACGCGAAGGGGGCCGCATGACGCGCGCCCCGATCGACGCCGTCACGCCACCACGCTCGTCCAACGCAGTCGCCCTGCAAACGCCGTCCAAACGCTTGCCGGGGCGCTGGCGGCAGCGCTTGCCCGAACCCGACGCCTACTACCGTCAGCATGTGCCAAGCCTGGGGCGTACGTGCGGTGATGGCTGGGCGTTGGGTCTGTGCCCGTTCCACGACGACCACAGCCCGTCGCTGTCGGTAAACCTCGACGGCCGGCGCGGCGGCTGGATCTGCTTTGCCGGCTGCGGCCAGGGCGATCTGGTCGGCTTCCACATGCGGCTGAAGGGACTGGCCTTCCGTGAGGCCGTCCGCGACCTGGTGGAGGGCGCATGATGCCCCCCGCAATCCGAACCCCTCCCGGCGGCGAGACGCTGGAGCAGGCGGTGCGGCGTTTCAGCGCAAACGGGCTGCGCCAGGGCTTCGCGCTGGAAGGCGTCTTCCCGTACGCCACCCGCAATGGCGACATCCTGTTCTGGCGCATCCGGTTGAAGCACCCGGACGGCAAGAAGAAGTTTCCGGCATTTCACTGGAACGGCCAGCGTTACGAACCGGGCGAGCGACCCGCACCGCCCGAGGGCAAGCCGCTGTATCGGTGGCCCGAACTGCTGACCAGTCGCAGTCCCGTGGTTGTCGTCGTGGAAGGCGAGACCAAGGCCGACGCACTGATCACGCTCGGCGGCACGGCCACCACGAGCGGCGGCGCCAAGACCGCGCACCTCGTGAACTGGGCGCCGATACAGGGGCGCATCGCCCTGATGTGGCGAGACAACGACGCATCGGGCCTTGCCTACGCGCGTGAGGCCACGCATCGCCTGCAGGCGTTGGGGGTGTCGGTGGCGTGGATCGACGTGGCCGTGCTCGATTTGCCCGTCGGTGGCGACGTGATCGATTGGCTCGCCAGATATCCCGATGCGACCTGGGACGACGTGCTGGCGCTGCCGCGGATTCCCGCGGTCGACACGGCCGCGGACACGCAACGGCGATCGACAGGCATTGTCCGGTCCGGACCCGAGGTACCGCTGACGGAAGATCGCGATCCGGATGCGCCGCGTCTGATCCTCTATCCGGCCAGCAGGATCAAACCTGTCCCGATCGAATGGCTGTGGCCCGGTTGGTTGGCCGCCGGCAAGTTGATCTTGCTGGCCGGCCAACCGGGCACCGGCAAGACCACCATCGCGTGCGATCTGGCGGCGATCCTCTCCCGTGGCGGGCGGTGGCCGGATGGGGGCCAGGCCGTCGTCGGCGAAGCCCTGATCTGGATGAGCGAAGACGATGCGCGCGACACGATCCGCCCCCGGCTCATCGCGGCGGAGGCGGACTGTGGTCGCGTCTTTCTGCCCGGTGTGGTCGTCCACCGCACGAAGCGCCGGGTCTTCGATCCGGCAAAGGATCTTCCACTCCTGCGCGAGGAACTGCGCAGGATGCGTAATCCCCGCCTGATCGTCATTGACCCGGTGATCGCCGTCGTCCCGGGCGACTCGCACAAGAACGCAGATGTCCGACGCGGCCTGCAGCCGCTGGTGGATCTCGGTCGGGAGTTCCGATGCGCGGTGGTCGGGATCGCGCATCTGACCAAGGGCTCCAACGATCGGGATCTTCTCGAACGCGTGTCCGGTTCATTGGCGTATGCAGCGTTGCCGCGCATCGTGCTGTTCGCTGCCGCCTTGCCCGCGGCACCCGGTGAAGAGGCGCGAAGCCTGTTCCTGCGGGCGAAGTCGAACATCGGCCCGACCGATGGTGGTTTCGTCTATCGCAGGATGGCGGTGAACATCCAGAACGCCCCCCGCATTGAAGCCTCACGCATCGTCTGGGACGAACGCGTCGACGGGGATGCGGCTCTGCTGCTGTCCGAGGTGGGCACACCATCCGGTGGGCCTGAGGCGCGGGAGGCGTCACTGTGGCTGCGCGAGGTGCTGACGGAGGGCCCGAAGCCGATCAAGCAACTGCAGCGGGAGGCGAGCGAAGCGGGGTTCTCCTGGCGAACGGTCGAGCGTGCGCGGGCCATGGCGCGAGTCGAATTCGTGCGAGGTGGGCCGGGCCGTCCCGGATGTTGGCGCTTGCCAGCGAATACGGGCCGGCGTCGATCCGTCGAAACCGATCGATCCTCCCCTGATCGTTGCGACGACGTTTCGGTGCAGGCCGAGACCACGACACACAACGATTGGGGCGCATCGCCGGGGGTACAGGCGACATGGCCCGTTGAACATGACCCCGACGGGAGCGCGCTGATATGACGGCGATCCCGATGTCGCATGCGTTGCTGTGGTGGCGTCTGAATCCACCAGAGACGGCATTTCGCTGCGCATACCCCCAACCCGCCTTCCGCCATTCCGCCTTGACGTTGGCGGGATGGCGGGAGTTGCGGTGTGCACTTGATCGCACAGGGGGAACCCTGCTGTTGGATCAATGGTTTGGCCTGCGAATGGAGCGCCGAGGAGCGAGTTGTTTTCGCTTGGCGGGAATTGGCGCGAGATGGCGTCGGTTGGCGAGTGTCGACGGCACGGGTGTTGCGGCAAGGGTTCGGAGGACGGTGTTGCGCGCCGAAGACGTGGAGACGCATCGATGTCGGCCGTGACCGAGATCGCACTCGTCGTCGAATGCCACTACGCCAACGTCGACATGCACCTGACGGATGACCACGTGATGCTCCGCGGCGTGCATGGCGAGGTCACCCCCGATCTGATCGTACGGGTCGAGACACACGAGTCTGCAGTCATGGCGTTGTTGCGGTCGGAAGAAGGCCAGATGCTGCGGATGCTGCTGGAGATGACGATCACGCCGACGATGTTCGCCGGTCTGGCGCTGGCGGACCTGACGGCGTGTGTCGGACTGTCTCGGCGGACATTGATCACCTACCTCCGTGCCCGGGAACGTCGCCTGCAGCGCCTTGCCAAGGGGATCGCGCCGAAGGATTGGACGCACGCCTGCCATTGCAGCGGTTGCGGGCCGGTGCTGCTGTGGATCGATGCTCCCGCGCAGGTCGAGAGCTGCCCCTGGTGCGCCTACCGCAAGGCAGGCGGCATGCCCCCGAGGCCCGCCACGGCCACTGCGGACGCGAACCGGCAGGCGGCGGCCATCCGCAGCATCGCGGCACGTCGTGTCGTGCCGATGGTCGCTCGCCCCGGCAGCGCGCTGGACACATGACCGCAGCACGCACCTCCACCGGAGTGGTACGAACCATCGCTCGCGACGGCGGTGCTCCGCCGCACATGCCTGGCCTTCGCCGGTGCGGCCGTGACCACCTGGGATCGTACGGAATCGTGCCGCACGGACGATAGCGGCACGGTTTGCCGACGCGCGGATACATCGTCATGCTGCGCATGACGATGAAGGCGTACGGGCTTCGCCCGCACGCATCGACAACACGCAGCCAAGCATTGCCGCACGCGGCAACGCTCGACTGCGGAAACCAACAGCGAACGCTCCCTGTATCTCTTGATGAGAGGTGATGCAGAGGGGGAGGTTTTCTGTTCGTTACGCGAACAGCGGTTGAAATCCAAAGCGCGCCTGCCTGATACCTGTTGTCGCTGCAATCGTGTCCACCATCGTTCCTTCCACGAGCCGCATCGGATCGGGAATCGAGCGTGTATTCGCTGTCGTTGTTCGTTTGCCGGCACGAACGCTTCGCGCAGGCAAGACAAACGTCAGAGAAAGGCCAGAGCGAAGCCGCGGCGGTGTGCAGTGCACGAGATGGCGCGAAGGAACGCGCGCCGTAAGTCACTGAAGCGAAAGGCCCCGTTGACGCCGGGAGCGGACAAGTGATGCAGAGGCGCGCTCTCGAACCTGAATGCATAGGCCAGAATAGGCCAGAGGGTGGTGGCGAAGTGCGCGATCGGCGGGCGTGCAGGCGGGGAGTTCCGTCCACCATCGTCCCTTGGCGCCGCAGCGACGGCGTTGGCCGGGCCTCCGTCATCGCGCTCAGGCCAGAACGTGACCCGGAACGGGTACGGAAAGCATGAGAGGGAGCAGTACCTCGCGATCCATCTTTTGCCCCTTGTCGGACACCGACGACAGGAAGGCAAGGATCACATATCCAGAGTCGCTCCGCCGTCCACGCGCAGATCGCATAGCGTGATGTGGCGGGCGCGATCGGAGAGCAGGAACGCAACCGAGTCGGCGATGTCCTGCGGCTGGGCGATTCTGCCCAAAGGGATGCCCAGCCGGAACCTGCCCGGTTCTCCAAGCACGATGCGATCGCGATGCGCCTGTGTCGGTGCGAATTCCCGTTGCATTGCGGTCTCGGTCGAGCCTGGCGAAACCAGATTGCAACGAATGCCCAGTGGAGCCAGTTCCAGTGCGAGGCATCGCACGAGCTGATGCGCTGCGGCTTTTGAGGCAGCATAAGCGGACATGCCCACGCGTGGTGCGGTTGCGGCATTCGAGCCGACGACCACCAGGCTGCCGCGCCGGCGTGCGGACATGCGTCGCGCCACCGCGCGGGTGACCAGAAAGGCGCCACGCGCGTTCACGCGCATGCAATAGTCCCAGTCGTCTTCGGACAGATCCATGGTATCCGCGACCCGCAGCACACCGGCGGCGTGGGCGAGACAGTCGATCGGGCCGAGCGTGCGCTCCACGGCGTCGACCAGTGCCTCGACCGCTTGCGCATCGCTCACATCGCAAGGAAAGACACGATCTGTCGGCAGCGGCATGCCGTCGAGGTCGCTGGCGGCTACGCATGCGCCATCGTCCGCGAGCGTGTTCGCGATGGCGCGACCGATGTCTCCGGCGGCGCCGGTGACCAGTGCGATGCGGCCGGCGAACTCACCTTTCCGGCCGCCGACATGTACGCTCGCGCGGCTCACGCTCCGACCCCAACTGGAGCGACGCCCAATGCCTGCGACACCAGGTCGCTGATCCGCCGATCGGGGTTGAGCGCAGCCTGTGCAACCAGGGCAATCAGGGCATCGTGGTGCGCACGCAGCGTCGCTGCGTCGTACAGGCCCGCGTTGGCCTCGATGTCGAAACGTACGCCTTCGACCTGCGGCGAGATGGTCAGGTCGAGATCGTCGGCCGGACCGACCGCTACCGGATGCGCGCGACTGCGCAGGCCTTCGAAGACGAAGCTGCGATCGAACGGCAGCAGGTTCACCACCGGACCATAGAACTGGCGATGGGTGCCGTCGAGACCGTGGTCGATGCGCATCCATTCGTAGTTGTAGCGCTGGTGCGGGCGGATCGCGCGCATCGTGGCGGCGACACGGGCCGCCAACTCGCGGAAGTTGCGGTCCGCGTCCACGCGCAGCCGCAACGGCACCACATTCATCGCCATGCACGGCACGCCCAGCGCGGCCGTGCCCAGCCGGTTCATCACCAGCAACCCCAACGCGACTTCATTGTGGCCACCACGCGCCTGCATCCATGCGGCAATGCAGGCGATCAACCAGGCCGGCCAGTCGACGCCGCAGGCGCTCGCCGCAGCTTGCCAGCGCGGGTAGTCGCCGGCGGGCAGTCGCCTGCGCGACGATAGCGGCGCGCCATCGTCAGGCTCGCCCGGCGACAGTCGTACCGGCGGCGACGCATGCTGCAGCTGGCCTGTCCAGAACGCACGGTCCTTCGCGCAGGCCGTCGAGGCACGATAGACGCGCTCCTCTGCAAGCAACGGCTGCAGCGACCAGTCACGGCCCGCCGGCACGGGCCGACCGCGTCGCAGGGCCGAATAGACCTCGGCCACGCGATGGATCAGCAGCAGGTAGCCAAAGCCGTCGAGTGCGATGTGGTGGCTGCGCAGGTGCCACAGGTGGCGCTGGTCGTCCAGTCGGAACAGCGTGGTCGCGTACAGCGGGTGCAGATCGAGATCGACCGGTGCGAGCAGGTCGACGTGCATCGTCTCCCAGGCGACACGCGCCGGGTCGGTGTGGCCGCGCAGGTCGATGATCGGCAGTTGCACTGCGTACGACAGGCGCCGCGACTGCATCACATCGCCGTCGAGCCGCCAGTAACGCATGTGCAACGCATCGCAGGCGGCGAGCGTGGTCTCGACCGCCGCGCGCAGCGCGTCCGCGTCCAGTGGACCTTCCAGTTCGACGGCCTCCGCTGTCCAGAACGCGCTGCTGTCCGGATCCAACTGTTGCGCGGCCCACATGCCGTACTGCGGCGCGGTCAGCGGCAATGCGATGGCGGAGAGGTGGCGCACAGCGCTCATGCCGTCGTCCCGACCGATCGCATGCTCGTGCTCATTTTCGACGCGATCAGGTCCCACCATTCGGCGATCGTGGCGCGTTCGGCCAGATCGACGAAGCCCAACGTCGTGCCGTCGCGGGTCCAGCGTTCGAGCAGGGCCATCAGTCGGATCGAATCCAGGCCGAGATGCAACGGATTGTCGTCGGCTCCGACCTCTTCCAGCGGCAGGTCCACCGCACGCGCGAGCGCTTCGCGCAGCGCGTCGAGGCTGGTCGGCGGGCCGCAGGCTTCGTTCAGCGATCCGATGCAACGGCGGTGGTCCATGACCACGCCACAACGACCGGCGACCCAGCGTAGCGCCTGATCGTGGTCCTCCGGCGAAAAATCGGCGACCGCATCGCCGATCACGAACGGTTGGATGTCGTGCATGAAGGCATCGGCAGCCGTCATCTGCACGCCGATGTGAGCGTAGACGCCGCAGACGATGATCTGGTCGCGACCGGCTTCCCGCATCAGCTCGCGAAGTCCGGTCGAAACGAAGGCGCTGTAGCGCCACTTGGTCAGTACGCGGTCCGTCGCGCGCGGCGCCACGGACGGATCGATGCCGGCGCGCGCCGGCTGCGCGGTGACGCCGGATCCCCACCATGGTTGCAGCAGCCCACGTTGTTCCGGCGTCTGGATTTCCGGTTGACGGCTGTAGACCACCGGCACGCCGGCCGCGTCGCAAGCGTCGCGCAGCGCCAGGATGTGACGCACAAGGTCGGGCAACGGTGCCTGCGTGCGATCGAAAAAGTCGAGGAAATAGTCCTGTAGATCGTGGAGCAGCAACAAGGCGCGCGAGGGATCCGGCGTCCAGTCGACGCGGTTGTCCGGCAGATCGGACGGAGTCGGCATCGGATAGCCGGCGATACGCGGGATGGTCATTTCGGTGCGGTCTCGGTGTTTTTGGGGGCCGCAACGAGCAGACGTCGCAGCGCGGGTTTGTCGATCTTCCCGATCGGCGTTCGAGGCAGTGCGGCGATCGCGATGCAGCGGTCGGGGATCTTGTAGTCGGCGATGCCGCGCGAACGCAGAAAAGCCTGCAGCGCACGCGGCGCCGGCGGAGCGTCTCGGCCGACAACGAAAGCGCAGGGCTTCTCGCCCAACACGGCATCCGGCAGCGCGACCAGCGCGGCCTCGGCGATGTCGGGATGCGCGAGCAGATGCGCTTCGACTTCCTCCGCGGCGATTTTCTCGCCGCCACGGTTGATCTGGTCCTTGGCGCGGCCGACGACGATCAGGTCGCCGTCGACAGTGCGATGCACGCGATCGCCGGTGCGGTAGAAACCATCGGCGGTGAACGCGTCGGCGTCCGGGTCCTGGTCGTGTGCCGTATCGACGCGCGCAGTGCGGTAGTAGCCCCGAATGGTATAGGGGCCGCGGGTGAGGAGATGGCCCACCTCCCCTTCGGGCACGTCCTGGTCTTCGTCGTCGACGATGCGGATCTCGTCATCGACGCTGATCGGCCGCCCCTGCGTGCCGATACGACGCTCCGGAGGGTCGTCCAGGCGGGTGTAATTGACCAGGCCCTCGGCCATGCCGAAGACCTGCTGCAGTCGTCCGCCCCTTGCGGGATCAACGAGTTCCCGTTCGACGCGCGCGGCGATGCTCGGCGCCAGGTGCGCACCTCCGATCTGCACCAGGCGCAGGCTGCGCAGATCGTGCTCGCGGCGTTTTGGCGAATCCATCCACGCACGCGCCAGCGCCGGGACCAGCGCGACGCTGTCGACGCGCTCGCCTTCGATCAGCGCGAAAGCCGTCGCCGGATCGGCGGCGCGCGTCATCACCACGCAACCGCCCGCGCCTAGCACGCCGAACGTGCCGGGCGAACTCATCGCGAAATTGTGCGAGGCGGGCAGCGCGCAGAGGTAGACGGAGTGCTCATCGACAGCGCAGATGCGCGCGCTTTCGCGGATGCTGTAGAGATAATCGTCGTGGCTTCGCGGTATCAGCTTCGGAATGCCGGTGCTGCCTCCGGAGAGTTGAAGCAGAGCGATGTCGCCAGCACTGGCCGCGGGCGATGGGCGCTCGCCAGCAGCAATGCCGCACAGCGCCTCGAACGAGGCGAATTCCGCCGCCTCGCCGACGACCACGACCGTTCGCGGCTGCGCATGCAGCGCGCGGACATCGCGCACCAGCGCAAGGTGATCGAAGCCGGCGTGGCGATCCACCGTGATCCAGGCGCTGGCGTCGCTGCGTTCGACGAACTGCGCGAGCTCGGCGCGACGGTGCGCCACCTGCGCGAACACCGGTATCGCGCCGATGCGGAACAAAGCGAAACAGACGACGATGAACTCCGCGATGTTCGGCAACTGCACGATCGCGCGATCGCCACGAGCGATCCCGACCGCGCGGAAGCCGGCACCGGCGGAGCGGATGCGTGCCTGCAGTTCGGCATGGGTCCAGCGTCGTGTGCCGCAGATCAACGCAGTCCGCTGCGGATGGTGCGCAGCAGCGCGCTCGAGGTGGGCGTGCAGCGTGTCGCCGGTCCAGTAGCCGAGCGTGCGGTAGCGCTGCGCGGCATCCGCGGGCCAGGTTGCGCTGCGATGCGCTGGTGACGCCGCTGCATTCATGGCAAGGACTCCGCGAATTGCGCGAGCCCCATGGCCTGCAGCATCGTCGCCATCTTCGCGCGGGTTTCCGCGAGTTCCGTTTCCGGGTCGGAGCCCTCGACAACACCAGCACCTGCGTAGAGCGTCGCTTGATCGGGCTCGATCTCGGCACAACGAATGCTCACCGCCCACTCGCCGTCGCCATCGGCTTCGCACCAGCCCACCAATCCAGTGAACATGCCACGCGGAAAGCCCTCGACAGCCTCGATCAGGGCGCGCGCTTCGCGAGCGGGGTGCCCGCACACCGCGGGCGTCGGGTGCAAGGCCAACGCCAACGCCAGCGATGGCGTACGCGGGTCGCGCAGTTCGCCATGGATCTCAGTCGACAGATGCCACATCGTCGGGGTCGCGCGCAGGGTCGGACCGGCTGGCACCGTCAGCGTGCGGCACCACGGTGCGAGACCGGCGGCCACGGCATCGGCGACGTGGGCGTGCTCACGCAGATCCTTGGCCGAGCGCAACAGCGCCTGCGACCTGCGCGCATCTTCGTCCGGGTCCAGCGAACGCGGGATCGAGCCTGCGAGCGGATTCGAGGCGATGTGGCCGCCGCGTTTCGACAGCAGCAGTTCCGGACTGCTGCCGATCAGGCTGCGCGTTGCGTCGTCGTCGAGCTGCATCGCGAAGCTGTAGGCGTCGGGATTGCGTTCGATCAGGGTCGTCAGCAGGCGCGGCACATCGACGCGCATATCCAGCGTGAGCGCGCGCGACATCACCACTTTCTCTAGCCTGCCGGCGCGTATTCGAGCGAGAGCATGGGCGACGTTGTCGACGTAGCGTGCCGGAGTTGGTCGTGCCACCGCCCGGGCCATACGCGCGTCGCCCGGGATGCACGGCTGCGAGGACACGATCCGGCATGCGCGCCCCGGTGCGAACAGGGTTTCCTCCGGAATCCACAGTCGTGGCGCCACGCCGTCCGAGAAGGGAATCGCGCCGATCAGCGGGACGAAGCGGCGTTCGCGCGCATGCCGTTCCAGCAGTTCGGTCGCACGGTTGGGCAGGATGTCGCGCGCGCATGCTGGCAAGGCGACCTGCAAGCCGCGCGCGTGCAGCGTGGTGGTGGGCGATGCGAAGCAGGCGTCGCCTTCATGGAATTCAGGCAGCAATGCGCATTGCGGCGATTGCGGCAAAGACTGGCGGAGTCCCGATTCCGGGAACAGCGAAGTGGCGGGCATGGAGGCTCCTGCATGCGCATGGTTCAGACCAATGGCTGGCAGGCGTCCTCGCCGGCTTGCTCCTGCGCCTTGTCCAAAGGCACGGGATTATTCTAAATGATAGTCATTTGCATTTACAATGGCGGCCACGCATCGGCTGGATCGCTCGCCGATGGCGCAAGAAGGGCATGACGATCCAGCAATCGCCAGATGCAGGCCAGCCCGCTCCCGCATTGAAGCCTTCTAGAAGGATTGCTGATCCATGTACTCGCCCCGTTTCCGTCTGCCGGCCGCCGGCATGACTTTGCTTGCCCTCGCCCCCCTGGCATGTGCCGCGGAAGTCGCCGACACCTCGTCGGCGGCCGACGCCGAGGAACTCGACACCGTCGTCGTCCATGCCGCGCGCGAGCCCGGCAACTTCCATATCGACCGCCGGGAAATCCAGCTCACCCAGGCCTCTGATCTGTCCGACCTGCTGTCGAACGAATCCGGTGTCGCCGTTGGCGGTGGTTCCGTTGTCGCGCAGAAAGTCTATGTGCGCGGTTTCGAGGACACGATGCTCAACGTCACCGTCGATGGCGCGCAGCAGCCGGCCGAACTCTACCATCACCAGTCTCGGCTGCAGTTGGAGCCGGAATTCATCCGCAGTATCGAACTCGACGCCGGTGCCGGTCCGGCCACACAGGGCGCAGGCGCTCTGACCGGTGCATTGAGAGTGACCACTCGCGACGCGTTCGACATGCTGCGCCCGGACCAACGCTTCGGCGCACTGTTCAAGGCCGCCTACGGCGACAATGGAGATAACCGCAAGGCCGTCGCCTCGATCTACGGCACTTTCGGCGAAGACTTCGGTTTGATGGCCTCGATCGTGCGTCAGGATGGCGGGCATTACGAGGACGGCAACGGCAACCGCGTGTTCCCGACCGCGTTCGACCACGAACGTGGGCAGCTCAAGCTCAGCGGCCGTTTCGACGCGCACGCCGTCGATCTGTCGATCGAACGCCTGGACGATACCGGCACGTACTACGAGCGGCCTCACATGACGGATTTCGCCGGTCGCTTCGTCCTGTCAGATCACAAGATGGGGCGCCGCAGTGCGACCTATCGCCACCGGTTCGATCCGTCGAGCGAAGCCTTCGACATCGACGCGACCCTGTACCGCACCGCGGTGGATTTCCAGGTGCGCCGCACCACCACCGGTCTGGTGTATTCGCGTGGCGAACAGGTCAGCAGCGGGATCGACCTGCGTAACACGATGCGCTGGGGGCGTGCGCAGCTGGCATACGGCGTTGATCATCGCCGCGATCATCTGGAAGCGGAGCAGCGCGCCACCCCGCCGGCGTTCTGGGGACGTACCGAGCAACGCGCGGAGATCTATGGCGCCTACGCCCAGGGAACGTTGCCGTTGGGCGAACGTTGGACGCTTTCCGGTGGCCTGCGTTACGACGACTACCATCATCGTGGCGTCTTTGGCGTCAGCGCGGGCGCCGACAACGGGGGCGACGGGCTCAGCCCGAATCTGTCGCTGGAATGGAAGCCGCTGGAGTCGCTGACCCTGCGCGCGGCCTACGCGCAAGCCTATCGGGGCATCACCATCCGCGAAGCCTTCTTCGGAGCGCTCTACACCTACGGCGAAGGGCTGGAGGGGGAGCGCGCCGACAATGCCGAATTCGGCGTGGCGTGGGAGCGCGACGGTGCCTTCGCACGTGCGACCGTGTTCCGCCAGACCATCGACGACTACATTTCCGCCGTCTATCTCGGCGAGGCCGTCTGGGGCGAATGGCGCAACATCGGCCGCGCCGAAGTCGAAGGCTATGAAGCCGAAATCGGCAAGCGCTGGAACCGCTGGACGATCGCCCTGGGAGTGTGGAATTCCGACAACCGTTTCGAAGACCGACCGCTGAACGATGCCGATCTCGGCCTGGGCACATCCATCGGTCGCACCTGGACCTTGCGCGGCGACTGGACATCAGCTTCGGGCAAGTCGCAGTACGGCCTTCGCGCGCGTGCCGTGGAATCCGAATCCAACGCGATCTCGCCCACTGCACCCGACAAACCCGGCTATCAGGTCGTCGATCTTCTGGCGCAGTGGACACCGCTCGACGACGATCGCCTGACCCTTGGTCTGGCGGTAAACAACCTGCTCGACGAGTTCTACTACGATCACGGCACCTACGGTTATCACGCCGGATCGGGCAAATACATCGGCTTTCCGTCGCCCGGCCGCGAGATCCGCGTTTCGGCGACCTGGAAATTCTGATCGACGCGCCCTGCGACTGCCGTGCGGACGATCCCAAAGCATGGGTCCCCTCTTAGCGCAACATGAGTCTGACCGGCCATCAGTTGATCAGCGACATCGGAGCCCGGCAAATGCCGGGCCCCAGATCCGTTGTGCGTAAGGCGAGACCCATCGCATACCTGACCGTACCAGCCGATCGAACATATCGATGTGTTCTATGGAAGGCGAATCAAACCAACGGTGACGGCCATCGTGCTGTCTGCGGTTTATTGCGTCGAGTCGCGCACGCCGAAGAATCATGCTGCAGCGCAATATACCTGCCGGAGAGCCGTGGACAGCCATGGCTGGTTGTCGGCGGCACTGTTGTCGACGGCATTCGTCTGACCACATTCTCTAGCATCCGACGAAAGTGAAGAGCGGAATTCCAACGGGAATGGCGCCACACAGGCGCAGTCACCGCACCGTCGACCTTGTCAAGAAGTGCACATTGTGCTACTCGTCCGGCAGGCGTAGGATCGTCACAACGACGTACACGATCGAGCCAGACAACCGACCGCCATCCCGCAAGCCCGCCAAAAAACGATCGAGGAATGTGCCATGTTGAGAGCGTATTTCGACGACAGCGTGCCCGGCCATCGCCAACTCTCCCACGTGTTTTGGATCGACGGTGTACTGATCAGCCACGTTTTTTTCTTTGCCCTGCTCATGGTCTATCAGCGGCTGCCACCAGCCGCTTTCATTGTCGGCACGATCGCTTTCATCGCCTATACCGCCTGGATCATGCGAGCCATCTGGCTCAACGCCGGGAACGTGAAACGTGCAGATTGGGGCCATATGGCCCGCGTGCTCACCATTGGCTGGACGATCAACTCTGTCCTGGTCTGCACTTTCCTGTTGCTGGCCAGAATCGGCGGCGAACCGCTTCAGTTCTTCAACTGAAACACATTCATGCCCCCCGGCTTTCTTCATGGCAGGGAGGGCGCCGTTTGTGCCGTCGTTACCGAATCGCCCCCACCTGTTCCGTGGAGCACCCGTCGTCTGCCCCGCTTAAATAAACCGCCAAGCGGTTGACCCAGATCAGAGGCGGATCCTGCTGCAAGCTGTAGCCTTCGGAAGTCTCCAGCCACCGCATCGTCATGGCCTCCCTACTTCGCGGCTCCGATACGCTGCAGCTCACGGCAGCACCTCACCGGGTCATGTTCTTCATCGGCACCGTCAATGTAATCGCCGCGATGGCGTGGTGGTTCGCGCACCTATCGGGCTTTTCCACGGCTGTACAGCCACGACTTCCGCCGATGTGGCTGCACGCGTTCCTGATGCAATATCAGGTGCTGCCGGCCTTCATTTTCGGGTTCCTGCTGACGGTGTTCCCACGCTGGATGGCGCTTGGAGAAGCCAAGCGCTGGCACTATTTGCCAGTCGGCCTTGGTCTGCTGACCGGGCAGGCGACGATGCTCGCTGCCGCATTCACAGGTTCATCACTCCTGCTTTACTTCGGCTGGATCTACACCTCCGCCGGCTGGCTGGGCGCGATGGCGGTCCTCGCGCGATGGTTGATCGAGGCGAAACAGCCGGACCTTCACGCGCGCTCGGCCTTTGGGGCACTTCTCCTCGGGCTGTGTGGCGTGGTCGCCTTCGGCATATGGTTGCATGGCGGTTCGCCGTGGTGGTTGCAGAAGATGGCGACGATCGGCAGCGTCGGCGTCCTGATGCCGATTTATGCCACCGTCGCACACCGCGTCTTCCCGTTTTTCGCCAGCAGCGTGATCAAGGGGTATAGGCCTTGGCGCCCGGCCTGGATCCTCCGCATGCTGTGGGCGCTGACGCTCTTGCATGTGTTCGCCGAACTGACCGATTTTCCTCTGCTGCGCGGAGCCGCGGATATCGGCCTCGCTTTGCTGGGAATTGTCGTGCTGCACCGTTGGTGGCCGCGCGGCAAGATGCCGCCGTTGCTGATGGTGCTGTTCATCGGCCTGTCGTGGTGGCCGCTGGCGATGATCTTGTATGCATGCGACGGGTTCATCCAGGGGCTGGACCTTGGCGCAGGCCTGGGACGCGTACCGTTGCACGCGCTCGCGGTCGGCTGTTTCGGTACGTTGCTCGTGGCGATGGTCACGCGCGTGACGGCCGGGCATTCGGGTCGTCCGCTGGTGCTCGGCCCACTTGCCGCATTCGCTTTCATCGGCATGAATACGGTAGCGACGATACGGCTCGCCGCTGACCTGACACCCGATCCGCACACCTGGTGGACGATCAGCGCCGCAGGCTGGCTGATCGCCTTCCTCCCGTGGGTGGCCAGTAATCTCTGGATCTATCTGACGCCCCGCGCTGACGGACGTCCCGGCTGATCGCCGCATGACCATCGACGAAAAGCGCATCCGTCAAATCCAGCAGGCGTCTCGACCGGCAATGATCGATGGTGGATGCCGCGTTTCCGAACGCTGGATCATGCCTGCCCGGCACCGCCATGCATGACCTGCGCACCTTTCTACGGCGCCTCGAACTGTCGGGCGACCTGCTTCGCATCGACACCGAGTTGGACTCCGTCCAGGAGACTACCACGCTGTGTCGCCATTCCCTGCGAGACAAGGGGCCGGCGCTTCTGCTTTCGAATATCCGGGCGTCTTCCCATGCGATGCTCGGCAATCTGTTTGGTCACCAGCGACGCATCGAAGCCGCACTGAAGGATCGCCCACTCGCTTCGCTGCGCGAACTTGGGGAATTGTTGGCTACGCTGCGCGAACCGCGCTTGCCGGGCTCCCTGCGCGAGGCGCTCGTACAATGGCCGGAACTCGGTCAACTCGCACATGTGATGCCGAAACGGGTCAACGAGGCGGCTTTCAACCAGGTCATCCTGAAAGGCGATGAGATAGACCTCACGCGCTTGCCGATTCAGACGTGTTGGCCAGAGGATGCCGGCCCATTGGTGACGCTCGGTCTCGTCACAACCCGTGGAACGAGGCAAAAGAGACAAAACGTTGCCATCTATCGACAGCAGCCGATCGGCCCCCGCCGTCTCATCATGCGCTGGCTTCCGCATCGCGGCGGCGCTCTCGATTTCGCAGACTGGCGCACCGACCGCGGCTACGAACCGTTTCCGGTGCTGGTCAGCATCGGCGTGGACCCGGCAACTCTGCTGGCAGCTGCGACACCGGTCCCCGATACGGTCGGCGAATATGAATTCGCCGGTTTGTTGCGCGGCGACAGAACCCGGGTATGGCGCAGCGTCCAAACGGGACTGGATGCTCCCGCTGGTGCCGAGATCGTGCTGGAGGGATTCATCCATCCAGGAGACGAAGCGCTCGAAGGACCTTTCGGCGACCACACCGGTCATTACAACGCTCAAAGCCTCTTTCCCGTGTTCACGGTGGAGACCATGCGGCTGCGCGCCGATGCCATTTATCACGGCAGCTACATGGGGCGCTCCCCCCACGATGAACCTTCGGTAATGGCGATGGCGCTCAACGAAGTGTTCGTTCCGCTGCTTCAGCGTGCATTTCCCGAGATCGTCGATTTCCATCTGCCGCCGGCGGCCTGCTCGTACCGTATCGCGGTGGTCTCGATACGGAAGCAATATCCCGGCCATGCCCAGCGCATGATGATGGGGATCTGGAGTCATCTCCGCCAATTCACCTATACGAAGTACCTCATCGTCGTCGATGACGACATCGACGTTCGCGACTGGGGAGACGTACTGTGGGCATTGGCCACCCGCGCCGACCCCGCGCGCGACACGCTGATCGTCGAGCGCTCGCCAGTCGACTATCTCGACTTTTCCAGCCCCGAGCCGAACCTCGGCGGAAAGATCGGATTCGATGCCACCTGCAAAGGCCCATCCGAGTCGCGACGCGGCTGGAGCCGTCCAATCCGTCCAGACCCATCCGTCGAGCAGCGCATGACTCATCTCTGGGCGACGCTATCTGCAAACCATCGAAAACAGACGACATGAACTGAGGAATCCCATGGAGCTAGTATGCCCTGCCGGCAATCTTCCAGCCCTCCACGCCGCGCTCGACGCCGGCGCAGACGCCATCTATGTCGGTTTCCGCGACCAGACAAACGCACGGTCGTTCCCGGGACTCAACTTCACGCACGAAGAGATCGCCATGGGTATTCGCGCTGCGCGCGAACGCGGCCGTAAAATATTCATCGCTTTAAACACCTATCCGGAGACATCCCGTCTCTCGCACTGGCAGCGCGCAGTCGATCGCGCCGCCGATCTTGGCGCCCATGCCATCATCGCTGCCGACATGGCGGTACTCGACTACGCTGCCAAACGTCACCCTGACCTGCCCCGCCATCTGTCGGTCCAAGGCTCGGCGACCACAGCGCCGGCGCTTCGCTACATGCACGAACGCTTCGGCATTTCCCGCGCGGTTCTACCTCGCGTACTGTCGCTGACCCAGGTCGAACGGGTCTGCGCCGCTTCTCCGGTGCCACTGGAAGCCTTCGCTTTCGGCAGTCTCTGCATCATGGTCGAAGGCCGCTGCCAGCTCTCCAGCTATGTGACGGCCGCTTCGCCGAACCGTCACGGCGTTTGCTCGCCGGCGCATTTCGTTCGTTGGGAAGAACATGCCGACGGCGGTCGCAGCGTACGCCTGAACGGCGTGTTGATCGACCGGTTTTCTGCCGACGAACCCGCAGGTTACCCTACTGTATGTAAAGGGCGATTCGAGGTCCGCGGTGAAGTCTTCCATGCACTCGAAGAACCCACAAGCCTCAACACGCTGCCGATCCTTCCACGTTTGCAGGCGGCTGGCGTGGTGGCATTGAAGATCGAAGGACGTCAAAGAGGTGCGGCGTACATCAGCCAGGTCGCCGCAACGTGGCGTCGCGCCATCGATCGCCTGCTGGCCTCTCCGGAATCGTGGCGATGCCGGGAGGACTGGATGGCCGCACTGGGCAAGCATGCCGAGGGCCATCAAACCACTCTCGGCCCCTATCATCGCGCTTGGCATTGAACCATGGAACTCAGCCTTGCCCCTCTACCCTACTTCTGGCCACGCGCGAGAGTCCATGCATTCTACGATTCGGTAACGACGTGGCCGATCGAGATCGTCTACATCGGAGAAACGATCTGCAGCAAACGACGAGAACTGCGCACCGCCGACTGGCTGGCAGTGGCCAAGCGCCTCGTCGATGCAGGCAAGACCGTCGTTCTGTCCTCTCTTGCGCTCATCGAGGCTGAATCGGAAGCCAGCGCGCTGCGTCGTCTGGTAGACGATGACCGATTCCTGATCGAGGCCAACGATCTCTCCGCTGTGCAGGTTTGCCGCGAGAAGAATCGCCGTTTTGTCGGGGGTCCGACGCTCAACGTCTACAATCACGAAACACTGCGGATGCTGCAGGAAGATGGTCTGGAGCGCTGGGTCCCAGGCGTTGAAATCGGCGGTACACAGCTCGAAGAACTGCGCCGTGGCTTCCTCGATCGTGGCTGGACGCTTCCAGCGCTCGAAATTCACGTCTGGGGCCGCCAAGGCCTTGCCTATTCGGCACGTTGTTTCACTGCACGCGCCCTGGACATCGCCAAGGATGAGTGCGGTTTCCGCTGCATAGAGTTTCCGGATGGGTTGCCGCTCGCGACGCGCGAAGGCGAAGCATTCCTCCGCATCAACGGCATCCAGATCCAGGGCGATGCACCCATCGATCTCGCCACCGCCTGGCCTGACCTGATCGCGTTGGGAGTCGACGTCCTGAGAATCGTTCCCCAGGCGCCCGAAATCACACTGGCGGCAGTCGAACGCTGGCGCGCCGCGATCGGCGCGGGAACTCCGCCATCACATGAAACCAACCAGATGGGCTATTGGCAAGGCGCGCCCGGGCGGGGACCCGGGCCTATCGACTGATCGCGTCGAGACGCTGTTTCGTCTCGGGAAAGAGCCCGCATATCCCGCAGAAACAGTGCGAGGCGATGCAGGGGAACCCGTTGCGCCAAGGGCACCTCCGACCAGTCCAGACGATCGAGCACATTGCGTGCTTCGAGTCCCAACGCAGTGTCACCCACCAGCACCAGGCGACGCTGAAAGAACAACGTATCGGCATCCTCCAGTCGACTCGCCATCAAGAGCAGGTCAACCACGTCTCCACGCACAGTGGCCTCGGGCGCATCATGGACGGTGAGCAACCGACCCTCGCGAAGTCCCAGCGTCCAAGCGATGCCCAGGTCATGCACGTTGATACCCAATCGCCGCCCTTCGAGAAATGCGAACTCCCCCTTAGCGAGGCTGTTCGCCAGCGCATGTGCGGCAGCCTTCGCGAGTACGCGCCCCACGAGAGCTGGCGGCAGACGACAAGAGAGGATCTTCCACCTCGCAGGCGGTGGAAGAACGGCAGCAAGGCGGCGCTGCCATCCAGGCGCGATGGGGGCTTCGAAATCATCGAACATGATGGCAGGCTCCATGGGCAGCCCCTGCACGAAGCAGGCATCCCGGATAAGAAGCAAGGCGATCGTCTGGGCGGTGCTCTCGGGCACTCCCCAAGCTTGGGCTTCCGTGCGGACATGGCGCACCACGTCGGATTCACGGCTGAAATCCCGGCCGGTGCCGGGGGGTTTGGATTCTGCCGCCCAGACCGCCGCTCGTCGGCGGGTAGCAGCCAATCGGACGATGGTTGCATCGACGTGATCGATCCATGCGCGCGCCAAAGTCAATCGTGACGGCAAAAAAAAGAAAGGTGCATTCATCACGAAACGTACTCGAAACCGATTTCGAAGTCATACAGTTGGCGCGCGCTCGCATGCGGCTCTACCGATCGTATGACGCGACCGATGGTCACCAGGGGGCGCTCATGCAGCATCGACATCCTCCGGCGATACGGAAATCCGCAATGCGACAGCCTCCGGCAGCGCTATACCCGTGTAGAGGCGAGCCACGTCGTCGGGATACGGGTCGCAGTGTTTGAGCTTGCGGATACCGTGATCGGACAGCAATACATGACGACTCGGAGCGACACCAACCCGAGCCAGACAAGCGGAGACACAGGCCATCGCGCAACCGTCCAACGCCAGAATCGGTCTACCGCTGCACGCTGTCTTCACCAAGCCCGGAACACCGCCACCGACGCCTGCGATGCAGGACATTTCGGCGTAGCCGTCACGATCGAGCATCAAGGCAAGCCGATTCGCGAGCTGGGCTGCGCTTGAACACCCTGAACAGGAATAGACGAGGGGTAATTTTCGACGCTTCATAGCGATTGGTCCAAGTGAAGAGAACGGCGGAAGCGATGGGCATTGAAGACCGGCGCAAGAAATGCGACAAGCAGGGCAAGCACTGCTGCCGTTTCCAAACCTATCGCCAGGCGCAAAATCGGTGGCCGGGCCGATGGCCACAGAAGCATCAGCCATGCCGCAGCGGCAGAGAGCCGGAGCATCAACCACACCGCACGCAGTCTTTCCGGCTGCAGGAGACCCATACCGGGAACCTGCGTTCCACGAGGCACATGGGTCCTCAATCGCCACCAGGACACGAACCCGGCAATGGGAAGCAATGTCGTAGGCATGGCCGTCATGAGCGCTACGATCACCAACAGCAGAGCCGCCTGTCGTGCCGTTTCGGTGCCATACAAAAGCATCATCCCACCTGCGACAACCATGCAGAGCCACGCACAGATCCATGCCAAGGCCATCGTCGGTTGTCTGCCCGTCCTGCGCCGCCAGAGCGGGACCTGCGCTGAAACCGCTATCGCCAGCAACACGCTTCCCCACATACGCCACCAGATGCCCCAATCCGACATCCAGGGTGTCATCCAGGCCATCAGGATCACGACTGAGATACCGATCGCTCCACGGCACGCGAAACCGCTGGACACGGAAAGGCCAAGCAACGTGGGAAGAATGGCCCTCGATGCCCCAAGCACGATCGACAGCAGTCCACCTGCCAGCCCGAGTACGGCATGCGCCGCCTTGCCGCCCGGAAGGACGAATCCATTGAGGCGCGCCGCACCGACCACCGCCGCGACGACCAATCCTCCCAGGCCTGCCGCCAAGGCCAGACGCGCAGTGCGATCGCCGCATCCTCGCAAGGTTCGGACGGACAATGGAAGCGCCCATGCCGCAAGCGCGCCAGCAGTGGCGACGGCCGCCATGCGACGCATGGTCTGCGCCTCAACCAAAGCGGCTGTCAGCATGGCGACCAGACTGACGTTGTAGGCGACGATCGCAACCCACCACGACATGGATCGACGAGGCGGTGGCACTCCGAGAACCGCCGATCCCATTTGCAAACCGGTGCCGGCCACGGCATTGACTGCCACCCCCAAAATTACCGCATGCAGGATGGACCAGAGTCCAGTAGCACCACCCGCCTCCCCCTTACCAGCCAAGACGAGCGCGCCCACAACCCATGCCACCGCCGCATACAACGGCAGAAGCGTCAGACGAGTATCGAGCCGGGCGGGATCAATCCGGGCCATGCGCGGCCTCGACGATCACTTCGCACCCACCTTCATCGAGCATGCGCGCCCGATATATGAGCCCCATGTCATTCAGTGCGCCGAGCAAAGGCGCAGGCCAGCATGGCGTCAAGACGCACGCACACTGGTCAGCGTCAAGCCTTTCGACCACACTCAAGGCGCGATCGAGCGGCTCCGGAGAAGGCAGATGACGGAAGTCGAAGCGCTCCACGGCTCCTCCTGACAGGCGCGCAGTATGTTCCACGTCCGAGAAGGGCGCCCTGAGCCAGGTCAAGCAGACCGGCTATATCGATCAAGCCTGTGCTTGACCCGCGTCAATGTGCGCCCCCCCGTTGCTCCGCATACCATGCGCCTTGCAGCCCTGCTGCACTCCGAGTCGCGACGCCTTCGCCGATCGGCATGGTTTTGCGACCGTGGCGGTCCTCGCCACCCGGTACCCGCGGAAACGCTGGCGCCGCCCGCGATTGGAAAGGAGCACAACTTCGTGTCTGTTCTTTCGGACCGGTTCGGCCGGACCTTCCCGTACCTGCGGCTTTCCATCATCGAAGCCTGCAATTTCCGCTGCAGCTATTGTCTGCCGGACGGTTTCCATGCCCGTCCCGAACGTCCGGCCTCGCTGTCCCGCGAAGAAATCTCGCGCCTGCTGCGCGGCTTCTCCGCAGTGGGTCTGCGAAAACTGCGACTGACGGGCGGTGAACCGACCCTGCGTCGCGATCTGCCGGAGATCATCGCTTCTGCCGCAACGGTCGGCGGCATCGACAAGATCGCGCTCACCACCAATGGCACCCTGCTCGATCGCCGTGTCGCCCGATGGCGCGACGCCGGCCTGACCCATCTGAATGTCAGCGTCGACGCTCTGGATACCGAACGCTTCCGGACCATCACCGGCCATGACCGCCTGCCGGAGATCCTGCGCGGCATCGAGCTGGCATGCGGCCTGGGTTATGTCGCGGTCAAGCTCAACGCCGTCCTGCTGCGGGGATTGAACGACGACCAGTTGCCGCGCTGGTTCGACTATCTGCGGGAGCGCGATGTCGCGGTCCGCTTCATCGAACTGATGCGAACGGGCGATAACCGAACCTATTTCGAGCGCCACCACCTGCGCGCAGACACGCTGGAAATCGAACTTCAACGCGCTGGCTGGCGCCTGCTGCAACGTGCACCCGATGCCGGCCCGGCCCGTGAATACGCCCACCCGGACTATGCCGGGCGTATCGGCGTGATCGCCCCCTACTCCAGGGATTTCTGCGCGGGCTGCAACCGTCTGCGGGTGACCCATACCGGCGACTTGCGGTTGTGCCTGTTCGGGAACGTCGGAATTCCCCTGCGTCCCTGGCTGCAGGACGATGGCGACCGCGATCGGCTGGTGGCGGCGCTGCGCGCGCAACTCGGCCTCAAGGCCATCGGCCACCGTCTGCACGAAGACGAGACTGGCCTCACACCCAACCTTTCAACCATCGGTGGCTGAATGAACGCATCCCTTTCCACTTTTCACATGGCAGATGTCCGCCATAAACGTCCCAGCGAAAGGCGCGCGGTCGCGGTCGGTGAGCTGCGCGCCGGATCGCTTGGTTATGCGGCACTGGTCGCCAAGACTCTCCCGAAGGGCGACGCATTGGCGATGGCGGAGGCCGTGGGTCTGCAAGGGGCGAAGCACGCCTCCCTGCTGATGCCGTTGTGCCACCCGCTGTCGATCGAATACGTGGATGTCCGCTGCGTTCCCGTGCCGGAACGTCAGGCGATCCGGGTCTACTGCGAAGTGGCGCTCACCGCCAAGACTGGGGTCGAGATGGAAGCCCTGGCCGGTGCGAGTGCCGCATTGCTGACACTCTACGACCTGACCAAACCAGTCGATCCGGCACTGTCGATCGAAGCGGTGCGCCTGCTTTTCAAGGAAGGCGGAAAAAAAGGCCTGTGGACCCACCCGGCAGGCATGACCGAAGAAGAAACTGCTCAATACCGGCCAAGACCCAGCCCACGTCTGGATGGCGAAACGGTGGCGGTAGTCACGCTCAGCGACCGCGCGTCAGCGGGCCTGTACGAGGATCGCAGCGGTGCGCTGATGGAAGACACGCTGCAGACGATGGGCGCCACCGTACGTCGGCGCTTGCTGCCCGACGGCATCGATGTCCTTGCGGCAGCCTTGCGCGAGGAAGCGGCGGTCGGCACACCACTGGTGCTGTGCACGGGCGGTACCGGCTTCGGGCCTCGCGATCTGGCGCCGGAGGCATTGGCCATGGTCGCGACACGCACCGTGCCGGGGCTGGCCGAGTTGTTCAGGGGCGCCAGCAGCGCGCATACGCCTTTGGCCTGGCTCAGCCGCGCCTCGTGCGCGCTAGTCGGCGACGGCACGCTGGTGGTCTGTCTACCGGGCAGTCCCAAGGCAGTCGTACAGGGTCTGGACATCCTCGCACCGCTCCTGCCGCACGCCCTGGCGATGATGCGCGGTGCACCGCACGCATGAAGACGATGATCGGCATCGACGAGGCACTCGAACTGATCCGAGCCTGCTGCGCTCCCTTGTCCATCGAACATATTCCGCTGGCACAGGCTGGCGGCCGGGTGTTGGCTGCCCCGATCAAGGCACCGCGCGCGCTGCCACCATTCGACAATGCCGCGATGGATGGCTTCGCGTTGTCCTGGCGGGGCGATCTGAGTATCGGCACCGTCCTTCCGGTTCACGCGGAACAGGCCGCGGGCGATGGCGCCGCGGCTCAAACCAGCGGCGCTTGCAGCATCATGACCGGCGCGCGCATGCCGGATGGACTGGATACCGTCATTCCGGTCGAAAACTGTTCGGTCCTGGCCCGCGACGCGGACGACCGGCCGCTGTCGATCGCGCTGGCCGAGGCCCCCACGCACCATCAGCATGTCCGTCGCACCGGTGAGGATGTCGCGCACGGCGAGCGCGTGCTCGACGCGGGAGTACGGCTGACGGATGAGGCATTGATGGTCCTGCGCGGCATCGGCATCGGCGAAGTCGCCGTGCATCGTCGCCCGCGCCTGGTGGTCGTATGCACCGGACGGGAACTGGTCGATGCCGATGGCGCCGAACTCGGCCCGGGCCAGATCGCCAACACCAATGGTCCATACCTCGAAGGGTTGCTGACCGAGGCCGGTGCCGAGGTGGTCGAACGCCTGACCCTGCCGGACGAACCCTCCGTACTGGCGACGCATCTCGAACGCTGGTTCCGCGAAGGACTCGATCTGGTGGTGACCACCGGCGCGGTCTCGATGGGCCGCTACGACTTCGTCCCCGACGTGCTCGTTGCCACCGGCGCCACGGTGCGCTTCCACAAACTGCGGATGCGCCCAGGCAAACCGCTGCTGTTCGCAACCGCCAACAGCGGAACTCTGATCTTCGGCCTGCCCGGAAATCCTGTCTCCAGTACGGTCGGCGCACGGTTTTTCGTCGATGCGGCGCTGCGCGCCTTGACCGGTCGCTCCCCCGAGAACCCGATCCAACTGCCGCTTGCCGACGACGTGCTCAAGAAACCGGGGGTCTCGCTGATCCAGAAAGCCGCCCTCCACCTTGCGCCCGATGCGCGTCTGATGGTGCGGGTGCTGAAGGGACAGGAGAGCTTCAAGACCGCTCCGTTGCTGGCCGCCAACGCCTGGGTCCTCCTGCCCGAGGAGGGCTCCATGCTTCGGGCAGGCACCTTTGTCCCCGTGTTCCCGCTGCGATCCAGCGGCAACGACTCCCTGCAGGCACCACCTCCATGATGATCACGCTGCAACTGTTCGGACGCTTCCGCGACTTCAGCACGGCCCCGGAAATCCAGGTCGAACTTCCGGGCATCACCACCGTCGCCGAATTCCGCGACGCCTTCGATGCCTGGGCCCTGGGCCATTGGCCGGGCTACACGTCCGGACTGCTCAGATCCTCGGCGATCGCCACCGAATCGGACTTGCTGCAGACACGAAGCCCGCTCCCTGCGGACGGGCGGATCGCGATCCTGCCGCCGGTCAGCGGAGGCTGAAGATGGACCTCGACAATCGCATCTCCTGTCATATCGTCGACATCGACGACGGTCCCCTCGACCCCAAAGCTGCACTCGACTTCGTTTGCGACGACGCATTCGGCGGGATCGATCTCTTCGTCGGTCGCGTCCGTGCCGCGAGCCATGGGCGAACCTGCGTCGCGGTGCATTACGACATGTTCGACCCGCTCGCGCTCAACGTCTTCGCGCGCACAGCGACCGAAGCGATCGCCGCCTTCGGACCGATAGCCAAATGCTATGTCGCCCATGCCCGGGGCCAACTGGCGGTCGGCGACCTGGCAGTGGTGATCGCCTTCGGGACGCCACACCGCGATGAGGCCTTCCGCGGTTGTCGCCAAGTCATCGAAGCGGTCAAGCACCAGGCGCCGATCTGGAAGCAGGAACACTTCATCGATGGTCACAGCGAATGGAGCGAAGGTTGCTCTCTCTGTGGCCATTGACGACCGCCTTGCGCTTGCTGCGCCGCAGCAAAATTTCTTTGACATTCAACTGTATCGCGATTGCGACCTGACTGGAAAAAATGACACCATGAAGCTCAACCTTGCCGACGACCAACTGCGCCTGCGCATGTCCGAGAGCGATCTGGAGCGTCTGCTGCTGGAAGGGCGCATCGACCAGAACTGGGCCTGTCCGGACGGCTCGACCGCGCACTGCGCGCTCACATTGACGGCCATGGCACCCGTCAGCCATTGCGAGGGGAACCTGATGAACCTGCGCATCGACCTGCCCCGCACCGACTTCCTCGCGTTCGCAGCCGAACGTCCGCGCCGCGATGGCTTCCAGGTCGACTGCGCTGGAATCGGCATCAGCATCGAGGTCGATGTGCGCGACAGCCGCAGACGCCGCCCGCCACCCGCCGACACCTGACAACCCCGGCAAGATTGACGTATGTCAATGACACCTCGTAGCCGCCACCGCGAAACTGCCGCCGCCATCGTACGAGAGCCAACTCATGAGTTATTTCCTGGACCGTCTGAACTTCCTCAAACCCGCTCCCGAACCGTTCTCGGACGGCCATGGTGCTACCCGAGCCGATGACAGGAGTTGGGAAGACGGTTACCGGCAACGCTGGCAGTACGACAAGATCGTACGGTCGACCCACGGCGTGAACTGCACCGGCTCGTGCAGTTGGAAGGTCTACGTCAAGAATGGCCTGGTCACGTGGGAAACCCAGCAGACCGATTACCCCCGCACCCGCCCCGATCTGCCGAACCACGAGCCTCGCGGTTGCCCGCGCGGCGCCAGCTATTCCTGGTATCTGTACAGCGCCAACCGGGTGAAGTACCCGTTGATGCGCTCGGCCCTGCTGAAACTGTGGCGTGAAGCGCGAAAAACCCGATCGCCGGTCGAGGCATGGGCTTCAATCGTCGAAGATCCGGCCAAGGCCAAGAGTTACAAGAGCAAACGAGGCATGGGTGGCTTCGTGCGGGTCGAGTGGGACGAAGCCAACGAACTGATCGCGGCCTCCAACCTCTACACCGTGAAGCGGTACGGCCCGGACCGGGTGGTCGGGTTCTCGCCGATCCCGGCAATGTCGATGGTCAGCTACGCCGCCGGGGCCCGGTATCTGTCGCTGCTCGGCGGCGCATGCCTGAGTTTCTACGACTGGTATTGCGATCTGCCGCCGGCGAGCCCGCAAATCTGGGGCGAACAGACCGACGTGCCGGAATCAGCGGACTGGTACAACAGCCGCTACATCATCGCCTGGGGCTCGAACGTCCCGCAGACGCGCACGCCGGATGCGCACTTCTTCACCGAGGCGCGCTACAACGGCACCAAGACGGTGGCGATCACGCCGGACTATTCCGAAGTCGCCAAGCTCACCGATCACTGGATGCACCCGAAGCAGGGCACCGACGCCGCGCTGGCCTTCGCGTTCGGCCACGTGATCCTGAAGGAATTCCACGTCGATGATCCGTCGCAATACTTCACCGATTACTGCCGCCAGTACAGCGACATGCCGCTGCTGGTGCGTCTGGAGAAGCGCGCGGATGGCCGGCTGGTACCGGAGCGCTTCCTGCGCGCCAGCGATCTGGGCGGACTGGGCGAGGCGAACAATCCGGAGTGGAAGACGCTGGCCTACGATGACGCCACCGGCGGCATCGTCGTTCCCAACGGTTCGGTCGGTTTCCGCTGGGGCGAGAAGGGCAAGTGGAACATCGAGGAGAAGGACAGCGCCGGCCGCGAAACCCGCCTGCGTCTGACCCTGAAGGATCATGCCGATGCCATCGAAGCGGTCAGTTTTCCGTATTTCGGCGGCATCGAGAACGAATACTGGACCGAATCCAAATTCGACGAGGTCCTGGCGCGCAACATCCCGATCAAGCGCCTGCAACTGGCCGACGGGAAGGAATGGGCGGTCGCCTCGGTCTACGATCTGTTGCTGGCGCAGTACGGGGTGGATCGCGGCTTCGGGGGCGGAAGCGTCGCCACGGACTTCGACGACGACGTTCCCGGTACGCCCGCCTGGCAGGAAAAGATCACCGGCGTGCCGCGCGGCGAGGTGATTCGCATCGCGCGGGAATTCGCGCGTACCGCGGACAAGACCCGGGGCCGCAGCATGATCATCGTCGGCGCGGCGATGAATCACTGGTACCACAACGACATGAACTATCGCGGGCTGATCAACATGCTCGTGATGTGCGGATGCGTGGGCCAGACCGGCGGTGGCTGGGCGCACTACGTCGGACAGGAGAAACTGCGGCCGCAATCGGGCTGGGCGCCGATCGCGTTCGCGACCGACTGGAGCAAACCGCCGCGCCAGATGAACGGCACCAGCTTCTTCTACTTCAATTCCAGCCAGTACCGTTACGAGAAGCTCGGTGTCGACGAGATTCTCTCGCCGCTGGCCGACAAGGCGAAGTACACGGGCTCGCTGGCCGATTTCAATCTGCGCGCGGTACGCATGGGCTGGCTGCCGGCCATCCCGCAGCTCAACACGAACCCGCTGCAGGTGGTGCGCGAGGCCGAGCAGGCGGGCATCGCCCCGGTGGACTACGCGGTCGGCAAGCTGAAGGACGGCAGCCTCGATTTCGCATTCGCGGACCCGGACGCGCCGGAGAACTACCCGCGCAATCTGTTCATCTGGCGCTCCAACCTGCTTGGCAGCTCCGGCAAGGGACACGAGTACATGCTCCGCCATCTGCTCGGGACACGGCACGGGCTGCAGGGCAAGGATCTGGGTGAACGCGGTGCGGTGAAGCCGGAAGAAGTCAAGTGGCGGGACGAGGCTCCGGAGGGCAAGCTCGACCTGCTGGTCACGCTGGATTTCCGTATGTGCACCACCGCGTTGTATTCCGACATCGTGCTGCCGACCGCGACCTGGTACGAAAAGGACGACCTCAACACCTCCGACATGCATCCGTTCATCCATCCGCTGTCGAAAGCGGTGGATCCGGCCTGGGAGGCGCGCAGCGACTGGGAGATCTTCAAGGGCATCGCGCGGACCGTGAGCGACCTGGCGCCGGGCGTGCTCGGCATCGAAAAGGACCTGGTGCTGGTGCCGACGCTGCACGACACGCCGAACGAGATCGCCATGCCATTCGGCGTGACCGACTGGAAAAAGGGCGAGTGCGAACTCATCCCCGGCAAGACCGCGCCGAGCATGGTCGTGGTCGAACGCGATTATCCGAATCTCTATAGAAAGTTCACATCGCTCGGACCGCTGCTGGACAATCAGGGCAACGGCGGCAAGGGCATGAGCTGGGACACGAAGCACGAAGTCGAATTTCTCGGCAAGCTCAATCACGAAGTCGCCGATGAGGGCCTCAGCAAAGGGCGTCCGCGACTGGAAACGGCCATCGACGCGGCCGAGGCGATCATGCATCTCGCGCCCGAAACCAACGGTCATGTCGCGGTGAAGGCCTGGGAATCGCTTGGGACGTTCACCGGGCGCGAGCACACGCATCTCGCTGTCGGCAAGGAGCACGAAGCCATCCGCTTCCGCGACATCCAGGCGCAGCCGCGCAAGATCATCAGCTCGCCGATCTGGTCCGGACTCGAAGACGAGCACGTCAGCTACAACGCCGGCTATACCAACGTCCATGAACTGATCCCGTGGCGCACCCTCACCGGCCGTCAGCAGTTCTATCAGGATCACGAATGGATGCGCGATTTCGGTGAAGCGCTGATGGGGTATCGGCCGCCGGTGGACACCAAGACGGTCAAGCCGATCATGGGCACGAAGCCCAATGGCCATAAAGAGATCGTGCTCAACTGGATCACCCCGCATCAGAAGTGGGGGATCCACAGCACCTACAGCGACAACCTGATCATGCAGACACTGTCGCGCGGTGGACCGATCGTCTGGTTGTCCGAAGACGATGCGAAAAGTGCGGGCATCGAGGACAACGACTGGATCGAACTGTTCAACGTCAACGGTGCGATCGCGGCGAGGGCGGTCGTCAGCCAGCGCATGATGAACGGCATCGCGATGATGTACCACGCACAGGAACGCATCATCAACACACCCGGCTCGGAGGTCACCGGCACGCGCGGCGGTATCCACAACTCGGTCACCCGCGTGGTGGTCAAGCCCACGCACATGATCGGCGGGTATGCGCAGCTCGCCTACGGCTTCAATTATTACGGCACGGTCGGAACCAACCGCGACGAGCTGGTGATCGTGAGAAAAATGAACAAGATCGATTGGCTCGATGGTGAGCCTGTCCCCACCACCGAGGAGGCAGCCCGATGAAAGTGCGCGCACAGATCGCGATGGTCCTCAATCTGGACAAGTGCATCGGCTGCCATACCTGCTCGATCACCTGCAAGAACGTCTGGACCTCCCGCGAAGGCGTCGAGTACGCCTGGTTCAACAACGTCGAGACCAAGCCCGGCATCGGTTACCCGAAGGAATGGGAGAACCAGCAGAAGTGGAATGGTGGCTGGGTTCGGGATCGAGGCGGGAAGATCACGCTCAAGGCCGGCGGCCGCCTGCGCCTGCTGGCGAAGATCTTCGCCAACCCGGACCTGCCGCAGATCGACGATTACTATGAGCCGTTCGATTTCGATTATCAGCACCTGCATCAGGCGCCGGAAGGCAAGCACCAACCCACCGCGCGTCCACGTTCGCTGATCACCGGCGAGCGCATGCAGAAGATTCACTGGGGTCCGAACTGGGAAGAGATCCTCGGCACCGAATTCGCCAAGCGTTCTAAAGACAGCAACTTCGATGGAGTGCAGCGCGAGATCTACGGCGCGTTCGAGAAGACATTCATGATGTACCTACCGCGCCTGTGCGAACACTGTCTCAATCCGGCGTGCGTTGCCTCGTGCCCGAGCGGAGCGATCTACAAGCGCGAGGAGGACGGCATTGTCCTGATCGATCAGGACAAATGCCGCGGCTGGCGCATGTGCGTCTCCGCCTGCCCTTACAAGAAGATCTATTACAACTGGAAGAGCGGAAAGTCCGAAAAGTGCATCTTCTGCTATCCGCGTATCGAAATGGGCGAACCGACGGTGTGCTCGGAAACCTGCGTCGGCCGCATCCGTTATCTCGGCGTAATGCTCTACGATGCGGACCGCATCCAGGAAGCTGCCTCGGTTCCTGCCGAAAAGGACCTCTATCAGGCGCATCTGGACATCTTCCTCGACCCGAACGATCCCCAAGTTATCGCAGCCGCACGCGCCGAAGGGATTCCAGACAACTGGCTGCAGGCCGCGAAGGCGTCGCCCGTCTACAAACTGGCGATCGACTGGCAACTGGCGCTACCGCTGCATCCCGAATATCGAACACTGCCGATGGTCTGGTACGTGCCGCCGCTGTCGCCCGTCCAGTCCGCCGCAGACTCCGGGCGGGTCGGAATGAACGGCGAAATCCCCGACGTGAAGTCTTTGCGAATTCCTGTGCGCTATCTGGCCAATCTCCTGACTGCAGGCGATGAAATACCTGTCATTCGGGCGATGGAGCGCATGCTGGCCATGCGTGCATGGCGTCGTGCCATGCATGTCGAAGGGGTCGAGGATCTAGAAGTCCTGAAGCAAGTCGGCCTGACGCGATTGCAGGCGGAAGAGATGTACCGATACCTCGCCATCGCCAATTACGAAGATCGCTTCGTCGTACCGACCGCACATCGAGAATACGCCAACGATGCCTTCGGCGAACGAGGCGGCTGCGGTTTCACCTTCGGTAATGGCTGCTCGCCGTCCAGTCCTGGCGAAGCGTTGTTCGGTGGTCGTTCGACTCAGGTCTACCACGTACCGCCGGCACGCCAGGTTCCGGAAAGGGAAAAAGCATGAACGTGCTCAAGCTTGTTTCTGTGTTGCTAGAGTACCCTCGACCGGAATTGTGGACGCATGCGGATGAAGTCCGCGCTGCCGCAGCCGACCCGACGATGCTGACGCCGCCTCAACGGGTGGCGATCACGGGATTCGTCGAGCAATTGATCGCACTGGATCCAATGGAGGCCGAAGAGCGTTGGCTGTCGCTGTTCGACCGGGGCCGCGCGATGAGTCTTCTGCTGTTCGAACACATCCACGGCGAGTCTCGGGACCGTGGTCAAGCAATGGTCGATCTGGTCGAGACGTACCGAAAGAACGGCTTCGAAATCGAAGCTAGACAGCTGCCGGACTACCTGCCGCTGGTACTTGAGTACCTTTCGACCCGCCCCTCGTCCGAGATCGCCGACTGGCTGAAGCACATCGGCCATATCCTCGAACTTCTGGCAGCCCGGGCGTTAGAGCGTGAAAGCCCCTATGCCGCTCTGTTCGAGGTTCTGGTGACCCTGGCGAACGGCAGCGTCGATCTTGCGCTCATGCGTCGACGGGTCGCGCAAGAGGCGCGCGACGACACCGCCGAGGCCATGGATCGCGTCTGGGAGGAAGAAGCCATCAGGTTCGGCCCGGAAGCGCCGGGAGAGGACTGCGACCCGGTCACACGCCTACCCACCGGCGCCAAGCGATTCGAATCGAAGGTACTGCAATGAACGCGATCAACACCCTGCTCTTCCAGTTTTATCCATACATTGCACTCGCCATATTCGCCATCGGATGCTGGGTGCGGTTCGATCATGCCGCCTACACATGGCGGACCGGCTCAAGCCAGTTGCTCTCCAGCAAGTGGATGCGCCTCGGAAGCAACTGGTTCCATGTCGGTGTCCTGGCCATTCTTGGCGGCCATCTGGTTGGACTGCTGACGCCTCACGCCGTCTATGAGCACTTCATCAGTGCAAGCCAGAAGCAATTGCTGGCGATGGTGGTCGGTGGTCTATTCGGCGCGATGTGCTTCGTCGGCTTGACCATTCTTCTGCTGCGTCGCCTCTTCAATTCCAGAGTTCGCGCCACCTCCACCGGTCGCGACATCATGATTCTTGTGCTGCTGTACCTCCAGCTGATTCTCGGTCTGAGTTCGATTTTTGTCTCGGCGGGCCACATGGATGGCGCACAGATGATCAAGCTGGGCGAATGGGCACAGCACATCGTCACGTTCCGCCCAGGCGCCGCCGATTACATCGCCGATGCGCATTGGATCTTCAAGACCCATGTGTTTCTGGGTATGACGCTGATCCTGCTTACGCCCTTCACGCGTCTTGTGCACGTGTGGTCGATCCCGCTCGGCTATCTGATCCGCCCATACCAGATCGTGCGCCGCCGCCAGCGGCCGTTGCGATATCCCGGAAACCGGACATGACGCGTCGTAAAATCCCTGTAGTCATGGACGCCGGTGCACTCTCGGAGGCCGCGGCAAAAGCCAGCCTTACGAATCATCACGACCATGACGATGATCGCGGCCAATCCATTCCAGGACCGGCGCCGGTTTTCGTACGCGTCTCCGGCGTTCCGATCGATGAGTCCGAAATTGCCCGCGAGATGCAATTTCACCGTTCTTCCAGCCCCCATGAGGCGCGTCAGGCCGCAGCCACGACCCTGGTCGTCCGCGAGCTGGTTGCCCGCGAATGCGAACGTCTTGGCCTGGTGATCGAGGCCGTGGATGGCGAAACCGAAGATGAGGCACGGGTGCGGGTTCTTATCGCCGAATCCCTGGTGGTGCCGGATGCCGACGAGGCTGCCGTACGGCGGTATTACGAGGCCAATCGATCGAAACTGCATCACCCGGACCGTATCCGGGTCCGCCACATACTGATCGCCGCCCCACCCTCGGATATCAAAGCGCGGCTGCGCGCTCAGCAACTCGGTGAGGAACTGATCGGCGCGCTGCGTTCAGAATCCGAGCGCTTCATCGAATTCGCCATGCGTCACTCCGCCTGTCCCTCTCGCGATCAGGGCGGCGATCTCGGGTGGATCGAACGTGGCGACACCGTTCCGGAGTTTGATCGCCAGTTGTTCATGCTCAAGCCGGGCCTTGCAGGACTGACGGTCGAGACGCGCTACGGCCACCATGTGGTCGAAGTCCAGGAACGTGCCGACGGCGAACCGCTTTCGTTCGAGGAATCGCGCACACGCATCATCGCCTATCTCGAAACGCAGACGCGACAGAACGCTGTCCACCAATACCTGCGCATCCTGGCGGAAACCTACGGCGTCGAAGGTATCGAGCCGTGTGCTTGACCTGGATCAAGCGCCTGCTGGGGCGGTCTTGATGGTTGTCAGATCGATGATTCGGCGCCACTGCGATGATGCGCTCCAACGAAGCACTCGTCGCATCCGTCTCTCGGAGGTTTCATGTCCTCGATCCCCCAAACCGCCCCCAAGGCATCCGGCACCTGGCTTTCGCGATGGGAGCCTGAAAATCCGGCTTTCTGGTCGGCAGGCGGTTCCACCATCGCTTGGCGCACGCTTGCCCTGACCACGGTCAACCTCACTCTTGCCTTCGCCGCATGGTTCCTGGTCTCCGCACTCGTCGTCCGACTACCGCAGGTAGGCTACAAATTCACGCCAAGCCAGTTGTTCTGGTTGACTGCGATGCCCGGCCTAGCGGGCGGCACCTTGCGCCTGGTACACATGTTCCTGACCCCAATGATCGGCACCCGGCATGTGGTCAGTCTGTCCACCATATCGCTGCTGCTCCCGCTGATCGGCTGGCTCTTTGCAGTACAGGACCCCAACATTCCGTACTGGGTGCTGCTCCTGCTTTCCTTCTTTGCCGGATTGGGTGGCGGCAATTTTTCCTCCTTCATGCCTTCCACCAGTCTGTTTTTCCCAAAACGATTGCAAGGCACGGCATTGGCAATCCAGGCAGGCATCGGCAACCTCGGTGTTTCGATTGTCCAGTTCGTTACGCCGTGGATCATCGGTTTCGCATTGCTGGGAGGTGCTGCCTTTATGGGCGAAAGCCAAACGCTGACGAAGGACGGCGTGCAAAGCCAAGTCTATCTGCAGAACGCCGCAGCAGTATTCATCCCCTTCGTGGTGGTATTCGGCATTACGGCATGGCTGCTGCTGAAATCGGTGCCGCTCAAATCGAATTTTGCCGAGCAATTTGACATTTTCAAGTCTCGTCACACCTGGTCGATGACCTCGCTTTACATCATGACCTTCGGTGGATTTTCAGGACTGGCGGCCACCTTTCCACTGTTGATCAAACAGGGATTCGGCGGCTTCGATGGCGCACCCGATCCTCTGAAGTGGGCGTTCTGGGGCCCTCTGGTCGGTTCAATCGCCCGCGTGATCGCAGGTCCACTGTCGGACAAGTTGGGAGGTGCGCGTGTCACGCAGTGGGCCGGCATCGGCATGGCTGTATGTACTGTTCTGGTAGCGATGAATGTGTCGCCGGACTCTCTCGACGAGTTTCCGATGTTCGTGGCATCGATGTTGGCGCTGTTCTTCTTCGCAGGCATCGGTAATGCATCGACTTTCAAGCAAATGCCGATGCTCTTTTCCCCACGTCAGGCCGCCGGCGTGATCGGCTTCACCGCTGCGATCGCGGCGTATGGCCCATTCCTCTTCGGAATGCTGTTCGCCTGGTCGTTCGGCGAATTCAAATCGGCAACCCCCGTGTTCTATGGCTTGGCCGTGTTCTTCGCGTTCAATGTCGGCTTGAACTGGCGGATGTATGCACGGCGTGGCGCCGAAAATCCCTGCTGAACAGAGTAAACGACCATCATGAATGCGCATCCTCTTTCCGCAACCAGAGGCCAGCAGAACAAAGCGCTCTGGACCAGCACCTTCGCCTTCACGGTGTGCTTCGCCGTGTGGACGATCTTCTCGATCATAGGCATTCAGATCAAAAATGATCTCGGCCTGAGCGACACACAGTTCGGACTGCTCGCAGCCACACCGATCCTGACCGGCTCCATCATCCGGCTATTTCTAGGAGTATGGACCGAACAATACGGCGGCCGAATCGTGTTCAGCCTTGTCATGCTGGCTGGCGCCTCAGCAACGTGGATGCTCACCTACGCGACCACTTACCCCCAGTTCCTGATGGCGGCATTGATGGTCGGTATCGCCGGCGGCTCTTTCGCAGTGGGAATCGCCTACGTCTCAAAATGGTTTCCCGCTGATAAACAAGGCACGGCGCTTGGCATTTTCGGCGCAGGCAACGTCGGCGCAGCCGTGACGAAATTGCTGGCACCGATGGTGATGGTGGCTTATGGCTGGCACGGTGTCGCACGTTTCTGGTCGATCGGTCTCGCGATCACCGCAGTCGTGTTCTACCTGGTCACCAAAGACGATCCCGGCCTCTCAAAGCGGCGCGCGGAAGGCATCAAGCCCGTGCCTTTTGCCGAGCAAATGAAACCATTGCGCAACCTGCAAGTCTGGCGATTCTCCCTGTACTACTTCTTCGTCTTTGGCGCATTCGTCGCGCTCGCCCTGTGGCTTCCTCGGTATCTCACAGGTGCATACGGTCTGGACGTTAAAACCGCCGGCCTCATCGCGGCGTGTTACTCGATCCCAGCAAGCCTTTTCCGGGTCGTTGGCGGCTGGCTGTCAGACAAGGTCGGCGCCCGAAAAGTCATGTACTGGACGTTCGGCGTTTCGACGATCTGCACATTCCTGCTTTCGTACCCATCGACATCGTATGTCGTCGATGGCATCCAAGGTCCAGTCGAGTTTCGTCTCGCGGTCGGCGTCGTACCGTTCACGGTGCTGGTATTCATCCTCGGCTTCTTCATGTCCCTTGGGAAAGCCGCGGTTTACAAGCATATCCCGGTGTACTATCCGAATAACGTCGGCGCGGTTGGCGGCGTGGTCGGCATGATCGGTGGTCTGGGTGGATTCATTCTGCCGATCGTGTTCGGGGCGATGAACGATGCCATCGGCATCTGGACCAGTTGCTTCATGCTGTTGTTCGCACTGGTGGGAACAGCACTGCTGTGGATGCACTTCGCGATTCGCCGTATGGATCTTGCTCGTCACCCGCAGATCGCCTCCGAGACGGACCTGCCCGAAATCATGCAGGCGAGCCAGAGGCGCTGAGATGCTAGGCCCTCAACTCGACGCCGAACAGGCGCTGGCCCGGCTTCGCGATGGCAATCGCCGCTTCGTGGAACATGTGGTCAGCCTCGAAGCACTGCTCAGCCATGCGCGGCGCGAAGATCATGCCCGCACGCAACGTCCGTTTGCGGTCATCCTGGGCTGCTCGGACTCGCGGGCACCTGCCGAATTCGTGTTCGACCAGGGACTCGGCGACCTGTTCGTCATCCGGGTCGCCGGAAATATCGCGGCGCCCTCTCAGGTTGGAAGCATCGAATTCGCCGTCGAGCGTTTTCAGATCAGACTGATCGTCGTACTTGGACACTCCAATTGCGGCGCCGTACAGGCGACGCTCGACCACTGTCTCTCTCCGGGGGACACCAGCCCCGCACTGCGTTCGATCGTCGATCGAATTTCCCCGGGGATACGATCGGTTCTTGACGACCTTGATGAAGCGGCAACAGGCACGCGTCTGAACAAATCGATCCGCGCCAATGTACTGGCGACCATCGGCAACATCCGAGCCCAATCTGACTATCTCCGCTATACCGAATTGCAGGGAGGACTACGGATCGTCGGCGCGGATTACGACCTGAGCTCAGGGACTGTCGATTTCTTCGTCGATGACATGCCCATCCGATCATGACGGAAATGCAATCCATCTTTGACACGGATTGCGCAAGATTCTTGAAAAGAAGACTTTTGATCGGCCATCTCTCTACACTTCATACTCATTCCATACGAGATCAATTCGTCGTGATGATCCTGCGTCTTGCTTACATTGCGCTGTCGGTTCTGTGTGCATTTCCACTTCATGTCAAGGCAGAGCAAGCACGCTTGGCGGTCGCAGCCAATTTTGCGGATACCGCACGAGAACTCTCGGATGCCTACTCGCGACAAAGCGGTCACAGAATCGAGATCAGCGTCGCATCCACTGGCAAGCTCTATGCCCAGATCAGGAACGGCGCACCATTCGATGTGCTCCTGTCCGCCGATGCGGCGACACCGCGCAAGCTGGTCGCAGAAGGCCTGGCCGATGGCAAGACAATCCACGACTATGCCATCGGTCGACTCACGCTGTGGAGCCGGGACCGGGAACGCGTGAAGAATGGAGAGACGTTTCTCCGTACGGGGCAGATTGATCGGCTGGCGATCGCCAATCCAGAACTCGCCCCATATGGCGCCGCAGCAAGAGAAGTACTGCTTCATGTAAGACGCTGGGACGAATTGCAGCAGCGACTCGTGATGGGCGAAAACGTCGGACAGGCCACGCAGTTTGTAGTGACCGGCGCAGCGCCTCTTGGGTTGCTGCCACGATCGCTCGTCCTTGAAGCACGCAAGACTCACCCGGGATCAGCATGGGACATCCCGGCGGCTTGGCATGCACCGATCGTACAGACCGCAGTATTGCTCGATCATGGCCGAGCGAATGCTGCGGCGCGAGGCTTCCTGCAATTCCTGCGCAGCAGGCCCGTAAGAAATCGGATCCGCGCCTTGGGCTACGAGTGATGTCGTGCAGGCATCAAGCCTCATGACGCCATTGATCACGGATTCACCGCTCTGGTCTGCGGTATGGGTCACAATGCAGTTGGCCGGATCGACGACGCTGATCCTACTGGCGATCGGCATGCCCTTGGCATGGTGGTTGTCGAGAACGACATCCCTCTGGCGATTGCCGGTTGGCGCTTTCGTGGCGCTGCCCATGGTATTGCCGCCCACGGTGCTGGGCTTCTATTTTCTCATCGGAATGGGACCGGACGGCCCCGTTGGCCAACTGACGACTGCGCTCGGTCTTGGAACATTCGCATTCACATTCGAAGGACTGCTGCTGGCCTCCGTGATCTATTCGATGCCGTTCGTTGTGCACCCGCTGCAAACCGGATTCGCGTCGGTTCCCGTGTCGGCGCTCGAAGCGGCCGCGACACTTCGCGCATCGCCGTTTGACCGTTTCTTCAGCGTGGTTCTTCCAATGTCCCGCCCATCCCTGATCACCGCAAGCCTGCTCGGCTTCGCGCACACGATTGGCGAATTCGGGGTCGTGCTGATGGTGGGCGGCAATATCGACGGCGAGACACGCGTGCTGTCTGTTCTACTTTATGATCAGGTCGAGAGCATGGACTATGCCGATGCGCATCGACTCGCGGGAGGCTTGTTGATCTTCTCTTTCACGCTGCTGCTGGCCATGCAATGGCTGGGCAGACGCACGGCCATCAACAATGGTTGAAGAGCGCGCCCCCATCGAAGTACGTCTGCGAGTCACGCGAAAGGATTTCGCACTCGATGTAGACCTGAAATTGCCAAGCCGGGGTACGACGGCCATATTCGGCCCATCAGGCAGCGGCAAGACCACACTGCTGCGCGCCATAGCCGGACTTGAAGCCGATGCTGTCGGCATCGTACGTATTGACGGCAAGGCCTGGCAACACGAAACCTTCCGTTTGCCCACGCATGCGCGCGAGATCGGCGTGGTGTTCCAGCACACCGTGCTCCTGCCACACCTGACCGTCCTGGGCAATCTGCGCTTTGGCTGGCGGCGTGCCGATGCTCCGCCGCAATTGCTCGAAACATGGATTGAGCGCCTTGCACTCGGCCCGCTCTTGTCGCGCCGGCCTGAAAGCCTCTCCGGCGGAGAACGTCAGCGGGTCGCGTTGGCGCGCGCATTGGCGACTCAGCCGCGTTGGCTGTTGCTGGATGAGCCCATGAGCGCGCTGGATACCGAGCGGCGGGCGGAGATTTTGCCCTACATCGAGGCGGTGAGGCGTGATGCCGGCATTCCAGTGCTCTACGTGAGCCACGCGATAGAAGAAGTCTCGCGCCTTGCAGATCATCTGGTCCTTCTCGAAGCGGGCAAAGTCGTCGCATGTGGCCCCGCACTGGACGTATTGAATCGTGCAGACCTGCCGCTGACGATGTGCGAAGACGGTGGCGTGGTGCTTGATGGACGTGTGACGCATCGAGATGCATGCGGCCTGCTCGTTCTAAGCACTCCGGCAGGTCCGATTCATGCGCAATGCCGTCATGATCCAGGAGACGCGCATGTCCGTGTACGCATCCAGGCCCGAGACGTGAGCGTGGCATTGCAGCGTCACGACGACACGAGCCTGCTCAATCTGCTACCGGTCACGCTGAGATCCCTCGCACAATTGCCCGATGGGCAGATCGTGGCGACGCTCGATGCGTCGGGCACCATGCTTCTGGCCCGGATTTCGCAACGTTCGGCAGTACGTTTGAATCTTCAGCCCGGTATGCTGCTGTGGGCGCAGATCAAGGCGGCGGCGGTACTGATCTGACTCTCCGGACCGAACTGCCCATAACCGACGATCCGGCGTCCGGGAAAGACGACGCAATGCACATTAGCAGGGCGGCCGGCCCGCATGCTAGCAGGGCGGCCGGCCCGCATGCTCATGAAGCACGCGGGAATTGACCCAGATCACGTCAAGGACACCAGATTTCCATCGCGATCCACGGCCAGGAAACGGGCAATACGCCCCCCCTTGATCTGTTCGACCATCATCCGCAACGGCTGCACGGCTTCGTCCGCATTGGGCGCGTGGCCGCCGCGCCCCTCCATCGCTGCGACGAACAGGATGCGCCAATCCGGAATCGCTCCTGCAGCCTCGTCGCGCAGCGCGTCGAACGAGGCAATTTCCTCGGGAAGCTTGTCGACGCAGATCGCTGGCGCCAGTGCGCCGCCGTCACCGCGCTCGAACGCCACACGCTGTGATGCGTCCGCATCGGGCGGACACTCCGCGCGCGTGAACACGAACAGCAGCCGCTGAGGTTGTGGCTGGCTGCGGGCGGCAGCAAGCAGATCGTCGAAATGATCCATACGCCTGCGAATGGAATGGCTTGGGGAGGCCCACAGTCTAAACCGTTGCCGGTCAAGGCGGCTTGATCTGTGTCAGTGCGCACCAATGCGGACACATCGACACTGCAATTCACTTTCTTGTCTCTCGAAGGCCTCGACATGCTTGCATCGCTTTCGTCCATCGCCGATTCGTCGGCCCTGAATGCACTCCGCGAATCGCTGGTCGGGATTGATCCCGACTGCGAGATCATCGTCGACCAGGGCAGTGGAGAAGTCCTCGTCCGCGGCGAATTCGATGCAGAACAGCTCAGCGATGCAATCCGTCGTTCCGGCCTGGGCCTGCGGGTCGTCGATGGCGGCAGCGGATGCTGCGGCGGATGCGGATGCGGCTGACCCCTCCCCGCATCCTCCACGCCACCGTTTGCCCACCGGATTCGTCCTCATGAACGCGACCTTGCATCCACCGCCGGTTGATCGTCTTGCCCGAAACCTGGAGATGGGCGGTGGGCGCTACGCGCTGTATCCCCCACCGCAAACGTTCCGACCATTCAGCGACAGCCAATTCACGACGGCGGTCCATACGAGCAACGGCGACCCGATTCCTGCGCTACTGGCGTTGCATTTCGATGTCCCGGCGGCCTACCGGAGCAGTTTCTGCCGCGCCGATTCACCGATACGCATACAGGACCGCAACCGGGCAGACACGTACTGCGACAGGCTGGTGCGTGAAATCGGTTTGGTCGGAAGCCTGTTCGACCGGGACCGCGATGTCGTCGAGATCCATCTCGCTCCCGGCATGACGCGCTGGCTGAATCCAGCACAGGTCGGCGAACTGCTGGAAAGTCTCGGACGCCATTTCCATCTGCGTGGCGCCGGCGGCATCGATCTTGCGATGACACTGGATCTGGATACACCGGCACCGGTCCCGCTGCGGGATTGGGTCATGCTGGGATTCAATCGCATCAGCGTCAGTAGTGCGGCGATCGCCAACTCCGTCCGCGACAGCCAGGAACAAGCCAGCGAAGTAGCGCGTCTTGTCGAGCGCGTGCACAGCGCAGGAATCGCGAACCTGCGCATCGAAGTTCCCTACGGTCTGGCCGGGCAGTCGGATCGAAGCTTCGAAGCGCTCATCGCCGCGGTGACCGCAGCCCAACCCGAACGCATCGGCCTGCGCTACTGCGCGCAATCGGAATCGGACGACTTCGCGTGCGAAACCGCTTCCCGGCACATGGCGCACGCTAGGATGCTGCTGGCCGGGGCAGACGCCCTCGAAGCCGCAGGCTACCTGCATATCGGCGTCGATGTATTCGCCCGAGCGAACGATCCACTGGTGGCCGCCCAACGCCGCAACCGGATCCATCGCGATGCGCTCGGCTTCGGTACGCATGGCGCCACGGATCTCATCGGATTTGGCGTCGGTGCCATCAGCCAGCTCGGCAGTTGTCACGCGCAGAATCCTCGGGACCAGGCGACCTGGGAATCGCGGATCGATCGCGGGCAACGCGCGGTGGATCGCGGAATCGAACTTCAGGAAGACGACCAGATCCGTGCAACGGTACTGCAGAGCATCCTCTGCCACGGCCGCATCAACACCGCAAAGATATCGGCCCTGCACGGCGTCGAATTCGGCAGCTACTTCGCGATCGAACTCGAAAGACTAGGCCCCTTGTTCGAAGACGGATCACTGTCGCAGGAACAGGACGCGATCGTGCTGGATCGCGTCGCCAGACTCTCTTCCCGCGCGGTCGCCCGACACTTCGATCCCGACTCAGCCCCTCTCTCAAGCGCCTCCGTCCGCCCCCTCACTCTCGGTTGATCGTGATGTCAACGCCTCCCCCGACCACATCCTGCGGGAGGCAGTACCCGGCGGCAGCCGACGACGGGGACGAATTCCATTTCTGTTCGACCTGCGCCTTTTCGCAGGCGTGCCTGTCCGAGGGATACCAGAAGCAGGATCTCGCGGCGCTGCACATCCTGGTCGACCACGTCGGTCCGATCGAGCCCGGCCAGTACATCTTTCGGGAAGGCGAGCGCTTCAATACCATCGCCGCGATACGTGGAGGCACGGTCAAGACCTTTGTCACGGACACGTATGGCAATGAACAGGTCCTCGGTTTTCATCTGCCTGGCGAAGTGATCGGGCTGAACGCCATCCATTCGGCGCGTTTCCCCTGTAGTGCCGTCGCATTGGACACGGTCGCGCTCTGCCGCTTCTCCTTCCCGAGAATCTCGTTGCTCGCGACCCGGATGCCCGGTCTGCAACAGCATTTGTTCCGCCTGTTGAGCCTCGACATCGGCAAAGCCTCCATGCTGGCCGGCGACCACTCTGCCGAGGCGCGCATGGCGGCTTTTTTCATGCTGTTGTCCCAGCGCTACGCTGCCCGGGGCTTCTCAGCGACGCGTTTCACCCTGACGATGACACGCGCGGATATCGCCAGCCACCTGCGACTGGCGGCGGAAACGGTCAGCAGGATCATCAAGCGCTTCAATGCCGATCGCCTGATCGAGATCCGCTACCGCGACGTCCAACTGCTCGACATCCCGCGATTGGTTACCCTGGCCAGACCGATCCTGCGCGACTGAGCACTGCCCACCCAGGGGGTTTCGGACCAATGGCGCTTGACTTCGCGATGTTTTATATCAAACATCGCAAGCATGACAAACATATCCGACGATCTCCCCACCCTGCTGCGTACCCTGCGGGCCAAGCTGGACCTGACCCAGGAACAACTCGGCGCACGCTTGGGCGTGTCCTTCGCCACCGTCAACCGCTGGGAATCCGGCGGCACCAAGCCGCAGCGCGCGCCGATGGCCGCGATCGAGGCCCTGGCGAAAGAGGCCGGGCTTGCGGGCGACGGCGAGCCCGCCAAAGCCCCGACCGAAGCCGCCCCCGGCCGCCGCAAGGGCCGCGCGATGTCGACCCTGCCTTCGACCAAGACGATGGAACAGATGCTGTGGGACGCGGCCTGTTCGATCCGCGGCGAGAAGGACGCCGCCAAGTTCAAGGACTACCTGCTACCGCTGCTGTTCCTCAAGCGCCTGTCCGATGTCTTCGACGACGAAATCGCCCGACTGGCCGACGACTACGGCGACAAGGCCGCCGCACTGGAAATCGTCGAATCCGACCATTCGCTGTTGCGCTTCTACCTGCCGCCCGAAGCCCGCTGGGGCGTGATCAGCGGGCGCGACGCCTTCGACTGGCCACGCGACGAGAAAGGCCGCCCCACCGCGCCCAAAGACATCGGCGAGCACCTGACCAAGGCCGTGCGCGCAGTGGTCAAACACAACCCGTCGCTGTCCGGCGTCATCGACGTGGTGGACTTCGGCGCCGAGCGCAACGGCGAACGCGACATCAACCCCGCCAAGCTGCGCGGCGTGGTGGAAGTGTTTTCCGACCCGCGCAATCGTCTGGGTCTGGCCGATGTACAGCCCGACCACCTCGGCCGCGCCTACGAATATATGCTGCGCAAGTTCGCCGAAGGCTCGGGCCAAAGCGCGGGCGAGTTCTTCACCCCGACCGAAGTCGGCATGCTGATCGCCTACCTGATGCGTCCGAAGCCGGGCGAAACCTGCCACGACTATGCCTGCGGCTCCGCCGGGCTGCTGATCAAGCTGCAGTTGGTGGCGCGCGAACTCGACCCCACCAGCAAGATCCCGCTCAAGCTCTCCGGGCAGGAACTGCAGGCCGAAAGCTACGCCGTGGCGCAGATGAACGCGATCATCCACGACATGACAGTGGAACTGGCGCGCGGCGACACCATGATCAACCCCAAGTTCCGCGATGCCAGCGGCAAGCTGAGCGGTCACGACATCGTGGTGGCGAACCCGATGTGGAACCAGTCGTTCCAGCCCGACCTGTTCGCCAATGATCCCTTCGAGCGTTTCCGCACCACCGGGGGCATTACCAGCGGCAAGGGTGATTGGGCGTGGCTGCAGCACACCATCGCCACCTTGAACGACCACGGCCGCGCTGCCGTCGTGCTGGACACCGGTGCGGTGACGCGCGGCTCCGGCAGCAAGAACGACGACAAGGAACGCAACATCCGCCGCTGGTTCGTGGAACAGGATCTGATCGACGGCGTGATCCTGCTGCCCGACAACCTGTTCTACAACACCACCGCCGCCGGCGTGATCGTGCTGGTCAACAAGCGCAAGCCCGCCGCGCGCAAGGGCAAGATCGCGCTGTACAACCTCAGCAAGCGATTCCTGAAGGGCAAGCCGAAGAACTATCTGCCCGAAGGTGAACTGCGCGCGATTGCGGAGACGTATCGCAAGGGGGAAGTGATCGATGGCGAGTTGGTCGTGATCGATCAGGCGGAAGCCAAGGAAAAGGACTACAACTTGAGTCCGGGCATGTGGGTCGCTCAAGGCACCAGTGTCGAACATCGCACGATCAAGAGCATTGTCGCCGACCTACTGGCACTCGACGAGGATGCCATCGCAATCGACAAGACGCTGGCACAACTGCTGGGGCGCCTATGAACGCACAGCAATGGGATTGGCGCCCGATCGGCGAACTATTCGACATCGGGGCTGGAAAGACGATGTCGGCCGCCGCGCGTGCCGGGGCCGGAAAGGTTCCATTCCTCCGCACGTCGAACGTGCTCTGGGATGAAATTGACCTGACCACGCTCGACGAAATGTCGATCCCGGCGCATGAGCTGGCAGAAAAGCGCCTGCTGCCCGGCGACCTGCTTGTCTGTGAAGGCGGCGAGATCGGCCGCGCCGCCATCTGGAGCGGAGAAATCGACACTGTTTCGTTTCAAAACCACCTGCATCGCCTGCGCCCGACAAGCACAGATGTTCACCCGCACTTCTATGTTTACTTCTTGCAATGCGCCTTCACCCAACTGGGGATTTTCGAGGGGGCAGGAAATAAGACGACAATTCCCAACCTGTCGCGCAACAGGCTGGCTGCACTGGATGTACCGAAACCGCCTTTCGATGCTCAGCGCGCAATCGCGGGCACGCTGGCAAAGATTCGCAAATCCATCACCATTCAAGACAAGGCCATAGCCACAGCCATCGAATTGAAGAACGCCGCCATGCGCGAACTCTTCACGCGCGGGCTGCGCGGCGAGGCGCAGAAGGACAGCGAGATCGGGCCGATCCCAGAAAGCTGGCTGGCAGATCCGATCAGCGCACACTATTCGGTCGCATCTGGCGGAACACCATCGCGAGAAAATGCGACCTATTGGAAAGGTGGCACGATCCCATGGGTGAAGACGACCGAAGTCGCTTATCGCACAATCACCGAAACGGAAGAGCACATCACCCCCGAAGGGCTGGCTAATTCCGCAGCAAAAATGCTGCCCATTGGCACACTCTTGATGGCGATGTATGGCCAGGGGGTAACGCGTGGCAAGGTCGCAGTCCTTGGACTTGAAGCGGCCTGCAATCAAGCCTGCGCAGCCATCATGCCAACCGACAAGGCGATCACACCTCGCTTTCTTTACCACTTCTTGACATGGCGTTACGACGCCATCCGCTCGCTTGCCCACGGTGGGCAGCAGCAAAACCTCAATCTGGAAATCGTCAGAGCCCTTCCGGTCAGTTACCCGGAAGACGAGAAAGAGCAGTCCGAGATCACCGAAATTCTTGACGCCATCGACCGCAAGATCGACCTGCACAAGCGCAAGCGCGCGGTACTGGAAGAGCTGTTCCGTACCCTGCTGCACAAGCTGATGATCGGTGAGATCGACGTGAACGCTCTGGACCTGTCCGCCCTGCCTGCCACCAATGCCTGACGAACACGCACTGCCGAACCCTACCGACGAGGGCATGATGAAAAAG
>JAYRSY010000011.1:0-142498 GCA_041919915.1 Lysobacteraceae bacterium
GCCTAACATCGCAAGCACCGGACTATAACCCGCCGACGATGACGCGCATTGTTGCCCTCCTGCTCTGTCTGTGTTCCACGGGCGCCCTGGCGCAGGCGCCGTCGCGGCTGGAGCGCGGCAACGGCCCGGAACCGGCGACGCTGGACGCGCACGGCTGCCAGGAGGTCGCCTGCGGCAACATCCTGCGCGATCTGTACGAAGGTCTGGTGACCGAAGACGCCGCCGGCCGGCTCATCCCGGGCATGGCCGAACGCTGGGAGACCTCCGCCGACGGTCGGGTGTGGACGTTCCATCTGCGCGACGATCTGCGCTGGAGCAATGGCGAAACGCTGGACGCGCCGCAGATCGTCGCCAGCTTCCGTCGCGCGTTCGCGCCGGAGACCGCGGCGCCGTTCGCGTCGCAGTTCGACGCCGTGCTCAATGCCGCGGCGGTGCAGGCGGGGCGTCAACCGCCGACCGCGCTGGGCATCGACGCGCCCGATGCGCGCACCGTGCGCATCCGCACCACGCGACAGACGCCGCTGCCGGCGCTGCTGACCCTGCCCATCGCGTTTCCGGTGTACCTGCCCGCGGTCGCGCGCCATGGGCGCCGGCACACCCGGCCGGGACATCTGGTCAGCAACGGCGCCTATCGACTGGAAGCCTGGACACCGCAGGCGAATCTGACGGTCGCGAAGAATCCGCGATTCCACGATGCCGGCAACGTGCGCATCGCCCGCGTGCGCTTCCACGTCACCGAGGACGCCGCCGCCGAACTGCAGCGCTATGCCGCCGGCGATCTGCACATCACCGAAACCCTGCCGCCGCAGCCGTTGCCGCGGCTGCGCGCGCGTTACGGCACGCAGTTGCGGATCGCGCCCTACATCGGCGCGTTCTGGCTCGGCCTCAACGTCACGCGGCCGCCGCTGAAGGATGCGCCGGGCCTGCGCGAGGCGCTGTCGCTCGCGGTCGATCGCGAAAAACTCACTCGTTACGTCACCGGTTTCGGCGAGACGCCGGCCTACGGCATCGTGCCGCCCGGCATCGCCGGCTATGCGCCGGCACGCCTGCACTGGGCCGATTGGGATCAGTCGCGGCGCGAGGCACGGGCGAAGGCGCTGTACCGCGCCGCCGGTTATTCGGATGCGCATCCGCTGACGATCGAGCTGCGCTACAACACGTCGACGCCGCACCGGCGCATGGCGCTCGCGGTCGCCGCGATGTGGCGTGACACCCTCGGCGTGCGCGTGCGTCTGCGCAACGAGGAATGGAAGGTGTTCGTGCAGAATCGCAAGCAGCGGACGATCACGCAGGCGTTCCGCGGCGGCTGGATCGGCGATGTCGCCGACGCCCGCAATTTCCTTGCCGCCTTCGCCGACGACGGCGCGCTGAACTGGCCGGGCTACGTCGATGCGCGCTACCGCACGCTGTTCGCGAACGCCGATGTCGCGCGCAGCGAAGCCGCCCGCAACGCCTGGCTGCGCGCCGCCGAAACCCGGCTGCTGCATGCGCATGCGGCGATTCCGCTGTATTTCTACACCTCGAAGCATCTGGTCTCGCCGCAGATCGACGGCTTCGAGGCCAATCCGCTGGACCGCCATCCCTCGCGATGGCTGCGTCTGCGTCCATAATGCGCGAACACCGGAGATTTCCCATGCGCCGCTGGCATCTCGAAACGCATCGCACCGACCGCGTCGGCTGGCTCCGCGCCGCCGTGCTCGGCGCCAACGACGGCATCATCTCGATCGCCGGACTCGTGGTCGGTGTCGCCGCCGGTGGCGCGGGCGCATCCGCGGTGCTGGCCAGCGGCGTCGCGGGCATCGTCGCCGGCGCGATGTCGATGGCGGCGGGCGAATACGTCTCGGTGCAGTCGCAGGCCGACACCGAGAACGCCGACATCGCCAAGGAAACCCGCGAACTGACCGAGGATCCGGAGTTCGAGCTGCAGGAATTGACCCAGATCTACGTGCAGCGCGGTCTCGATCGCGAGCTTGCGGCGCAGGTCGCGCGCCAGCTCACCGCGCACGACGCGCTCGGCGCGCACAAGCGCGACGAACTCGGGATCACCGAGTCGCTGCGCGCCCGGCCGTTGCAGGCTGCATTGGCCTCGGCGGCCGCGTTCGGCGCCGGTGCGATCCTGCCGATCGCCGCGGTCCTGCTGGCGCCTGCCGATGCGATCGCCGGCGTGGTGATCGCCACCACGCTGGTGGCGCTGCTGGTGTCCGGCGCGCTCGCCGCGTGGGCGGGCGGTGCATCGATGCCGCGCGGCGCGTTGCGCGTCGGGTTCTGGGGCGCGCTGGCGATGGGCGCCGCCGCTCTGATCGGTCGCCTGTTCCACGTCCCGTTGGCCTGACGCTGTCCGGATGAAACGCATCGCCGCGCGCTTGCTCGAAGCGCTGCTGACACTGTGGCTGCTGGCGACCCTCTGCTTCGTGCTGCTGCGGGCCGCGCCGGGCGGGCCGTTCGATACCGAAAAGAGCGCGCCGCCGGAAGTCCGCGCCGCGCTGGAAGCGCAATACCGTCTCGATCGCCCGCTCGTCGTGCAGTACGGCGCGTGGCTGGCCGATGTGGGGCGCGGTGATCTCGGCCCGTCGTTCCAGTATCCCGACTACACCGTCAACCAGCTGGTCGCGCAGGCGCTGCCGGTGTCCGTGCTCAATGGCGGTCTCGCGCTGCTGCTGGCGCTGCTGCTCGGCATCCCGGTCGGCGTGTGGGCCGCGCTGCGCGCGGGTTCGTGGCTGGATCGCGCGCTGATGCTGTTCGCGGGCCTCGGTCTGGCGATCCCGAAATTCGTGGTCGCCCCGTTGCTGGTGCTGCTGTTCGCGGTGACCCTGCGCTGGTTGCCCGCGGGCGGCTGGGGTGAATGGAACAACCTCGTGCTGCCGGTCATCGCGCTGGCCCTGCCGAATCTCGCGTACTGCGCGCGCCTGACCCGCGCCTCGATGCTGGACACGCTGAGCGCCGAATATCTCGCCGCCGCCCGCGCCCGCGGTCTGTCGGAAACCCGCCTGCTGTTCGCGCACGCGCTCAGGCCCGCCCTGCTGCCGATCGCCGCCTGGCTGTCGCCGGCGCTGATCAACATCGTCACCGGCTCCGCGGTGGTCGAACAGGTCTTCGGCATTCCCGGCATGGGCCGATATTTCGTCCAGGGCGCGCTCAACCGCGACTACACCCTCGTGCTCGGGGTCGTGCTCGTCGTCGGCGCGCTGATCGTCGCCATCAACACCCTGGTCGATGCGCTGCGCGCGTGGATGGATCCACGGCTGCGCAGCGCGGAATGACCGTCGCCTCAGAGGCCGCAGCCGACCCAGATCCGTTCGACCGTTTTCTGGTCGTGGCTCATCGTGCTGCCGGCGGGGCAGTCGGCGGAAACGATGGCCGTGCCCTTGAGTTCGCAGGTGGCGCTCTTGAACGTGGACCGTCCGATGCTGATCGGGGGCTGCGCGTAGCCGACGACACCGTCCTGCTGGGTGCTCAGCACCGACCACGTCGACTGGCTGTTCGGCCGGTACGACGCGGCGACGAACACCGAATAACCCAGCGTTTCTCCGGGCTCGACGCCGCCGAACGGATTGGGTTTCACCTGTTCCGAGGAGGACTGCACGCTGGCGGTGGTGCCCGACTGGCCGAACACGATATCGACCTTGGCCTGCAGACGGTTGTTGCAGAGTTTGACCTGACCCGAGAAGTTCGACGGCGGTGCGGCCATGGCGCTCGCGGCGGCCGAAAGCCCGAGGGCGAGGATGAGGCAGTGCAAACGGAAGGACATGGGAAGACTCCTGTCACTGGGGGAAGGGCGCGGCGCGACCAAGATGCGCGCTCGCGCGTCGCGCGAGGGCGCGACATGCCTTCCAGCGGAATCCGGCAGCGGAGAGGATCATGGCGGCGAACGCCTGCGCCGCAGCGCACCCTCAGGCAGGAACAGGCATGCGTCGTGCGCTACGGCCGCCCGCTCGGCCAGCGTGCGAGCGACGACGCCTCCACACCCACGCGCGCGCAGGCCCGCGGCGCGATGCCGTCCGGCAATGCGGCGCGGAACAGCGGCGCCAATGCGGCCAGCGATCCGGATGCCGCGCGCGCCTGCACGCGCTGCAACGCGCTGCGTTCCAGCAGGCGTTCCGCCCAGTCGGGCAGCAGCGCGGCGCCGGCACCGAGAAACAGATCGCGCGAGACGCCGGCCATCGGTACCGGCAGGCGCATCTTCGCGAGCACCGCCAGCACCTCGCGCGAACGCGCGTCGCAGCGCAACGTGTCGTGCACGGATGCGAAATACGCGGCGACTTCGGCCTCGCTCGCAGGCACGTCCCGCGCGCCGAGCGCTTCCGCGACCCGCGCGGTTTCCGCGTAGTAGGCATCGGCCAGCGTCGTCGGCACCGGACGGCAGTAACGGCGATAGCCCTGCAGGAAGCCGTAGCTCTCGGTCGCATGCACCCAGGTCAGCAGCGCCGGATCATCGGCGCGGTAAGGCACTCCGTCCGCGGTCGTGCCCTGTACCCTCGCATGGATCGACCGCACCCGCGCGATCAGGCGCTCGGCTTCCGCGCGGCCTGCGTAGGTGCTGCCGGCGACGAAATCGGTGGTGCGTCGCAGCCGGCCGACGAGGTCCTCGCGGAAGTTCGAGTGATCCCACACCCCGGCCAGCGCGCGCGGATGCAGGGTCTGCAGCATCAACGCGCACAACCCACCCGAGAGCATGCCCGGAAAGTCCGCATGGATCCGCCAGGTCACGCTGTCCGGCCCGAACAGCCCGGGATCGCCCGCCGGCGCGTCGTAATCGATCCCGCTGCGCCCGCGCGGAAACACATCGAGCACCCACGCACGGATGCGCGCGGTGGCGGGAGCGGCGAGGGCGCGGAGCGGTGCGGGCATGATGGGGATGATACGTGCCCGGTGCGGCGGAGGATGCGGCCTGGGCATGGCGAGTCGTGCGAGCGCCGCGATCGATGATGTTCGGCGTGGGGCGCATCAGCCGGAGGCGTCATGCGCCATCGAACTTTCTCGGCCCATCAAAATGAGGGTGCATGAGGCTTTGCTTATGCGCACTGCGAAAACGTGTGCGACTTATGGCATTACCAAATTTCCCCAAATATTGGTTCTCGCACTAAGATTTCTCTGTTTTGAAATAGTCCTGGGAAAATTTCGTAAGATGTTTTCATAAATTTAAAATTAAGCAGATAAATACCCATTACGGCTTCTATTTTTATACCGCTGCTCAGAAATTCTCTTGCGTTGAGAATATTTGCTGCAATTAGCAATAGTGAGACCGATGCTGAAAAATAATACAAATAATCAATTCCTTTTGGCCATAATTTCCGGAAAATCTTATGCAGAATTCCGGAAAAGCAATATGCAAAGAAATGTACGCAAAATAATGCGGAGAAGAATGCTAGCGTAAAGAAAAACAGCAAACGCTCAAGGGTCTGATTCTCTGGCTTTTCAATAATTAAATAAAATCCTGAGGTCGAATAGAATGCGCAACTTAATAGCATAAAAAAACGAAAGATAGTGAAAACAGTCTGGCCGACTTGATTGCTTTTGCTTTAAGGCTTTTTCTTAGAGAATGAGTTGAATAGTATTTTCTTATAAGAGAAGAAGCAACCTCGGATCCAGCTGCAAAAATTAATAAAATGACGATAATATCGACCATGATTAACTCTTTAGGATAAAATCATTGAGTTACCTTGTTGCTTTAATACCGATATGAGGATTCATTAATCAAGCCGTCAATACTGACAGGTTGAGTCAGGCTAAAATAATTCTTCTACCTCCCCGAATCCCCCGTCTCGTCATATTCCCGTCCCGCCAGGGCATGCGGTTTGATCAGTTCAACGAAATCGCGTGCTTGCGGGGACAGATACTTGCCGCGTCTCACGACCACGCCGTAACTTCTTGACGGGAAATACTTCGCCAGCGATCGGGCGGCGAGGCGGTCGTGGTCGGCGTCGGTGAGGCAGATTGCGGTGACGATGCTGATGCCCAGGTCCATGGCCACGTACTGTTTGATGACTTCCCAGCCGCCGACTTCCAGGGCGACGGTGTAGGGCACGCGGTTCTGCTGGAAGACCAGGTCGACGAGGCGGTAAGTGGTGAGGCGCTGCGGGGGCAGGATCAGGCCGTAGGGCGAGAGGTCTTCGAGTTTGAGTTCGGGTTTCGTCGCCAGCGGGTGGTCGCGGGGCGTGATGAGCATGGGTTCGAAGCGGTAGACCGGGGCGTAGTCGATGTCGCCGGGCACTTCGAGCATCGAACCCACCGCGAGATCGACTTCGTCCTTGCGCAACTGGTCCAGACCGCCGGCGCCGGTGACGTTGTGCAGGATCAGGCGGACCTCGGGGTGCGCCTTGCGGTAGGCCTCCACGATCTTCGGCAGCAGGTAGAGGATGGTCGAGCTGCCGGCGGCGACGTGCAGTTCGCCGCCGTCCAGTCCCTTGATCTGTTCGCGGAAGCTGGCGGGCAGGGCATCGATGCCCTCGACCAGGGGCTTGGCCAGTTCGTACAGGGCGTTGCCTTCGCGGGTGGGCGTGAGCCGGCGGCCGATGCGCTCGAACAGTTTCACGCCCAGCTCCCGCTCCAGCGCCTGCAACTGCAGGGTGATCGCCGGCTGGCTGACGTAGAGGGCCTCGGCGGCGCGCGAGACCGAGCCGAGCCGGGCGACCTGACAGAAGGCGCGGAGCGGTTTGAGGCGGTCGGCCTTGTAGGCGAAACGGGGGCTGTGGGGATTGTCGTCGGCCATGGCGGTACTCCGGGCGGCATTTCGACGGATACGGCGGTGGATGCAAGCGATTGAAAATCAACGATTTGTTTTGCTGCGATGCAGCATTCGACTTTCGTCGAAGATCTATTATTAATCAAACTTATGAGTAACATTGCAAAAACTGTATTGTCAAATACAGTACCCGGGCGGATGGTGGGCTCCCCACGTTGCGATGGAGTCCCGCATGTCCGCCGTCCTCAAGCCCCATCACGAGGCCTCCGGCCCGGTCGGTGAACAACCCGTCGGGATCGAGATCACCGGCCGCGCCGACGGGCAGGACGCCCTGCTGACCTCCGAAGCCCTGGCCTTCCTGACCCGCCTGCATCGTCGGTTCGAGCCCCAGCGCCAGTTGCGGTTGGCCGCGCGTCAGGCCCGGCAGGCGGAATTCGATGCCGGTGCGCTGCCGGGCTTCCGCGAGGACACGCTTGCCATCAGGGAGGGCGACTGGCGGGTGGCGCCGATCCCCGCGGCCCTGCTCGATCGCCGGGTCGAGATCACCGGACCGGTCGATCCGAAGATGGTCATCAATGCCCTGAACTCGGGCGCGAACTGTTACATGGCGGATTTCGAGGATTCGACCTCGCCGACCTGGGCGAACCTGATCCAGGGGCAGCAGGCGCTGCGCGAGGCGGTCGCCGGGACGCTGGCATTCGACGGCAACGGCAAGGCGTACCGGTTGAAGCCGGAAGCCGAGCGCGCGGTGCTGATCGTGCGTCCGCGCGGCTGGCACCTGGACGAGAAGCACGTGATCGTGGACGGTCAGCGGATCAGCGGCGGTCTGTTCGATCTCGCGCTGTTCGCCTTCCACAACGCGTCGGCGCTGACCGCGAAGGACCGCGGCCCGTATTTCTATCTGCCCAAGCTGCAGTGCATGGAAGAAGCGGCGCTGTGGAACGCGGTGCTGGACGAGATCGAGGTGCAGCTGAACCTGCCGCAGGGCGCGATGAAGGCGACGGTGCTCATCGAAACGCTGCCGGCGGCGTTCGAGATGGACGAGATCCTGCACGCGCTGCGCAGCCGCATCGTCGGTCTGAACTGCGGTCGCTGGGACTACATCTTTTCCTACATCAAGACGCTGCGCCGCCATCGCGACCGGGTGCTGCCCGAGCGCGGTCAGGTGACGATGACCCAGTCGTTCCTGAAGGCCTATTCCGAGCTGTTGATCCGCACCTGCCACCGTCGCGGGGCGCATGCGATGGGCGGGATGGCGGCGCAGATCCCGAATCCGCGCGATCCGGAAGCGAACACTCTGGCGCTCGCCCGCGTCGAGGCCGACAAGCGCCGCGAGGCGGACGCCGGGCACGACGGCACATGGGTGGCGCATCCGGGGCTGGTCGAACTGGCGCGCGGCATCTTCGATGCGCGCATGCCGGGGCCGCACCAGCAGCACGTGGCGCGCGAGGACGTGCGCGTCGCCGCCGAGGATCTGCTGCGGCCGTCGCTGGGCACGATCACCCAGGCCGGTTTCTTCGGCAATGTCGAAGTCTGCGTGCGGTATCTCGCCGCCTGGCTGGACGGCAACGGCTGCGTGCCGATCCACGGCATGATGGAAGACGCCGCGACTGCGGAAATCTCGCGCGCGCAGCTGTGGCAGTGGCTGCATTTCGCCGACGACGGCCGCGATCCGCTGCACTTGGACGACGCCACGCCGGTGGACTTCGCGCTGTTGGAACGCGCGCTGATCGGGTTGCCGTCGAAGCTCGCGGCGGATCCGTCGGTGATCGGCGCGGCGCAGGTCGAGGTCGCGATCGCGCTGCTGTCCGACCTGACCCACCGCGACACGCTCGCGGATTTCCTCACCCTTCCGGCCTACGATCGCATCGATTGACCATCGCCTGCATTCCTGCAGGAGGGGCTTCAGCCCCGGGCTCTTCATCTCCTTTGCGAAGGAAAAGCTCGAGCCTGAAGGCCCTCCTGCAGCGACAGGACCACACCACGACCACATCCCCACGCAGGACCCTCGCCATGAAGACCACGTTCCCCACCGCCGAACAACTGAAGCTGGACTGGACCAACAACCCGCGCTGGGCCGGCATCACCCGTCCCTACAGCGCCGAAGACGTGGTCCGCCTGCGCGGTACCGTGCCGGTCGAGCATTCGATCGCCCGCCTCGGTTCGGAGAAGCTCTGGAAATATCTGCAGACCGAAGACTTCGTGAACGCGCTGGGCGCGCTCAGCGGCAATCAGGCGATGCAGCAGGTCAAGGCGGGCCTCAAGGCGATCTATCTCAGCGGCTGGCAGGTCGCGGCCGACGCCAACATCGCCGGCGAGATGTATCCCGACCAGTCGCTGTATCCGGCGAACTCGGTGCCGCAGGTGGTCAAGCGCATCAACAACACCCTGCTGCGCGCCGATCAGATCCAGTGCGCCGAAGGATCGGGCGATGTCGACTTCCTGCAGCCGATCGTGGCCGACGCCGAGGCTGGCTTCGGTGGCGTGCTCAACGCGTTCGAGCTGATGAAGGCGATGATCGAGGCCGGCGCCTCCGGCGTGCATTTCGAGGACCAGCTGGCCAGCGTCAAGAAGTGCGGCCACATGGGCGGCAAGGTGCTGGTGCCGACCCGCGAAGCGGTCGAGAAACTGGTCGCCGCGCGCCTCGCCGCCGACGTGATGGGCACGCCGACGATCATCGTCGCCCGCACCGACGCCGAGGCCGCCGATCTGCTGACCAGCGACATCGATCCGAACGATGTGCCGCACTGCACCGGCGAGCGTACCGTCGAAGGCTTCTACAAGACGAAGAACGGCCTCGACCAGGCGATCTCGCGCGGCTTGGCGTACGCGCCCTACGCTGATCTGGTGTGGTGCGAGACCGGCAAGCCGGATCTCGAATTCGCGCGCAAATTCGCCGAGGCGATCCACGCGAAGTATCCGGGCAAGCTGCTGGCCTACAACTGCTCGCCGAGCTTCAACTGGAAGAAAAACCTGGACGACGCCACGATCGCGAAGTTCCAGAAGGAGATCGCGAAGTACGGCTACAAGTTCCAGTTCATCACCCTGGCCGGCTTCCATGCCCTGAACTATTCGATGTTCAACCTCGCGCACGGCTACGCCCGTCGCCAGATGAGCGCTTTCGTCGAGCTGCAGGAGGCCGAGTTCGCCGCCGCCGACCGCGGTTTCACCGCGGTGAAGCACCAGCGTGAAGTCGGCACCGGCTATTTCGACAGTGTCACCCAGACGATCCAGGGCGGGCAGTCCTCGACCGTCGCGCTGAAGGGCTCGACCGAGGAAGAACAGTTCCACGAGTCGCCGGCCGCGGCCGCTTGACGGTCGATCCGCGCGCATCCCGGCCATGACCTTCGTCATGGCCGGGACGAGGGGCGGGTGTGCTCCAATAGGACCTCACCCCCTCCGTCCCGACTCCCGTATGCGCATCCTGATTCCGACGGCGATCCTCGCCGCCATGCTTGCCCTGTCTTCTGCTTACTCGCCCGTCTTCGCCGAAGACAAGGTCGAGATCACGTCCACGCCCGCCCAGATCCGCGCCGCCCAGGCCGACCTGCGCCAGGCGGTCGAACGCAAGTCCGGCAACTATTCCCAGTTCTCCGACGACGAGCGCAAGGACATCTTCGCGCGCCAGGACGAATTGCTGGCCCTGCTCGAAGGCAAGAACACGGTCGAAGAGCTTGCGCCCGATGACCGGATCGCGGTCGCCAATGCGCTGGCCGCGGTCGACGCCGCGGTGACCCGCGCCGAGGACAACCGCATGATCTGCGAACGGATCAAGCCGATCGGTTCGAACCGCCCGCAGAACAAGTGCATGACGGTCGCCCAGCGCCGCAAGCTGCGCGAAGCCGCGCAGAACCAGACGTCGCGCCAGCCCTGATCCCTTACGCCGGTGCGGACGACGTCCGCACCGCGTCGCGACATGGCGACATCACGAAAGCCCCGGCCGACCGCCGGGGCTTTTTTGCTGTGCCGGCCGCATTCCTGAATGCGATCTCTCGCGGGCGCTGACAGGGGACGCGGCCACGACCGTTGGCGGCTGCGATGCGCGCATACTCCGTCTGCGAACGGGGGGTGTCCGCAGGATCGCGTGTTCCGGCGCCGCGCCGGAGTCGCGCAACCTGTTTCTGTCCAACAAGCGAAGGAGCCACCGCGATGCCCGAGACCATCTATGACGCGCTGCGCGAGAGCCACGAAACCCAGCGTTCGCTGTGTCGCAAGCTGCTGCGATCGAAATCCGGCACCCAGGACCGGCAGACGCTGTTCACGATGCTGCGGATCGAACTGGCCGCGCATGCCGCGTCCGAGGAGCGCTATCTCTATGTACCGATCCTGATGACCGACATGGGCCTGGCATCTTCGCGCCACGCGCTGTCCGAGCATCACGAGGTCGACGAGATCATCGAAGACATGCAGAAGCTCGGCGTGAGCCATCGCGGCTGGCTGGCCAAGGCGCGGAAACTTTCCGAGAAGGTGCATCACCATCTCAAGGAAGAGGAAAAGAAGTTCTTCCAGGTGTCCGGAAAAATCCTGAGCGCGGCGCAGAAGACGAAGCTCGCGAAGCAGTACCGCAAGGACTTCGCCCGGATGCACAGGACATTGGCGGAAGCCTGATCGATTATCGGGTGGTGGTGGATCGGACAGAGGCGGATCGGCGGGCAGGCATCGCTGCGCCGGTCGCCCGCGACTCCGTCCCGACTCAGTCCACATCCGGCGCGGGTTTGCGCGGCAGGCCGTCGCCCGGATCCACCGCCGCCCAATCGACATGGGTGTCCCAGAACACATGTGCCATCGGTGCGCGATCGGCGTCGCCGTCGAGATTGCCCAGTGCGATGTGCAGCTCGCCCGGCCAGCGCTCCGAGCGGAAGAACAGCGAGCTGCCGCAATGCGTGCAGAAACCGCGCTCGGCGCGGGGGCCGTCGATCCCGGGCGACGAGACGTACCAGCGCAGCGCGCCGACCGGATCGTCGATGCGGGCGCGGTCGGTCACCATCCCCAGCCAGGTGACATAGGCCGCGCCGTGCGCGCGTCGGCACATCGAGCAATGGCAATGCGCCACCCATGCGCTCGGCCAGGTCACGGTGAAGCGGACATCACCGCAGAGACAACCGCCGTGCGCTCGCGTCATGGTCCGCCTCCGGTGTCGAATGGACCGCAGCATACGCCACGGTGCGCGCGCCGGTGCTGTCGTCCCATCCCTTCCGGGGCCTGATCCGCATGGATGCTTCGATCCACCGCCTGACCCTGCAGAACGACACCCGATACCTCGCCGCCTTCATCGTGAAGCAGGGCGGCATGACGATCACACGGTTGCCGGGCCTCGTTCCCGGCGCGGCACTTCAGATCCCGGCCGCGCAGATCCGCATGGTCGTGGCGACCACGGTCATCGAAGGGAATACCTGCACCCGGGCGCCGATCGCCTTCATCGGTGCGATGCGCTCTCTCGCACGGATCGTGCGGCATCAGGCGCGGAGGGCTGGATCTTCGAAGGAGTGGTGCAGATCGGAGATACCGACAGCCTCCATGCCGTGCCGCCGGTCGTCAAGGATGCGGAAAGCGTCTTCACCATCAAGCTCCGCCGAACGGAGAACGTACGGTTCATGGCTGTGCGTCGATATCCGATGGCGCTGTTTCAGAAGGTCCGTGCGACCGGCAGGATCGACAGGCATCCTTGCAGGACGCGGATTGCGGTGCGATGCCCGCCATTACCATGCATTCCGGTGCTTGTCGGGCTCCCGGGCCATCACCGGGCGCCGAGTGATCGAGGCGACGTTTGCCACGCGTCGCGTCTCATGATGTGGTGAGCTTGAATTGTTCCGGCGGCGCGTGATCGGCAGCATCCGTCTCGAACCGCCGCCTTGGTGGGATGGCAATCTGTGACAAGGGCTGCAGAGCAGGTCCGCGGGCGCGCGGGTGATGTCCTGGCGCTGGGCGGAATCGGGCGGCTCCGATGCCGGAGAGCCTTATGATTTTTTCGCTGTACTGTTTTCAAAGCGCCTCGCTTGTGTATAAGTTGCGCTTAGCGGCGCAGCAGGACGGGTTCCGATTCCCCGGCGAGGCAGCAGGATGCGATTGCGGGGTGTGCTACGCTCGGCAAACTGAATCAAAGGAGTGATTTATGTCTGAAAAGACCGCCTACGAAACGCTCGTGGGAATTCTGCGGGACGACCTTGCGATCGACACCTCCCGTGTTCATCCGGATGCGTTGTTGATCGGTGAACTGGGGTTCGACTCCGTTGCCTTCGCGATCGGCCTGGTATCGATCGAAGAAAAAATGGGCGTGACGCTCCAGCAGGACGAACTGATCGTCTGCAAGACCGTCGGAGACATCGCCCGGCTCATCGAAGCAACGCGCGCCCAGGTCGGTGCATCGGCCGTCGCCGTGCCCGTCGAATGAAGTTCCGGTTGCCGGGACGGATCCTCTCCGTCGCCGGTCGCGCAACAACCTGAAGATCAGGATCGATCGAATCATGAGCAGGTTTACGGAAGAAGTCTTCGTTTCTGCGCCCGCGTCCGGCAAAGGCCTGGTGACGGGCGAACCGCAACATCCTGTCCGGCGCACGTGGGTCGAGATACACGAGATCGCGCGCCGCATGGCGGGTTCGCTCGCGTCGGCCGGCGTGAATCCCGGCGATGCGGTGGGCGTTCTGGTGGGCGAGCCTGCCGGCATCGCGCCGGTGATCCAGGCGATCTGGATGCGAGGGGCGTCCGTGACGATGCTCCACCAGCCCGGTCCGCGGGCGGATCTCGGTGCATGGGCGGAAGACACGTTCGCTGTGCTCGAGATGATCGGCGCGAAGGTCGTCGTGGTCGGCGATGTCTTCGCGCGCACGATGCCGCTGTTCAAGGCGCAGGGGACGTCCGCCGTTGCCGTGGAGGCACTGGCGGAAGCGGACGCGATCGAACCGGTCGATTGCGGCGAAGACGATATCGCGTTCCTGCAACTCACATCGGGCTCGACCGGGATTCCGAAGGCCGTGGCGATCTCGCATCGCAACCTTCACGAGAATGCGGCGGCGATGGTGATCGCGTCGAAACTCGATCCGCGGACCGATGTGCTGGTGAGCTGGCTCCCGCTGTTCCACGACATGGGCATGATCGGATTCCTCGTGCTGCCCATGCAGGTCGGTGCGGAAGCGGTGTGCACGACGCCCGCTGAATTTCTCAGGTCGCCGCGGCTGTGGCCGGCCTTGATCACCAAATACGGCGGGACGATGACCGCGGGGCCGAATTTCGCGTATGCCCTGCTTGCACGTCACCTGCGAGCGTCTCCCGACGGCGCGTTCGACCTTTCGTCGCTTCGCTTCGCGCTCAGCGGTGCCGAGCCCATCGATCATTCGACCGTCGAGGCCGTGATCGAATCCGGCGCCCGATTCGGACTCGATGGTCGCGCGCTGGTCGCTGCGTACGGGATGGCGGAAGCCACGCTCGCCATTTCGTTTTCTGAATCCGGCGAAGGCATGCAATTCGATGCGGTCGATCAGGCTGCGATCGAACACGAATCCTACGCGGCGATCGCTACGGGCGATGCCGCGCGTCGTCTGGCCAAACTGGGTCAGCCATTGCCTGGCATCGAGATCCTGGTCGGCGATGCGGCGGACGCCGCCACCGCGGTCCGTCGGGTCGGCGAGATCAAGATCCGGGGCGATGCCGTCTCGCGTTACTACCTCACGCCGAGCGGAAAGCAATCGTTGCTTGGCGACGGTGGATGGTTCAGTACCGGGGACATCGGTTATGTCACCGAAACCGGCGAAGTCATCGTCTGCGGTCGATCGAAGGACATGATCATCGTCGCGGGACGCAACATCTTTCCCACCGATATCGAGCGGGCGGCCTGCCGCGTCAATGGCGTGCGTCCCGGGAATGCGATCGCGGTCGCCCTGGCCGCCGCGGGAATCCGCGAGGAATTCGCCGTCGTGGTCGAAGCCGTCGACACGGTCGACCTCGAATCGAGCGCGCGCATCAAGAGCGAAGTCTCGAACGCCGTGTATGCGGCCTTCGGCATCAGTCCCCGGCTGGTTTCCGTGGTCCCGCCGCGCACGCTGCCCAAAACCCCATCGGGCAAGCCGCGACGGTCCGCGACCATCAGCATCGTCGAAGCCGAGCTGGCCATGCAGCATGGCGTGAACAGTCAACGACAACAGGAAGAGGTCGGTTCATCATGACGATCCAGGTGGAAACATCGATTCCCGACATCGCGGCCTTCAAGGACCATCTGGACGGGATCCTCGCGCTGGAGTCGACGCGTCGGCTCATCGAGGATGCGGAAGTGGCCGGTGTGTTCCCCCGCAGCATCATCGAACTGCTGGGGCGGGAAGGCGTCTTCGCCGCGAAGTGGCAGGATCCCCCGCTGCCGCCGTTGGAGCACACGATGGTCCTGTCCGACCGGTTCGGACGACTGGGGGCAGGCGGCATCGCCTCGGGTGTCACGCTGCATGACTCGGCGATTTCGATGCTGCGTCGGTTCGGCCGTTCCGAGCGTCTGCGTGAGATCGCCGATGAAGCGGTCGCGGGCAAGGCCGTGCTGTGCATTTCCGCGACGGAAGCCGGCGCGGGTTCGGACATGCTGGGGCTGAGTTCGACGGCCGTCCGCGAAGACGGCGGCTTTCGCCTGCGCGGACACAAGAAGATGGCATCGCCTTCGCCGGTGGCCGATTACATCGTGCTCGCGCTGCGGGGAGTCGATCAGGAGCATCAGAGCCGCGATGATCTCGCATTGTTCCTCGTGCCGACGTCGCAGATGCGTGTCGGCAAGGCCTTCGACACCGTCGGCGCCAGAAGCATCAGTACCGCGCCCGTCTTCTTCGATACCTGGGTGCCGGCCGACCTGATGATCGCCCGGCCCGGCACCGGCCTTGCCGTGCTCAGCTGGGGTTTGGCCCAGGAGCGTTTCGCCGTTGCGGCGCAGATCATGGGGGCCTGCCATCTCGCCCTGGGCGTGACCGTCGCCCGGATGAAGCGGCGGAAATCCTTCGGCGCCACGCTGTTCGACCATCAGGCCTTGCGGCTGAGGGTCGCGGACCTGCAGGCGCGGGTCGACATGATGCGGTTGGCGTTGAACAGCCTGATCGCGGACGCCGGTGGACTCAATGTGCGCTCCTCCGCTGCGGCGAAGGTCACCGCCGTTCGTCTGGGATGCGAAGTGATGTCCGAGTGCATGCATATCTTCGGCAGCGCGGGCGTGCTCGAGATGGAAACGCCGTTGGGCCGATGGTGGCGCGACGTGAAGATGTCGCGTGTCGGCGGCGGCACGGACGAGATGCTGTGGGAAATCGTCGCTGCCGGTCTGGAGCCGGATGATGCGAATTACGATCGCATGGTGCACGAGTGGCAACCGGAAGAGGTCGGCTGAACGGCTGAACGATCGCTCCGCCGATCCGCAGGTCGGGCCTGATGCGTACGGGCCCGATCTGCAGGCGATGGGTGCCGCAGGTCAGGCCCGGCACCGTCGCGCGACGGCCGCGGCGACATGCTCCGCATCGCGGCCGACGAAACCGAGCAGCGCCGAGCCACGGTTCCGCATCCGGTACAGGCCGACGAAATGCAGTCCGGTGGCGCCGATGCCGCCATCGTGCTCCGGTTGTCCATTCGCGCCGAGCAGTTCCGCGCCCAGCCAGGACCAGTCGTTGCGGTATCCGGTGGCCCACAGCACGGTCGATGCGTCGATGCGCTTGCCGTCGGCAGTGACGAGCTGACCGTCCGCGACATCGACGACCCGCTCGGTGAAGCGAACGCTTCGCGCGAGTTCTTCGATTTTCGTGCCGACGATCGGATCGGGCATCGCGAGTCGCCGCGCGAGGGGCGTGTTCGTCGGCAGACGCAGGATTCCGGACCGCGACAACCACCAGAAGGCATCGCGTCCCAGGATCCGTTGCGGCAGTCGGGGTTGCTTGCGGCCTCTGCAGACCACCACGTCGTGGGTCCCCGACAACTCGGCGGCGATCTGCAGTCCCGAGTTCGCGGATCCGACCACGGCGACCTTGCCGGCCGGGATCTGATCGGGATTCCGATACGCGTGCGAATGCAACTGGGTGACGGACGGCGGAAGCCGTTTCGCGAATTCGGGAATGGCGGGCGTCTGGAATGCGCCGATCGCCGCGATGACCTGGCGCGCGGTGATCCTTGCGGCCGGCGTGGTCACCGTGAAAACGCCATCGGAGCGGGTGACCGAAAGCACGCGGTGGTCGAGATGGATCGGCAGATCGAAGGTCTTCGCGTAGGTCCGGAAGTAGTGCGGGACTTCGTCCTTTGCGGGGTATCGATCCGGATCGCCCGGGAAGGGCAGGCCGGGCAGGCCGCAATACCGCGCCGACGTGAAGAGCCGCAACGAATCCCAGCGATGGATCCACGAAACACCGAGTTCGCTCGCGGCCTCCAGAATGACGAAATCGACGCCCGCCTGCTTGAGTGCATGACCGACGGAGAGGCCGGCCTGGCCCGCGCCGATCACGACGGCATCGATGTCGGTGGGAAGTTCACGCCGGCCGGAAAAAGTGCTCGAACTCGACATGGTCACTCCACGATGACGCGAAGGTGCAGGGACGGGCCGCAAGGGCGCGCGCGGATCATCGCGCGAGCTCCCGGAGCGCGGCCACGACGTCGACGATGTGCTGCGGACTGAACAGACTGTGGTGCGTGCCGGCGACGGCGCGCGAGGCCACGGTGCCGCAGGTGCGGGAACGCCAGCCCCAGTCGTCCATCGCCTCGTGCGGGTGCGCCGCATACTCGCCGACCCGTCCATCGCGGGCCCGGATCAGCGCGACGTCCGCGGCCACGACGGCCGGCGTGTAGCTGCGGCACGCATTCACGATCTGCGCGAACACCGGATAGACGTGATGGAGTTCCGTGGCGAGCAGATCGGCGCCGGCCGTGTCCTCCCGGAACCAGTCCTGCAGGGTCGCGTCGTCGACGGCGCCGGGAGGCGGATCCGTCGGCGCGGGGGCGTCGAGCACGATCAACTGCGTCACCTGTTCTCCCGCCGCTTCGAGTTGCGCGGCCATCTCGAGCGCGATCACCGCGCCCGACGACCATCCCAGCAGCGTGTACGGGCCGGGTGCCGCATCGCGGATTTCGGCCACATACCGCTGCGCCAGCGCTTCCAGGGTGTCGGGCAGCGGCTCGCTCGCCGCGAGTCCGAAACAGGCACGGTCGAGATCGCGCGCAAGGTCGCGATAGGCGGCGACCGATCCACCGGCCGGATGCACCATGAACAATGCAGACCCGGTTCCGTCGTGCAGCGGCACCAGCGCGTTGGACAAGCGCTGTCCGGTCAGCAGGCTGGCGAGACGCGCGACGGTGCGCGATTCGAGCAGACCGCCGAGGGAAATGTTGAGCCGGGTTCTGGTGCGGAGCGCGGCGACCGCACGCAGCGCGGTGAACGAGTGCCCGCCGAGATTGAAGAAATCGTCTTCGATGCCGATCGTCTCGACGCCCAGGACTTCCTTCCAGACGGCGACGATCGTCCGCTCCAGATCGGTGCGTGGCGCGACATAGGCCACGCCGGCATCGGCGCTCGTTTCCGAGAGCGCGAGCAGCGCACCGCGGTCGAGTTTGCCGTTCGAGGTGACGGGCAGGCTGGTGATGACCGTGAGTCGCCCCGGGATCATGTAGCTCGGCAGCCGGTCCGCCAGGCCCGCGCGGATGGCCTCGCCGTCGTCGGGGCTGGATCCTTCGTGCAGAACGACGAAGGCGTGGAGTTGTTTCTTCCTGGCCTCGCCGGCCACGACGATGACGGCGTCCTTGACCCGCGGGTCGGCGGCGAGCACGTGCTCGACCTCGCCGGGCTCCACCCGATGTCCCTGGATCTTGCATTGCGCGTCGATGCGCCCGAGCAGTTCGATCTCGCCGTCGGGCAGCAGGCGGCCGAGATCGCCGGTGCGATAGATCCGTTCGCCGGTGGCGGGATGCGTCACGAACGCCGCCGAGGTTTTGACCGGGTCGCCCCAATAGCCCTGCGCCAGACCGATGCCGCCGATATGCAGCTGCCCCGTGGTCCACGTCGGCGTCTCGTTGCCCTGTTCGTCGAGGACGTACCAGGGTTGATTCGCCATCGGCCGCCCGTAGGGAATGCTGCGCCACCGTGGATCGACCGCGTCGATGGGGTACCAGATCGACCAGATCGACGCCTCCGTCGCGCCGCCGAGGCTAATCACCTTCGCATTCGGCGCGATGGCGCGGATGTCGTCGGGCAGGGACAGCGGAATCCAGTCGCCGGACAGCATCACGATGCGCAGCGCGGGCAGTTGCACGTTCTCGGCGCGCGCGACATCGACCAGCAACTGCATCAGCGGCGGCGCCGAATTCCACACCGTGACCTGCTGTTCGACCATCGCGGCCAGCCACGCATGCGGAGTGTGGTCGGCAGGATCGGGCAGCACGAGCGTCGCGCCCGCCATCGCCGAGCCGAAGATGTCGTAGACCGAGAGGTCGAACGACAGCGACGACACCCCGAAGATCACATCCTCCGCGACGATGCGGAACGCGTCGTTGACGTCGAGGATCGTATTGATGGGCCCGCGGTGGTCGAGCGCGACGCCCTTGGGCTGTCCGGTCGAGCCCGAGGTGTAGATGACGTAGGCGAGCGCGGACGGATCGAGATCGACGGGCAGATCCGTGTCGCCGGTGGCCGTCGCGACGTCGCCGACCCGCAGCACGGGCACGACCGGATGTTCGATCGCGTCGGCGGTCACGATCGCCGACGCACCGACATCGTTCACCAGTTGTTCGATGCGTCGCGGCGGCGATGCCGGATCGATCGGCACGTACGCGGCGCCCGCGAACAGCGTGGCGTAGACCGCGATCATCTGCGCGAGCCCCTTGGACAGCACGACCGCGACGCGATCGCCGGGACGGACGCCGTGGGCGCACAGCACCTTCGCGAACGATTCCGCAGCGGCGGCGAGTTCGCCGTAGGTCAGCGCGCCGTCGTGGCAGATGAGCGCCGGATGGTCCGGTGCGACGGCCGTTGCCGCCTTCAGGCCATCCGACAGACGACCGACATGCAACGGACGCGTGGGGCAGACATCCATCGGCGGCCGCGAACGCCGCGGCGCCACCAGCGGTGTCGTCGCGTTCCACGTTTCCGGATCGTCGGCCAGTCGGCGGATCAGCGTTTCATGCGCCTCGCACAGCGCGTCCATGAAACCGGCGGGGAATGCGGCTTCCACGACATCCCAGATGATCTCGACACGACCGCCGCGGAGTTCGAAGAACTGGTGGTCGAGCAGCACCTGTGGCGTCGCGAGTTTGCTGTAGACGAACTCTTCCTGCGGGCCACCCGCCAGGCCCGACGAGACGACGAACGGACACGCGGCGCTGCCTTGCGAGCGGTGGCGGGCGTTCAACGCTTCCAGCACATTCACGCCCGACCAGTCGGTGCGTCCGAGATCGGCGATGATCGTCGCCTGCAACCGACGCGCTCTTTCCCGGAGCGAGACCGTTCCGCGCCAATCGAATTCGAGTGGATAGATCGCGCCGAGATTGCCGAGCACGGATTCGACGCCCGGAATCCGCCTCAGCACGCGACGCGAGATCATCTGATTGAGAATGAAATGACGCGACCCGCTGAAACGGGCGACGATCTCGCCGTAGATCGTGAGCAGCGCCGTCACCGGGCTCATGTCATGCGCGCCGACGCTCGCTGTGAAGGCGCTCCAGGTCACATCGTCGACCACGAGGCGGCGCCGATGCAGGCCCGGGTTCCCGTGCAGGCGCGCGATCGGCAGATCCGGGGGCGCGGGCAGCGCCGCGACGCGATCGTCCCAATACGCGCGAGCCCGATCGGCGGCCTCGTGCCGCTGCGTCAACGCGACCGAAACCTCCTCGATTCCCACGCGATCCGCAGGCAGTTCGATGTCGGGTGTCGCGTAGTACAGCTCGACCTCGGACAGCAGACGGAGTCCTGAATACTGATCGAGGAACAGGTTGCTGAAGTTGACGTGCAGCCGCACGTCGTCATCGCCGTATCGCGTCAGCTGGAAGTCGAGCCACGGCCAGCGATCCATGGGAAGCGGCTGATTCGACATCCGGTGCCGGATCTGCAGGAGCCCCCGTGTCGTTCCCAGCTCGGACAGACCGCGCAGATCCCACACCTGCACGCAGGGCGGTTGCACGTCCTCCACATGTCGCAGCCGCAGATCCGGCGTCACGACGACGATGTTGCGCCGATGGCGTTCGATGACGCGGGCGATCGCGGAGACGAAACGATCGATATCGAGACCCGGACGCTCCACCTCGAAATAGAGATGTGGATGCAGCGCATATTCCATGCCGTCGGACGCGCTGACGACAAGCAGTCGCTGCATGTCCGTCAACGGAAAATCCGCGCGGCCGGACACGCTGTCCAGTGCGGCAGGGGCTTGGTCGTACGAGGGTGTGCTCATCCGTGCACCAGCACAATGCTCCATGTGCTACATGTATCGATCCTTCGCTTTGACACTACATCGCTCCCTTTTGGGAGTCAACCAGCTTCCGGTGGATTCGATCGAAGCGGAGTGCAGCGTCGTATGGCGCCCGACTGCAGTGTCATTCGATGGTAGGGATTCGACGCCTCCGCGAGTCATCGCGCATCGTGACGGCCGCAGCGGATGCGACGTTGGCCACCGTTCCAAATGCGCAGCGCATCACGCGCCGGTATGTACATGATCCCCGGTAAAAAACGCGCTGACTGCAGCGAAGACCCGTTCCGGTGCTTCCAGCTGCGGGAAATGTCCGACATCGTCCAACAGGACGATGTCCGCGTGCGGGACGAGCTCCATATAACGTTTTGACATATGCGATCCGCTGACGGGGTCGACCGCGCCGCAGATCAAGCGCAAGGGCGTATCGGTGGTCTGCAGCGCGCCGACCCAGCGCGCGCGCTCGTGTCGGCGTTCGGCCATGTAACCGAGCAGCGACGGCATCGCATGGATGCCTGATTCGTGCTGGAGCAGCGCCCAGTATTCGTCGATCGCCGTCTCGTCGAGCGGCCGCGTCGGCGAGAACAGGGCATTCATGTTGCGGGCGAAACCGCGTCGGCTCATCAATCCGACCAGCGCGGGTCCGACCGGCGAAGCGAGCAGTTGCTGGATCAGCCGCGCACGATGGGTTTCCGGGAACAGTCCGCCGTTGAGCAGACACAGCCGCTGCATGCGCAGCGCGCCGTGCGCGGGATCATGATTGCTTCGAGCCAACAGTTCCTGCGCGACCGTATCGCCGTAATCGTGAGCGAGCACGAACGCGCTGCGCCAGCCGAAATGATCCGCGACCGCTTCGACCAGATCCGCCTGCTCGCGCACGCGGTAACGATGCCCGCGAGGCTTCGCGGAAAAGCCGAAGCCCAGCAGATCGAAAGCCAGCACCTCGAACCGTGACGTCAGCATCGGCCACATCGGCGCCCAATCGAAACTGCTGGTCGGAAAACCATGAATCAGCAACAGCCGTGGCCCAGTACCGGCGCGACGACAGTAGATGCGCCGGTCCCCGACGGTGATGAATTCACCGCCATCGCGCCAGGCGCGCAGCGCGGGAAAACGATCGATCTCGCTCATGATGGACAGCCCGTGGAAGGATGAAGCAGGGCGCAGTGTGCCCTGTCTTCATCCTACGGGATCGGGGCCGGGTTCACTTTTTCATGCGCGAATGGCGCGACGCACGATCCCTTCGGCGGATGCGCGTCGCAGTGTCGATCGTGTTCGGAGCGCTTGTCTGTCTTGTCGGTGCCGGTGCGGCTTCCCGCGGCGCAATATCGGGATGCGCTCACGCCACCCGCGCCGCCACCGCCCGCTCTCCACGCCGATAACCGATCGCCTCAGCCACATGCGGCCCGAGAATGTCGGCGCTGCCGGCAAGATCAGCAATCGTCCGCGCCACGCGCAGGATGCGATGCATTGAACGCGCGGAAAGCTGCAGCAGGTCGATCGCGTTCTCCAGCATCGCCTGATCATCCGGCGCGAGTCGACACACTGCATTCGTTTCCGATTGATCCAGATGCGCGTTGCAGCGGCCGGCGCGTTGCCGCTGGACTTCGCGTGCACGTACGACGCGTGCGCGAACCACGTCACTGGATTCACCGGGCGGCGCGTCGGGTCGCAACTCCGCCGGTGGCAGGCGCGGCACTTCGAGGTGCAGGTCGATGCGTTCGAGCAGCGGGCCGGAGATCTTGGCGCGATAGCGCTGGATCGCGTCGGGATGACAGCGGCAGCGGCCGGAGGGGTCGCCGGCCCAGCCGCAGGGGCAGGGGTTCATCGCGGCGACCAGTTGGAAGCGCGCCGGGAATTCGCACTGCCGTGCCGCGCGCGAGATGGTGACGACGCCGGATTCCAGCGGTTCGCGCAGGACTTCCAGTGCGCGGCGGTCCCATTCGGGCAGTTCGTCGAGGAACAGCACGCCGTTGTGGGCGAGCGAGATTTCGCCCGGTCGTGGTTCGGCGCCGCCGCCGACCAGGGCGACCGCGCTGGCGGTGTGGTGCGGGCTGCGGAAGGGGCGATTGCGCCAGCGCGTGGGATCGAGGCCGCGGCCGCTGATCGAGGCGATGGCCGCAGTTTCCAGCGCGTCGGCTTCGCTGGCTTCGGGCAGCACGCCGGGCAGGCGCGAGGCCAGCAGGGTCTTGCCGCAGCCGGGTGGGCCGATCAGCAGCAGGTGATGACTGCCGGCGGCGGCGATTTCCAGGGCCCGCCGCGCGCGGCTCTGGCCGCGGACATCGCGCAGGTCGGGGCCGTGGTCGTAGGCCGAGGCGGGCGCGATCGCGGCCGGGAGCCGGCGATGGCCGCACAGATGTCCGCAGACGTCGAGCAGGGTGCGCGCGGTAAACGCCTCGACGCCCGCGACCAGCGCGGCCTCGGCGCCGTTGCCGGTGGGCACGATCAGCTTGCGGCCGTGCGCCGCCGCGGCCAATGCGGCGGGGAGCACGCCGTCGACCGGGCGCAGTTCGCCGGTGAGTCCCAGTTCGCCGAGGAATTCGTACTCGCGCAGGGCGTCCAGCGGGATCTGTCCGCTGGCGGCGAGGATGCCCAGCGCGATCGGCAGATCGAAACGACCGCCGTCCTTCGGCAAATCGGCCGGCGCGAGGTTGACGGTGATGACGCGCGCCGGGAAGTCGTACTGCGCGCACTGGATCGCGGCGCGGACCCGGTCCTTGGCCTCGCGGACCGCGGCTTCGGGCAGGCCGACGATGGACATCCGCGGCAGGCCGCCGGCGAGGAAGACTTCGACGTTCACGGCGGGCGCGCGCACGCCGGTGCGTGCACGGGTGTGCACGAGGGCAAGAGTCATGGCGGCGGCCCTCAGGCGTGGGGCGGCGGGGTGTCGCTGCGGTCCGTGTCTCGTTCGGCGAGCCGGGTTTCCAGTTGCTCGACGAGGGTGCGCAGTTCGTCCAGCCGGTCGCGGGTGCGGGCGAGCACCGCGCGCTGGACGTCGAATTCCTCGCGGGTGACGAGGTCCAGCTTCGCCAGCCCGGCCTGCAGCGCGGACTTGAAGTTTTCCTGCATCTCCTCGCGGCCTTCGCGCAGCGCGGGGGGCACCAGGCCGCTGAGGCGGCGGGCGAGGTCGTCGATCTGGCTGAGGTCGATCATGGGCATGTCCCGGTGATTGTAGCGTGGACGCCAGCATCCCGGGCCAGGCCCGTCGTCGCCATCGGGAAACCCCGCGACCGGGGGTCGGAAAAGACCGACCCCGCGTTATCCTCTGCGCCTGATCCCACCGCGCCCCGGAGCCGCCTCATGAAGATGGTCATGGCCATCATCAAGCCGTTCAAACTCGACGACGTGCGCGAGGCGCTGGCCGAAGCCGGCGTGGCCGGCATCACCGCGACCGAGGTCAAGGGCTTCGGTCGCCAGAAGGGCCACACCGAGCTGTACCGTGGTGCCGAGTACGTGGTCGATTTCCTGCCGAAGATCAAGCTCGAAGTGGCGGTGAGCGACGACCGCGTCGACGCCGTGGTCGAGGCGATCATGCAGTCGGCCGGCACCGGCAAGATCGGCGACGGCAAGATCTTCGTCTGGGATCTGGAGAAGGTGGTGCGCATCCGCACCGGTGAAATGGATGGGGATGCGCTGTAGGGCGCATAGAAGAACCATTGAATGAAGCGTAGTAAGAAATCAAAACGAAATTGCTTGACCAATATCCAAGCGATTGAGCGCTTGCATGTCATATTCGAGAAAGTTCGACGCGACTATGCTCACGCTCTTTGTGTTGAATGTTCGATGCAATCCGCCAATGAAGTTGTATGTGCTTTGCTGAGCACGGAATCAGATTGCGCTAGCGCTTATAACGCCGCGCTAGATAGCATGAAATTTGACCTTTCTGTTAGTTTGGCAAGACTTCTGGATAACAGTGGAATAAGAGGAAAAAAGGCTGGTCGGTCCCCTAACCAAAAAGATATTGCATCTGTTCCATTTTTGGTAAGGCTATTGAGACAAGAAAGATGTAAGATCTTTTTATTAAAAAATAATCCAGATGCCGAGAAATCAATTGAGGCGGCAATGATTGCATACTCGACTGGACTCTGTTCGCCATCAGCAAGGCAAATAAGGCGTAAATTGAGGTCGTTTAGAAATCACGAGCTGGCGCACAGTTTGATAGTTGAATCAGATTTGCGTAATCCTAAGTTCAAAGAACTTTTTAGTCTTACTTCGGCGCTTGGCGAAGTGGTGGCCAACTTGTCTCTCGTCATTGATGGCGCAGAATGGGATGTAGCTAGTGAAAGAGAAGTTTTGAGCGATCAAGCTAAAAGTTTTTGGTCGAGAGCGTTTTTATAACAATCAAAAGACTTATGATGTAGCTGATGTTTTCTTCCAGATTAGTGGCCCGATCTCCCGGAACGACCGGTGGTTCAGCGGGAACTCCAGCACCACGTGCAGGAAGCTCAGCGTCAGCAGCAGCATGAAACCGAGCGCGTAGTCCACGAAATAGAAGCCGGCCGCGAATACCCACAGCGCGACGATGATCGCGCCGCGTTTCGGCGAGACCTTCGCCCAGCCGATCACTTCGACCTTCGAGAACCAGTTGAGGTAGTGGTAGAGATAGGCCAGCGCGAGCACGCGGGCGACGAGCACGCTGGTGGGATGCGTGGTCAGGGCATCGGGCGCGACGGGGATGCCGGCGTCGCCCAGGATGAGGTCGTTGATGCCCGACAGCGTGCCGACGAAGGCGCGCTCGGCCCAGCCGGATGCGGATGCGCTCCAGCCCGCGGGTGCGAGCAGGCACAGCAGCGGACAGAGCAGGTAGGTCGCGAAGGCCAACGCACCGTCCCTGCCGGGCCGGCGCAGCCAGCCGAGCAGCATGAACAGGCCGGTGAACACGTAGACATGGATGACGGTGGGCAGATAGCCCGCCAGCGAATCGGCGAGTCCGACGCTGCGCGCGAACCACAGGCAGGCCGGCACCAGCACCGCGAGCGCGAGCAGCCGTCGCCACCAGACGGGTGTGAGCATCAGTACCAGCGCGAATCCGAACAGCGCGAACAGCGCGCCGTTCTCGATCGCGCGCCGCAGCAGATCCCGATCCGCGTCCGCCGCCGCGATCACCGCGACGATCAGGGTGGTGCCGCCGATCCACAGCGGCCAGGCATCGCGGCGTCGCGGCAGGAAGTAGCCGCGGTCGTGCAGCCATGAAATTTCGGTCAGATAGTGCAGCGGCCCCAGTACGGCGTAGGCCAGCAGCAGAGTCTCGAATGGCCAGCGGAGGGCGAACAGCATCGACACCACGATCAGGGCGATGTTCAGCCGGTCGATGCCGGAGCGGTCGGGGTTCGACGAACGTGCAATCGCGGCCACGTGGACGACAGGCGGTGGAGTCGCGTCCGATCTTACAACGCCGCCGCGCTGCGTCGATCAGGTGGCGGTGCCGCGTCGCGCGAAGACCCGGTACAGGCCGAAGGCGACCAGCCAGCAGAGCATCGCCGTCCACAGGTCGTGCGACAGGAAATGCGCGCCGCGCAGTTGCTGGCCGACGCCGAACATCGCGCCGGTGGCCACGCCCACCGACAGCCCCTGCCGGCGCAGGGCGGGGCGTGTCATCAGGAAGAAGAAATACAGCGCCACCCAGGCATACCCGCTGCTGGCGTGACCTGCCGGAAAGCAGGCGGCGTCCGGCAGGGTGTCCGGGCGCGAATCCAGCAGGCCCAGATGCGGTCGCATTCCGCCGAGGCCCTCGATGTCCCACGGACAGTCCATGCCGGTGCCGCTCTTGAGCACGGCGACGAGCGTGGTCGAGAGCAGCACCGACAGCGCCAGATATCCCAGCGGCCGGCGCCAGGCGGACAGGGTGTCGCGGCGCAGCGAGGTCAGCCAGGCCAGCAGCACGCCGACCCAGGCGGCGACGCTCAGGTCGTGGCCCAGACGGTGCAGCAGCGTTTCGGTCACGAACGCGTGCTTCAGGATCCAGCGATAGCCCTGCCAGGCGTACAGGGCATGGGCGATCCGCCAGTCCAGCGCGAAGGCTGCGACCAGCGTCAACGCCAGCGAGAAGCCCGCGAGCGGAAGCGCCAGATGGCGGCGCAGGTCGATCGCGTGTGGTTGCGGCCGTGGCGGCGCCGCGGGTGTTGCGATGTCGAAAACCGTGTCGTGCATACAGAAATCCCGGCAGGTTGCCGGGATTTCTAACGCCGCCGCCTTAAGGGCGCATGAGGCGGAAATGAGGCTTTCGTTATTCGCCCAGCGCTTCGGCCACGAACGGCGGCAGGGTCGCCGCGCCCTTGTGGATGTCGGCGCTGTAGTACTTCGTCGCGAAGGCCTTGGCGCGGGCGTCGGCGTCGCGGAAGTCGAAGCCGCCGGATTTCTTCGCCAGCGTCGCGCTCCACCAGCCGGTCGGGTAGCAGGGCTGCGGGAACGGCAGGGTCTGGAAGGTCGTGAAGCCCGCCTTGCCCATCTCGCCGCGCATTTCCTTGATGAGTTCCAGCAGCACGAGCGGCGATTCCGACTGCTGGACGAGGATGCCGTCGTCCTTGAGCGCGCGGAAGCAGCTTTCGTAGAAGGCCTTGTTGAACAGGCCTTCGGCCGGGCCGACCGGATCGGTGGAATCGACGATGACGATGTCGAGGCTGCCCGGCGCGGCGTTCTTCATGTAGGCGATGCCGTCGTCGAACAGCAGTTCGGCGCGCGGATCGTGGTTGCTGTCGCACAGTTCCGGGAACCACTTCTCGGCCATGCGCGTGACCTGCTCGTCGATGTCGCATTGCACGGCCTTCTCGACGCCCGGATGCTTGAGCACTTCGCGCAGGGTGCCGCAGTCGCCGCCGCCGATGATCACGACGTTCTTCGGAGACGCATGCGTGAACAGCGCCGGGTGCGACATCATCTCGTGATAGAGGAAGTTGTCGCGGGTGGTGAGCATCATCGCGCCGTCGATGAGCATCAGGTTGCCCCAGTCGGTGCTTTCGAAGATCTCGATCTTCTGGAACGGCGACTGCACTTCGTCGAGCTTGCGGGTGATGCGGTAGCCGATGGCCGAGCCGGCGGGTTCGAAATTCTCGTAATGCCAGGTGGTCTCGTTCATGGCGGCGGTCCCGGAGGGCAGGAGAGGGGGCGGCATTGTACCGGAGCGCCGTTGCGGCGATCCGGTACGATCCGCCTCGGCGCGCCCTTGCCGACGACACCCCGCGCCGGAGGATCCCGATGGCCCCGACTTCCGACCAACGCCGCCGTCAGGCGCTGATCCAGCGCCTGCAGGAGGAGGCGCGGCAGGCGCCCGAGACCTACCGCAGACGGGTGGTCCGGCTGGCGGTGCTCGGCTTCTGCATGCTCGGGCTGGCGCTGATCGCGGCGCTGGTGCCGCTGACGCTGATCGTGGTCGCGTTGGTCCGTGCGCGGGGGGCCGTCGATCCGATGGCCTACGTCTTTCTGGCCGCGCAGACCGGCTTCGCCGTTCTGGTGCTGCGCGCCCTGTGGTTGCGGATCGAACCGCCGGCGGGGCATCGCCTGCGGCCGGAGGAGGCGCCGGCGCTGGCCGCCGAGATCGAACGCCTGCGTCACGAGGCCGGTGCGCCGCCGCTGGAGGAGGTGATCGTGGACGATTCGCTCAACGCGGCCGCCGCGAGCTGTCCGCGGGCGTTGGGGCTGCTCGGCGAACGCCACTACCTCGTGCTTGGTCTGCCGCTGCTGCGGCTGCTGGACCGCGATGAACTGGCCGCGGTGATCGCGCATGAATTCGGCCATTTCCGCGATGGTCACGGTCGATATTCGGCCTGGATCTACCGTCTGCGCCGCGGTTGGAACGGGCTGGCGGCGGTGACCCACCAGGCCGGCAACGGTCTGGCGCGGGTGGTGCTGTGGCCGCTGTTCCGCTGGTACGTGCCGTATTTCGACGCCCGCAGCTTCGTGCTCGCACGCGAGCATGAGTTCGCGGCGGATGCGATGTCGGCGCGACTGGTGGGCGCCGAGGCGCAGGTTTCGGCACTGCTGCGTCTGGAGCACGCCTCGGACTGGCTGGAGCGCCGCTGTTGGGCGCCGATGGCGGCGCGGATGCGCGCGCAGCCGTCGCCGCCGCTGTCGATCGGCGCGGAGATCGCACGCTGGCTCGACGAGGCGCCGGCCCCGGACCCCGCGCGGGTGGTCGCGGCGGCGGTGCGCGAGATGGATATCGACGACACCCATCCGGGTCTGCCGCAGCGGATCGCCGCCTTCGGCGTGCCGCCCGCGCTGCGTGCGCGGGGCGAGGCGGCGATACACATGCTGGACGCGGCGGTCGCGGCGAAGATCGAACGCGATCTGGATGCGGCATGGCGCAAACAGGCGCAGTCGCCATGGGCCGAGCGTCATGCCGCCGCGGCCGCCGAGCGCGCGCGTCTGGAGGTGCTGGAACGTCGCGATCCCGAAGATGCCGCGCAGGCCCTGCAGTACGCGCAACTGGTCGAGCGCCTGCGTCCGGAACGCGCTGCGCTGCGCGACTACGCGCGGGTGCTCGCGCTGGCGCCGGACGATCCCACCGCGCTGTTCCGCAGCGGCATGCTGCGGGTGGAGGCGGACGATGTCGAGGGCGTGGCGCAACTGCGTCGGGCGATGACCCTGGATGCCGGTGCGATCCGCCCGACCTTCGCCCGGCTCGACGACTGGCGGCGCGACAGCACGTTGTCGCCCGGTCTGGCGGACGCGCTGGAGGCACTGCGCGGCGAGTTCGCCGCGCAGGCGGCCTCGCAGGAAGCACGCGACGGCGTGGACGCGGACGACGATCTGATCGCGCACGAGCTCGACCCGGCCGCGCGAGCGGCGCTGGAGGTCGCGCTCGCCGGCTTTCCGCAGGTCGCGCAGGCCTGGCTGGTGCGCAAGCGCCTCGACCTGCCTGGCGAGGCGCCGCACTTCACCCTGCTGGTGACCTGGCGTGGCTCGGTCGCGAGCGAAAGCGCCGGGCTGAAGCGGCTGGTCGCGGCGCTGTCCCTGCCCGGCAGCGTGACCGTGTTCAGCGACAGCGACACCGCGCGCCGGCCGCTGGCGCGGCGGGTCCGGGCGGTCTGTGTGGCCCCGGTGTATCGACGTGGCTGATCGGCGGGCCGGGTCGACAGCGAAGCTGAACGGAGTCGGGTGGATGCGCGGGGGGCGTGAGCCCGCCCTACAATGCGCGTCCCCAACGCCCCCGGAACCACGCCCATGACCGCCTGGTCGATCGACCAAGCCCGCAGGACCTACTCGATTCCGCACTGGGCGGAAGGGTATTTCGACATCGATGCGCGCGGGCGGATCGTGGTTCATCCGCACGGCGCCGACGCCCCGGGCGCCGCGCTGCCGGAGGTCGTCGATGCGGCCTTGGCCAGCGGCGCCAAGCTGCCGGTGCTGGTGCGGTTCCCGCAGATCCTCGGCGATCGCCTGGGCAAGCTGCAGGCCGCGTTCGCGCAGGCGCAGCGGGAATGGGATTACGCCGGCGGCTATACCGCGGTGTATCCGATCAAGGTCAACCAGCACGCCGGCGTCGCCGGCACGCTCGCGTCGCACGCGGGCGAGGGCTTCGGCCTGGAGGCCGGCAGCAAGCCCGAGCTGATGGCGGTGCTGGCGCTCAGCCGTCCCGGCGGGCTGATCGTCTGCAACGGCTACAAGGACCGCGAATACATCCGTCTCGCCCTGATCGGCCGCAAGCTCGGGCTGCAGACCTTCATCGTGGTCGAGAAGCCGTCCGAACTGCCGCTGGTGATGGAGGAAGCGAAGGCGCTGGGCGTGAAGCCGGGCCTCGGCGTGCGCATGCGTCTGGCCTCGCTGGGCGCCGGCAAGTGGCAGAACAGCGGTGGCGACAAGGCCAAGTTCGGGCTGTCGCCGCGCCAGGTCCTTGACCTGTGGAAATTCCTGCGCGACAGCGACATGAGCGACTGTCTCGGCCTGCTGCACTTCCACATGGGCTCGCAGATCAGCAACGTCCGCGACATCGCCAACGGCATGCGCGAGGCCACGCGCTATTTCGTCGAACTGTCGAAGCTGGGCGCGAAGATCAGTCACGTCGACGTCGGCGGCGGTCTCGGCATCGACTACGAAGGCACCCGTTCGCGCAGCTACTGCTCGATCAATTACGGCATCCACCAGTACGCGTCGAGCATCGTCCAGCCGATCGCCGAGGCCTGCGAGAAGCACGGCTTCGCGCCGCCGCGGCTGGTGACCGAATGCGGTCGCGCGATGACCGCGCACCACGCGATGCTGGTGACCAACGTCTCCGAGGTCGAGCGCGCGCCGGAAGGCCGGGTGCCGCCGGCGCACGACGACGAGGCCGAGGTGATCCGCCATCTGCGCGAGATCTACGCCGAACTCGACACCCGTCCGGCGGTCGAACTCTTCCACGAGGCGCAGCATCACCACAGCGAAGGTCTGTCCCTGTACGCGCTGGGCCAGATCGATCTGGTCGCGCGCGCGCGCCTCGACGATCTGTTCTACGCCATCGCCCATGCGGTGCGCGCTCGCCTGACCTACGACGAGAAGAGCCATCGCGACCTGCTCGACGAGTTGAACGAACGGCTCGTCGACAAGTACTTCGTCAATTTCAGCCTGTTCGAGTCGATGCCCGATGTGTGGGCGATCGATCAGGTATTCCCGATCCTGCCGATCGAACGCCTGGACGAAAAACCCGAGCGCCGCGGCGTGATCGCCGATCTGACCTGCGACTCCGACGGCAAGATCGACACCTATGTCGAGAACGAGGATCTCGATTCCTCGCTGCCGCTGCATGCGCCGCGCCCGGGCGAACGCTACCGGATCGGCTTCTTCCTGGTCGGTGCGTACCAGGAAGTGCTCGGCGACATCCACAACCTGTTCGGCGACACCGACGCGATCGAGGTCCGGGTCGGCGAGGACGGTTTCCGCGTCACCCAGCAGCGCCGCGGCGACACCACCGACGTGATGCTCGATTACGTCGGCTACAAGCTCGACGACCTGCGGCGGATCTACCGCGCCAAGGTCGGCGCGGTCGACCTGAGCAAGAGCGAGGCCGCGCGACTGAACGAGGCGCTGGAGAACGGGCTGACCTCGTACACCTACCTGAGCGACGAGCCGTTGGGCTGAGCGCTGCTTCCGGGATGCAGGCCGCAGTCCTGGCGACGCGGCCGGCGTAGGGTGAAGGTGCATTCCGATCGACAAGGAGTCCGTCATGCTTCTCTTGCGCAATACCGCCGTGCGGCCCGTCGTGGCCGTGTGTCTCGCCGTCTCCGCCTTCATCGGCGGTGCCGCCTTCACCGCACGCGACGCCAGCGCCCAGTCCTGGTACGACCTTTGCGTTTCGCGTTGCGAGCAGCGTTACCAGGCCTGTATCGCGAATGGCGTCCTCGCTCCTGCGGTCTGCGAGAGCAATCGCCTGGGCTGTCTGGCGGCGTGCAACCCGTGAGTTCCGGCCGGGCCCGGCTCAAGCCGGCCCGGCGCGATCGCGCAGCATCGCCACCTGCAATTCCAGACGCTTGAGTTCTCGCAGGGTGCGGTTGGCCTGCAATTGCGCACCCAGATAGGTCTTCATCAGGCCCGAGCACTGGAACAGCAGCAGCGCGAGCGCGGCGAATTTCACCGCCGCCAGCGCTTCCTCTGCGGTCCAGGCGCGCCAGAACGCCCACACGCAACCGGCGAAGGCCGCCAGCGCGACCGCGTAGGCGAGGCCAGCGGTCCAGCCGAGCGTGCCGCGGAACAGACCGCCCGCCTGCGCGAAATAGCCGGGTTCCGCATGTCGCGCCAGCAGCTCGCGATCTTCTGCGCTGAGTGCCCGTTCGATCAGTTCATCGGTCTTGGTCATCGCTCACTCCTTCCAGTACGGCGCGAAGCTTTCTCCGCGCATGCATGAGCCGGGTCTTGACCGTGCCCGGCGGAACGTCGAGTGCGATGGCGATTTCCGCCACGCTCAATGCTTCGAGATGGAACAGCGACAACGCCGCGCGCTGCGCCGGTGGCAATGCGGCCATCGCCGCGCGCACCCGTGCCAGATCGATGTCGCGGGCGATCGCCTCGGCGCTCGCGGCCTCGTCGCTTCCGGTCGAGGTTTCGGTGAGTTCGCGCATGCCTGCGCGTTCGCGATCACTCTCGTCGAAGGCGCGATGGCAGCGGCGGGTGACGATGCGGAAGGCCCAGGCCGGAAACGCCACCGCGTCTTCCAGCCGGTGCAGGCCCTTCCAGATGTCCATCCACGCGTCCTGCACCAGATCGGCGGCGCGGTCGGCGTGCCCGGTCAGTCGCCAGGCGTGGCGAAGCAGCCGCGGCTGCCAGCGCGCGACCAGGCGTTCCCACGCCGCGTGATCGCCGCCCTGTGCCGCGACCACGAGGTATTCGTCATAGACCCGCTCGCTGTCGCGCTGCACCCGGTCGCCCCTGTCGGTTTCCTGTCGTTACGGAAGATAAGGTGTCGGCGGCCGGGCGAACGGTTCAATCGCTCGACGCGCCAGGTCCGTCGCACCGGACGACGATCAATCCGCCGGCGGCCGGCCTCTTGAGGAGGCGCTGGGCTGAGCCGGTCAAGGTTGCCGGTGCGCGTCATTCGCCTGCCGGTGGTCGAGCGGACAGTCGATCCGGCGAGCATCGCGTCTTCCGCGCGTCACGCGTGTCACACGCGGTTGTGCCGCTCGCATCGCGCATAGAATCCCGGCTTCGCGGGCGGCATGCCGCCGTCCGCATCCGCCGCCCGCAGGTTCCGATGCGTTATCCCGGTCTCGATGTTCTCCGCGCCGTCGCGGTGGTGTGGACGATGCTGTTCCACTCGTTCCTGGTCGGTGGTCTCGGCGAACGCTGGGAGTGGCTGCAGCGCTATGGCTGGATGGGCGTCGACCTGTTCTTCGTGCTCAGTGGCTTCCTGATCGGGTCGCAGGTGCTGGCGCCGCTGGCGCGCGGCGAGCGTTTCTCCTTCGGCGATTTCTACCTGCGGCGCGCGTTCCGCATCCTGCCCGCGTTCTGGGCGGTGCTGTTGTTGTACCTGCTGTGGCCGGGGTTCCGCGAGGCGCCGGGCATGGAGCCGTGGTGGAAATTCGTCGGCTTCTTCGTGAACGTGTCGATCGACTACGGACGCAACGCCACGTTCTCGCATGCCTGGTCGCTGTGCGTCGAGGAACATTTCTACCTGCTGTTTCCGCTGCTGGCGCTGGGGTTCGCGCGACTGCGTTCCGGCGTCGCGCTGGCGGTGTTCTGCACCGCGCTGGTGCTGGGCGGCATCGTCCTGCGCAGCGCGATATGGCTGCATTTCGACGCGCTGTCGCCGGGCTACAACTGGTTCGTCGAGGAGATCTACTACCCGACCTGGAACCGCCTCGACGGCTTGCTGGCCGGTGTGCTGCTGGCGGTGTGGAAGACGTATCGCCCCGATGCATGGGCGCGCGCGGCCGCACGCGCGAATCCGCTGTTCATCGTCGGTCTCGCGACGATGGCGCTGAGCTTCTGGCTGTTCCGGGAACGCGCCGGTCTGCTCGGCAACAGCATCGGCTGGCCGGTGCTGTCGCTCGGACTGGCGCTGCTGGTGTTCGCCGGCGCGCAGCCGGGGAGCTGGATCGGCCGCCGCGCGCTGCCGGGCGCGGCGTGGCTGGCGGCGGTGTCTTACAGTCTGTATCTCGTGCACAAGCCGGTCTATCGGCTCGTGGAGACGCATCTGGCCGAGGTGCTGGGTCGCATCGACAACGGCTATGCCGCGTTCGCGATCTACGGTCTCGCTTCTTTGGTCGCAGGGGCGGTGTTGCATTACGTGGTCGAGCGGCCGGGGTTGCGTTTGCGTGGAGGGTGGCTGTCGCATCGCACGCTCCGCACACGGCCTGCTGCCGTCGCGCCCCCGCAGGATCGTTGAATTGAAATCGGTGAAGGCAATGCGCATCCCTCTCGTCTTGTGCATCGCCGCCGCGCTCGCATGCGCGGCGAGCGGTTCGGTGACCGCTGCGTCCCGGGTCGAGGCGTCGTCGAAACCCGCCTCGCAATCCGTTCAATCCCATCCGCATTTCCGCTGCGTCGTCGCGCTGCTCGAACGCATCGTCGAGGATGCCGGCGCGCGCGGCCCCCAGCGCCTGTATGTCGGCCCGCTGGAACGGAGCGATGCGGGCGGCTTCGTCCGCGTCTACTGGCCGCAGGACAAGGCCATCCTGTTGATCGACTGGCCCGCATCGTGCGATGAGGAAGACCTGCGGATCGACGATGCCGCGCTCGGCTGGTATCGGACCAAGGCGCGGATCGATCTCGATACCGACGTGGTGCCGACGCCCGAGGAGATCGGTGGCAGTTCCTACCTCGTGGATCGCGCCTGGGTGGATCGCGTCATCGCAGCCTGCAGGGGAGGCCACCTGCTGGTGATCGCACCCCGCGCGCGCGATTGAGCGCGGCGCACGGGCCGGCCGTCGCGTTCAGCCGCCGTCGGCCGATGTCTGCGCGGGTGCCTTCGGCGCGCTGCGCCACGGCGCCGCCACCATCAGCACGCCGACGATCATCAGGATCGCGCCGGCGATGCGGACCGGGTCCGCGCGGCGCGGCGCCTGCAGGACACCGAAGTGATCGAACAGCAGCGACGCGCTGACCTGGCCGAGGATCGCGAGGCACACCAGCGAGGCGGCGCCGAGTCGCGGCATCAGCAGGGTGAAGCTGGCGACGTACAGCGCCCCGAGCAGGCCACCGGTCCAGATCCACGGTGGCAGTTTGCCGGCGCCGCCGATCGCCAGCGGCGTGCGCGTCAGCAGCAGATAGGCGCCGAGCAGGACGGTGCCGACGAGGAACGAGACGAACGAGGCGACGATCGGGCCGCCGACCTGCGCGCCGAGGCGCGCGTTCACCAGCCCCTGCAGCGGCAGCATCAACCCGATCGCGAGGGCCATCAGCGCGGGCAGCAGCAGATGCACGATCAGCCCTCGCGCGCCACCTGGAACCCCGCGAACGATTGTCGCACCGGCATCACTTCGATCCGGTTGACGTTGAGGTGCGGGGGCAGGGTGGCGATCCAGAACAGGGTGTCGGCGAGATCGTCGGCGGAGATCGGCTCGGCGCCCTTGTACAGGGTGTCGGAGGCGGTCTGGTCGCCGCTGGTGCGGACCAGGGTGAATTCGGTTTCGGCCATGCCCGGTTCGATGCTGGTCACGCGCACGCCGGTGCCGTGCAGATCGCTGCGCAGGCCCAGCGAGAACTGCGAGACGAAGGCCTTGGTGCCGCCGTAGACGTTGCCGCCGGTGTAGGGATAGCTGCCGGCGACCGAACCGATGTTGAGGATCGCGCCCCTGCGCGCGATCAGCGTCGGCAGCAGCAGATGGGTCATCGTCGCCAGCGCGGTGACGTTGGTGTCGATCATCTGTTTCCACTGCGCGAGATCCGCGCGCTGCGCCGGCGCGGTGCCCAGCGCGAGCCCGGCGTTGTTCACCAGCACGTCGACGTCGCGGAAATCCTGCGGCAGCGCGTCGATGGCGGCGCGCATCGCGGCCTCATCGCGGATGTCGAAGGCGGCGGTGTGCAGGCGTTCGCGGCCAAGCGCGTCGGCGAGCGCATCGAGGCGTCCGGCGCGGCGGCCGGTGGCGATCACGCGCCAGCCGGCGCCATGGAAACGTTCGACCGCGGCGCGGCCGAAGCCGGAGGTGCCGCCGGTGATGAGGATGGTCTTCATGTCGCGATTGTAGCCTTTCCGGTGCAGATGCCTGCCGGCATCATGGCTGCGGGAAGGGGTGATCCAGCAGCGCGTCGAACGCGTCCGGGGGCAGGGCGGGCGAAAACAGGTAGCCCTGGCAGTATTCGATTTCCTGATCGCGGACCCATCCCAGTTGTTCGGGCGTCTCCACACCCTCCGCGATGGAGGTCAGCCGCATCAGTCGGCACATCGACACGATCATCTCGGCCAGCGGCCGGTTGACGTCGATGCTCTGGACGAAGGATCTGTCGATCTTGATGGCATGGATGGGGAATCGCTGCAGGTACCCCAGGTTGGAGTATCCGGTGCCGAAATCGTCCAGCGCGATACGCAGGCCAAGCGCCTCGATTCCGCGCAACTGTTCCAGCAGCGCCTTGTCCTCGCCCAGCAACAGGGATTCGGTGATCTCGACCTGCATCCTCCGGGGGTCGGCGTGCGTGTCCGCGATCGCGGATCGGATGTCGTCGAGCAGGCTGCCGTGCCGGAACTGCCTGGCGGACAGATTGACCGACACGTTCAGCGCGTGGCCCGAACGATGCCAGGCCGCCTGCTGGCGGGCGGCGGCCCGGAACACGAACATGCCCAGTTGCCCGATCAGCCCGGCGCTTTCGCAGATCGGCACGAACATGTCGGGCGGAACGATGCCGTGCCGGGGGTGCTGCCAGCGGGCCAGCGCTTCCGCGCCGACGATGCGACCGGAGCGGGTTTCGACAATCGGTTGGTAATGCACGGATATTCCGCCCTGGTCGAGGGCGTCGCGGATATCGGCCTCGAGCGCGATGCGGGTCATCACCATTTCCGACATCAGGCTGTCGTAGTACGCCATTTCGTTGCGTCCGCGCTCCTTCGCCGCATACATGGCCAGGTCCGCGTTGCGCAGCAGGACTTCCATGTCCTCGCCATCTCCGGGGAACACGCTGACGCCGATGCTCGGGGTGACGCGGACCATGTGTCCGAGGACGACGGTCGGTGCGGAGATCGCGGCCGTCAATCGCCGATGCGCATCGACAAGACCGTTCCGGAGGTCCGTCGAGGCCATCAGGATCAGGAATTCGTCACCGCCGAGTCGTGCGATCAACAGCGCATCGTCCATGGCGTGCTGCAGTCGGCGTGCGATCTCGACCAGCAGCGCATCGCCTGCGGCATGTCCGAAACTGTCATTGATGTTCTTGAAGTGGTCGAGATCGATGAACAGGAGCGCGGCTTCCATGTGCTGGTCGAGGAAGTTGCCGACCGACTGACCGAATGTCTGGAACAACTGCGCGCGATTGGCCAGTCCGGTCAGCGGGTCGCGCAGCGCGAGATACTGCGCCTTCGCCTCGGCATGCTTGATCGCGGTGACATCGACTTCGCTGACCAGGATCGCATGCTCTCCGGTGACGGCATCCCTGCAGGCGCGTGCGGACAATTCGTGCCAGCGTTCGCCATTGCTCGTGTGCACGTGGAGCGTCCGTTTGACGACCTCATGCTGGCCAAGGTCGAGGATCAGTGCGGCATGCGCCTGCGGTTCGACGATCCGGGCGTCGAGAGGCTCGTCGGGCGATCGGACCGATGCGCGCGCGGAGGGATTCCGGTACAGCGGCGCGCCATCCCGCCCGTAGAGCGAGATCATCACGCCGGTGTGCAGCAGGGCTTCGACGGAGCGAAGCGACTCGGGCTGCATCGATTCGCAGGGCGTGCCTTCGCAGAGCATGGCGAGGCGCCCGTCTTCCAGCCGGATGCCGCTCAGCCGGACGTTCAGCGAGAACGGCTTCCCGGAGGGGTAGATCGTCCACTGCTCGTTGAACACGAGACCGTGGGACTCGAAGTCGCTGCGGTATTGCCGGAGCCGCTGCGCCACGGATTCCGACATGTCGGCGCCGAGGTCGCGTGCGCACAGTTCTTGCAGCGTCGCGGCATGCCAGGTGTCCTGCGCCGCGGTGTTCGCCCACGCGATGCGACGATGATCGAAGTCGTAGATCCAGACCGGGATCGAAATCAGGTCGAGGATGCCGAATCGGCGTGCACGTGATTCGAGCGCGTGCCGCGGATCGTGCGGTGCCTGTTCGCTGTGTCCGTGCATCTGTCGTCCCCCGGAGAGGCATCCATGCGCAGCGGACACATGCTTCGAAACCGTGGGTCCGCCGCCTACGGCGAGTATGCCTCCGGGAAACCGGGGGTTCAGTACCGGCTATCGGCGACTTCCGGAGGGGCGTCCGACAGATGGCGGTTCCAGCGTCGGCTGCGATGGATCATGCCGCGCGTCCGTGCGTGGGTTTCGCGATGACGGGCCAGCATGGTCTCGGCCAGGCGGATGTCGGAAGCGGGGACTCCGCTGGTGCGGGCCTGTGCCAGCCGTGACTCGACGCGACGCTCGTCCGGCTGGAACAGGAGCAGTTCGCGGATGGCCTCGCGCATCGCCTGCTCGGCGCTGCGCCGCATGCGACATCTGCGGCGCTGGTGCAGACGGGCGAACAGGGCGTCGACGACCGGCTTGAGCAGTGTCGTCCGCAACGCCGTTGACGGGAGCAGGGCGGCTTCGAGCATGGGCGTTCTCCTGTTGGGAGAGGAGTATGCCCGCGGGGTGTCTCAGGGATTGCGAATGCCCGATGCGGCCGGATTCAGTGCGGTGCGTCCGGCGATGCGGTCCCTGTCGCCGCGTGGCCGGACGGCCCTTCCGCATCGTCTCGCGAAAGTCCGGCGATGACCGCATCGAAATCCGTCTTCTGGACGGTCCCGCTGAGCGCGCGACATTCGAGATATCCGTCGTTGCACAGGGTGAAGTAGGCCTGCATCCGATCGGGGGCATCCTCGAGCCGGACGAGCAGCACGATCGCCTGCGGCCTGCCGCTGTCCGGGCGGGTGAACGCCCACTGCGCGGGCGTGTCCCGCCACTGCATCACATCCCATTCACGGCCCTGGCGCAGTCGTGCGCCCGGCGTGTCCAGCAGCGCCGTCCGGGATGCGGCGACCGGCCTGTAGCGAAGCCATCCGCCCTTCTCCAGTGCTTCGCGTTCGAGCGCCGTCAGCAGATAACGACCTGTCTCGGGATCGTGGTACCACCACAACGTCTCGAGCGTCGGTTTCCGCGTGGTGTAGACCGCGATGTATTCGTAAGCGGCGTAGCGGCCTGCGACGGGCGTGCCCTTGGTCACGTCGAGCCAGCGGATGTCGCTCGGCAGGCGGAACGCGATGCCGCCGCGCCTGGTCGCGGGGTCGTCGTTGGCGGCGCGCCAGGTCTCGAAATCGGGCATGCCCGGAAGGTCTTTCGCGACCATCGCGTAGGCGGCTTCGTCATCGGCCGCAGCCAGCAGCGACAGGTACTGGACGCTCAGGCGAGCGATGGCGGCGTTTTCTTCCGCGGTACCGCGGTTGCGGGTCTCCTCTGCCGTCGTCGCGGTCTGCGGCTCGTCCGCGCGGGCGGACAGGCACAGGCCCGGCAGCGTCATCGCGAGCAGCAGTGCGGTGATGCCCCCGCGTGCGCGCATCGGCATCCGGGGTTACTTGACCTTGATCGCCATCGCCGGCAATCCGCCGCCGGAAAGCTTGCGCTTGGCCTCGGCCAGTTCGGTCGCGCTGCCGTAGGGCCCCATGCGCACGCGGTAGACGGTCTTGCCCTGGATCTGCGCGGATTCGACCCGCGCGCCGAGGCCGAGGAAGGCGATCTTCGCCTTCAGCGCCTCGGCATCGCCGGACGCCGCGAAGGCGCCGGCCTGGAGGATGTAGCGCGCATCGCCGCGCGGTTCTGCGGCGGCGGTTTCGGGCTTCGGCGACGGTGTCGCATCGATCGCGGGCGGGTTGGCCGCATCCACGGCCGGCGGCGGCGTGGCCTCGGGTTCGACCGGCTTCGGCGTGTCCGTGGCCTTGCGATCGGCTTCCTCGGCGCGGGTGCGTTCGGCCAGCTCGGTGTCGCTGAGCGCGGTCTCCTCGCCCGGCAGCAGGGTGTAGAAGTCGTAGTCCTCTTCCTTCGGCGGCTCGGTCGGTGCGACCGCGGGGCCGTTGTCGGCGACCAGCGGCGCGTCGTCGCCGGTGGCGTCCACGGCCGGCGGCGCATCGGGTTTCGGGTCGGCGCGGAAGAAGCCCTCGACCCCGTCCTTGCCCGTGAACTTCGGTGCGAGCAGCCACACGCCGATGCCCAGCGCCAGGCCGATCACCAGCCAGGCCCAGCCGGGCATGCCGTCGCCGCCGCCGTTGCGCCGGGCCTGCGATTTGTTGCGCTTCGCCGCCATTACGTGGTCTCCCCGTCGTCGCTCCGGGCGTCGTCGAAGAACATCTGCTCGGGCGCGGACACGCCCAGCAGCGCCAGTCCGTTCGCCAGCACCCGGCCGGTGGCCTCGGCCAGCGCCAGTCGCGCGTTGCGGGTGTCGGCGTCGTCGACCAGGAACTGATGATCGTTGTAGTACGACTGGAAGGTCTGCGCCAGTTCGACCAGATAGCCGGCGATCTGGTGCGGTTCGAGATCGCGGCCGGCGACTTCCACGATTTCCGGGAAGCGCGAGAGGTCGATCAGCAGATCGCGCGCGGAGGCGTCGGCGAGATCCAGCGGCAACGCGAGACCGGCGTCGCGGTCGTAATCGAGGCCGCGCTCGGCGAGCTTGCGCTTCAGGCCGCAGATGCGCGCATGCGACAGCTGCACGTAGTAGACCGGATTGTCCAGCGACTGCGAGCGCGCCAGATCGATGTCGAATACCAATTGCGAATCGGGCTTGCGCGCGATCAGGAACCAGCGCACGGCGTCGGCGCCGGTCTCGTCGATCAGATCGCGCAGGGTGACGTAGCTGCCGGCGCGCTTGGAGATCTTCACTTCCTCGCCGCCGCGCATCACCGTGACCATCTGGTGCAGCACGTACTCCGGCCAGTTCTGCGGGATGCCGCAGTCCAGCGCCTGCAGGCCGGCCTTCACGCGCGCCAGCGAACCGTGGTGGTCGGCGCCGAGTTCGGTGATCGCGCGCAGATAGCCGCGCTGCCATTTGGTCAGGTGATAGGCGACGTCCGGCACGAAATAGGTGTACGTGCCGTCGGACTTGCGCATCACGCGGTCCTTGTCGTCGCCGAAGTCGGTGCTGCGCAGCCACAGCGCACCGCCTTCCTCGTAGGTGTGGCCGTGCGCGATCAGTTCGCGCACGGTCTCTTCGACCTTGCCGTTGGCGTAGAGCGAGGATTCCAGGTAGTAGACATCGAACGACACGCGGAACGCTTCGAGATCGAGATTCTGCTCGCGGCGCAGCCAGGCGACGGCGAAGCGGCGGATCGCGTCGTGGTCGTCCGCGTCGCCCGCGCCGGTGATGGTCTGGCCATCGAGTTCGACCGAAGCGCCGTCGAGATAGGCCTGGGCCACGTCGGCGATGTAGTCGCCCCGGTAGAAATCGTCCGACCAGCCGTCGTCGCCGGGCTTGAGGCCCTTCGCGCGCGCCTGCGTCGACTTCGCCAGATTCTCGATCTGCACGCCGGCGTCGTTGTAGTAGAACTCGCGCTTCACCTGCCAGCCGTTGGCGTCGAGCACGCGGGCGATGCAGTCGCCGATCGCCGCGGCGCGGCCATGGCCGACGTGCAGCGGGCCGGTGGGATTGGCGGAGACGTATTCCACGCCGGCGGTGCGGCCACCGCCGCTGGCGTTGCGGCCATAGGCTTCGCCCTGGGCGTGCACGGCGCGCAGCTGGCGCTGCCATGCGGCCGCGGACAGCCGGAAATTCAGGAACCCGGGGCCGGCGATCTCCACCGAGGCGATGTCGTCGTTCGTGGGCAGGGCATCGATCAGGGCCTGTGCGATCGCGCGCGGATTGCTGCGCGCAGGCTTGGCGAGGGTCATCGCGACGTTGGTGGCGAAGTCGCCGTGGCTGCGGTCCTTCGGGCGCTCGACCACGAAGTCCGGGGTGGCGAGATCGGCGGGCAGGACGCCCTGGCCGCGGAGATGGGCGATGCCCTGTTCGATGAGGGCGCGAAGCTGGGATTTCACGGAGGATTTGCGCCTGAAATCGGCGGTGTTTCGAGGGTTGGGCATTGTAGCCCGCCTGCCGCGCTCGCCAACGTATCGCGACATCGATGCCGCGCGCGCGGCTTGCGCACTCCAAGCGTGGGCTGTCCGCTCCCCCTCAGACCCACCCCCGCGCCGCCAGCGACACCGGGGCGCCGTCGCCGATCACGAAATGGTCGAGCAGCCGGATGTCCACCAGTCCCAGCGCCTGTTTCAGGCGCAGGGTGATCGCGCGATCGGCGGCGCTGGGTTCGCCGTTGCCGCTGGGATGGTTGTGGCCGACGATCAGGGCGGCGGCGTTGTGGGCGAGGGCGCGGCGGACCACTTCGCGCGGGTGGACCTCGGCGCCGTCGACGGTGCCTCGGAACAGTTCCTCGAAGGCGATGGCGCGGTGGCGGGTGTCCAGGAACAACGCGGCGAAGACCTCGTGCGGGAGGCCGCGCAGGCGCTGGGCGAAGTACCGGCCGGCGGCCTGCGGATCGTTCAACGCGTCGCCGCGCTCCAGCCCGGCGGCGAGGTAGCGGTTGCCCAGTTCCAGCGCGGCGAGCAGGGCGCAGGCCCGGGCGGGACCGATGCCGGGCAGCTCCAGCAGCGCTTTCGGCGTCTGTTCGAGCAGGCTGCGCAGCGGCCCGTGGCGGTTCAGCAACTGACGGGCGCTGGTCACCGCGTCGGTGCCGCGCTGGCCGGAGCTGAGGAAGATCGCCAGCAGTTCCGCGTCGGAAAGCACGGCCGGGCCGCGACCGAGGAGTTTTTCGCGGGGGCGTTCGTTGTCGGGCCAATCGCGGATCAGCATGGCGGTGCCGTGGTGTGGATGAGCCGCCATTGCAGCGTTCCGCCGCCGTCCGGGCTGTCGGGGAACCCCGCGGCATCGGGTAAGCTGTGGGTCTGTTCGTTCGTAGGAAAACCCCGCGATGGCGCTGACCGGTCGACGCATCCTGCTCTGCGTGTGCGGCGGCATCGCCGCCTACAAGGCGGTCGAACTGGTGCGACGTCTGCGCGAGGCCGGCGCCGAGGTGCAGGTGGCGATGACCGCCAACGCCCAGCGTTTCGTCGGTGCGGCCAGCCTGCAGGCGGTGTCCGGAGTGCCGGTGCGCGGCTCGCTCTGGGACGAGGCCGCCGAGGCCGCGATGGGGCATATCGAACTGGCGCGCTGGGCCGACCGGGTGGTCGTGGCCCCGGCGACCGCGGACATCCTCGCCAAACTCGCCCATGGTCTGGCCGACGATCTGGTCAGCACCCTCTGTCTCGCGACCACCGCGCCGATCGCGGTGGTGCCCGCGATGAACAATCGCATGTGGCTGCATCCGGCCACCCAGGCCAACGTGGCGACGCTGCGCGGCCGCGGGGTGGCGGTGATCGGTCCGGACGACGGCGCCCAGGCCTGCGGCGAATTCGGCCCCGGCCGTCTGCGCGAGCCGCCGGATGTCGTCGCCGCCCTGGATGCGGCGTTCGCCGATGGCGACGACCTGAGCGGGCGTCGCCTGTTGATCAGCGCCGGACCGACGTTCGAGGACCTCGATCCGGTACGGTTCATCGGCAACCGCAGCAGCGGCAAGATGGGCTTCGCGATCGCTGCCGCCGCCGCGCGCCGCGGCGCCGAGGTGGTGTTGGTCGCCGGCCCGGTGTCGTTGCCCACGCCTGCCGGCGTGCGGCGGGTGAACGTGCGTTCCGCCGCGCAGATGCGCGATGCGGTGCTCGGCGCGCTGCCGGCGGACATCTACATCGGCGCCGCCGCGGTGGCCGATTACACCCCGCGTACCGTCTCGACCGAGAAGATCAAGAAGACCCGCGAGGGTGGCGGCGAGACCCTGACCGTCGAACTGGTGCGCACGCCCGACGTGCTGGCCGAGGTCGCGTCCCATGCGCAGCGACCGCGGGTGGTGGTGGGGTTCGCGGCGGAAACCAACGATGTCGAGCACTACGCCCGCGACAAGCTGCAGCGCAAGAAGCTCGACATGATCGCGGCCAACCAGGTCGGCCGTGCGGGTTGCGGATTCGAGAGCGACGACAACGCGTTGACCGTGATCGACGCCGAGACCGCGCATGCGCTCGGCCCCGCGCCGAAGACCGCGCTTGCCGATGCGCTGCTGGATCTGATCCGGGCGCGGTTGTAGCGCGCCGTCGGACAACGCACGGCCCCTGCGGTTTTCCGGTCACCGCTGCGCAGGCTTCTTCTTCTGCACCGCCACGCGTTCAGCCTCGGGGGCACGCCGCCGCCCGGCGGGTGTCGGTGCGCGCATGCCGTGGTCGCGCGGCGTTCCGTCGAGCCGGCCCGCAGCGGCGTCCCGCATCAGCCGGCGGAACGTCGGGCATTCGAGATGGCTCGGAGCCGGGCAGGCGGCGGCGTGGCGCAGTCCGTCCCGCAGCGCCGTAAGGCGACGGATGGTCCTGTCGACGGCCTTCGCCCGAGCGGCGAGGGCGCTGCGCTCGATCCGCGGTGCGCCATCGGGCGCGAACATCGCGGCGATGTCGTCGAGCGGGAAACCGGCGGCCTTGCCCAGCGCGATCAGCGCCAGCCGATCCAGCACACCCGGGTCGAACAGGCGCCGCAGGCCCTTGCGCCCGGTCGAGGCGATCAGCTTCCTGTCCTCGTAGTAGCGCAGCGTCGAGGCGGCGATGCCGGAGCGACGCGCGACCTCGGCGATATCCAGATCCGGCATGCGCTTGACCTCAAGTCGACTTGAATTGGCAGACTGCGGCTTCCGCCATCGTTCGACAAGAGGACGCCGCCATGCACGCCACCGATTCCGCCGCCGATCGAGAGGACCAGAATGCGCTGTGGAACGGCGCCGCGGGGCGCGCCTGGGTGGAGGCGCAGACCCTGCTGGACCGGATGTTCGCGCCGTTCGAGCCGATCCTGGTCGAGACCTGTGTCGCGGCCGGTGGCGGTCGCGTGCTGGACGTGGGCTGCGGTACGGGCGCGACGACCCTGGCGATGGCCAGGAAGCTGGGGCCCGCCGGACGCTGCGTGGGCGTGGATGTCTCCGCGCCGATGATCGCGCTCGCACGACGGCGTGCGGTCGACGCGGGTCTGCCGGTGGATTTCGTCGAAGCCGATGCGCAACGCCATCCGTTCCCGCCGGCGGGTTTCGACGCGATCGTGTCGCGCTTCGGCGTGATGTTCTTCGACGATCCCGTTGCCGCGTTCGCCCGCCTGCGCGAGGCGGCGCGCCCGGAGGCGGCGCTGCGTGTCGTCGTCTGGCGCGATGCCGGCGAGAACCCTTTCATGACCGTCGCCGAGCGCGCGGCCGCGCCGCTGCTGCCGGGACTGTCGGCGCAGCGACCGGGTGGCCCGGGACAATTCGCCTTCGCCGACCCCGTGCGGGTGCGCGACGTTCTGCGGGGCGGGGGCTGGCGCGACATCGCACTCACCCCGATCGACGTCGCGTGCACGCTGCCGGTGGCGGATCTCCCGGGGTATCTGACGCGGATGGGACCGGTCGGTCGCCGGCTCGAACGCGTCGACGAGGCGCTCCGCGCGGAGGTCCTGGCGGCCGTCGATCTCGCCTGCGCGCCTTACGTGCATGGCGACGAGGTGCGGTTCACTGCGGCCTGCTGGCGTGTGGACGCGCGCGCTCCGTGAGCCGGAGAGGACCGGAGACTCCAACGAAAAAGGGCGCCGAGGCGCCCTTTTTCGCGTGCGATGCGCCGTGGCGCATCCGATCGGTTCCAAGCGTGTCGCGACTCAGCGCGACAGCTCGATCAGCGTCGACGAGACCCAGCCCTTGTTGCCGAGTTCGTCTTCCACTTCCCACATCATGCCTTCCTTGTTGCCGGTGGGGTACAGCATCATGCCCGGGTCGAGCGAACGCACGACCTTGGTGCCCTTGGGCGTGGTGAACAGGCGCGCCGGCTTGGTCACGGTGACCGCCTGCTGCGCGTTCGACGCCGAGGCGTTGCCGGACAGGCCGCCGAGCTGGCCGACGAGGTCGGTGTAGGCCTGCAGGTAGGCGAGGGTGATGACCTGGCCGATCTCGGTGTTGGCGTAGCCGCCGGCGCCCATGGCGCCGAAGCCGCTGTAACCGAACAGGCCGCCGCCGGCGCCCCAGCCGATGTCGGTCTTCTTGGCGCTGCCTTCGGCCATCGCAACCTGCTCGGTCGAACGCACGTCGGTGATGGTGAGCACCACGTCGGCGGTCTTGCGCTTGAAGTCCAGGCCGCCGATGGCCGCACCGGCGCGACCGCCGACCAGACCGCCGATCAGGCCGCCGATCGCGTTGCCGCCGGCGTTGCTGTTGGCCGAGATCAGGTCGGGGATCATCACGTAGTCGGCGGCGCGCATCTGGCCCTTGCCGACGTTGGAGCGGCCGCGCAGTTCGCCGCTGGCGCCGAGGGCGCGTTCGCGCTGGGCGGCGTCGAGGCCGGCGCCGCGATCGACCAGGGTGAAGCAGCGCGACTTGCTGACGAAGACCTTGATCAGCTTCGACGGGGCCGGCAGCTGCTGGCCGCTCCACCAATCGGTGCCGTCTTCCGGCTCGATCACGGACAGCGTGCCGAGCGGCTTGGCGCAGGTCGGAATCTCGGCCATCTTCTGCTTGCGCTGATCCTGCGCGCTCTGGCGCTGGGCGCTGGCCGGCGCCACCATGGCGGCGAGGGCGAGAGTCAGCAGACTGGCCTTGAGGAGAGCGGACGCGCGAACGGAGTGGGTCATGGTCGTGTCGATACCTTGAACGAGTGGAGGAAGTCGCAGTGGGCCCGCGGTACGCGGGGCCGGCGCAGGAAGGTCGCCATTGTCGCCCCCCTGCGCCCGGCAAGTCGATATAACGGCGCCCGCTGCGGGCCGCGGCCAGACGGACGGCGCCGTGCGCGGGGTCCGGTCGGTCCACAGTCAGGTTCGTCCGGTCGTGCCGCGAACGGATGCGGGCTTCGGCCTCCCGGTGCCGTCATCGGCGGCACACACCTCCACCCGCCATCGCGACCCCGGTCGACTTGCCGGCGTGTCCGGGCGGGTACACTGGCGGCCTTCCCGTATTGCCCGAATCCATCATGCGCGCTTCGATCCTGGCCCTGCCCCTGCTCGCCACCCTGATGATGACCGCCTGCAACTCCGAGACCGCCGCCCCGGTGACGCCGGTGGCCAAGCCGAAAACCGTCGCGACCGCGACCGTGGTGGACGAGCACTCCTACGCCGAGCCGGGCAAGGTCGCGATCACCGACCTCGCGCTCGATCTGGCCCTGGATTTCGACGCCAAGACCCTCGCCGGTACCGCCACCCTGTCCCTGGACTGGAAGGACAAGGCCGCGACCGTGCTGCTGCTCGACACCCGCGACCTGACCATCGAGAAGGTCGAGGGCGGCGACGGCAAGGGCGCCTGGCAGCCGCTGACCTTCAAGCTCGCCGCCGCCGATCCGGTGCTCGGCAGCAAGCTGAGCATCGACACGCCGAACCGCGATCCGCAGGTGCGCGTGACCTACCGCACCTCGCCGCAGGCCTCGGGCCTGCAGTGGCTGGAGCCGTCGATGACCGAGGGCAAGCAACTGCCCTTCATGTTCAGCCAGTCGCAGCAGATCCACGCGCGTTCCTGGGTGCCGCTGCAGGACACGCCGTCGGTGCGCTACACCTACAGCGCTCACGTGACCTCGCGTCCGGACGCGATGGTGCTGATGAGCGCCGACAACGATCCGAATGCCGCCCGCGACGGCGACTACACCTTCAGGATGCCGCAGAAGATCCCGTCGTACCTGATGGCGATCGCCGCCGGCGACCTCGCGTTCAAGCGCATCTCCGACCGCAGCGGCGTCTGGGCCGAGCCGGCGACGCTGGACATCGCGGTGAAGGAGTTCGAGGACACCGAGCGGATGATCGCCACCGCCGAGGCCCTGTACGGCACCTATCGCTGGGATCGCTACGACATGCTGGTGCTGCCGCCGTCGTTCCCATACGGCGGCATGGAGAATCCGCGCCTGACCTTCCTCACCCCGACCGTGATCGTCGGCGACAAGACCCTGGTCTCGCTGATCGCGCACGAACTGGCGCACAGCTGGTCGGGCAATCTGGTCACCTTCTCCAGCGCCAAGGACGCGTGGCTCAACGAGGGCTTCACCAGCTACGTCGAGAACCGCATCATCGAGGTGCTGTACGGCAAGGAACAGGCGCAGATGGAGAACGCGATCGAGCGCAACGAACTCAAGAAGGAGTTCGCGGAGATCGATCCCTCGCTGCAGGTGCTGGCGACCAAGCCCGGCGTGCTCAAGGATCCCGACAACAGCAGCAGTGCCACCGTCTACACCAAGGGCGCATGGTTCCTGCACTTCCTGGAGGATCGCTACGGTCGCGAGAAGTTCGATCCGTTCCTGAAGGGGTACTTCGACCACTTCGCGTTCCAGAGCATCGATTCGCAGCAGTTCGCCGCGTACGCCAAGACCCATCTGCTCGACAAGTATCCGAACATCGTCTCGCAGGCCGAATTCGACGCCTGGCTGTACGAGCCGGGCGTGCCGCCGACCGCGCCGCAGGCGCAGGCCCGCCGCTTCGGGGTGGTCGATGCCGCGCGCCTCGCCTGGCTGGGCACCGGCAATCTGCCGAATCCCACGCTGACCAAGGCCTGGACCACGCAGGAGTGGGTGCATTTCATCGAGAGCCTGCCGGAAACGCTGACCGTCGATCAGCTCGCGCAGCTCGACGGCGCCTATGCGTTCACCGGCACCCGCAACGGCGAGATCGCGCAGCGCTGGTATCCGCTGGCCGTGCGCAACGGCTACACCCAGGCCAACGACGCCATCGCCGCGTTCCTCAAGCGCATCGGCCGGCGCAAGCTGATCATGCCGACCTACAACGCGCTGGTGCAGACCGAAACCGGTCTGGCCTTCGCGAAGCAGGTGTTCGAAGCGGCGAAGCCGGGTTACCACCCGATCACCACCGGTTCGGTGCAGAAGGTGATCGACGAGGCCAAGCCCGCCGCCGCGCCGGCCACGCCCGCGCCGGCGCCCGAAGCGCAGTCGGCCGCGCCGGCTGCCGCACCGGCGCAGCCGACCCGGTGACGCGCTGACGTCATGGCGTGGTTGTCGCCCCGCAGGGCCCGGATCGCGAACGGCATCGCCGGCGCGATCCTGCTCGTGTCCGCGCTGGCGCTGTGGCTCGATCCGGGCCTGGTGATCCGCGCCGAATTCGCCAAGCAGCGCATGCGCCTCGGCGGGACGGTCCACGACACCGTCGTCGACGATCATCGCTGGACCTGGGTGGAGATCCCCGCCGACGCGCCCGATGCGCCGACCCTGGTCATGCTGCACGGCTACACCGGCAGCAAGGAAAACTGGTACCGGATGGCGCGCGCGCTCAAGGGCCGCTACCGGATCGTAATGCCGGATCTGCCCGGTTGGGGCGCGAGCGAACGCAGGGACGACGCCGACTACGGTTTCGTCGCGCAGAGCAAACGGGTCGCCGCGTTCCTCGGACGCCCCGAGGTCTCGGCCGGAGCGCCGGTTGTGCTGCTGGGGCATTCGATGGGCGGCGGCATCGCCGCGCTGACCGCGGCGCACCGGCCGGACCGGGTCGCCCGCGTCGGTCTGCTCGACGCCGCCGGCGTCCGTTTCCGGGACAACGCGTTCGGCGAAGCCGTCCTCGCCGGCCGCAATCCGTTCGCGGTGAACGACGAGGCTTCGCTGCGGCGCTATCTCGACACCGTGTTCCACGACCGCACGACGGTGCCCTACCTGCCGTGGCCGGTCGATCGCATCTACATCGCACAGCGTCGGCGCGACGCCGATTTCGAGCAGCGCGTGCTGGCGAAGATCGGTCGCGGCGACGAGCGCTTCCTGCCCGGGCAGGAAGCGGCGCGGATCGAACAGCCGACGTTGTTGTTGTGGTGCCGCGAGGACAAGGTCATCGACCCCAGCGCGATGGCGCTGTACGCCGCGCGCATCCCGCACGCCAGCCAGGTGATGCTGGAAGGCTGCGGACACATGTCGCTGATGGAGCGTCCCGGCGAAACCGCCGAAGCGGTCGCGATGCTGATCGAACGCGGCGCGCCCGCCGGATCGCCGACCGGCACGCCATGACCCACGCCACGGAGCTGCCATGAAGGTTGCCCTGAAGATCGTCCCGAAGATCATGACCCCCGCCGCCGCGCGCCTGTGGCCGCTGGCGTTGTGCGCCGCGATGCTCGCCGCCTGCGGCGAGGATCCCGAGGCCGCGAAAGCCGCCGCCGCCGAGCAGGCCGCGGCGCGGGAAACCGCGGCGAAGCAGGGCGCCGATGCCTTCGACGCCGCGGTGAACCAGCAGAACTGGGCACTCGCGAAGGCCCAGGCCGACGTGCTGATCCACGATTACCCCGGTACCGAGGCCGCGAAACGCGTCGCCGCGGAGGTCGGCGAGGTGAAGGCGAAACTCGACGCCGGACGCGAGGCCGCGCGCACCGCCGCGCTCTGGTCCTACGGCACCCAGGACGTGAAGGGCGGACTGCAGCACTCGTCCGCCATCTACGCCAGGGACGACGTCGATGTCGACGGCAGCGGCCCGACCCAGGTCCGCCTGATCTTCCGCGACCATCCGGACTGGGGCCGCAGCAGCTATCTGGTCCTGCAGCGCGGCGATTTCGACTGCTACGGCGGCTGTCGCGTGCAGGTCTCGGTCGACGGCCAGCCGCCGAAATCGCTGCCCGCCTCGCGCCCGAAGACCGACGAAGCGATCGCGATGTTCATCGACGACGAGAAATCGCTGTGGACGCTGACGAAAACGGCGAACACCATCGAGATCGAATTCCCGGCCAAGGGCCTGGGCAAGCGCAAGGCGCTGTTCGAGGTCGGCGGACTGGATCCGCAGCGGATGCCGGGGTGGTGAGGGAGTTGTCTTGATGTCAGTGCATTCTTATGCGGGCTTGCGTCGCCGACGATTTCCTTTTTTTGGGGATATGCCAAATTCCTTGCGAAGACTGACGATGTTGTCGTCTTTTGGATAGCCGACACGATCGAACATGCCTTGGTCAATGATCGAAAGAGCAATTCTTACGACGCCCATATCGGCATATTTCTCATTTGCCTCTTCGAATGGGGGGTGCCGGCGCTCATAGGTCAGAAAATAAGGCTCCGCTTCGGCAAGTGAATCCCTGATTTTTTCGATATCTGTGTATCCGCAATCGACGAGCTCGGCGAGCAGCTCGGAAATACTTGATGCGGGGATGTGGCTGCGTTCCGGATATCTTTCATTGAGAAACGCCATCAGGGTGTCGAGATTTAATTCCTGATCGGCCCGCTGCGAATTATGGGATTCGCCGAACGCTTCTGTGCTGGATTTTTGTCGGGCACCGTAAAACAGTTCGAAGTGCGTATCGGCAACGTAGAACAAGCCGCTCAGCGCGAAGAAATCTTTCCGCAAATCCCTCGGGACGTCGATTTCATTCTTGTAGTCGAGATAATGCGACAGCGTTGCCCATGCGTCCATCGCAACGGTGCGCACTTGAATCTCGAAGATTTGCCCATGGAGACCGGTGTATCGACGTCCCTTGCACGAGGCGTTGAGTCTCGCGATGAAATGTACTGACTGATAACCAAAGGCCTCGATGTTGGCGCCGTCGAGTTTGTTGTCTTCGGACATCACCTCGAACTCTGCGCGAATCAGGTCGCCGATGCGTGCGATGTCGGAGCGCAGAAGGCAAACGATCCGGATCCCGAGCAGATCATCGATTTCATCCAGGGATTGCGTCTTTTCCTTGCGAGCGATCTTTTCGCGGATCGAATCCAGCGTCTTGACCCGGCTGAGCACCGAGTGGGTCTTGATGCCGGCTTGGCGCAGGGCGTCCTCGATGATGTATCGGCACTCGGCTTCGAGGCGATCCAGTGCGGGCCGTAACGATTGATATTGTCGATCGATGCTGTCGTGGGTGTCTGCCATGACGCGCGAAGATTCCATTCCCCTGTCGGATCCCGATCATAGCGAAGCCTTCGATTCCAGGTGAGCCGCGCCCGGTTTCCACCTGCGGGATTTTCCAGTCCCTATCTTCGACAATGCGTCTGCGCAGTCCGCGCGAAAGCGGGGATGACGGCCGAGCGTTGTGGTGTGGGCGATAAGCGCCCACGCCACCCGATCACAACACGACGCGCTCACAACACGATGCGCTGCGTGGAATACCAGGCGTCCACCTGCACGCTGCCGTCGTCCTGGGTGCGTGGCAGGGTCGCGCCATAGGGCAGGCGTGCGGACAGATGCACCGCCAGTCGCCGGGTGATCGCTTCGGCTTCGATCGGATCGGCGAAGCGTGCGCTGACCTTGCAGGTGGCGCTGTGGCAGGTGGTCTGCAGTCCGGCGGGGACCGGCAGCCCCTGCGCGCGCAGGGCGTCGGTGGCGAAGAAGGTGTCGAGGGCGTGCTCCTCGCGGCGGGCCCAGGTCGCGTCCAGGGGCTCGGCGGCGAAGCGCGCGTCGAGCAGGGCGACGTCGGCCTCGATCCGGGCGCGGGCGCGGATCGGGTCGGCCCGGCCGCGGCGGATGGTCGGCCGCGCGGTCGTCGCAGCCGCAGCCGCAGCGGCGCGATGCGCATGCGGTGGGAATTCGGTCGGATCCTCGTCGATGTGCGCGAGTGCGGCCGGGACCGGTGCGGCGGGACGATGCGGGCGCAGGGCGGGCATGCCGACCACCGCCGCGCCGCCGCACAGCAGCGCGAGGATCGGCAGCAGCGACAGGCTGCGGGCGGTCATGGCGATGTCTCCCGTCGGTGCGGCGCATCGCCGCATTCGGGGTCACGGCGGATCGCGCGCGCGGCGGCCATGGTCGTCCCGGGACGCCTCGCGGGGCGCCGCGGATGGCCGGGCGGCGCGGCGGGAGCCGTTTCAGCAGCCCCGCCGGCGCGGCCCGGGCTTGGGTTGGCCGGGCGGCGGACTCATAATCGCGGGATGAACATCCACTCCGACAACCCCGACCACGGGTTCCAGTTCCCGGGCATGTTCGAGATCACCGCCATGGGGCCGGCCGGTGCGGGGCTGGAAGAGCGCATCCCCGTGATTCTCGAAGGCATCGGTCTCCAGGTCCTGCGCGAGACCGTGGCCGCGCGCAATTCTTCCGGCGGCCGGTTCGTCTCGATCCGGCTGAGCTTCCACGCCGAGGACCGCGGTCGCTACGAGGCGGCGCATGCGGCCCTGCGCGCCGAACCGGACATCCGGTGGACCCTGTGACCGAGGCCTGCGCCGCGGACGATCGCCCGGCGCGCCCGCGCGACGCTCTCGTCCGCGACCTCGGTCGTCGCGCCTACCTCCCGGTCTGGCGGGCGATGCAGGGCTTCACCGATGCCCGCGACGCCGACACGCCCGACGAACTGTGGCTGGTCGAACACGACCCGGTGTTCACCCTCGGCCAGGCCGGCAAACCCGAACACGTGCTGATGCCGGGCGACATTCCGGTGCTGCAGGTCGATCGCGGCGGCCAGGTGACCTATCACGGCCCCGGCCAGCTCGTGGTCTACCCGTTGCTGGACCTGAAGCGCATCAAGGTCGGCGTGCGCGACTACGTCTGCAAAATCGAGCAGTCGATCATCGACACGCTGGATCACTGGAACATCCACGCCGAGCGCCGCGAAGGCGCCCCGGGCGTGTACGTGAACGGCGCCAAGGTCGCCGCGCTGGGCATCCGCGTCCGCCGCGGCTGCACCTTCCACGGCCTGGCCTTCAACATCGCGATGGACCTCGAACCCTTCCACCGCATCAACCCCTGCGGCTACGCCGGGCTGCAGGTGACCTCGATGCTAGACTTGGGTGGCCCGTCCAGCCTCGATGCGGTGAAGCCGGTCCTGCTGCAGGCCCTCGCCGAGCAGTTCGGCCTGTCGCTGCAGACCGCCGCTCCGCCCGATCTGACCGCATTGGCCGCGTCCACCGCCGCTTTCTCCCCATCCGCCGCGGATCCCGTCGCGGCCCAGGTCGCCTGAGATGTCCAGCCCCAGCCCCGCCGAGAAAACCATCCCGCTGACCGTGATCGGCGATGCGCCGTCGTCGCTGACGCCCGGGGAGAAACAACTGGCCGGGGACAAGATCGCGCGTTCGCCGGTGCAGTTCGCCGAGGCCCCGGTGCTGCGCAAGCCGTCGTGGATCCGGGTGCGCATCCCGTCCGGCAACGCGGTGCAGAACCTCAAGGCCAAGCTGCGCGAGAACCGCCTGGTCACGGTCTGCGAGGAAGCCAGCTGCCCGAACATCCACGAATGCTTCGGTCACGGCACCGCGACGTTCATGATCCTCGGCGAGGTCTGCACCCGCCGCTGTTCGTTCTGCGACGTGGCCCACGGCCGTCCGAAGCCGCCCGATCCGGACGAGCCGCTGAATCTCGCCCGCACCATCGCCGACATGGGCCTGAAGTACGTGGTCGTGACCAGCGTCGATCGCGACGATCTCCGCGACGGCGGCGCGCAGCACTTCGTCGACTGCATCGCCGCGGTGCGCGAACTCAGCCCGGGCACGAAGATCGAGATCCTCACCCCCGATTTCCGCGGCAAGGGCCGCATGGAGCGGGCGCTGGAGATCCTGGCGGAGAACCCGCCGGACGTGTTCAACCACAATCTCGAAACCGTGCCGGATCTGTACCGCAACGTGCGTCCCGGCGCCGACTACCAGTGGTCGTTGACCCTGCTGCAGCGATTCAAGGCGCAGCATCACGGGGTGTCGACCAAGAGCGGGATCATGCTCGGCCTGGGCGAAACCATGGATCAGGTCCAGGCGACCCTGCGCGACCTGCGCGCACACGACGTCGACATGGTCACCATCGGCCAGTATCTGCAGCCCAGCGCCCATCATCATCCGGTGATGCGCTACTGGACGCCCGAGGAATTCAAGGCGCTGGAAGACTACGGCATGGCCCTGGGCTTCAGTCACGTCGCTTCCGGCCCGATGGTCCGCAGTTCCTATCACGCCGATCGCCAGGCCGCGGAAGCCGGCGCCGTCGCCTGAGTCCGCGATCCCGTGCGGACATCCGCTGTCGTCCGGTGACGGGATGACCGTCCGTCGGCGAGGCATGGCCGACGTACTGGCCGCAACGCCCGCTGAACACCCGCGATGCTCGGCGCGTCGCGCCGGCCCTGCGGTCGCAGGCCCGCGACGAACGGCACGAAACGAAACTTTCGACACTTTGCATCGGTCCGAACCGGGGTGCATGCTAGGCCATGGTCCCCGCGCATCGCGCCGCGACGGACGCACCCCCGCACGTGTCGCCCGCATCCAATCGAGACGCCGATGAAAGTCGCCAAAGTTCTTCCCGCTTCGCTGCTCGCCCTCGCACTGACCGCGCCCGTCGCCTGGCTCAGCGCGCAGGCCGACACCGGCAATCCCACCGCCGAGCAGGCGACCGCCGCGAAACTGGTCTACGGCGTGCTGTCCGACAGCCGCTACGCCTATCGCCCGCGCGCGCTGGACGACAAGCTGTCGGCCGAGGTGTTCAAGCGTTATCTCGAAAGTCTGGATCCGGGCAAGCTGTTCTTCACCGCCGCGGACATCGCGAAGCTCGAGACCTACCGCAACCGGCTCGACGATGCGATCAAGAGCGGCGAAGTCGCGCCGGCGTTCGAGATCTTCACGCTGTACCAGACCCGCGTGAACGAGCGCGTCGCCCATGCCCGCGGCCTGCTCGCCCAGGACATCTTCGATTTCGGCGGCGACGACCGCTGGGAGTACGACCGCGAAGACGCGCCGTGGGCCGCGGACACCGCCGCGCTCGATCAGCTGTGGCGGCAGTCGGTGCGCAACGACTGGCTGCGCCTGAAGCTCGCCGGCAAGGCCCCGGACGACATCCGCAAGACCCTCGACAAGCGTTACGCCAACATGGCCAAGGGTGTGGCCGAACTGAACGGCGTCGATGCGTTCCAGACCTTCCTCAACGCCTACGCGACCTCGATCGATCCGCACACCGATTACTTCGACCCGCGCGCCGCCGACCGCTTCGAGCAGAGCATGAGTCTCTCGCTGGAAGGCATCGGCGCGCAGTTGCAGAAGCAGGACGACGTGGTGGTGATCCGCGAACTGATTCCCGGCGGCCCGGCCATCCTCAGCGGCAAGCTCAAGGCCGGCGATCGCATCGTCGGTGTCGGCCAGGGGGCGTCCGGCCCGATGGAAGACGTGATCGGCTGGCGCATCGACGACGTGGTCGACCGGATCAAGGGTCCGAAGGGCACCCAGGTGCGGCTGGACATCGTTCCGGCCGAGGCCGTCCTCGACAGCAAGCCCAACCGGATCGTCCTCAACCGCGCCAAGATCCGCCTGGAAGAGCAGGCCGCCAAGGGCGAGGTGCTGACGATCCCGGGTCCCGAAGGCCAGCCCGCGCGCCGCATCGGCGTGGTCAAGCTGCCGGCGTTCTACCAGGATTGGGAAGGCCGTCGCCGCAACAGCAACGACTACACGTCGGCCACCCGCGACGTCGAGCGTCTGCTGCAGGGATTCCGCGAGCAGCAGGTCGACGGCGTGGTCATCGACCTGCGCAACAACGGCGGCGGCTCGCTCACCGAAGCGGTGGAGCTGACCGGTCTGTTCATCGACAAGGGCCCGGTGGTGCAGGTGCGCGAATCCGGCGGCCGCGTGCAGGTCGACAGCGACACCGCGTCCGGTGTGGTCTGGGACGGCCCGCTGGCGGTGCTGATCAACCGCGGTTCGGCCTCGGCGTCGGAGATCTTCGCCGGCGCCATCCAGGACTACGGTCGCGGCCTGATCATCGGCGAAACCAGCTTCGGCAAGGGCACGGTGCAGAACCTCGTCGACCTCGACCGCTGGCCGATGGCCGACGGCAAGCGCTTCGGCCAGGTGAAGCTGACCATCGCCCAGTTCTTCCTGCCGGGCGGCAGCAGCACCCAGAACCGCGGCGTGGTGCCGGACATCAAGTTCCCGATCACCGTCGACGCCAGCGAATTCGGCGAAAGCACCTACGACAACGCGCTGCCGTGGACCCGGATCGCGGCCGTGCCCTACCAGCGCTATGGCGACTTCCGCGCCCTCGTGCCGCGCCTGGAGCCCCTGCATCGCGAGCGCATCGCCGGCGACCGGGAATTCCAGTGGTGGAGCGAGGACATCGCCCAGTTCCGCGAGGAGACCGCCAAGAAGTGGATCTCGCTCAACGAAGCCGAGCGCCGCGCCGAGCGCGATCGCGACGCAGCCAAGCGCAAGCAGCGCCAGGAACAGCGCAAGGCGATGGGTCTGGATCTCGATCCGCTGGCCGAAGACACCGACGATGGCCTGACCTCCAACGAACGCGACATCGCCAGCGATGCCGCGCGCGAGAAGGCCGCGGAAAAGCGCCCCGATCCGCTGCTGCGCGAATCGGCGGCCATCCTCGCCGATGCGATGCATGTGCTCGGCGGCGACCGCCAGCTCTCGGCGCAGGTCCTGCAGGAAGGCCGTTCGGCGCTGCACTGGGTGGACTGAGCCCGGGCCGGTGCGCCGGCGACAGCGCCAGGATCGACCGACGGCCCGCATCGCGGGCCGTCGGCGTTCCGGGGGATGCGAACGGCGGCGCAGGAATCGGATAGCGACCCCGGCGGGCGGGGGGTAGGCTGCCCGACATCGCTTCCGCGCATGGCCGACATGAACGCCGATCGCCACGACCCTCTCGACCGCGCCCGCGTCCTGCTGGACGGCGGCGAACCGACCCTGGCCGAACTCGCGGCCGCGGTCGGCCTGAGCGCATCGCACCTGCAGCGCCGCTTCCGTGCCCGCTACGGCCTGAGTCCCGCGGAATATCTCGCCCAGCGCAAACTCGGGACGCTGAAGTCCGCGCTCCGCGGCGGCCGCGATGTGAGTGCGGCGCTATACGACGCCGGTTACGGCTCGCCGTCGCGGGTCTATGAGGCCGGCGCCGCGAAACTCGGCATGACCCCCGCGCGCTATCGCGCCGGCGGCGACGGCGAGGACATCCGCTGGAGCATCGTCGACACCGCGCTGGGTCCGGCCCTGGTCGCCGCCACCGCGCGCGGTATCTGCATGGTCGAACTCGGTGCCGATGCGCAGGCGCTGGCGCGCAGGCTGCGTGCGGAGTTTCCGCGTGCGCGGTTGCAGCAGGTGGAGGCCGGTCGCGACGAATTCCTGGCGCCGCGCGTGCGTGCGGTCGCCGATACGCTCGCGGGGCGCCGCGCGCACGTGCCGGTGGATCTGATCGGCACCGCGTTCCAGAAACGGGTGTGGGATGCGCTGATGAAGATTCCGCCGGGCGAAACCCGCAGCTACGCCGACCTCGCGGCGGCGCTGGACACGCCGAAGGCGGCGCGCGCGGTGGCGTCCGCCTGCGCCCGCAACCGGGTGGCGATCGTGGTGCCCTGCCATCGCGTGATCCGCGGCGACGGTTCGCCGGGTGGCTATCGCTGGGGACTGGAACTCAAGCGGCAGTTGCTCGGTCGCGAACGCGGCGCATCGCGCGCGCGGAACGACGGCGTTCCGCCGGTCGCGGCAATGCCCGTGGATCGGCGGGCGTAGAATGACGCCGCGTCGCGACGCGGCGCGCGTTGTGCTCCCTCCGCGCTTCTCTCGCTTGCGTTCCCCTTCTTCGCGTCACCCTCTTTCGAGTCCTTCCATGGCCACTCCGACCGCGGCGTCCCCGCGTTCCGTCGCTGCGCCCGTTTCGACGTTCGCCATCGCCCTCGCTCTGGCCGCGGTCTATCTGGTCTGGGGTTCGACCTACCTCGGCATCCGTTTCGCGCTGGAAGGTGGCTGGCCCGCGCTGCTCGGCGTCTCCGGCGGACGCATGCTGCTCGCCGGTGCGCTGCTGTATGCCGTCCTGCGCTGGCGCGGCGTGCCCGCGCCGACGCGGGCGCAGTGGCGGCCGCTGGCGGTGATGGGCCTGCTGATGATGCTGATGGGCAACGGCATGGTGGTGCTGGCGGAGAAGGAGGTGTCGTCCGGGCTCGCGGCGATCGCGATCGCGTCGATGCCGCTGTGGATGGGGCTGTTCGGGCTGATGTTCCGGCAGCGCCCGAGCCGCGGCGAATGGATCGGCATCGGCATCGGCTTCGTCGGCGTGCTCTGGCTCAACGCCGGCAGCGGGCTGGCCTCCACCCCGCGCGGTCTGGTCCTGTTGCTGATCGCGCCGATCGCCTGGGCCTTCGGTTCGGTGTGGTCGCGCGGCCGCGACCTGCCGTCGCCGTTCATGGCGGCGGCCGCGCAGATGCTCTGCGGCGGCGTCATGCTGATCGTGCTCGGTCTGCTGATGGGCGAACGCCTGCCCGTCGCGCCCACCGTGCAGGGCACCGTGGCGCTGGTCTATCTCGCCCTGTTCGGTTCGATCATCGGCTTCGGCGCCTACGTCTGGCTGTTGAATCATGTGCGGCCCGCGCTGGCCGGCAGTTACGCCTACGTCAATCCACCGATCGCGGTGCTGCTGGGCGCCTGGCTGGGCGGGGAACATTTCGGTTGGCACGACCTCGGCGCGATGGCGGTGATCCTGGTCGGCGTGGTCGCGATCAGCCGTGCCCGCGCGCGCAAGGCGCCGGCATGAGCGCCGCGCCGGGCGCGGAGGCCCGCAGCGGTCTGTGGATGGCCGCCGGTGCGTTCGTGCTGTGGGGGCTGATGCCGCTGTACTGGCATCTGCTCAAGATGGTGCCGTCGCTGCAGATCGTCGCTCATCGCGTGCTGTGGAGCGCGGTGCTGGTCGCCGCGTGGCTGTTCTGGAAGCAGGGGCGCGGCTGGCTGGCCGCGGTGCTGGCGAAGCCGCGGCTGGCGCGCCTGCTGGCGCTCAGCGGCGTGTGCATCGGCTTCAACTGGGGCCTGTACATCTGGGCGGTGAACGCCGGGCACGTGGTCGAGACCAGCCTAGGCTATTTCATCAATCCGCTGCTCAACGTGGTGATCGGCACGCTGTTCCTGCGCGAGCGATTGGGCCGGGTGCAGTGGATCTCGGTCGCGATCGCGGCGGCGGGCGTGCTCTGGCTGACGTTCAATTACGGCAGCTTCCCGTGGATCGCGCTGGCGCTGGCCGCCTCGTTCGGCGTCTACGGTCTGATCCGCAAACTGGCCGCGGTGGATTCGGTGGTCGGACTCGGCGTGGAGAATGCGGTCCTGCTGTTGCCCGCGCTGGGTTATCTCGCGTTCGCCGAAACCGGCGGACAGGGCGGTTTCTTCGGCGAGTGGGGGCTGGCGGCCGATGCGCTGCTGGTGTTCGGCGGCGCGCTGACCGCACTGCCGCTGATCGGTTTTTCGTTCGCGGTGCGTCGCGTGCCGCTGTCGACGATCGGCGTGATGCAGTACATCGCGCCGACGATGCAGTTCCTGATCGGCGTGCTGGTGTTCCGCGAAGCGTTCGACCTCGATCGCGCGATCGGATTCGGCTTCATCTGGGCGGCGCTGGCGATCTTCGCGGCGGACGGACTGCGGCGCGCGCGACGGAAGACGATCTGAGCGACGCTGGAAACGGACACGCCCGGCATGTGCCGGGCGTGTCCGCAGTGCCGTCTGCGCCTGTCGAAGCCGGTCGGCGTCGACGGCGCGTATCGACTCAACCGGCGCGCAGTGCGGTGGTCACCGGTTTGCGCGCGGCGCTGATCGACGGCAGCAGGCCGCCGATGAAGCCGACCGCGACCGCGATCACCAGACCCATGCCGACCAGCTTCGGCGTGACCTTGAACGCGAACACCACCTGGGTGAAGTTGGCGCCGAGCGTGGACACCGACAGGTTGTTGAACAGCAGGTAGGCGACGATCGCGCCGATCAGGCCGCCGGCCAGCGACAGCACCAGCGCCTCGAACATCACCGACACCAGCACCGACATCGAGCCGAAGCCGAGCGCGCGCAGGGTCGCGATTTCCTTGGCGCGGGTGGCGACCGCGGCGAACATGGTGTTGAGCGCGGCGAAGATCGCGCCCAGCGCCATGATCACGGTGACCACGCCCGCGAGATAGCCGATGGTGGTGCGGAACTGCTGGGTCTGCGAGCTGAAATAGTCCTGCTGCGAGATGAGATCCACGTTCACCCGCGGATCGGCCTTGAGCGAGGCTTCCAGCGTCTTCAGCGATTTCTCGCCGTCGAGGCCCGCGAGCACCGAGCTGTAGCCGTTGCGGCCGAAGCTGCTCTGCGCGACTTCGGCATCGGTCCACAGTTCGCTCTCGTGGGCGTCGCCGGATTCGAAGATGCCGACCACGGTCCATTCGGAGCCGCGCATGCGGATGCTCTTGCCGACCGCGACGCCTTCGAACTGCTTCACGACGCCGCGACCGACCACCAGTTCGCGCAGGCCGGGTTTGAACATGCGGCCTTCGGCGATGCGCTGCTTCGGGCGCAGCGCGAAGGACGCGGGTTCGACGCCGCGCACGGTGATGTTGGAGCCGTTGCGGGTTTCGCCTTTCTTGAACAGTTCGGCGATCACCAGGATCTCGCCCGAGGCCAGCGGCTTGCCTTCGGCGTCCTTGCGGATGCCGGGGCCGAGCTTGATCAGCGCGACTTCTTCGCGGCTGAGGCCCGAGTTGAGCTCGGCGGCGGAACCGCCGCGCAGGACCAGCGCGACGTCCCGGCTGCCGGTGGCGGCGAGGGTGGAACTGAAGCCTTCGGCCATCGCCAGCAGCGCGGTGAACACCGCGACCACGCCGGCGAGACCGATCACGATCACCAGCGACGGACCGAGCCGCTGCGGGATGCTTTTCAGGTTGACGCCGGTGACGGCGATGATCTGCGAGAGCATGGGAAATCTCCTGAAAAGACGGTTAGCGGCCAGCGAGGGCGTCGACGATCTTTAGCCGCTTCGCGCGCAGCGCGGGCAGCAGACCGACGGCGAGGCTGAGCAGGACGATGGCACCCGCGCCGGCCGACCACACCCGCCAGTCGACGTCGAGCGGGAACTGCGCGCCGATGGACTGCTGGATCAGCCAGCCCGCGAGCGTGGCCAGACCCAGTCCGACCAGACCGCCGATCGCGCACAGGGCCACGGTTTCGGCCAGCACGAACCCGAGCACGCTGGTATCGGAGAAGCCGAGCGTCTTCAGCACCGCCATTTCCGGGATGCGCTCGCGCATGCTCTGGGCCATGGTGTTGCCGACCACCATCAGCAGGGTGAAGAACACCGCGAACAGGATCCAGCGCACGATCAGACCGATATCGCCGAACTGCTTGGCGAAACCGAGGTTCCAGTCCTTCTCGGTCTGGGTCTTGGTCTCGTCGGGGGAGTTCTCGAACATCGTGTCGATGGTCCGTGCGACCTTCTGCGCGTCGTCGGGATTCTTCAGCTTGATCAGATAGATGCCGGCGCCGGCGGCGCCGAACTGGTTGTTCTCGACGAAGTAGTCGTGGTGGATCCAGACCTGGTTGGCCTGTTTCTTCCACTCCTCGTCCTTGCCGTCGACGATGCCGACCAGATCGAAGGCCCAATCCTTGCTGCCGTTCTTCTGCGGGAAGATGTTGGAGCTGATCGGGATCTTCTGCCCGACCTTCCAGCCGTACTGGTTGGCGAGCAGACGGCCGGCGACCATCGCCGTGCGGGTCTCGCCGAACTTCTTCCACTGCGCTTCCGGCATCTCCCATTCCGGATAGACCTGATGGAAGCGCAGGGGGTCGACCGCGAGCGCGATCAGCGGGGTGTTCTCCTGCCACACGCCGCCGAACCACTGCGACTGGGTCACCGCTTCGACGCCCGACACGCGCTCGATCTCGGGGCGCATGCGCATCGGCAGCGGCTGGGTGAAGGACACCCGGGCCTGGGTGATGAGGCGGGTGGCGCCGAGGAAATCGGCGCCGGCGTTGAACAGCACGTTCACCGCCTGCAGGAGCCCGAACAGCACGAAGGCCAGCACGATCGACAGCAGGGTCAACGTGGTGCGGGTCTTCTTGCGGAACAGGTTGGCGAGGACGAATCCGGTCTTGGTCATGGCGTTCTCCCGGCGTCGGCTCAGGCCGACGCGTGCTCGGCCTGTTCGATGAGCTTGCCCTTGTCCAGATGCAGGGTGCGCTTGGCGTATTCCGCGGCGAGCGGATCATGCGTGACCATCACGATGGTCTTGCCCTGTTCGCGATTGAGGGTCTGCAGCAGGGTGAGGATCTCGTCCGCGGTCTTGCGGTCGAGGTCGCCGGTGGGTTCGTCGCAGACCAGCAGGGTCGGATCGGAGACGATGGCGCGGGCGATGGCGACGCGCTGTTCCTGGCCGCCGGAGAGTTCGCGCGGCTTGTGCTTCGCGCGGTCGGCCAGGCCGACCACCTGCAGCGCGACTTCCGCGTTGCGCTTGCGCTGGGCGGCGTTGAGCCGGGTCAGCAGCAGCGGCAGTTCGACGTTCGCCTGCGCGGTCAGCACCGGCATCAGGTTGTAGAACTGGAACACGAAACCGACGTTGGCCGCGCGCCACTTGGCCAGCTCGCCGGCCGACAGGCGTTCGATGTTCTTGCCGTCGATGCTGATCTGGCCGCGGCTGGGCTGGTCGAGCCCGCCGATCAGGTTCAGCAGGGTGGTCTTGCCCGAACCCGAGGGACCCATCAGCGCGACGAAGTCGCCCTTGGGGATTTCGAGGTTGATGCCGTGCAGGACTTCCACCTGCTGTTTGCCGCGGGTGTAGGTCTTGGTGACGTCGCGAATGCTGATCAGTGCGGACATGGGCGGATCTCTCGACAGGGTTTCGGGGGAACGTGGTTCGATGGCGCGGTGCGGCCAGGGCGGTGGGGGACCCGGGCGGGCGCGGTGCGGATTGGCGATGTGGACTATTCGGTGGTCTTCTCGCGGACGGCGGCGCCATCCTGCAGGTCGGCCGGCGGGGCGGTCACGACGGTATCGCCGGGCGCCAGTCCGGACAGCACCACGCGCTGGTCGCCGCGGACCTCGCCGGTCTGGACCGGGGTCAGCGCGACCTTGCCGTCGGCGACGACGAAGACCACATCGCTGTCCTTGCCGTCGACCGCGCGCTGGGCGATGGCATCGGTCGGCACCAGCACGCCGACCGGTTTCGGCGCCGCCACGGCGGCGCCCTTGTCCTGATTCAGCTCAAGGAAGCTGACCCGCACGCCCATGTCGGGGACGATCCGTCCATCGCGCTGCTTGAGCGCGATGCGCACCTTGACCGTGGCCTTGCCGCGGTCGGCGGTGGGAATGATCGCGATCACCTCGGCCGGGATCTTCCAGTCCGGATACGCGTTGAGCGTGGCTTCCACCGGCATCTTCGGCTGGACCTTGCCGATGTAGGCCTCGTTGACGTCGACCTCGACTTCCAGCGAATCCATGTCGACGATGGTGCCGATGCCGGTGCGGGTGAAGCCGCCGCCGGCGGACAGCGGCGAAACGATCTCGCCCGGCTGCGCGGCCTTGGCGATGATCACGCCCGCGAACGGTGCGCGGACCACGGTGTTGTCGACACCGATGTCGGCGATGCGCAGCGAGTCCGAGGACACCTGCGCGTTGCGCTGCGCGGTGACGAGTTGCGCGCGGAGCGAATCGCGCACGGCCACGGCCTGGTCGTATTGCTGGCGCGAGACCAGTTTCTGGCCGACCAGCTGGCCGAGTCGCGCGGCATTGGCTTCGGCTTCCTTCAGCTGCGCCTGGACGCTGCCGACCTGGCTGCGTGCGGCTTCCAACTGCGATTGGGCGAGGGCGCGGTTGGAGTCGGCGTCGATCGGATCGAGCGTGGCCATGATCTGGCCGGCCTCCACCCGCATGCCTTCCTCGATCAGCACTTCGCGCACCTTGCCGGTGATCTTGGCCGAGACGGTGGCGGTGCGGCGGGCCACGACATAGCCGGTCGCGTCCAGCACCGAGGCCGCGCCACCGCTGGAGACGGCGATCGGCGCAGCGGTGGCGGTGCCCACCTCGATGCCCTTTTCGCCGCCGAACAGCGTCCAGCCGCCGATGCCGAGCCCGGCCACGACCGCGGCGGCGAGCAGACCCAGCCACAATCCGCGCCTGGACGGCGGCGGTTCGGCGGCGGCATTGCGGTCGATGCGGAGTTCCTTGAGCAGATCGGCGTTGGTATTCATGGCGTTCCGGGACGTGCGGGACCGCGGAGGGTGTCCGGAATGCGCGGAACCGCCGATTGGCCGGACTCCATTTCCGTTTCGTTTCCGCAGGGGGGATGGGGCGCCGGTGCCGGGGGCGGGGGCGACCCGGCACAAGAGTAATGCCTGGGGGGCGGCCCGTCAGCTGACGATTGTCATGGCCGACGGCTGACGTTTCCGACTGCCGCCGGCCCGGAGCCGGGCCTAGTCTGGCCGCAGTCCCCCCGGAAGCCCGCCATGACAACGCTCCCCACCCCGCTCGCGCAACTGCGCGGCATCCGCAAGCGTTACGGCGCCACGACCGCGCTGGACGGCATCGATCTGTCGCTGCACCGCGGCGAAGTCCTGGCCGTGCTCGGCGCCAACGGTGCCGGCAAATCGACCGCGGTCGCGCTGATGCTGGGCCTGCGCGCCGCCGATGCCGGCGACGCCGCGCTGCTCGGACAGGCGCCGGGCACGATGGCCGCGCGCCGTCGCACCGGCGTGATGCTGCAGTCCGCCGGCATCCCCGACAACATCCGTGTCGGCGAACTGCTCGACCTCACCCGCAGCTACTACCCCCGGCCGCGCAGCGTGGCTGACTGCGTCGCGATGGCGGGTCTGGAGGAACTGCTCGATCGCCGTTACGACCGGCTCTCCGGCGGCCAGCAGCGGCGGGTGCAGTTCGCGCTGGCGATCTGCGGCGATCCCGAGGTGCTGTTCCTGGACGAGCCGACCACCGGCCTGGACATCGACGCCCGCCAGCGGATGTGGGCCACGATCCGCACGCTGGTCGCCGGCGGCACGGGCGTGCTGTTGACCACGCACTATCTGGAAGAAGCCGAGGCGCTCGCCGACCGGGTGGTCGTGCTCGATCGCGGTCGCGTCGCCGCGGAAGGGCCGCTGCAGGCGATCCGGGCGCTGGTGTCGCAGCGCCGCATCGGCTGTCAGTCGGCGCTGGACGTCGCCGCCATCGGCACCTGGCCCGGCGTGCGCAGCGCGGTGCGCGATCGCGCCCGCATCGAAGTGCTGGCCGACGACGCCGAAGCCGTGCTCCGCCGGCTGCTCGCCGAGGACGCCGCGCTGAGCGATCTCGAAGTGCGCCGCGCCGGTCTGGCCGAAGCCTTTCTCGAAATCACCCGCGAACGCGACGATCACGCCGCGAAGGAAGCCGCATGAACACGACCGACCTCGCCGCCGCGCATCCGGTGCTGCGCAGCTATCTGCTGGAAGCGAAGTACGAATCCCTGCGCCTGCTGCGCACGCCCTCGTACGCGCTGCCGACGCTGTTGTTCCCGATCCTCTTCTATCTGCTGTTCGGCGTGCTGCTCAACAAATCCTCGGGCGACGCCGCGCGCTATCTGCTGGCGACCTATGGCGTGTTCGGGGTCATGGGCGCCGGGCTGTTCGGCTTCGGCGTGACCGTCGCGCTCGAGCGCGAGCAGGGCTTCCTGATCTACAAGCGCGCGTTGCCGATGCCGCCAGGCGCGTATCTGTTCGCGAAGATGGTGATGGCGATGCTGTTCGGCGGCACCATCGCCCTGCTGTTGGCGGTGCTGGCCGCGACCGTCGGCGGCGTGCGCCTGGAGCCGTCGCAATGGGTGACGCTGTGGGCCGTGCAGACGCTCGGCGTGCTGCCGGCCTGTGCGCTCGGTCTGTACATCGGGACGCTGGTCGGCGGTCAGGGCGCACCGGCGGTGGTCAACATGCTGTTCCTGCCGATGGCGTTCCTGTCCGGCCTGTGGCTGCCGTTGCGGATGCTGCCGTCGTGGATCGCCGCCGCGGCGCCGGTGTGGCCGTCCTATCACCACGCGCAGCTCGCGCTGAAGGTGATCGGCATGGACGATGGCGGCCGGGCATGGTTGCATCTGGCCGTGCTGGCCGGCGTGACGTTCCTGTGCTTCGCGCTGGCGCGCCGCCGGCTCGGGCACGGTTGAGCGATGCGTTACCCTTGCCGCCGACGCGACGCGTCGCCGAATCTTTCCTCACCCGCGAGTCGCCCATGTCCCGCCTCCTGTCGTCGCCCCTGATGCGCCTGTTGCTGCGCTGGCGCGCCCGCTTGATTCCGGATGCGCTCGGCCTGGGCTGGATGCCGTTCTTCGGTCTCGGTTATCTCACCTTCCTGTTCATGCCGGTGGTGCTGTCGTGGGTGGGCGATGCCCGCGGCGGCTGGATCGGCCCGCTCGACAGGATGCTGTGGCCCACGCTGCTTTCGATCGCCGTGTTCCTGCCCCTGTATTTCATGGCCTATCGGCGCGAAGGCGTGGTCAGGGCGCTGTGCATGTCCGGGATCATCGCGATCGGCTGCGCGTTGTTGCCGTTCAATCCCTTCGCCAACACCTACACCATCTACGCCGTCGGCTTCGCCGCCAATACCGGCCGATCGATGCGGCGCGGTCTGGCCTGGGCGTCGGCGGCGCTGCTCGCGCTGCTCGTCGAAACCCTGCTGCTGGACTATCCGCCGTTCGTGTTCCTGATCACCCTGCTGGTGTCGGTCGGCGTGTTCTTCGGCAATCACCAGTTCATGGAAAGCACCCGCAAGCGCGCCGAGCTGAAACTGTCCCACGGCGAAGTGCGGCGGCTCGCCACCGTGGCCGAGCGCGAACGCATCGGCCGCGATCTGCACGATCTGCTCGGTCACACGCTGTCGCTGGTGGCGCTGAAGAGCGACCTCGCCGCGAAGCTGCTGCAGCGCGGCGATTCGCCCGAAGCCCGCGAGGCCGCGCAGCGCGAGATCGCCGAGGTCAGCCGGGTGGCGCGCGACGCGCTCGCGCAGGTGCGGACCGCGGTCACCGGCATCCGCGCCGCGGGTTTCGCCGCCGAACTGGTCTCGGCGCGACTGCTGCTGGACAGCGACGACATCGCCTTCGACACCGCGATCGCGCGCGGCGTGCTCGACGGAGGTGTGCTGTCGCCCGCGGTGGAAAGCGCGCTCGCGCTGACCCTGCGCGAAGCGATCACCAATCTGCAGCGCCATGCGCGTGCGCGCACGGCGCGGGTGGAGCTCGTGCTGGAATGGGGCGAAGCCGTGTTGCGCGTGTCCGACGACGGTCGCGGCGGTGCGCTGGTGCCGGGCAACGGCCTGACCGGCATGCGCGAGCGCGTCGAAGCGCTCGGTGGTCGTCTGAAGGTCGACGCGCGCAAGGGCGAAGGCACCCGGATCGAAGCGCGGCTGCCGCTGGCGATGCCCGCGGCCGACGCCACGCAGGCGGTCCGCGCATGATCCGCGTCCTGCTCGCCGAAGATCAGGCGATGGTGCGCGGCGCGCTGACCGCCTTGCTGTCGCTGGAGACCGACATCGAGGTGCTCGGCGCCGCGCCCGACGGCGAAACCGCCTGGCGCGAACTGCAGCGGCTCAAGCCCGATCTGCTGGTGACCGACATCGAGATGCCCGGCCTCAGCGGCCTCGAACTGGCGCAGCGCATCCAGCGCCACGAGATGCCGACGAAGGTCGTGATCGTGACCACCTTCGCCCGCGCGGGTTTCCTGCGCCGCGCGCTGGATGCCGGCGTCTGCGGCTATCTGCTCAAGGACGCGCCGGCCGAGGAACTGGCCGAAGCGCTGCGCAAGGTGCATCGCGGCGGTCGCGCGATCGATCCTCAACTCGCGCTGGAAGCATGGTCCGAGCAGGACCCGCTGAACGATCGCGAGCGCCAGGTGCTGCGGCTCGCCGGCGAGGGCCTGTCCGCGGGCGAGATCGCCGGTCAGCTGAACCTTTCCCAGGGCACCGTCCGCAACTATCTGTCCGAAGCCATCGGCAAGCTCGGCGTCGGCAACCGCATCGAGGCCTACCGCCTCGCGCGCCAGAAGGGCTGGCTGTGAGCCCGACCGGTCCGCCCCCATCGATCCGCCCGCCCGGGTCCTGACGACCCGGCGTCCCCCCGTCCCGAAGACGTTCCGTCGCGCGTCACAAGCGCGGCTCGGCGGCGTCTTGTCCCTCCACACCCGTTGCACCATTGCCCAGGAGTCCGTCATGTCCCCCGTTTCCGCCCTCCGCCGCCGACCGCGCCGTACCGGCGCCGTCGTCGCGATCGCCATCGCCGTCTTCGTCGCGATCTCCGGCGAGTCGCCCGCCGCATCGCCCGCCGCCGACAACGATCCCGCCAACGACGTGCTCATCCGCGATGTCCGTGTCTTCGACGGCGTCCGTGCGCGGCCCGACCTGCAGGTGTTGGTGCGCGACGGCCGGATCGTCGCGGTCGGCGCGACCGTGAAGGCGCCGGAGGGCGTCGCGGCGATCGACGGTCGCGGCAAGACCCTGCTGCCCGGCCTGATCGACAGCCACGCCCACAGCTGGGGCGACGCGCAGCGCGACGCCCTGCGCTTCGGCGTCACCACGGAACTGGACATGCTGGGCGACCGTACCCGTCTGCCGGCATTGAAAACGCAGCGCGCTGCGCTGACGCGCAGTGATCAGGCCGATCTGTGGAGCGCGGGCGCCGCGGTCACCGCGCCCGGCGGTCACGGCACCCAGTACGGCATGAAGGTGCCGACGCTGACGACCGACGGCGATGCCGCTGCGTTCGTCGCCGAGCGCATCGCGGAGGGGTCCGACTACATCAAGATCATCCTCGAAGACATGAGCGCGCACAGCGAGACCCTGCGCATACCGACGATCACGCATGCGCAGGCGCGGACCGCGATCGCCGCCGCGCACGGGGCCGACCGGCTCGCGGTGGTGCACGTCTCGCGCCTGCGCGACGGCCGCGCCGCGATCGACGCCGGCGCCGATGGCCTCGTCCACATGTTCGGCGAACCGGGCGACGCCGGATTCGTGAGCGCGGCGAAGCGACACAAGGCCTTCGTCATTCCGACGCTGTCGGTGCTCGCCTCGATGTCGCGCACCGGCGAAGGTCGCGCGCTCGGCGAGGATGCGCGTCTGCGGCCGTGGCTCGCGCCCGCGCAGGCCGATGCCCTGAAGGCGACCTTCGGCAGTGGTGCCCCCGCGCCGGCGATCCGCGACGACGCGCTCGCCAACGTCCGCGCGCTGCATGACGCGGGCGTCGACATCCTCGCCGGCACCGATGCCGGCAACCCGGGCACCGCGCATGGCGCGAGCATGCACGGCGAACTCGAACTGCTGGTGCGCGCCGGATTGACGCCGGCCGAGGCCCTCGCCGCCGCGACTTCGGTGCCCGCGCGTCGCTTCCGGCTCGCCGACCGCGGCCGCATCGCGCCGGGCCTGCGCGCCGATCTGCTGCTGGTCGAGGGCGATCCCACCACCGACATCCTCGCCACCCGCCGCATCGTCGGCGTCTGGAAGAACGGCTACGCCGTCGCCCGTCCGCGGCAGGACGCGAACGACGCCCCGGTGGGCGAGGCGCTGCCTGCAGGCACGCTGGTCGACGATTTCGCGGGCGATGTCGCCGTCGCGCAGAGCGGTCTGTTGCCGGCGAAGATTGGCGCGGGCTGGATGCAGACCACCGACGCCATGGCCGGCGGCGCGTCCGTCGCGAGCCTCAAGCGCGAGCGGGGCGTGCTCGCGGTGTCGGGCGAGATCAAACCCGGCTTCGCCTTCCCGTGGTCCGGCGCGATGTATTTCCCGGCCTCGATGCCGATGCAGCCCGCCGACTTCTCCGCACGCCGAACGCTCAGCTTCCGCGTGCGCGGCGACGGCCGCAGCTACAACGTGATGCTGTTCTCCGGCCGTCAGATGCAGTCCCTGCCGAGCATGCGCCCCTTCGTCGCCGGCCCCGAATGGACCGAGGTCCGCATCGCGCTCGCCGATTTCTCCGGCGCCGACCTCGCCCGTGTTCGTGGCATCGCCTTCACCGCGGGTCAGCCCCAGGGCGCGTACGCGTTCGAGATCGATGATGTGAAGGTGGAGTGAGGTCGAGCGCCGTCGCCTCGACATGCTGCATGCCATGCGATTGGAAGCGGCATTCGCGCATGTCGAGGCGTCGTTCCGACGGGCCGGCTGTATCGTGCAAGCGGTATCTGCCGAAGTGACTAGGGTGATGATGCGGTCCCGATGGACATCGGACGCGCTCTCCGACGCGCAGCCGGCAGGGCCAACGCGCCAATCGCCAACGTCGCGAACAGCAGTTTCAGCGGGAACGTGTTCTCCGCTGGATCGCAGTCCAGACACAAGCCCGAGTACAGGCCGATGTTGTCGGCTTCAGCTGCGGTGAGCCCGGATGTCGCGATCAGCGCTGCGCTGGTCGCGAACGCCCATCCCATGCTTCGGGAGCGACGAACGAACAGGCGTGCGGCCCATAGCGCCAGCGCCGCGCCGGCGGTGTGCTGCAACAGCAGTGCGCGTGCGAATCGCGCGTAGGCCAGATCGCCATCCGCGAGTCCGGCGAGAAGCGCGGCAGCGGTTCCGTGAGGTGTCGTCGAAGAAGGGTTGGGCCGTCCGGAGACGGTCTGCGTGAGCATCGAAGCGTCGACGAACTCCGGAATACTGATCATGTGATAGAGCAGCATGAGCACCAGTGCGCCGACGATCAGCCAGACGCCGCCGCTCCAATCCTGCGGGCCCTCCTGCAACCAGCAGGCAGGATCGCGGTGTGCAGTGGGGCGCGATGGCACGACGAAGGTGTCGTGCACGCGTCGCGAGAATCGCAGATACGCCAATGCGATGAGCGCGACGAACCATTGCGCATCGTCTTGAAGCAGGTCGTGCAACAGTGTCTGAAGGTCGATCGCCCCTTCGCGTACCGCCAGATCGTCGAGCGGGGACAGCAGGCACCAGGTCAGGAGCAGTGCCGAAGCCAGTGCAGGAAAATGGCGCGAGCGGCGGAAGAAGGCTTCCGCTGCGATGCTGATGGAGAGCAGGAGAAACAGCATTCCGATTTCGAAAACGGCCAACAGCACCGGCGATGGAACATCCGGGAGCCATCCGGTAGACGGCAGCAACCAGAGTAACGACAGTGAGACGGTCGTTGCCGGCAGAGGTAGAAGCAGCAACGGTAGTGCGAACAACCACAGCAGCCCCCCGAGACCATGTGGACCAGATCGATGGTTCATCGGATCTTTCACGGTCATGTCTGCATCACGTGGTGCGTGTCGGGTCAGCCGGCCAGCGACGGAAGGCCGTGCCTGCGATCACGAGAAACAGGGCGGCACACCATTCCCACCACATTCCTCGGAAGTCGGGCCCGTCGACGTACGGGCTGCACCAGTCGCCCAGGGTGATGCGGAAGGGCGCCACCATGGCCATCGCCAGTGCCGCGATCATGATCCATCCTGTCCACCTGGCCCCGCGATACAAACCGACCAGTGCGCCAATGGTCAGCAGGCCGGCAACGAGGGAAATCGCCAGGGCTTCGCGATGCGCTTGGATCTGGTGCATCGAATATCCACTGCCGACAACGGCCAGACCGAATCCACAACCGTTGTTCGCAGGATCCGAGGGATGCGGTGGCGGAATGGTGTGCGATGCCACTGCCGCGAAGATCGGCCATTCCGAGCAGAGCCCGAGCACGGCATACAGCAGTGCGCCGGGCAGGAGCCAGCGCCCGCGCGACCAGTCGACGGGGCCTCCGGGCACCGATGCGTCCCATCGGCTGGCATAGGTGGGATGTGGGCCAGCGGTGAATGTGTTGCGCACACGTATCGACCAGCGTGCGGCAAGCTTGCTTCCGATCGCGATTCCAAGCAAAACGGCGGCAAGCTGGGGATAAACGTCCTGGTGGCGATCGATCCATCCAAACCAGCCCGTGAGGAGGGTCAGTGCGAGCAGCAATGTCGGCGCTTGTCGAGGCAGTTGCGGTGCGCGCGCGAACCATTGTCGTGCCCACCACCATGAGACCAGCGTCAGCAGTAGATGCAGTCCGATTTCACGATGCGCCCACGGTTGGTCGAACGGGTAGGCAGCGCTGTCCTGGAACAAGGTGTATTCGACGATGATGGGCAGGTTCGCCACGAACGTCGCCGTGAAGAACACCGGCAACACCGCGACCACCCATGTGATGGGCCAGAGCCATCCGCCGAGACCTGCCGGAGCATGTGTTGCTTCGTTCATCCACGTCCATTTCCGATCGTCGTTTCAATCGCCGTGTCCCCGGATCGTGGAGTAAACGCAGGATCGACCACTTTCACCAGCCGCCAGCAGGCATCGCGTTCGAAGGTGTACAGCAATTGCGTATCGGTCTCCGGAATTTCGAGCGCCACCACCGCGCGCGTGCCCTCCAGGGACACCCGGCGATAGACCAGACCTTCCCGATGCTGCGCTTCCCGTCCGGGCATGACCGGGAAGGTCAGGTGTTGGCGCGGGGTCCGGGTGATCACCTCGGCCGGTTCGGGCTGTGCATTCCAGTCGACGTAGGCCGTATCCACGACCTCGGCCGAGTGAGCGCGCTGCAGTGCCGGGTCTTCGGCGAATGCCGTCACGAAGGCGTCGATGTCGACGGTAGGACACTCGCCCCTCGTCGACGCGGTGGTCGCTGTCCGTGGTACGGATGCGGCCGCCGTTTCAACCGCTGTGGTCGTGACGGGAGTCTCCTGACGGCATGCGCCCAGCATCGTCGTCAGCGTGAAGAGGAAACCGACCGCGAACTTGCGCGACGGAGATGGCAGCGTGCAGGGGCGTCGTTTCATGGGCAGTCGCAGGCAGGGGCGGGGACAAGGAGCGACCGGTCGCATCCATGCTCGTCGAGTGTAGCAATCGGTCGAAGCGGGGTTTGCGTGCGTGTCCCTTGCCGCCCGTGCGGCGCACGCCGGAATGCCGCCTACCTGGGCCGCGTCGTATAGACCCAGATGTTCCGCAGGCCGTCGATCTCCTTGTAGGAATACACGACATCGAAGGAGGCGTTCGGGCCGCGCATGTCGATGGCGGTGAAGCCGGTCGTGGCGCCGGGCAGGGAAGGTGGGCCGATCTGGCCGTTGTAGTACTTCTTTTTCAGCGCCCGGAGCGCGAGGACGAATTCCTGGCCGAACGGGGTTTCGGCCGGGACCGAATACCGGATCGAGCAGGCGCCGTTCGTGGACACCGTCAAGACATGCGTCTCGCCGGTGAAGGTCGTCTCGAACGTACGCGAGCCGGCCTCCTCGCCGGGACCTGCCTCGCGATAGTTGCCGGCGAGCGCCGCGAAGTCCGTGCCCTTGCCTTCGAGCCGCGGGATGGCGCAAGCGCTCGTGAAATCGCGCAGCGCATCGGGCAGTGCTTGCGCCGAGGCGTCCCCTTGAACGAACAGGACGGCGAGCAGCATGGCGGTCAGCGGAAGACGCATCTTTTGTTGTACGTTTGGGCTGTGGGGAGTCTACCCGGAGCGGCATCCGATGCCGCCGTCGATGGGTTGCGTGTCATTCTTGGCCGTCGAGTGCGCGTCCCGTCGTCGTTCGTTGCCGGTCAACCGCAGGGCATGTTCTGTCGGATCGATGCTGCACAAGGCAAAGCCAGCAGTGAAGGGGGGTATACAATTCTTGAGCAGGGATCACAACAACAGTCTCATCTGTAAGTGGCGATTGATCTCGTTACCTCGACCGCCTTGAATCCTGAGCTCGAAAGGATTTGTTCTATCACATGCATGGGTGTCTGATGTTTTGGGCCCAAGACAACTCGTCCGATTGGCTCTGCATCTAAATTTTCGAGCTTGACTTCAGAGTAGGGAACGATTTTATCGCCATTCCCCCTGAATCTTATTTCAGGCTCTTTGAGGTTCCCCTTCGTGGTAAAACTTATCAATCTCCATTCTTTTTCTTCGGAGAATGCTGGGTTCTTGATATCAAACATATCCAGCATTGCGATCGTTATGCCGATCCCTGCAAGGCCCGTGGCTCTTGCAATTTTTTCTTTCTCCGCGTCATCGTTTTGCAGAAGGAGGCTGCCAAGAGAGGATCTGAATGCGCCTTCTCGAATTAGCTCCCTGATTGAGCGAAAATTCCTTTCTGCTACTTCTCTTTGCCTTGTTTTGTCGTAAACCAGTTGCTTCAGGGAAAAATTTCTGCCGCCACCATTTTTTGCTGACGAGCCTAGTTTTTCAAGATACGGCTTTGTGAAGCCGATGCAAATGCCGCGCCCATCGTCTGCATAGCCACGCCATTGGCTCAGCAGGTCGCCTTCTTCAGAAAGGCAGAATCCAAGCCCATCGAAAAGTTCGTAACCAAGTTGAAGGTGTTTTTCGAACACTGCGAGATCGAGCTTGTCTAGGCCGGCATCTTTCGCAAGCTGAAGCAAAACGTCCAGAATGACGAGACCTTCTTGGCTGTCGTTTGAAAGCGTCAGCGATGAAAGTCTAATCGTGCGGTTTGTCACGATTGATACAAAAGTTTCGGTGCTGCAATAGTGGTAAAGAAGTTGCATGCGAGCCCGGGTGGGTAACCCTTTAGATGTTGTGTCCGACGATTTACGCCTCGCTGATTCGCCGCGTCAAGCTGAGTGCGTTGTGCTCATCAGGGCTGATCGAAAGGAAATTGGCTCGCCGCATCCGGTCCCCAGCTCAGCCCGTACCTGCCATCAGTTGGGTCCCCCCCGCCTTGCGTTCGCCCCCGCTTCGCCCAATATCGACCATTCGCCTCCCCCATCGACCACCCTCCATGACCCTGAATCTGGCCGAATCCTCCGCCGCCGGCGAATCCGCCGGTGCCGCGCTGTCCGCGTCGACGCCGCCGGCGTTGACCGTCGAAAACCTCGGCAAGCGGGTGCGTCTGCCCACCGGGGAGCTGACCATTCTCGATGGCGTCGGTTTCCGCATCGCCCGGGGCGAGCGGATCGCGGTGGTCGGGGCCTCGGGGTCGGGCAAGAGCACGCTGCTGGCACTGATGGCCGGGCTCGACACGCCCACCGAGGGCCGGGTCCTGCTCGACGGTGCCCCGCTGTCGACCCTCGACGAGGACGGGCGCGCCCGGGTCCGCGGCGAGAAGGTCGGGTTCGTGTTCCAGAGTTTCCAGTTGCTGCCGTCCCTGACCGCGCTGGAAAACGTGATGCTGCCGCTGGAGCTGCGCGGCGATGCCGATATCGAAGGGCCGGCGCGGGAGATCCTGGGCAAGGTCGGTCTGGCCGAACGCCTTGATCACTATCCGCGGCAGTTGTCCGGCGGCGAGCAGCAGCGCGTGGCGCTGGCGCGCGCGTTCGTGACCCGACCGGCGCTGCTGTTCGCGGACGAACCCACCGGCAATCTCGACACCCGCACCGGGCAGGCGATCATCGAACTGCTGTTCGGTCTGAACGCCGATGCCGGCACCACGCTGGTGCTGGTGACGCACGACGACCATCTGGCCGTGCGCTGCGATCGCGCGCTGCGGCTGGATGGCGGACGGCTGGTGTCGGCATGAGACTATTCTCGCTCGCGTGGCGCCAGTTGCGCCGCGATCTCGCCGCCGGCGACATCCGCATCCTGATCGCCGCGGTGGTGCTGGCGGTGGTCGCGGTGTCGGCGGTGGGTTTCGTCACCGATCGCGCGGGTCGCGCGCTGGCGATCGAGGCCAATCGTCTGCTCGGCGGCGATGCGGTGGTGCGCGGCGACGCGCCCATCGCCGGAAAGATCCGCGATGCGGCGCGGACGGACGCACTGCGTCGCACCGAGACCGTCGAGCTGCCGACGATGATCCGCCTGGGCCGCGGCGACACCGCGCAGTTGAAACTCGGTGAACTCCGCGCGCTCGGCGAAGGGTTTCCGCTGCGCGGGCAGTTCCGCATCGCCGATGCGAAGGGTGAGCGCAACGTCGACGGCGCGCCTGCGCCCGGCACCGTCTGGTTGAGCCGCGCCGGCGCCGACGCGCTGGGCGCGAAGCCCGGTGATCGCATCGGCATCGGCAGCGTCGAACTGCGCCTGGCCGCGCTGGTGCTGCAGGAACCCGACGGCGCCATCGATTACTTCAACGTCGCGCCGAAGGTGTTTCTCGCGATGCAGGATCTGCCGGCGACCGGATTGATCCAGCCCGGCAGCCGTGCGACCTACAAGCTCGTCGTCGCCGGCGAGGCCGCGGCGGTCGAAGGTTTCGCGAAGACCGCGCGCGCCGCGCTCGCCCGCGGACAGCGGCTCGAAACCATCGCCGATGCGCGTCCCGAGATCCGTTCCGCGCTCGATCGCGCCGGGCGCTTCCTCGGGCTGGCCGCGCTGGTGTCGGTGGTGCTGGCGGCGGTGGCGGTGGCGATGGCCGCGCGCCGGCACAGCGAACGCCATCTGTCCGGCGCGGCGGTGATGCGTTGCCTCGGCGCCAGCCAGCGGACCCTGGTCGCGATCCACATCGGCGAGCTGCTGATCCTGGGCGTGCTGGCGAGTCTGATCGGCATCGCCATCGCGTTCGCCCTGCAATGGGCGGTCGGCGCGTGGCTCGCCGCCGAGCTGAAGGTGGAGATCCCGCCCGCGGGCGTGTGGCCTGCGCTGCAGGGACTCGGCGTGGGACTGGTGGTGCTGATCGCGTTCGGCGCGCCGCCGGTGCTGGCGCTGCGCCGGGTGCCGGCGTTGCGCGTGCTGCGGCGCGATCTCGATGCCGCCGAGCCGAGCGCCTGGCTGGTCGCGTTCGCCGGTTTCGCCGGACTGGCCGCGCTGCTGTGGTGGCAGGCGGGTTCGGCGACCCTCGGATTGACGATGCTCGCGGGCATCGCGCTCACGCTCGCGGCGCTGGCGTCGATCGCGTTCGGGCTGATCCTGCTCGTGCGCCGCCTGCGTTCGCGGCTGCGCGGGAGCCTGCGCTATGGACTGGCGAACGTCAGTCGTCGCGCCGGCACCAGCATCGCCCAGGTGTCGGCGCTCGGCCTCGGACTGATGGCGCTGCTGCTGTTGACCTTCGTGCGCACCGATCTGCTCGACCGCTGGCGGTTGTCGTTGTCCGCGGACGCGCCGAACCGCTTCATCATCAACGTGCAGCCCGACCAGATGGAGGGCGTGCGCGGCTACATCGCGGAGCAGGGGCTGGCGCCACCGGCGTTGTTCCCGATGATCCGCGGGCGTCTGGTCGAGCACAACGGCAAGGCCGTGACCGGCAACGATTACGCCGCCAACGGAGACCGCGCGCGCCGTCTCGCCGAGCGCGAGTTCAATCTGTCGATGGCCGATGGCGTCGGCGACGACAACAAGATCGTCGCCGGCAAGCTGTGGCCGCCGAAGCGGTTGGCGCGGCCGGAATTGTCGGTGGAACAGGATTTCGCCGTCGCCCTCGGCTGGAAGCTCGGTGATCGCGTCGTCTTCGACATCGCCGGCCAGCGCTTCGAGGCGACTATCACCAGCCTGCGCACGGTGGAATGGGAAAGTTTCCGGCCGAACTTCTTCGTGATCGCTTCGCCCGGCGCGCTCGACGACTATCCCGCGAGCTACATCACCGCGGTGCGGGTGCCGCCGGAAGCGACGCGCTTCACCGCGGGCCTGGTGTCGCGGTTCCCGAACCTGTCGGTGATCGACGTCGATGCCATCCTCACCCAGGTCAAGAGCATCGGCGATCAGGTGGCGATGGTGGTGCAGGTGGTGTTCTGGTTCTCGCTCGCGGCCGGCGTGCTGGTGCTGATGGCCGCGGTGAGCGCGAGCCAGGACGAGCGCCTGCGCGAGGGCGGCGTGATGCGCGCGCTGGGCGGCAGCCGTGGCCAGTTGCGGTTGGCGCAGGCGTCGGAGTTCGCGGCGATCGGTCTGCTGTCCGGGCTGGTCGCCGCGGTCGCGGCGAGCGTGCTCGCCGGTGTCGTGGCCGTGCAGGTGTTCGATCTGCCGTGGAAGATCGATTGGGCGATGGCCGCGGCCGGCGCCGGACTCGGCACGTTCGCGGCGCTCGCGGCGGGCCTGTTCGCGACCCGCCGCGTGCTCGATGCGCCACCGTCGCTGGTGTTGCGTGAGTTGGATGCCTGAGGGTGCCGCCGCTCACAGCGTGAGCGGCGGCAATCGTTTCGGCATGCGCAACACTCCGGGCGCATGCCAGCCCCCCTTCGCGCATCGACGTTGCACGAATTCACGGTATTTGTCCGGCGGTGGCGCGCATTTCCTGCCATGTCGGAGACGGTTGCAGTATGCGTGCGCGGCGGCGATGTTTTCGGCCGAATCCGTGCCTCCGTCACGGCGCGCCCGCAAATGCTCCGCGGTCGCGAGCAATCGATATGCGCCGCGTTTCTTCAACCGGTTTCGACGAGCGAATTCATCGATTTTTTCTGCGGATTCGGCCATCGGATAGCCGCAGTAGCAGCAGTATCCCTGCTGCGCATGGAATGCGCGTTCCCGCGCCTTGCGAGATGAGGTCATGGTGATCTTCCTGTCGAGTGGCGAAAGCCGGTCCGGCGTCCTGGTTAGCAGGAACAGTCCGGGGCCCGCGAGTTACTCGACAGGGCGCCATCGTCCTATATCGGAACGTGGCCGAGGAATTCTGGCGTTGCAACGGAACGATTCCGTGGTTCGTCACAGACAAAACCGCACTTCTACAAGAAGCGCCACAAAATTCCTCGCGAGAAAAACCTACCGCATCGCAAAGTATTTCCGCAAGATGGATTCGCACCGCGCCGACGAGCGGCGCGGTGCGATGCTCGTTCACTCCTCCGCGTAGCGCTTCAGCGCATCCAGCTCCGCCTGCGCCCGGCGCAGGCTGCCGCCGGCCGCGGCGTCGTCGAGCTTTCTGCCCAGCGCCGCGCGTTCCGGGCGGCGCGACCAGCGATGGAAGACCCAGGTGCCGAACAGGCCGAGCACGCCGACGACGATGCCGATGTTCAGCCAGTTCGCCAGCGGCGACGTGGCCTGCGCGATGGCGTAGATGTCGATGCCGGTCGCCGACATCGCCAGCGTCATGATGAAAGGCACCCACATCACCCACCACGGCAGGCCCACGCACATGCCCCCGATGAGATAGGCCCGGCGCAGTCGTGCCAGTCTGTGCTGGAGTTCGAGGACCGGCGCGGCGTGGTCGATGCGGGCGATGCCGCCACAGACGATGCCGGCCGCGATGATCGTGGCGACGCCGTAGGCATGGATGGTCAGGCCGGCGATCAGCAGGTGCGCGGCATCGCGGTGAGAGGCCCAGACATCGACGCCGATCAGGATCATCCAGATGCCGAACAGGATCTGGATGATCTGTCCCCAGAACAGCGGGCGCAGGCGGGAGCGGATCCTGCCGACCTTGCGTTCGTGCAGCGCTTCGAGCTGGATCCTGTTCTGCAGCGTCAGGCGTGCGTCGAGCGTCTTCCAGATGTGTTTGAGTTCGTCGAGTTCCATGGTCGTGTCCATCATCGTATGCGCCTCGTGGGGGAGGTCAGGGAAGTCCGGCACCCGCGAGTTGTTCGCGGATGCGTTGTTTGAGCCGGTTGAGCTTGGTCGAGACGTTGCTTTCGCTGAGGCCCAGGATCTCGGCGATCTCGCGCTGGCTGCGTTCGTCCAGCCACAGCAGCAACAGCGCGCGATCCAGCGGCGGTTGTCGATCGATCACCGCGTACAGCATCCGCAGGCGCTCATCCTGTTCGTGGCGCGCGGACGTGTCGTCGTCGAGGAATCCCGGCTGCGTTTCGTGGCGCTCGTCCAGCGATTCGGTCGCGCCGCGGCCGCTGGCGTTGCGCAGATGCGAGATCGCGACGTTCAGGGCGATGCGATACAGCCAGGTCGGAAACGGTCGTGCCGTGTCGTACCCCGGGAACGCGCGCCACGCCTGGGCCGCGATCTCCTGCGCCAGATCCTGGCGGTCCTCGGACTGCCGGCAATAGGCGTTCGCGACCTTGAAGACGATGCCTCGATGCGCGTCGAGCAGGGCGGCGAACCGGGTGCGGTGGGTGTCCATCGGGAGGTCGGTGGCGATCACGGGCGGGTGGTCGTGTGGCGGGGATGCTCACATGATTCGCAGCCGGGCGCGAAACCTCACACGCCGCCGCTTTACAATCCGCGGATGTCCCGCCAACACCCCTGTCGCCGTGGCCGCTGATCGCGGCGATGCCGCCCTCGAAGTCCTGCTGCTGCCGTTCGCGACGGGCGATCTGACGTGGCCGGCGCCGGATGAGACTCCGGGTGGTGTCCTGTTCCTGCGCGCCCGCGACGGCTGGCCGCTGCGCGAGGCCGCGCGTCCGGGGTTGATCTGCGAGCAGAGTTTCAAGCCCGAGGCCGATGCGCTGATGCGTTCCGGCTGGACCGTGCGCGACGCGGCGGTTTCCGACGACGACACGCGCCATCCGCAGGTACTGGTGCTGCCCCCGCGCCAGCGCGACGAAGCGCGTGCGCTGCTGGCGCGCGCAGTCGCGCAGTGCGCACCCGGGGGCGTCGTGGTCGCGTGCATGGCCAACGATGAAGGCGCGAAATCCGGCGAGGCCGATCTCCAGGCGCTGGCGGGCCTGTCCGGCCGCCTGTCGAAGCATCATTGCCGCGTGTTCTGGACACGGATCGATCCCGCGCGCGTCGATGCGGCGCTCTGCGATGCTTGGCGCGCGCTGGATGCGCCGCGCCCGATTCTCGACGGCCGCTTCCTCAGCCGTCCCGGCGTGTTCGCCTGGGATCGCATCGATGCCGCATCGGCGCTGCTGGCCGCGCACCTGCCGGGGGATCTGCGCGGTCGCGCCGCGGATCTCGGCTGCGGCTACGGCTATCTCGCGGTCGAATTGCTGCAGCGCTGCCCCGGCATCGTCGCGCTCGATCTGTACGAGGCCGAAGCCCGCGCGCTCGCGCTGGCGGAACGCAATCTCGCCGCATGTGCCGGACGCGTTCCGCTCGGTGTCCACTGGCACGATGTCGCCACGGGATTGCCGCAGCGTTACGACGTCATCGTGACCAATCCGCCGTTCCATGCGCAGGGGCGCGCGGATCGTCCGGACATCGGTCGCGCGTTCATCGCGGCGGCGGCCGAGGCGCTGCTGCCGCACGGACGTCTGTGGCTGGTCGCCAATCGGCATCTGCCCTACGAACAGACGCTCGATGCGCGATTCGCCTCGGTGCGGACGGTGGCGCAGGGCAACGGATTCAAGGTGATCGAGGCGACGAAAACGTGAAACTGCTCAGACTGATCGCCAATCTCGGCTATGGCAGCCGCAAGCAGGTGACCGCGCTGTTCCGCGAAGGCCGCATCACCGGCGCAGATGGCGACGTGCTGTATGCCGACGACGAGCTTGGCGTGCATGCGCGGCACGAGGACGTGCGCATCGACGGCGAACCGCTCGATCCCGCGCCGGGCCTGTTGCTGATGCTGCACAAACCGGCCGGCGTCACCTGCTCGACCAAGGACCAGGGCCGCTTGATCCACGACCTGCTGCCGCCGCGGTTCCGGCTGCGCGATCCGGTGCTGTCGACGGTGGGGCGGCTTGATCGCGAGACCAGCGGTCTGCTGCTGATGACCGACGACGGGGCGCTGCTGCACCGGATCATCTCCCCGAAGTCGCACGTTCCGAAAGTGTACGAAGCGACGCTGGCGCGGCCGCTGGCCGGCGACGAAACCGTGATCTTTGCCAGTGGCACGTTGATGCTGGAATCGGAAACCAAGCCGCTGCTGCCGGTGGAACTCGACGTGCTGGGGCCGCAGCGCGCGCGGCTCACGCTCCACGAGGGGCGCTATCACCAGGTCCGACGGATGTTCGCGGCGGTCGGGAATCACGTCGAAGCGCTGCACCGCCCGCAGGTCGGCGGATTGACGCTGGGCGATCTGCCGGAAGGGCAGTGGCGGATCCTCGATGATGGGGATCGGGCGCAGGTGTTCGCGGGAGCCGCCCGGGAATGAGCCCGGTGCCGTTCGTCCCGGATGCCGTCCTGTTCGACATGGATGGTCTGATGCTCGACAGCGAGCGCGCGATCATCGACTGCTGGCGCGAGGCCGCGCGCGACCTGTCGTTGGCGGTGGACGACGCGCTGTGGTTCCGCATGATCGGCATGCACGAGAAGGACTACGTGCCCCTCATGCTGCGCATGATGAGCGAAACACAGGTGCGGGCCCTGCGCGAAGGCTGCTACGCCCGATATCACCAGCGGATCGAGGACGGCATCCCGCTGCATGCGCACGTGCGCGATGTGCTCGCGGATCTGCAGGCGCGTGCGCTGCCTCGCGCGGTGGTGACATCCACGCAACGCGAACGCGCGCGACGCAAGCTCGAGACAAGTCACATCGCGTCGTATTTCGAGATCGTGATCACCGGCAGCGACGTGATCGAACCCAAGCCGGCGCCGGAAGGGTATCTGAAGGCTGCCGCCGCGCTCGGCGTCGACCCGGCGCGCTGCGTGGTGTTCGAGGATTCGGCCTTCGGCGTGCGCGCGGCGCTCGCCGCCGGCATGACCCCGATCCAGGTGCCCGATCTGATCGAACCCGATGCCGCGACGCGCGCGCTGGGGCATCGGATCGTGGCGGATCTGGCGGAGGCGTATGGGTTGATTCGATAGTGTGAGACGGAAAGGGCCGTCGTTTCCCGCAGATGCCGCCGGTGTCTTTTCACGAGAATCTGATGGTCGAGAAACTGCCGATCGATCTGGCGCGGGAGAAGAATGCGCTGTTTCTTCATCAGACGGTTGCACCTGCATTCGGCGTTCCACTCGATCAGGGGTTCACTCGGGGCTCCCGTCGTTGATTGGTCCGCTTTCGAGGAAATGTGGGTATTCCGGCGCGGATTCATGTCGATGGACTGTCCGGTTTCGGTTTGCGGGCAGCGCATGACGCAAAGCGGTTCGTGTTGTTCCTGAAAGATCTGGAACTCGCTCGGCCGGATATCGAGACCATGATTCGCATCCACTGATCGGCCGCTCGGACATGCGTCATCCATGCTTCTCGCGGCTGAATGTGCGTGCTGCAAGGCATGCCTGCAGTTTTGGTTGTTCTGTTTTTGCAGGAGCGGCTTCAGCCGCGAGCTGTTCTTCGCGCAAAGGCCAAAAGCTCGGGCCTGAAGGCCCTCCTACGAGCAGCGCGCGTCGTCTTCGATCAGCGTTTTCAAGCCGTCCAGTCCCAGTCTCTCCATCGTCTCCAGATTGCGCTGCACGATCGCGTCCGGATCGGGATACGCGGCGACGGCGCGGTCGAGGCTGGCTTCGCGGATCAGATGCAGGGTCGGGTGGGGCGCGCGGTTGGTCCCGTTGCCCGGATCGTCCGGCTCGGCGTCGGCGAACCGGTAGTCCGGATGGAAGCTCGCGACCTGCAGCACGCCTTCGAGGTCCAGTGCCTCGATCAGCGCATCGACGCGGTCGAGAAAATCGTTGTAGTCGAGAAAATCGGTCAGGACCCGCGGATGCACCAGCAGGGTGGTGTCGATCTCCTCCGCGGGCGTGTCGCGCAGGCGCAGCAGTTCTTCGCCCAGTTCTTCCAGCAGATCGTCTTCGAGCTCGGCGTCGCTCAGCACGAAGCGGACCTGCTGCTTGACGTACACCGCCTTCGCGAACGGGCACAGGTTCAGCCCGATCACGGCCCGTTCCAGCCAACGGCGGGTGGCGGCGAGTTCGGCGGGTTCGCCGTCCGGTGCGCGGTTCACGACCGGATCAATCGCGGAAGTTGTCGAACTGCAGCGGCCGCTCGAAGGTCTGGCCGCGCAGCAGGGCGATGGCGGCCTGCAGGTCGTCGCGCTTCTTGCCGGTGACGCGCAGCTTGTCGCCGTTGATCTGCGCCTCGACCTTGAGCTTGGCGTCCTTGATCGCGCCCTGGATCTTCTTCGCCAGTTCGCGCTCGATGCCCTGCTTGACCGTGATCTTCTGGCGGGCGCCGGCGAGGTTGGTCTCGATCTCGCCGAAGTCGAGACAACGGGCGTCGATGCTGCGGGCGATCAACCGCGCGCGCAGGATCTCGGTCATCTGCTGCAACTGGAATTCGCTGGGCGCCGACTGGGTGACGAGCTTGTCGTCGAGGACGAATTTCGCGTCGATGTTCTTGAAATCGAAGCGGTTGGACAGTTCGCGGTTGGCCTGATCGACCGCGTTGGTCAATTCGTGGACGTCGACTTCGGAGACGATATCGAAGGAGGGCATGGCGGTGATGTGCTTGCGGAGAGCCTAGGTTAACCGATGTGGGCGGGCCCGGCCCGCCGTCACGATGTCCGCAGCCACGATGTCAGTCGGCACGATGTCAGTCGGCACGATGTCAGCCATCATGATCGTTCCGCATCGGATCGCGATGAACGGAATCGTTTCGATCCTCGTTCGATGCGATCGGGCAAGCCGCGATGGCGGTCCGGGGCGCGCCCGCGTCAGATCTTCACCAACTCCACCCGGCGATTCTTCGCCCGCCCGTCCTCGGTGGCGTTGTCGGCGAGCGGTTTGTCCTGACCGAAACCCTTCGACTGCAGCCGCGCCGGATCGATGCCGAGGCCGACCAGGGCGCCGAGCACGCTGCGCGCGCGGGCGGCGGACAGTGTCTGGTTGTGCGCCGGCGCGCCGGTGTTGTCGGTGTGGCCTTCGATCGACAGCTTCAGCGCGGGGTCGGCGGCCAGCAGTTTCTCGATCTCGGCGATCGTCGGCTGGGCGTCGGGGCGCAGGGTGGCCTTGTCGACATCGAAATTGATGTACAGCGCGACCCGGCCCGTCGCGTCGATGGCCTGCTTCATCGCCGCGGCGTCGAGCAGGGCGACCGATTGCTTCATCGCTTCGCGCTCCAGCACGACCACGTAACCATGCAGCGGGAACGCGCCGGTGCTGATGTCGATCCACCACTCCTTGCCGCCCTGGCGGAGCAGATAGATGTCGTGCGGAGCGTCCGGATTCATCGGCGCTGCGTAGTTGACCTTTTCCAGCGCGTCGCGGCCGCCTGCGGCGTCCATCACCGCGTACGTGTACTGGGTCGTGTTGATCTTCTTCCCGCCCAGCGCCTGGATCGCGTTCTCGTAGTTGCGCCGGAATTCGACGTCGGTGTAGGTCCGCGCGCCGCCGGCGAGGTTGAACCGGTCGCGGAAGATCCTGCCTTCCACCGGTACGGCCTGGTTGCCGGCGATGAAGAAGTGGCGGTCGAAATTCACCACCTTGTCCTTGTCGTCGTAGGTGCTTTCCAGCCCCTCGGGGCGCTGGAAGAAGGGCGGCGGCGGCAGGGTCGCGGTGCTCTCGGGTACGCTGGCGGGATCGAATGCGGCGTCGGTGGCCGGGGCGGGGGCGTCCGCCGGTGCCGGCGGGGGCTCCGCGGGCGCGGTGGTCGGCGCGGGCGCGGTGGTGGGCGTGGCGGTATCCGCGGGCGCTTCGCGCTGGCAGGCGGACAGCAGCAGGGCCGACAGCAACAGACAGGACAGCGGCAGGCGGCGGGCGATGATCTGCGACATGGAGGGACTTCCCGGGGGAATGACGGACAGGAGTGTAGAACGCCGGAATCGCTTGCGGCGGGTCAGCCGCGACACCGTGTCCTGTCCCGGCGGCTGGTGCGATCCCGGCGCAGGCGGCATGCTTGCCGGATGTCCTCGCATCCGTCCCCGGACCGCCGTCGCTGGCGCGCGGTCCTGCTCATGTTCGCGTCGGTCGGCTTCTTCGCCCTGATGGACGCCGGTCTCAAGCTGCTGTCGGCGCATTACCCGCCGTTCCAGGTCGCGGCCCTGCGCGGCGCGTCGTCGTTGCCGCTGGTGCTGGTCTGGGCCCTGCTCACGGTCGGGCCGATGCGCCTGCTGCAGGTGCGCTGGCCGCTGCATCTGCTGCGCGGCGTGCTGGGCGTGCTGATGATGGCCAGCTTCGTCTACGCGCTGCGGGTGCTGCCCCTGTCGACCGCCTACACCGTGTTCTTCGTGGCGCCGCTGCTGATCACCGCGCTGTCGGTGCCGGTGCTGGGCGAGCGGGTCGGGCCGCGGCGCTGGATCGCGATCGCGGTCGGATTCGCGGGGGTGCTGGTGGTGCTGCGGCCGACGGGCGAGGGTGTGCTCACCGTCGCCGGGCTGGCGGTGCTGCTTTCGGCCCTGGGCTATGCGGTCTCGGCGATCACCGTCCGGGTACTGGCGCGCACCGACAGCACCCAGGCGATGGTGGTCTGGCTGATGACCAGCATCGCCTTCGGCGCCGGCGTGCTGGCCCTGCCGGAGTGGCGGCCGCTGATCGCCGCGGATCTGTGGCTGATCGCCGGCGTCGGCGCCGCCGGGGCGCTCGGCCAGTACACCGTGACCGAAGCCTTCCGGCACGGGGAGGCGTCTTCGATCGCACCGCTGGAGTACACCGCGCTGCTGTGGGGATTGATCCTCGATTACAGCCTCTGGCACGTGCTGCCCGACGGCATGACCTGGGTGGGCGCCGCGATCATCGTGCTCAGCGGCCTGTACCTGCTCCGCCGCGAACGGGTTCACATGGAGGCGGAACACCCCTGAGCGGGCGATCCCGGGGGCGTGTCCTGTTCCGGTCCCGGCCTCCGTTCTGCTCCGGTTGTCGACGCCCGCCCGCGTCCGTCGCCCTTCAACCGGAGCCTTCCATGCAACGCAAGCACGTTCTCGCCCTCGGTCTCGCTGTCGCCGCCCTGGGGTCTGTGGCCGCCTACGCCCAGAAGGGCCTGTTCGTCCGCAACGACGCCCTCCGCGGCGTGTCGGCCGATCTCCAGAACTATCCCGAACAGCGCCTGCTGAGCCGGCGCGCCTCGCAGGCCGCAGTTCCCGCTGCCGCCAAGCGCGCGCCGGTCATGGCCAAGCTGGCGGATCCGATCTACGACGTGACCGCGGACGATGTCTATGACGTCGACAGCTTCGGCCGCTACGTCAAGTGGCTCGGTCTGACCAGCGCCTTCATCAATGTCCAGACCAGTTGCCCGAAGCCGACCTCGCCGGACGAGTACTGCCAGGAAATGAATCCGACCGTCGGTGCGCCCACCAGCTTCAGCTTCCAGGACGCCGCGCGGATCAAACTGCCGAAATACGCGTCGAATTCGCTGCTCTGCTACTGGTTCTCGCCGCTGCTGCGCGTGACCTGGAGCAATCCGGGCGCGACGCCGGTGATCGGTCGCTTCAACTATTCGCCGACCCTGACCATCGAGAATCCGGTGCTGGACGACCCGGCGCTGATCGACCCGACCACCGGTGTGCCGTTCGGCGGCCAGCTGCTGACCAGCATGACCTCGAGCGAGCGTTTCCAGGAAGCCCTGCCCGCGGCCACCACCCTGAACGAGCAGACCCGAGACTCGACCGTGTGCATGGCCGGCTTCCTCAGTCACAAGGCGCTGATCGAGAACTACGGCCTCACGCCGTCCCAGGCGGACGATTTCTTCGCCAGTCCGACGACGATCCGTCTCAACGTCAGCGGCAGCGTGCAGTACGTCAGCAACGCGTCGATGGTCTTCGGCCTGCGCGTGGTCGGCGACTGATCCACCGGCCCGGGGCGGATCGCCGTCCCGGGTCTCCGCCGTCGGCGGGCGCGGTCGTCTCCGCGCCTGTCCGTTCGGCGACGAGGGCTGCGTTGTGTTCCGGTACCCGCCAACCTCCGGAGCGCTCCATCATGCAACGCAAGCATCTCATCGGTCTCGCCGTGACCACGGCCCTCGTCTCGGTCGGGGTCTACGCCCAGCAGCGAGGCCCGTCGAAACACGAGGTCATCGAGGCCGTCTCGCCGGACGTGCATGCCAGTCGGGCACCGTCGCCGCAGGCGCTGCGGACCGCCCAACTGGCCAGCGTCTCCGCCAGCCGGGCCAAGGCCGCGAAGGCCGCCCCGACGCTCGAGGACGTGGGCGACGTCGATTCCTTCGGCCGTGAAGTGGTCTATCTCGGTCTCACCAGCGCCTTCCTCACCCTCGAGGAAACCTGCCCCGCACCGGATCCGGCGGTGCCCGATCAGTTCTGCCAGGCGCTGAATCCGACGGTCGGCGCGGCCACCGGCTTCAGCTACAACGACATGGCCCGTTTGAAGCTGCCGGGCAAGGCGACCAAATCGCTGCTGTGCTACTGGTTCTCGCCGCTGTTGACGGTCGGCTACAGCAACCCGACCACGGCGCGCGCGACGGCGCTGTTCCGCTACACGCCGACCCTGACCGTGGAAAACCCGGTGCTGGACGACCCGGCGCTGATCGATCCGACCACCGGCGCGCCGTTCGGCGGCCAATTGCTGACCAGCATGAGCTCGTCCGAGGTCTTCCAGGTGCCGCTGGAACCGGGCGTGGGTTTCACCGAGCGCACGCGTGATTCCGCGGTGTGCATGGCCGGACTGATCAGCAAGCGTTCGCTGACCGAGAGCTACGGCCTGACCGAAGCCCAGGCGACCGAGTTCTTCAAGCAGCCGACCACGATCCGGCTCAATGTCACCGGCAGTGCCCGGTACGTGTCGTTCGCCGGACTCACCATGGGTCTGCGGGTCGTCGGCGACAAGCGCTGACGCTCCGATCGCGGTTCGGCCACGACGCCCGGTGCCTGTGCATCGGGCGTCGTCGTTTCCGCACGCGCATTCCGTGAAAGGTGCCGCCGATCCGTGCTCCATACATGCGCGTACGGCGAGATCGTGCCGTGATGGCGTCCTGCAAACGTATTCCACGCGCGGAACGCCTGCGATGAGGTCTCTCCGATCATGCGAGGCCCCCGCGGGCGCGCCGGCAGGTTGGCGCGACGGCCGTCCACGTCCACAATAGCCGCGATCGCCGCCAATCCGGCGCGCACGTTCGAAGGCCCGTCATGACCTCACTGAAGGAAGCGCTCGTTCCCGACATCGGCGATTTCACCGACATTCCGGTGATCGAGATTCTGGTCGCCGTCGGCGATACGGTGACCAAGGACCAGGGACTGGCGACGCTGGAGTCGGACAAGGCCACGATGGAAGTGCCCGCGCCGTTCGCCGGCACGATCCGTGAATTGCGGATCAAGCTCGGCGACACGGTGTCCGAAGGCAGCGTGGTCGCGATGATCGAACCTGCCGAGGCGGCCTCCGCGCCCGCGACGCCCGCCCCGGCGGCGGCACCTGCTCCCGCTCCCGCCGCCCCCGTTTCCGCGCCTGCGCCTGCTCCCAGCGCGCCGGCGCCTGCGGTCGCCGCCCCGCCGCCCGCCGCGGTCGCGCCGATGGGCGCCGGTCTGCCGCCGGTGCGCTTCGAGGCCGACGCGGTGTTGCCGGACAAGGTGCCCTACGCCAGTCCGGCCGTGCGCCTGTTCGCGCGCGAGCTCGGCGTCGATCTGTCCCGCGTCGCCGGCAGCGCCCGTGGCGGACGGATCACGAAGGAGGACGTGCAGAAGTTCGTCAAATCTGCGCTGCAGGGCGGCGCGGTCGGCACCGCGCCGGTCGTTCCCAGCGGTGGCGGTGGCCTCAACCTGCTGCCGTGGCCGAAGGTCGACTTCTCGAAGTTCGGCGAGATCGAGGTCCGCGAGCTGTCGCGGATCAAGAAGATCTCCGGCGCCAACCTCGCCCGCAACTGGGCGATGATCCCGCACGTCACCCAGCACGACGACGCCGACATCACCGATCTGGAAGCGCTGCGCGTCGCGTTGAACAAAGAGAACGAGAAGGCCGGCATCAAGCTGACCATGCTCGCGTTCCTGATGAAGGCGGTCGTCTCCGGCCTGAAGAAGTACCCGGATTTCAACGCGTCGCTCGACACCGACGGGAACCTCGTCCTCAAGAAGTATTTCCACATCGGCTTCGCCGCCGACACCCCGAACGGTCTGGTCGTGCCGGTGGTGCGCGATGTCGACAGGAAGGGTGTGATCGAGATCGCGCAGGAAACCGGCGAACTGGCGAAGAAGGCGCGCGACGGCAAGCTCGGCCCGGCCGAGATGAGCGGTGGTTGCTTCTCGATCAGCTCGCTCGGCGGCATCGGCGGCACCGCGTTCACGCCGATCGTCAACGCGCCGGAAGTCGCGATCCTCGGCGTCTCGAAATCGGCGATCAAGCCGGTGTGGGACGGCCAGCAGTTCGCGCCGCGCCTGATCCTGCCGCTGTCGCTGTCCTACGACCATCGCGTGATCGACGGCGCCGCCGCCGCGCGCTTCACCGCGTATCTGGCCGCGCTGCTGGCCGACATGCGCCGCGTGCTGCTGTGACCGGGGAACGATGATGACGACGACGGTTGAAGTGAAGGTCCCCGACATCGGCGACTTCGAAGGCATTCCGGTGATCGAGATCCTGGTGAAGCCCGGCGAGACCGTGGCGAAGGATCAGGGTCTGGTCACGCTCGAATCCGACAAGGCGACGATGGAAGTGCCATCGTCCGCCGCGGGCGTGGTGAAGGAAGTGAAGGTCAAGCTCGGCGACATGGTGTCGGAAGGCAGCGTGATCGCGATCCTCGAAAGCGCCGACGGCGCCGCTGCGGCCGCAGGCGGGGCTTCAGCCGTAGGAGGGGCTTCAGCCCCGAGCTCTGCTGCGACTCTTCCCGCCGCGACGCCGGCCGTCGCCGCGCCTGCGCCTGCGCCTGCGCCCAAGGCCGCCGCATCGAGCGGCCGCCAGGCCGACATCGAATGCCGCATGCTCGTGCTCGGCGCCGGTCCGGGCGGCTATACGGCCGCGTTCCGCAGCGCCGATCTCGGCCTCGACACCGTGCTGGTCGAGCGCTATCCGTCGCTCGGCGGCGTCTGTCTCAACGTCGGTTGCATTCCGTCGAAAGCGCTGCTGCACGCCGCCAACGTGATCGATGAGGCCGCGCACGCGAAGACGTACGGCATCGATTTCGGCGCGCCGAAGATCGCGCTCGATACGTTGCGCGGCTACAAGGAAAAAGTCGTCGGCCAGCTCACCAAGGGCCTGAGCGGCATGGCGAAGCAGCGCAAGGTGCGGGTGGTGCAGGGCAGTGGCCGGTTCGTGTCGCCGAACGAGATCGAAGTCGTCGGCGATGCCGGCACCCGGCTCGTCCGCTTCGAGCAGTGCATCATCGCCGCCGGCTCGCAGCCGGTGAAGCTGCCGGCGTTCCCCTGGGACGATCCGCGGGTGATGGATTCGACCGACGCGCTCGAACTGAAAGACATCCCGAAATCGCTGCTCGTCGTCGGCGGCGGCATCATCGGCCTGGAAATGGCGACGGTGTACCGCGCGCTCGGCAGTGCGGTGACCGTGGTCGAATTCATGGACCAGATCATGCCGGGCGCCGACACCGATCTGATCAAGCCGCTCGCCGATCGCCTGAAGAAGCAGGGCGTCGCGATCCATCTGAAAACCCGGGTCGTCGAGGCGATGGCGACTAAGGCCGGCATCGTCTGCGGTTTCGATGGCGCCAGCATTCCGGCCAGCGACACCTACGACCGCGTGCTGGTCGCCGTGGGGCGCGCCCCGAACGGCAAGAAGATCGATGCCGACAAGGCCGGCGTTGCCGTGACCGAGCGCGGCTTCATCGAGGTCGACCGGCAGATGCGCACGAACGTGCCGCACATCTTCGCCATCGGCGACATCATCGGCCAGCCGATGCTCGCGCACAAAGCCACCCATGAGGGCAAGCTCGCGGCGGAAGTCGCCGCCGGTGAGAAGAAGGAATGGATCGCGCGGGTGATTCCGTCGGTCGCGTACACCGATCCGGAAATCGCCTGGGTCGGCATCACCGAGACCGAAGCGAAGGCCAAGGGTCTGAAGATCGGCGTCGGCAAGTTCCCGTGGGCGGCTTCGGGGCGCGCCATCGGCCTCGGCCGCACCGAAGGCTTCACGAAACTCGTTTTCGACGAGGCCAGCCATCGCATCATCGGCGCCGGCATCGTCGGCGTGCACGCCGGCGATCTGATCGCCGAAGTCGCGCTCGCGATCGAGATGGGCTGCGAGGTCGCCGACATCGGCCATACGATCCACCCGCATCCCACGCTCAGCGAATCGGTGGGCATGGCGGCGGAGGTGTTCGACGGCACCATCACCGATCTCTACATTCCGAAGAAGGCGTGATGGTCCTGCGGTCGGTCGAGCGGGAGGCATCATGAAGACGCTTGGTCTGATCGGCGGCATGAGCTGGGAATCGACGCTGCCCTACTACCGCATCGTCAACGAGCGCGTGCGCGAACGTCTCGGTGGCCTGCACTCCGCGAAACTGGTGCTGCACAGCGTCGATTTCGCGCAGATCGAGGCGCTGCAGCAGCGCGACGACTGGGAAGCGGCGGGCGCGATCCTCGTCGATGCGGCACGCGGCCTGCGCGCCGCCGGTGCGGAGGCGATCGTTCTCTGCACCAATACCATGCATCTGGTCGCGCCGATGATCGAGGCCGCGGTGGATAGACCGTTGCTGCACATCGCCGATGCCACTGCGGCGCGCATCCGCGATGCGGGCCTGGAGCGCGTCGCGCTGCTGGGCACGCGGTTCACGATGGAGCGCGATTTCTACCGGGCGCGGGTGGAAGCGGCAGGCCTCTCGGTGCTGATCCCGGATGCGCCGCAACGTCAGGCCGTGCATCGCGTGATCTACGAGGAATTGTGCCTGGGCCGGATCCTCGACGCCTCGCGCGACGACTATCGCGCGATCATCACCGACCTGATCGATCGCGGCGCGCAGGGCGTCATCCTCGGCTGCACCGAGATCGGTCTGCTGGTCGGCGCCGGCGATGCCGACGTTCCGCTGTTCGACACCGCGCGCATCCACGCGGAGGCCGCTGCGGACTGGGCGCTCGACGCCTGAGCGCGTCGCCTGCCGTTCGCGGCGCATCGGGCGGATCGCGAACGCGCAAACCGGCAGTCTGTCGAAGAAACATTCCGCACTTGTGCGGAATTGTGGGCGGCGGCTGCGCTCGATTTTCCAATCGATGGCGATGGGGCGATCGCTGGAATCAATCGATCATCGACGCGAGCCATCGCTTCGGGCGATGGATCTCTTCGAATGCATTCGCACCGCCGATCGGAATGCGCGCGAATGCGATCCAGAAGATCAATCGATGCGCGCAATCCGATGCAATGCGGAAAAAGCGGCCGCGAAATGCAACGAGTCGCGTGCATGAACCGGGGCGCATTGGCATGTGCGTGCGCATTGACGCGATTTGGCGCCGGTGATAACAAGCGCACGGACCTTCGCATGGATATCGAAACCTCCACTGCGTCGGTCCGGATCATTCCCACTGTCCGCCGGTTGCGTCGTCATCGATGCCGGCGAATCCGGATTCCGGACGACCACGTGATCTTCCGGCCACGCGTTGATGCACAGTGAAGTGCGAAAGAGGCCACGTCATGGACCCGATGATGCACGCGGAGATATCCCAATACGTCGCATCGTTCCGGCCGTCGCCGGGAGCGGGGCGTCATCGTGCGCTTTTCCGCGTCAGGGAAGGACGCGGTCGCATCGACCCAGGATGAGGTCGACGCAAAGGGACGGTCTCGAACGCGCGTGAGGCCGCCGCTGCCGGAGTCCCCATGGATCGGGTGCGCCGGACGTCACACGGAGGACGCGTCCGCGTCTTCCGTTCACTTCAACGAAAGACCAAGGAGAAAGTCATGGAACGCATTCTCGACCTTCAGAAGTTGAACGACGCGATCGACAGCGACGCCGAAGCCCTGGCCAGGAGCACCCAGAGCGACAGCGCGTGCTCGACGCTGAGCCTTTCGAGCTGCAGCATCAAGACCGAGTTCGTGGCCATCTGATCACGGCTCCGCATCTGCGAAAAAAGCTTGAGGGCGAGAGCCCTCAAGCTTCATCCGGCGATCCGTCCGTTGCATCATCCCGGCCGAAGGAATCGACCATGACTGACCTGATCATCGAGGACAAGCAGCTCTACATGCTTGCGGACCGGGAATTCTACGAGCCGGTATCGAGGTACGTGCCTCAACTCTCCGACTACCACCAGCCGCTGTCGCGGATACTGCCAGACGCATGGGCGCTGCGCCGTTACAGCCTGTGGTGGGACTGTTCGAGAAGCGGCGCGGAAATACCGCCGCAGGGATGGAAGATCCATCTGTCCGCGACGCCTGCGCACTCGCCGGCCATCCTGGTGACCGCGGCCCGGATCCTGTTCGAGCACGATGTCCCCTTCAAGTTCGTCGCCGACAGGATGCTGTTGATGATGATCAACAACAAACGCTGGGCGCGAGGCTCGGCCGGCAAATTCATCACCGCATATCCGGCGAACGATGCCCAGTGCGGGAGGCTGCTCGATGAGCTGCACGCTGCGACCATCGGGTACTGGGGGCCCTACATCCTTTCGGATCGCCGATACCGGAACAGCCGCGTGGTCCACTACCGCTACGGCGGATTGCTGTCGTCGCGGCGTCTGGACGAATCCGGGCGCGCGGTCCACGTGATCAAGAACGGGAAGGGCGAATACATCGACGATGAGCGGACACCCTACTTCCGGCTTCCGGAGGGAATTTCTGATCCATTCTCCGAACCGGAGGCCGTCGCCGCCGACAGTGGCGAGCCGGGAACGCTCAAGAAGGGTCGCTATCAGATCCAGAGCGTGCTGGTGTACAGCAATTCCGGTGGCGTGTATCTCGCCCTGGATCGCCAGACCGGACGAAAGGTCGTCATCAAGGAGGGGCGGCCGTACACCAATGTGTCCTCGCGCGGCCTCGATGCCGTCCAGTTGCTGAAGAAGGAGCATCGCCTGTTGCAGGTCCTCGCGGACACCGGCGTGGCGCCGGCGCCGCTGGACTTCTTCATCGACTGGGAGCATGCATACCTGGTCGAGGAATATCTCGACGACTGCGTGACGTTGCGCGCCTACGCGGCGCGCATCAATCTGTTGTTGCGGACGCGCGCGGAAATCGAGGACAGCAGGACGTATTTCGAGACGTTCAGGACGATCTTCGCGGAGATCGCCAGGGCGGTGCGCCTGCTGCATGAGAGGAGGATCATCTTCAGCGATCTGTCCGTCGCCAACATCATGGTGCGCGAAAACGATGATGGCCGCATCGGGATCAGGCTGATCGATTTCGAGGGCGCATACGAGGAGGACGTCGATGTCCCGACCCATCTTTTCACGCCCGGATTCTCGCCGGCGGTCGCGGACGAACGCGGCTGGTCGAAGAAGGAGGACGACTACTACGCGCTGGGCGGCCTGATGCTGGCGGGTCTGTTCCCGATCAATTCCATCCTGACCCTGAACCGGGTCGCGCACGAGTCCTATCTCGACGCGATCGAGGCCGATTTCGGGCTTCCACCGACGATCGCATCCCTGATCCGGGATCTGCTGAGCGGAGAACCTTCGCGATATCCGCCGATCGACCGGATCATCGAGGTGCTGACCGAAACGCACGAGCCGGTCGCGCCGCGGATCGGAACCCGCGAGTTCGATGCGCTGGATCCGGAGGAGGTGCTGCGGGAGATCCTGGGCTACGCGAGATCGGTCGCGGATTACGAGCGCACCGATCGGCTGTTTCCGGCCGATCCGGCGGTGTTCGCCACGAACCCGCTGAGCATCGCGCACGGCGCCTGCGGCGTGGCCTACGTGATGCATCGGGTGGAGGGGCAGGTCGCACCGGCGGTGCTCGAATGGATCCGATCGCAACCGATCCATTCCGGAACGTACGCGACCGGCCTGTATTCGGGGCTGTCCGGGATCGCATGGTCGATGCTGGAGATGGGCATGGAGCGCGAGGCATTCGATGCGCTTTCCAGGTGCGACGGACACCACCTCCTGTTCCGGTCCGCGAATCTGTTCAACGGCGTCGCGGGCTGGGGCATGACGCAGTTGCGCTTCTTCCTGCATACCGGCGACCGGCGCCATCTCGATGCCGCGATCCGTGCGGGGCGCGAGCTTCTCGCCAGCCGGCAGGTCGATGCGTCGAGCGACGGTTGTTACTGGACCACCGGCGACGGCATCTCCGCGAGCCTGGGACATGGTGCGTCCGGTATCGCCCTGTTCCTGCTGTACCTGTCGCTGGCGAGCGGTGAGGACGATTTCCTGAACACCGGACTGTCGGCGATGCGCTGGGTCTCGGCGAAATCATCGGGCAATTCGGATGGTGCGTTGACGTGGGTCGCGCGGGAGAACACGCCGAGCCAGACGCCGTATTGGCGCTGGGGCAGTTCCGGCATCGGCCGGGTCGCCCTGCGTTACTGGGCGGTGACCGGCGATGCGGGATTCGCGGACATGATCGATCGCATCCATATCGATTGCGATCGCAAGTACACGATCTTCCCGGGTTATTTCTTCGGCGTGTCCGGGATCGCGGAAATGTACCTCGACATGGCCCGGTTCGAACGATGGCGCGACGTGTCCGCGATCACGGTCCGCAAACTGTTGTCGGGTTGCATGTTGTTCGCGATGCGGCGCCCGGGTGGAATCGCCTTTCCCGGCGAATCGCTCAACCGGATCAGTTGCGATTTCGGCACGGGCGGGGCGGGCATCGCGCTCGTGATCCATCGACACATGACCGGCTGCGGCGCGTCCTTCATGTTGGACGCGCTGATCCCGGGCTGGCGGCAAGAGGATCGCGCGGATTGAGCCGGTGGCTCGGTCGCATGCATCGGTCGCATGCATCGATCGCGTGAATTGGCAGTCCGGATGTTGGACGAACGATGGGGCCGAAGACAATGGAGCAGATGCGACGGATCTTCTCGCTGGGTCGCCCGTACATCGGGCGGATCATCTTCTGTCTCGCGCTGGTGATGGCGGCGACCGGAATCCAGTTGCTGTTGCCGCTCGGCGTGCAGCAGTTGTTCGACAACATGCTCCGCACCGACGACATCGGCGTGATCCATCTCTACGCCATCGGACTGCTGTCGATCTTCGTGGTGCGCTCTCTTCTTGCGTTCTTCGGTCAGTACATCGTCCAGGTCACGGGCGACCGGATCGTCGCCGATCTCAGGGTGAGGCTCTTTTCCCATCTGCAGGATCTCGACATGGATTTCCATCATGGGCAGCGGCTCGGAGACGTCATTTCGAGATTCAGCGTCGATGTCACCTCGATCCGGAATCTGATCGCGAACGTCTCGATCTCGATGGTCGTCAACCTGTTCATGCTGATCGGTGCATCCGCCCTCATGTTCGTCATGAACTGGCGTCTGGGCCTGATCGTGATCGCCGTCGCACCGCTGACGACGATCCTCGGCGCAAGATTCGGTCCGATCTTCAGATCCTTGTCGTCGCGCATCCAGGACGGACTCGCCGCCTCCAGCGCGATCGCGCAGGAGGCGATCGGGAACATCGAAATGGTGAAGGGATATGCCAGGTCGAAGCACGAGACCGGCCGCTACCGGGTGGCGATCGATCGCTGCATGGGCGTCGTGCTCAAGGCGCGCAAGACCGAATCCCTGTTCGCCGCGTTGCTCGCGTTCATCACGTCGGCATCGACCATCGCGATCTTCTGGTACGGCGGTATCGAAGTGGTCCGTGGTGCGCTGTCCGCCGGCACGCTGGTCGCCTTCCTGCTGTATTCGCAGAATATTTCGCAGAGCGTGAGCGCGCTGGCGCAAGGATACACGGCCTACAACCAGGCGCTGGGCGGGTCTCATCGCGTCTTCGAGATTCTCGACACCAAGCCGAGGATCGTCGACGCGGCGGATGCGATGCCGTTCACGGACAAGGCCGTCGCGCTGCGGCTCGACGGCGTCCGCTTCGCGTACAAGCACGACACGAACGTGCTGGACGGGGTGAGCTTCGGCGCCAACACCGGCGAAATCGTCGCGCTCGTCGGTCAGAGCGGGTCCGGAAAATCCACGATCTTCAAGCTCGTATCCCGGTTCTACGATCCTGACGCGGGCGCGATCACCTTCAACGGCCGCGATATCAGGACGATCACGCTGGACTCCCTGCGCGAAACGGTCGCGGTCGTGTCCCAGGACATCTTCCTGTTCGCCGGCAGCGTCAGGGAGAACATCCGCTACGGACGGCTCGACGCCACCGACGAGGACGTGGAAGCCGCGGCGGAGATGGCCAATGCCGCGGAGTTCATCACCCGTATGCCGGAGGGGTACGACGCACAGATCGGCGAGCGCGGCGTGAAACTCAGCGGCGGCCAGAAGCAGCGGATCTCGATCGCGCGCGCGCTGCTCAAGGATGCGCCGGTGTTGCTGCTGGACGAAGCGACGTCGGCGGTCGATCCGGATTCCGAAAGGATGATCCAGGATGCGATCGCCCGGGTTCGCGGAACGCGCACGATCGTGGTGATCGCGCATCGCTGGGCGACGGTCCGCTATGCCGATCGCATCCTGCTCGTATCCAACGGGCGGATTGCCGCGCAGCCTTCCTACGATGAACTGATCCGCGACGGTCTGGCCACGCTCGCGGGCATTCAGGACGCGGTACCGGAGGTGGGTCGTGCGTAGACGCCGGATCCGGAATCAAGACGGCATGGATGGATGACGCCATGGACATACCGAAAACCGCAACGAAGCGCATGCGCCTGCCCAGGGCGATCACGACGCCTCTAGGGCTGTTCGTCGTGTTGATCGTCGCGCTGTCCGCCGGTGTCGCGATCGTCGGATTCGGCGGTTCCGTGCCGGTGCTCGATCGTGGCGAGATCTGGATCGGAACGGCCGACAGGGGCGACATGGTCCACGAGATCCGCGCTTCCGGCACGCTTTCGCCGCGAGAGATGCGGGTCATCGCGGCGGAGACGTCGGGAACGGTACGGGAGGTCCTGCATCAGTCCGGCGCCATCGTCGCGGCCGACACCGTCCTGATCGAAATCGCGAACCCGGACGCGCTCGTCGAACTGCAGGACGCTAAGTCGGCGCTGGCGCGGGTCGACGCCGAACATGTCGTCCGGGTCGCGGAACTCGATTCCGAGATCCTCGATCAGCAGGCCACGCTCGCCAGGGCGGAATCCGACTACCGGATCAGCGCCGCCAAGGCCGACGCGCAGACCCGCGCGTACGAAGCGGGCGGTGCGGCGAAGATGGACGCGCTGGAAAGCCAGGTGGCGGCCGAGCAGAGGCAGAAGACCATGCGGATCGAGGAGCTCCGCCTCGCCGGCATCCGGAAGAAGACCCATGCCATGCTCGCTTCCGCGGAATTGACTCGTCAGGAAGCGCTGGCGCGTTATGCGCTGGCGACGCGCAAGGTCGAAGGTTTGCGGGTGAGGGCGGGCATCGATGGCGTACTGCTCGGGATCGCGGTCGAACCCGGGCAGGCCATCGCCGCCGGTGCGCCGTTGGCGCGCGTGGCGAGGCCAGGAGATCTCTACGCGAAACTGCAGGTGCCCGAGGCCATGGCCCGCGAACTCAGGATCGGACAGAAGATCCGCATCGCGCTGAACGGAGAGTCGTTGCAGGCGACGCTGCACCGCATCGACCCCTCGGTCAAGGAGGGGCGGGTCGCGCTCGATGCCGTGTTCGACCGGCCGCTTGCGGCCGATTCCAGGCCCGATGCCTCGGTGGAAGGGCGATTGCAGGTCGCGACCCTGCACGATGTGGTGAGCATTCCGCGACCGGCGTCGGCAGCCCCGAACGGCACCGGCAGACTCTTCGTGATGCGGCCGGGAGACGATTACGCCCGTGCGGTCGACGTGGTCTACGGCGCGGCGTCCAGCGACCGGATCGTCGTCCGCAGGGGCGTTCGCGCCGGCGACGAGGTGCTGTTGTCCGACGTGACGCGCTGGTCGAAGTACGACCGGCTCAGGATCGAATGAACATGAACATGGACATGACTGCGAGCGTGATCGAGACGTCGCCGGAAACGCCTGTCGTTCCTTCGAAGGAAGCGGCGCTGAAACCGATCGTGTTGTCCGGCATCTCGAAGAGTTTCCATACGGAGGACGTGGAGACCCGCGCGGTGACCGCGATCGATCTCGACATCGGATGCGGTGAGTTCGTCGCGATCACCGGCGCGTCCGGTTGCGGAAAGTCGACGTTGCTCTCGATCCTGGGATTGCTCGATCGCGCGGACTCCGGACGCTACTGGCTGAGCGGGCGGGAGGTCACGTCGCTGGACGCGGCCGGCCGCGCGCGGGCGCGCAGGGAGCGCATCGGCTTCATTTTCCAGGCCTTCAATCTGATCTCGGATCTCAGCATCGAAGAGAACGTGATGTTGCCGCTGTTGTACAGGAAGGACATGGACCGCCGGCAGAAGTCGGCGCGCGCGGCGGCCGTGCTCGACCGCGTCGGCATGAGCCACCGCCTGAAACATTACCCGGGGCAGCTCTCGGGCGGACAACAGCAGCGGGTCGCGGTCGCCCGCGCGCTGGTCTCCGGTCCGGACATCCTGTTGGCGGACGAGCCCACCGGCAATCTCGACAGCGAGAACGGCGAAGGGGTCATGGCGCTTCTCCAGGGCTTGCATGCCGAAGGCGCGGCCATCTGCATGGTGACCCACGATCCGGCGTACGCGCGACGCGCCGACCGGGTGCTCAGGATGGTCGACGGGAGATTCGTCCCGTGAATCGCGGGCCTTTTCCGTGCGTGCCCGCGATCCTGATGCCCGCGCGACGAAGGTGTGCATCATGATCGGTGATGCGATCGCGTTCGAATGGCGGCAGACGCTGGGCGACCTGCGTCGCAATCCCGCCTATCTGTGTCTGGCAAGCGCGACGCTCGCGCTCGGCATCGCCGCGACGACGCTGGCGTACGGACTGATCCATCATTTTCTGCTCGCGCCGCTGCCGTTTCCGGAGGCCGGCCGGCTGGTGACGATGGGCATGACGTCCGATGGTCTTGATCCGGTCGGTGCTCCCGCGATGTACCGGCTGCTTCAGGGCACCGAGGGCATCGAACGGTCGGGCATCGCGGATGCCTATCCGAGCCGCGCGAATCTGTCGATCGCCGACGCGGCGGTCGTCGTCGCGACGATCGCCGCGGACCGTGGGTTCCTCGAAACCCTCGGCGCACCGTTCGCGGCCGGCAGGAACTTCAACGATGGCGAGGATGTGCCCGGAGGAGAGCGTGTCGCGATCGTCAGTCATCGGCTCGCATCGACGTTGCTCGGGGGCGCTTCCGAAGCGGTCGACAAGCGCATTCTGATCGAAGGTCGTGTGGTGCGGGTCGTCGGCGTGCTCTCGCCTGATTTCCGATGGCGCGACGACTTCGATGCGATCGTGCCGATGCGCTTGCCGACCGACACCGAGCGCATGGACGCCAACGAATACATCGTCGCGCGTCTGGCGCCTGGCGTGGAGAGCCGTCAGGTCGATCATCGCGTCGACGCCCGCATCCGGTCCGCGCTGCCGTCGATGACGAACGTGCTTGGAGCGGAAGGGGTGCGTTATCTGCAGTCGCAACGCTTCCTGACCCAGCGGCTCGCGCGGCTGTTCTCCTTCGGCCTTGAACGGACGTTGTGGATGTTCTTCGGCGTCGCGTTCTGCGTATTGCTGATCGCAGCGATGAACCTGATCAATCTGATGGCGTTGCGGACCTTGTTGCGCAGTCATCAGACTGCGGTCCGGATCGCATTGGGCGCGTCCTGGCGCGGATTGATGCTGCCCGCCTGCTGTGAGGGCGTCGCGGTCGCCGCGGTCGGCGTTCCGCTGGGGTGGGGCCTGTCCTGGTTCGCCTGGAAAGCGCTCCGCGGGCTGATGCCTGCGGAATGGGCGTTCGATCTGCCTGTCTCGCTGGGCGCGTCCGCGCTTCCGTTCGCTGTGATCGCGGGGCTGTCGACCGCGCTGCTGTCGGCCGTGATCGGTGTCCTGCGCGGAATGCGCTTGAGGCTGATGGACGAGTTGTCCTCCGGGGCCCGTTCCGGTATCAGCCACGGTGCCGGACGCTTCGCGCGCGGCCTGGTGGTCGGACAGATCGCGGTCGCGACCGCGCTGCTGATCGTCGCCGGCATGCTGATGCACAGCCAGCACCGACTGTTGTCGGTCCCGATGGGATTCGAGGATCGCGCGATCACGACGTTCTCGCTGTCGCCCGTTCGCGCCGATCATCCGGATATCGGGCGCGTCGACGGACTGGTGCGCGCCGCGGTCGAGCGCATCGCGACGATCCCCGGCGTCGATCGCGTCGGCGTGTCGACCACGCTTCCGACCGGTTCGCGCATGAACATGCCGATCACGCTGCCTGACGGTCAACCCGCCCAGCCCCAGTTCCGCCTGGTCAGCCCGGGATTCCTCGAAACGCTTTCCGTGCCGCTGTTCATGGGGCGCACGCTGCGCGAGGAGGATCGTGCGGGGGGCGAGCCGGTCTGCGTCGTGAGTCGTGCCTTCGCGGAGACCCATCTCGGCGACCGCCCGATCGGTGCCCTGATCGGTGTCGGTCGCGGCACCGACGGGCGTCCGATGTCCACGCTGCGGGTCGTCGGCGTCGTCGGGGATCTCCGCCAGTTCGGACCTTCCGAAGCGGCGCCCCCGGTCCTCTATGCCGCGCTGGCCCAGGCGCCGGATCCGCTGTGGGGACTGATCCGCGAGTTCGGGCAACTCCATTTCGTGGTCCGCAACCGGATCCCGGACCAGGGGATGGAGCAGGCCCTGCGGCAGGCGATCGCCGAGGTCGCCCCACGGCAGCCGATCGCGGATGTGCTGCCGTTGCGCGCGGTGGTGGACGCGACCACCGCCGACGCCAGACTGCGTCTCGTGCTCGTCGGCATGTTCGCCGCGATCGCTCTCGTGCTGGCCGGCGTCGGGCTTTACAGCGTTCTGGCCGTCGGATTGTCCGCGAGACGGCACGAATACGCCGTGCGTGTCGCGCTCGGTGCGGAGCCCGCGCATCTGGTCGCGCTGGCGTTCCGGGGCGGCATGCGCCAGATCGCCGCGGGTCTCGCGATCGGCATCGCGCTCGCGCTCGCGGCAGGAGGGTCGCTCGCGAACTTCTATTACGGGATCGGATCGGTCGATCCCGTGTCGATCGGTCTGGTGATCGCCGTCATGCTGGTCGGCATGTCGCTGGCGACCCTGCTGCCGGCCCTGCGAGCGGCCAGACGCGATCCCGCCGAGACGCTGCGGGCCTGATGCCTGCGGACAGAGCGAAGCCCCGGCCAACGGCCGGGGCTTCGGGGCCTGCGTGCCGCCGAGGGACGACGAAGAAAGCGCAGGTCGCGGGATCGGACCGGCCGGCGTGACGGCCGGTTCCCGCGCACGCCGCTCCCGGGCAGGCCGGAGAGGCTGCGGTTCAGCGATCGCGTGGCGATTCCGGGCGGCGGCGCTGCGGCGGTCGGGGCAATGCCGGCCTGGCATGCGGCAGGGTCGATGGATTTCGGACTATCAATAGTCAATGCCTATTGACCCGCTCTCCGGTCCGAGACTTTCGTCGGTTGCCCCGGAAAACGGCCGACTGCTATACTTTTTGGGCTTCGCGGGGCGGTTTTCGATGGTTGCCATGTATCGAACCGGTCCGCTGCCTATGCCAACTCTCCGGGTGCCGCGTGCTGAATTCTGTCGCTGCGGGCCGCCGGCTGGCGCGACGCACGGTGCTGCTGCAGGCCGTGGCCACGTTGCTCGCCGCCGTGGCCTGCCTGTCGTTCGGACGTCCGGCCGCGCTCGGTGCGCTGGTCGGAGGTGGCGCGATGACCCTCGGCAGCGCGCTGGCGGCCTGGGGGGCGTTCGCGGGCGGTGTGGTCGGCGCCGAAATGGCGTTCGGCCGGCTGCTGCTGGGGCTGGCGGCGAAATGGATCGTGGTGGCTGCGGGGCTGTTTCTCGCGATCGCCGTCTGGAAACTGCCGGCACCGCCGGCGCTCGCCGGCGCGGCCGCGGCCGCGGCGGGGTTGTTGTTCTCCGCACGAAGCGGGCTGCGCCGACACTGAGCGCGCCGGCACCCGGCGGAGCGTGTGACCGGATCGTTCGACCGGATTCTTCCATCGGATCGATCGGCCGGGTTTTCCGAATCGAACGTCGCGAATACCGTCGCGATGCAACCGTGGAACTGAGGGCGACAGCGTGAGTGCTGAACAAAGCAGTGGCGGACTGACCGAATACATCGTCCATCACCTGACCCACAACACGACCCAGGTGGCGGGGCAGACCTTCCACCTCGATTCGTGGGTCATCTCGCTGGCGCTGGGCCTGTTGGCCTGCTTCCTGCTGTGGAGCCAGGCGCGCAAGGCGACTTCCGGCGTGCCGTCCAAGGGACAGGCCTTCGTCGAACTGGTGGTGGAATTCGTCGACGGCCAAGTCAAGGACGCCTTCCACGGCGACCGCCGCTTCATCGCCCCGCTGGCCCTGACCATCTTCGTCTGGGTCGTGTTCATGAACACGATGGACCTGCTGCCGCTGGATCTGCCGAGCTGGCTGATCACGATGGTGGCCGGCGAGGAAACCGCGCATCACACCTATCTGCGCGTCGTCCCGACCGCCGACGTCAACACCACGTTCGGCATGTCGATCACCGTCTTCCTGCTGATCATCTTCTATTCGATCAAGGCCAAGGGCGGCTGGGGATTCACCAAGGAGCTGTTCACCGCGCCGTTCCATGGCCATGGTGTCATGGCCGTCATCCTGGCCCCGTTCAATCTCTTCCTGAATCTCGTCGAGTACCTGTCCAAGCCGGTCAGCCTCGGCATGCGACTGTTCGGCAACATGTACGCGGGCGAGCTGCTGTTCATGCTGATCGCCGGCCTGTTCGCGTCGTGGGCCACCTTCGTGCCGGGCGTGTTCGTGCACGCCGGCTGGGCGATCTTCCACATCCTGATCATCCTGCTCCAGGCCTTCATCTTCATGGTGCTCACCGTCGTCTATCTGGCGATGGCGCACGAGCATCACTGAGTTTCCGTTTCAACCCTCCACGTTTCATCCATCCATCTCGTTCAATCCGGAGTTCATCATGGAATTCATCGCCAACGTCCAAGGCCTCACCGCCGTCGCCATCGGCCTGATCGTCGGTCTCGGCGCCCTCGGCGCTGCGCTCGGCATCGGCATCATGGGTTCGAAGTTCCTCGAATCCGCCGCCCGTCAGCCGGAACTGGTTCCGATGCTGTCCGGCCGCATGTTCCTGCTCGCCGGCCTGATCGACGCCGCGTTCCTGATCGGCGTCGGCGTGGCCATGATGTTCGCCTTCGCGAACCCGCTGCTGGCCGCGCTGCAGGGCTGATCATCGGCAGTGGCGCGGTCCGCATCGTCGGGCCGCGTCTCCGTTAGCGCAGGTTGAGGCCTCCGCCTCCGCCTGCGCCGATCCGCAGGACACGCATCCGCAGGGTACGTCATGAATCCGAATATCACCTTGCTGGGCCAGATGATCTCGTTCGCGATCCTCATCTGGTTCACCGTCAAGTTCATCTGGCCGCCGCTGATGAAGGCGATCGAGGAACGTCAGCAGAAGATCGCCGACGGTCTCGCCGCCGCCGACAACGCGCAGAAGAACCTCGCCCAGGCCGAAGAAAAGGTCAACGAGGAACTGAAGGTCGCGCGCACGAAGGCCAACGAGATCATCGAACAGGCCCACCAGCGCGCGAACCAGATCGTCGATCAGGCCAAGAACGACGCCGTCGCCGAAGCCAACCGGCAGAAGGCGCTGGCCGAGGCCGAGATCGCCGCCGCCGCCAATCGCGCCAAGGAAGACCTGCGCAAGCAGGTGTCCGCCCTGGCCGTGAGCGGCGCCGAGAAGCTGCTGAAGCGCGAGATCGATGCCAACGCCCACAAGGCGCTGATCGACGAACTCGCCGCCCAGCTCTGACGGACGCCCACCGATGAGCCAGGCTCTCACTCTCGCCCGTCCCTACGCCCGCGCCGCCTATGCGATCGCGCGCGACGCCGGCGCCGCGGCCCAGTGGTCCGACGCGCTCGGCTTCGCCGCGCGCGTCGCCGCCGATCCGCGTGTGCAGTCGCTGCTCGGTCACCCGCATCTCGGTCGCGCCGACGCTGTCGCGCTGCTGTCTCCGGACGGTGTCTCCGAAGCGTTCGGCAATTTCCTCGCCCTGTTGGCCGACAACCGTCGCCTGCCGCTGCTGCCGGAAATCGCCGGACTCTACGAAGAGCTGCGCGCCGAAGCCGAGCGCATCGTCAAGGCCAGGGTGACCTCGGCGACGACGCTGCCCGCGGCGGAGCTCGACAGCATCAAGGCCGCGCTCAAGCGCCGCTTCGGGCGCGATGTCGAACTCGAGACCGCGGTCGACGAGAGCCTCATCGGCGGTGCGGTGATCGATGCCGGCGACGTGGTCATCGACGGCTCGCTGAAGAGCAAGCTCGCCCGCCTGCAGTCGGCGCTCGCCCACTAAACACGCATTCTTCTACATCGTCGGCGGCGACGTCGGCACAAGGGAACCACCATGGCCAGCACCCAGCTCAACCCGTCCGAAATCAGCGAACTGATCAAGACCCGCATCGAAAAGGTCAAGCTCGCCGCGGAAGCGCGCAACGAAGGCACCGTGACCTCGGTGTCCGACGGCATCGTGCGCATCCACGGTCTCGCCGACGTGATGCAGGGCGAAATGATCGAGCTGCCGGGCAACACCACCGCGCTCGCGCTGAACCTGGAGCGCGACTCGGTCGGCGCCGTGGTACTCGGCGATTACGAGCATCTGCGCGAAGGCGATACCGCCAAGACCACCGGCCGCATTCTCGAAGTGCCGACCGGTCCGGAAATGCTCGGTCGCGTCGTCAACGCGCTGGGTGAGGCCATCGACGGCAAGGGCCCGATCGAAGCCAAGACCCATGCGCCGGTCGAATGCATCGCGCCGGGCGTGATCTGGCGCAAGTCGGTGTCGCAGCCGGTGCAGACGGGTTACAAGTCGGTCGACTCCATGATCCCGATCGGCCGCGGCCAGCGCGAACTGATCATCGGCGATCGCCAGACCGGCAAGACCGCGCTCGCGATCGACGCGATCATCAACCAGAAGCATTCCGGCATCAAATGCATCTACGTGGCGATCGGTCAGAAGAACTCGACCATCGCCAACATCGTGCGCAAGCTCGAAGCCAACGGCGCCATGGCCTACACCACCGTCGTCGCCGCCTCGGCGTCCGAATCGGCCGCGATGCAGTACATCGCCGCCTACTCGGGCTGCACCATGGGCGAGTACTTCCGCGATCGCGGCGAAGACGCGCTGATCATCTATGACGATCTGTCGAAGCAGGCCGTGGCCTACCGCCAGATCTCGCTGCTGCTGCGCCGCCCGCCGGGCCGCGAAGCGTATCCGGGCGACGTGTTCTACCTGCACAGCCGCCTGCTTGAGCGCGCCGCCCGCGTGTCGGAAGAGTACGTCGAGAAGTTCACCAACGGCGCCGTCAAGGGCAAGACCGGCTCGCTGACCGCGCTGCCGATCATCGAAACCCAGGCCGGTGACGTGTCGGCGTTCGTGCCGACGAACGTCATCTCCATTACCGACGGCCAGATCTTCCTGGAAACCGACCTGTTCAACGCCGGCATCCGCCCGGCCGTGAACGCCGGTATCTCGGTGTCGCGCGTCGGTGGCGCCGCCCAGACCAAGATCATGAAGAAGCTGTCGGGCGGCATCCGCATCGCGCTCGCCCAGTACCGCGAGCTGGCAGCGTTCGCGCAGTTCGCGTCGGATCTCGACGAAGCCACCCGCAAGCAGCTGGAGCGCGGTCAGCGCGTCACCGAGCTGATGAAGCAGAAGCAGTACGCGCCGATGTCGGTCGCCGAACAGTCGCTCTCGATCTACGCCGTCGACAAGGGCTACATGGACAACGTGCCGGTCGCCAAGATCCTCGCGTTCGAAGCCGGCCTGCAGTCGCACTTCGCCAACACCTACGGCGATCTGATCAAGAAGATCGACGAGACCGGCGACTGGAACGACGAGATCGAAGCCACCTTCAAGGCCGGGATCGAAGAGTTCGTGAAGACCGGCACCTGGTGATGTCGTAGGGCGGGCCCCGGCCCGCCTCCGGATGCGTCGTAATCGGTCATGGCGGGTTTGAGCCCGCCCTACGGGAAAAGAAGATGGCAGGCGGCAGAGAAATCAAAACCAAGATCAAGTCGGTGCAGAACACCCGCAAGGTGACCCGCGCCCTCGAAATGGTCTCGGCTTCCAAGATCCGCAAGGCGCAGGACCGGATGAAAGCCTCGCGTCCTTACGCGCGCGCGATGAAGCAGGTCATCGGTCACCTCGCGCAGGCGAACTCCGAGTTCCACCATCCCTACCTGGTGGAACGCAAGGAGATCAAGCGCGTCGGTTACGTCATCGTCTCGTCCGATCGTGGCCTCGCCGGCGGCCTCAACAACAACCTGTTCCGCAAGCTGCTCGGCGAAATCCGCGGCTGGGAACAGCAGGGCGTCGAAGTCGACGTGGTCACCATCGGCCAGAAGGCCACGGTGTTCTTCCGCCGGATCCGCGTCGGCATGCTCGCTTCGGTCACCCACCTCGGCGACACCCCGCACGTCGACCAGCTGGTCGGCGTCATCAAGGTGATGCTGGATGCCTACAGCAGCGGCAAGGTGGACAAGGTGTTCCTGGTCTACAACGACTTCGTGAACACCATGACCCAGCGCGCGGCGTTCGATCAGCTGCTGCCGCTGCCGGCCTCGGAGACCGCGGTCGCTCCCCACGACTGGGACTACATCTACGAGCCCGACGCGCAGACCGTGCTCGAACACGTGCTCACGCGCTACATCGAATCGCTGGTGTACCAGGCGGTGATGGAGAACGTGGCTTCCGAGCACGCGGCGCGCATGGTGGCGATGAAGGCCGCCAGCGACAACGCGACCAAGCTGATCGGCACGCTGAATCTCGTCTACAACAAGGCGCGTCAGGCGGCGATCACCCAGGAAATCTCCGAGATCGTCGGCGGCGCGGCAGCGGTCTGACGACGCGACGAACACGGTATCGCCATCATGCAACAAGATATTTTCGAATCGGGAACCTCCATGAATACTGCCAACACGCAAGGCAAGATCGTCCAGATCATCGGCGCCGTCGTCGACGTCGAATTCCCGCGCGAAAACGTGCCGAAGGTGTACGACGCGCTCAAGGTGCAGAACACCGAAATCACGCTCGAGGTGCAGCAGCAGCTCGGCGACGGCGTGGTGCGCACGATCGCCCTCGGTTCGACCGACGGCCTGAAGCGCAACCTGATCGCCGACAACACCGGTCGCGCGATCTCGGTGCCGGTCGGCATCGGCACCCTGGGCCGCATCATGGACGTGCTCGGCAATCCGATCGACGAAGCCGGCCCGGTCAAGGCCGACACCACGTGGGAAATCCACCGTGCCGCCCCGTCGTACGAAGATCAGGCCTCGACCACCGAACTGCTGGAAACCGGCATCAAGGTCATCGACCTGATGTGCCCGTTCGCCAAGGGCGGCAAGGTCGGCCTGTTCGGCGGCGCAGGCGTGGGCAAGACCGTGAACATGATGGAACTCATCAACAACATCGCGACCGAGCACTCGGGTCTGTCGGTGTTCGCCGGCGTCGGTGAGCGTACCCGCGAAGGCAACGACTTCTATCACGAAATGCAGGAATCCGGCGTCGTCAACGTCGAAGAGCACGCCAAGTCCAAGGTGGCGATGGTGTACGGCCAGATGAACGAGCCGCCGGGCAACCGTCTGCGCGTGGCGCTGACCGGTCTGACGATGGCCGAATACTTCCGCGACGAAGGCCGCGACGTGCTGCTGTTCGTCGACAACATCTACCGCTACACCTTGGCCGGTACCGAAGTGTCGGCGCTGCTGGGCCGCATGCCGTCGGCGGTGGGTTACCAGCCCACGCTCGCCGAGGAAATGGGCGTGCTGCAGGAACGCATCACCTCGACCAAGACCGGTTCGATCACCTCGATCCAGGCCGTGTACGTGCCCGCGGACGACCTGACCGACCCGTCGCCGGCGACGACCTTCGCGCATCTCGACGCGACCGTCGTGCTGTCGCGAAACATCGCTTCGCTGGGCATCTACCCGGCCGTGGACCCGCTGGACTCGACCAGCCGTCAGCTCGATCCGAACGTGATCGGCAACGAGCATTACGAGACCGCGCGCCGCGTGCAGTCGACCCTGCAGAAGTACAAGGAGCTGAAGGACATCATCGCGATCCTCGGCATGGACGAACTGTCGGAAGACGACAAGCTGGCCGTGGCCCGCGCGCGCAAGATCGAGCGCTTCTTCTCGCAGCCGTTCACCGTGGCCGAAGTGTTCACCGGTTCGAAGGGCAAGTACGTGTCGCTGAAGGACACGATCCGCGGCTTCAAGATGATCTGCGACGGCGAGTGCGACCACCTGCCGGAACAGGCCTTCTACATGGTCGGCGGCATCGAGGAAGCGGTCGAGAAGGCGAAGAAGCTCGCCGCGTGATGTCGGGCGGGTCTTAGCCCGCCATTGCGTGAAACAGAAGGCGGGTCACGACCCGCCCTACGAGGAACCGGAATACCTATGGCCACCATCCGTTGCGACATCGTCAGTGCCGAAGCCGAGATCTTCCACGGCGAAGCCACGCTGGTCGTCGCCACCGGCGAACAGGGCGAGCTCGGCATCGCGCCGCGTCACGCCCCGCTGATCACGCGTCTGAAGCCCGGCAAGGTCGTGGTGACCACGTCCGCGGGTGAAGTGCTGGATTTCGCGATCTCCGGCGGCATTCTCGAAGTCCAGCCGCAGGTCGTGACCGTGCTGGCCGACACCGCGGTGCGTGCCGACGACATCGACGAAGCCGCGGTCCGCGCGGCGATGGACGAAGCCAAGCGCGCGTTGGAGCACAAGGATCCGAAGATGAGCGCCGAGGAAGCCCAGCAGCAGCTGGCGATGAGCCTGGCCCAGCTGAGCGCCCTGGAGCGCCTGCGCAAGAACCTCAAGCACTGAGGTTCCGTGCTTCGCGATCCCCGAAAACGCCGGCGCAAGCCGGCGTTTTCGTTTCTGCTTTTGTAGGAGCGCCGGAAGGCGCGATGCTTTTGATCTTGTCGGGCGTGGCGGAAAAGCATCGCGCCTTCCGGCGCTCCCACACATGCGGATGCGGCATTGCGATCAGGCCTTGTAGACCCAATGCCGCGACAGGAGGAAGCCGATCCCGCCGAGGGCGAGTTCCACCGCCGGTTTCGCCAGCCAGGCCCATTGCAGGCCGAAGACATCGTCGATGCGGCCCATGGCGAACGTGCTCGCGGCGGTGGTGCACAGCCACATCAGCACGAAGCGGCGCAGCTGTGTGCCGCCGACGCGGGTGTCGTCGCCGGCGAAGGTGAACTTGCCGTTGAGCCAGAAGCCGAGCACCGCGCCGCTGATGCGCCCGCAGACGTTGGCCGGCTCGATGGCCAGACCGGCATGGCTGAGCAGCACGGTGACGCCCCAGTCGACGAGCCACTGGATCGCACCGAACAACAGGTAATGGCCGCCCTGACGATGCAGGCTCATGGCGCAGGCGTCCTGTCGGGAATGATCGGATCGAGCGCCCACAGCTCCATCGCACCTTCGTGTGCGACGAGGCGTGCGCTCTGCGCATGCGCGAAAGCGGCGCGCAGCGTCGGCGATGCCGTCTCCGTGTTCAGCAGCGCCCAGCGGATGTGCCATTGAAAGGCGAACCGGGACAGCGCCGCGCCGCTGGGGTCGCGCTCGACATCGGCGAATGCGGCTTGCATCGTCGGCGAATGCGGCGAGCGCGTGCGCCCGCGCGTTCCGAGTTCGGCGACGAAACCGCGGGCGGTATCGATCGCGAGCACCCGCCCGTGGTCGTCGGGCGGCAGACGACGCAGCAGCAGACGTTCCGGCAGATACGCGCGCAGCAGCGCGGTATCGTCGAACGGGCTGCGGATCGTGCGCTTCAACGCGGCCGAGTGATGCAGCCAGCTGGCGTTGGCCTGATAGGCGAGATTCAGCGAACACAGACCGATGACGGCCCAGACGAGCAGGCGACGGCCGAGCATGGCCTCAGCGCCCAGCGGCAGCAGGGCGCACAGCAGAACGATGCCCGGCCAGGCGTAACGCGCGTACTGCAGCGGAATCAGCGGCAGCAGCAGCGCGACGCTCGCCGCCAGGAACAACGGACGATGCGCCGGACGCAGCAAGTGCAGCCACCAGAGGCCGCCGAGTGCGATGAGCACGAAACCGAGGCCACCGTCCCAGCCTTCGACGTAGCGGTCGCTGTCGAAGGTCATGCGCCAGAGCAGATCCGGCGTAAATCCGGCGTGCCACCGCGGATCGTCGAATCGCACCGCGGGCATCAGCGGCGATGCGAACACGTCGTTGAACAGCGGCAACACCGGATTGCCGGTCGCCCACCAGGCCTGCGCGTGGCTGGACAGCGCGATGACGGCGAACAGGACGATCGCGATCGGCAGTCGCGCCCAGGGCAAGGCGGCGCGATGGCGCCAGCCGGCGTACAGCAGCAGCGGCAGCGCGGCGAGCCCGTGTGCGGTCTTCAGCGCGAACAGGCCGGCGAACAGGAGCGTGCCGATCCACAGTCGCCGGGGCGCGTCGGATACGATCGTCGCGACCAGTGCGAGGGTGACGGCGGTGGCGGCGAGTTCGGTCTGCTGTCCGGCCGCCATCCAGACCAGCGGTGGGAACGCGGCGAACAGCGCCAGCGCCGCCCAGCGTTCGCGCTGCGTGGCGCGCAGGCCGGTGAGCAACGACCAGACCGCACCGGCCGACAGCACGAGCCACAGCGCATTCAACGCACCATGCGCATCGCGTCGCGCGATCACGCCGGCGACACCGTGCAGCAGATCGCCCGCCCAGGGGGCGTACGACCAGATCTGGAACCGCGGCGCGGGCGCGTACGCCCCGTGCTGCCGCAGTTGTGCCGGCAGGCCGAGGTGATAGGTGAGATCGTCCATCTGCAGCGCCGGCAGCCAGCAAGCGGTGGATGCCAGACCGAACAGCAGCACCGTCGCCGCGGCGGCCCGCGGCGCGGCGTCGACGGTGATCCGCCAGCCATCGCCCAGCGTGCCCAGGCAGTGTCGCAGCGCGCTGCGTTCGCGCACGACGATGACGAGCAGCAACGGCAGCCAGATCCAGAGGCGATACAGCGGCAGGGTGACGAGCCAGCCACCGACGCCGGCGATCGTCAGCAGGCCGACGACGGTGGCGATGGCGGGGCGCGCCGGCATCGCAGCGGGGGTCAGGCGCAGACCGAGGGCGAGCGCGCCGAGGCCGAGCAGTCCCGCGGCGAGCAACGGCAGCAGGCCGGCGTAGACGGCCAGCGCGAGCAGCCATACCGCGGCCAGCGCCGTGGCCTGCGATACGCGCAGCCAGCGCCGCAGCGGCCAGGCCAGCGTCCATGCGATCGCCCATGCGATCGCCGCCAGCACCAGCGACAGCGCGAAGCGTTCGACCGGAAGCGCCCGCCACGTGTCGTGTGCGACGAGACCGGCGAGGGTGGCGAGACCACCCGCGACCACGGCCAGCCGCGCCCCGCGCGAGGGCGATGACGCGGCGATGCTGGCGGCGGGGACGGACATGCGGCGCGGGGCGGGACTCGATGCGCGGACCGGCCGGCATCGTAGCAGCCGCTGTCGTTAGAATGCCTGCAATCCCGGTTCCGGAGCCCTCATGAACGCACCTCTCCACGTCGTCATCCTTGCCGCGGGCGAGGGCAAGCGGATGAAATCCGCGCTGCCGAAGGTGCTGCAGAAGATCGCGGGCGTACCGATGCTGGGGCATGTCGTCGCCAGTGCGCGCGCGCTGGGACCGGCCGGCATCCACATCGTCTACGGACATGGCGGCGACCGCGTGCGTGCGGCCTTCGCCGATCAGGCCGACCTGCACTGGGCCGAGCAGGCGCGGCAACTGGGCACCGGCCACGCGGTGCAGCAGGCGATGCCCGGCGTGCCCGACGACGCGCGCGTGCTGGTGCTGTACGGCGACGTGCCGTTGATCCGGAGCGAGACCCTGCGCCGGTTGCTCGATGCGCCCGGCCGGCTCGCGGTGCTGGCCGCGGAACTCGATGACCCGACCGGCTACGGCCGCATCGTGCGCGACGCCGAGGGCCGCGTCGCCGCGATCGTCGAACAGAAGGACGCCAGCGACGAGCAGCGCACCATCCGCATCGTCAACACCGGTGTCATCGCTGCGGAGGCCGCCGCGCTGCGGCGCTGGCTGGGCAACCTGTCCAACGGCAACGCCCAGGGCGAGTACTACCTCACCGACGTGTTCGCGATGGCCGCGCACGAATACGCCGGCGCCGAGATCGTCATCGCCGACGATCCGCAGGAGACCGAAGGCGCGAACGATCCCTGGCAGCTGTCCCAACTGGAACGCGCCTTCCAGCTGCGTACGGTGCGCGCGTTGTGCGCCGCCGGTGCGCGCTTCGCCGATCCGTCGCGGATCGACGTGCGCGGCGAGGTCGTGGTCGGCCACGATGTCGAGATCGATGCGAACGTCGTGTTCGAGGGCCGCGTGGTGCTCGGGGACGGCGTCCGCATCGGACCGTTCTGCCGGCTCAAGGACGTGGAACTCGCGGCGGGAACCGAAGTGCGCGCGCACTGCGATCTGGACAGCGCGCGCACCGAAGGCGCGGCGATCATCGGTCCGTTCGCGCGGCTGCGTCCGGGCACCGTGCTCGCCGACGGCGTGCACGTCGGGAATTTCGTCGAGACCAAGAACGCGAAGATCGGCGCCGGCAGCAAGGCCAACCATCTGACCTACCTCGGCGATGCCGTCGTCGGTGCGGGCGTGAACGTCGGCGCCGGCACCATCACCTGCAACTACGATGGCGCGAACAAATCCACGACCACGATCGAGGACGGGGCGTTCATCGGCTCGAACGCGGCCCTGGTCGCGCCGGTGACCATCGGCCGCGATGCCACCATCGCCGCGGGATCGGTGATCAACAAGGATGCGGCGCCCGGCAAGCTCACCGTCGCGCGCGCCAAACAGCTCACGGTCGACGGCTGGAAACGGCCGGTGAAAACGCCGAAATAAGCCCCTCCTGCGAAAAACTTTGCCCGGACATCACCGCGCCGGCAGGGTCAGGCTGACCCACAACCCGCCATCGCTGCGATTCTGCAGCGCGATGCGTCCGCCATGGGCTTCGACGATGTCGCGGCACAGCGCCAGGCCCAGCCCGGTGCCGTGCCGCTTGGTCGAATAGAACGGCAGCAGCGCCTGCGCCAGCACCGCATCGCTCATGCCGGTACCGCGATCGAGGATGTCGATCCGCCATTGCTCCGGCAAACGGCGCAACTGCAACTGCACGTCCTGTGCCGGCGAACCGGATTCGTGCGCGTTCTTGATCAGATTCAGCAGCGTCTGCTCCAACTGCGCGGCATCGCCGTGGAACACGCCGTCGCCGTGTTCGCCGCTCCATGCGAATTCGACCTGGCTGCGCAATTGCGCGAGAAAACGCCGCCATTCCAGCGGTTCCAGCCGTGGCGCCGGCAGTTTGGCGAAGCGCGCATAGTCGCGGATGAAACCTTCGAGATGACGCGCGCGTTCCTCGATCGTGGACAACGCGATCGGCAGTCGTTCCAGTTGCCCGCGCTTCAGCAGTTCGGCGCTGGAATGCGCGAGCGAAGCGATCGGCGCCAGCGAGTTGTTGAGTTCGTGGCTGATCACCCGGATCACCTTCTTCCAGGTCTGCACTTCCTGGCGACGCAGCTCCGCGGTGAGCTGGCGCAGCAGCACCAGTTCGTGGCGGCGGCCGTTCAGCCGGAAGCCGCGGCGGGAGAGGTGGAAGATTTCTTCGCTGTCCTCGTCGCCGACCGCGAAGATGCCGTCGCCTCCGCGCTCGAAGGCGTCGCGCATCGCCTGCGGCACGCGTTCGAGGATCGACGGGAAGCTCTGGCCTTCCAGCCGCCGGCCTTCGCCCAGCAACTTGCGTGCGGCCAGATTGCCCAGCACGACGCGTTGCGATTCGTCCACCAGGGTCATCGCCACCGGCGTGTTCTGGACCATGGTGTCGAGCAGCAGTTCGCGCTGCACCAGCGCCAGCCGCTGCTCGCGCAGCGCGTCGCCGAGCGCGTTGTGCGCGTTGACCAGTTCGACCAGATCGCTGTACTTGTCCCAGGTGATGCCGAAGCTGAAATCGCCGTCGCGGTAGCTGGCGACGGTGCCGGCGAGCGCGCGGAAGAGCGCGCGCAGCGGCGACACCGTCCGCCAGAGCGTGACTCCGACCACGGTGCCGATCAGCGTGGCGGCGACCAGCGCGGCCGCCCAGTCGGGCAGCCAGTGCGTCAGCAGCGCGGTGGTCAGCGCCGCCAGCACGATGCCGAGGACCGCCAGCACCGTGAGCCGGATCGCGAGGGGCAGTACACGCAGGACCTGCATGGTCGTGTGGTCCGTCGTCAGTCGCGGGCGATGCCGAGGCGTTCGATGCGCCGGTACAGCGCCTGACGCGACATGCCCAGCTCCTGCGCGGCCTGCGCGAGCACGCCGCCGGCGCGCGCGAGCGCGGCCTCGATCGCGGCGCGATCGGGCTCCGCCGCATCGCCGATGGGTGACGCGGCCTGCGCAGCTGCGGCCGGCAGGCCGAGATCGGCCACGCCGATGCGCGCGTCGCGCGCGAGCAGCGCGGCCCGCTGGATGGTATTGCGCAGTTCGCGCACGTTGCCCGGCCAGCGATGCGCGAGCAGCGCCTGCGACGCGGCGGCATCGAGCGACTTGCCGGCCGGCAGGAAGTGCCGCGCCAGCGGCAGGATGTCGTCCGGGCGCTGCGCCAGTGCCGGCAACCGCACTTCGATCGCGTTGAGCCGGTAGTAGAGGTCTTCGCGGAACTGGCCGGCGGCGATCAGCGCCGGCAGGTCGGCATTGGTCGCGCTGACCACGCGCACCTTCACCGTGCGCTCGCGATTGCCGCCGAGGCGCTGGAACGTCCCGGTCTCCAGCACGCGCAGCAGTTTGACCTGGCCGGCCAGCGGCAAGGTGCCGATCTCGTCGAGAAAGAGCGTGCCGCCATCGGCGGCCTCGAACTTGCCTTCGCGCGCGCGGGTGGCGCCGGTATACGCCCCCTGTTCGGCACCGAACAGCTCGGCTTCGATCAATTCCGCCGGAAGCGCGCCGCAGTTGACGGCGACGAACGGACCGTCGCGCACCGTCGAATTCGCATGCACGATTTCGGCGAGCTTCTCCTTGCCGGCACCGTTCGGTCCGGTGATCAGCACCGGCAGATCCGAGCGCGCGATCTGGCACGCGAGCTGCAGCGCGCTTCCGGTCAACGGGTCGGCATGCACGAAGCCGCGCAGATCATAGGCATCCAGCGCCTCGCGACGCCGACGGTCGCCGGCATCGCGACGCGCGAGCTGCTGGCGGGTCTGCGACAGCTCCAGCAGATTGTTGACCGTGGCCATCAGCCTGCGGTCGTCCCACGGTTTTGCGAGGTAGTCCGCGGCGCCGGCCTTGACCAGTTCCACCGCCGATTCCAGATGCGTCCACGCGGTCAAGAGGATCACCGGCAGATCCGGATGCCGCGCGCGGATCTCGCGGAACAGCGCTTCGCCTTCTTCGCCGGACGTGGTGTCGGCCTCGAAGTTCATGTCCTGCACCACCAGATCCACCGGCCCTTCGGCCAGCGCGGCCAGCCCGGCCTGCTGGCTGGTCGCGGTGCGGCAGTCGATGTCGTGCAGCGAGAACAGGGTTTCGAGCGCGGTGGCGACGGCGGGGTTGTCATCGATGACGAGGATCGTGGGCATGCAGGCAGCCTAGCAAACTGTGAGTGCGTGACGAGGCGTCATACGCTGCGTGTGGCGATCGCCGGCGGCACCGCGGCCGCGCGCCGGGCCGGGCCGAACACCGCGATCTGCCCGAGCAGCCACAGCGTCACCGCGCCGATCGGCAGATAGTACGCGGGCAGACGCGGCAGTTCGTAATGGGTCATCAGCAACTGGTTCAGTCCGAACGCGCCGATCATGCCCAGCACGATGCCGAGCGTGGCGAGCAGGAAATTCTCGGTCTGGAAATAGCGCAGGATCTGGCCGCGGGTCGCGCCCAGCGCGCGCCGCACGCCGATCTGCTTGGTGCGCTGCTGCACCCAGAAACTCGCGAGACCGATGATGCCCAATGCAGTCACCACCAGCAGCGCGATGCACACCGCTCCGAGCAGCCACACCATCGCATTGTCCTGGCGGTAGTACGTCGCCTTCACATCGGAGAAGCTGTCCTCGTCGAGGATGATGCGGTTCGGGTTGGTGCGCTTGAGGCTGGCCACGGCCGCCTTGAGCACCTCGTCGCGGCGACCCGGTTCGGTGCGCAGCACGAATCGGCCGAACGTGGGGCGGATCGGCAGGACCATCGAGTAGTAGGCGCCGGTCGGACCTTCGTTGTCGTTCGGTCGGATGAGCGTGTCGATCACGCCCACGATCGGAATCGGCTTGTCGCCCCAGCTGTCGTACAGCAGCTTGCCGATCGCGCTTTCGCCGGGATAGAGCTTCTCCGCCATCGCGCGGGTCACGATCGCGGCGGGAATCGCGCCGCCCACCTCTTCCAGCTGTCCCCAGTCGAGATATTCTCCGGGGAGGAAACCGCGGCCGGCGACGACGCGCGCGCCGAAGGTCTCCAGCAGTTGCTCGTCGCCGAGGTAGGTCGCGGTATTGAGACTCGGGATCGGCTGATCGGGTTTGATGCTGACCGACGTATTCCAGGACGAACCGTCGAACGGCACGTGATTGGTCCTGGTGGCGGCTTTCACCCCGGGAATCGCGCGCAGCGCCGTGACATCGACCTTGTAGCGGGCGTCGGCGTCGTCGCTGCTGCCGATGCCGGCGGTGTTGATGCGCACGATCTCGTCATCGGCCATGCCGGTCGGACGATCCATGCGTTCGATGCGCGAACCGATCAGGAACATCGCGTTGCAGACGATCGCGCAGCTGAGCGCGATTTCGAGCACGATCAGCGCGGAGGCGGTCTTGTGCCGGCGCAGCGTGGACAGGATGGGGCGGATATCCATGGAAACCTCGGCGATATCGCCTTCCCCCGCGTTCGGGGAAGGTCGGGATGGGGGCGGTTACTGCGATTTGAGCTGGATCGCCGGTGCGATCTGACAGGCGCGCCAGGCGGGCAGCAGACCGGCGACGAGGCTCGCCACCAGGCTCAGACCGATCGCTGCGAGCAGCATGGTGCCGTCGATGCTCGCCAGCGCGGCGTAATCGGTCGGCTGCTGACGGACCGCCCACAGGCCGAGCAGGGCGAAGGCGATGCCGAGCGTGCCACCGGTCAGACCGATCACGCCGGCCTCCACCAGGTACTGATGGAAGATCGTCCGGCGGGTGGCGCCGAGCGCGCGGCGCACGCCGATCTCGGCGGAACGACGCAGGAACTTCGCCAGCAGCAGGCCGATGGTGTTGAGCAGGCACACGAAGAGGAAACCGAACGCCAGCCAGCTCTGCAGGCGCACATCCGCAGGCACGACGCCGTTGACGTCCAGCCACCCCATCACGTCGTCGAGACGGACGTTGTTCGGGCGCTCGAACCGGCCGGCCGCGCGCTGCTGGTTGGAGTAGTTCTCGAGATAGGCGCGATAGGCCGCGGCCTTCGCCGGCGTGTCGAGTTCCACCCAGTATTGCAGCCAGGAACAGCGGGCGTTGATGCCGTAATTGCCTTCCTTGTCGTCGTCGTCCGGGTCGCTGCTCTCGCTCCAGCAATTCATGTTGCCGGTAGGCGACATCTCGGTGTCGCGCGAAGTCCAGAACGGCACGAACAGCTGTTCATCGCTTCCGTACTGGCTTTGCGAAGTGTCGTAGAACCGTGGCGTCGGTCTCCATGTATCGAGCACGCCGATCACCTTGAAGCTGTGCGCTTCCAGGTGCAGCGTCTTGCCGACAGCGGCGGCATCGCCGAATATTTTTTCCTTGAGTTCCTTCGAGATCACCACCACCCGCGCGCGCGCCTTGTCCTCCGCCGCGGTCCAGGCGCGGCCTTCGGCGAACGGCACGTCGAACATCGGGAAGAAATCCGCGGTGGTGAAACGCGAGCTGACGAGGAACGGATCCAGGCCGGCCTTGTCCGGAATCAGCGCGACGTTGCCGGCGCTCATCATCGCCTGCCGGTCGCCCTTCGCGTCGCGCAGCAGCGCTTCGGCGTCGTAGCGCGACATCTGCCACTCGGGTTCCTCGCCGGGCGTGAAACCTCGCTTGCCACGCGGATCGATGCGCGGATAGAACAGTTTGGCGCTCTTCTGCGGAATCGGATCGCCCGACAGCACGTGGAACACGGTCAGCGTGGTCATGCTGGCGCCGATGCCCAGCGCGATCGCCAGCACCATCAGCGCGGTCAGCACCTTGTTGCGCTTGAAGCTGCGCAGGGCGAGTGCGACGTAATAGCCGAACAGGGAGTTCGCGAGCATGACGGGACCCTCAGGCCGAAGCTGCGGAAGACTGCGTGACCGCCGGTCGTACCAGACCGCTGTCGTTGCGCAGATCGGTGACCATGCCATCGACGATATGCACGTTGCGCTGCGCACGCGCGGCCAGTTCGGGGTCGTGGGTGACCATCACGATCGTGGTGCCCTGGCTGTTGATCTCTTCCAGCAGCTCCATCACGCTGCGCGCCATCTGCGAATCGAGGTTGCCGGTGGGCTCGTCGGCGAGCAGCAGGCGCGGACTGCCGGCGAGCGCGCGGGCGATCGCGGCCCGCTGCTGCTGGCCGCCGGACAGTTCCGACGGATAGTGGCGCATGCGCGAGCCCAGACCGACCCGGGTCAGCGCTTCCTCGATGCGTTGACGCCGTTCGCCCGAGGGCATGCCGCGATAGCGCAGCGGCGCGTCGACATTGTCGAACAGGTTCAGGTCGGGAATGAGATTGAAGCTCTGGAAGATGAAACCGATCTTGCGATTGCGCAACTTCGAGCGCGCATCGTCGCCGAGCTTGCTGACATCCTCGCCGTCGAGCAGATAGGTGCCGCCGGTGAACTCTTCCAGCAGGCCGGCGATGTTGAGGAAGGTCGTCTTGCCGGAGCCCGACGGCCCGGTGACGGCGACGAACTCGCCATCGCGGACATGCAGATCGAGCGCGCGCAGCGCATGGGTTTCGACCAGTTCGGTGCGGTAGACCTTGGTGACGCTTTGCATGTGCAGCATGGGAAGCTCCGGGGGTGATCTGGAAAAGAGGCGTCAGTCCGCGGCGTTGCCGGAGACGCGGATGCGTTCGGCATCGCCGAACTGATCGCTGCCGGACACCACGATGCGGTCGCCGGCGTTCGCGCCATCGAGGATCTCGACGGCGCCGAGGCTGCTGACGCCGGTGCGGATCCGGCGTTTGACGGCATCGCTGCCGTCCATCACGTAGGCGAACTGTCCGCCGCCCTGTTCCAGGAACGGACCGCGTTCGACATTGAGCACATCGCGGCGGGTGTCGAGCACGATCCGCGCGCTCATGCGCTGGTTCTGGCGCAGTTGCGGCGGCTGTTTGTCCTTGAAGCGCAGGCGGGCCGCCACCTCGCCGTTCACGACTTCCGGAGAGACCGCCGAGATCGCCGCGGCGAACATGCCGGAAGCGCTCTGCACCTCGGCGGGAACGCCGATGCCCAGGTCGCGGGCGAAGCTTTCCGGCACCTTGATCTCGATCTCGAACACCGAGAGGTCGACCACGCTGAGCACCGGTGCGTTGGCGGCGACATTGGCGCGCTGGGCGATCATCAGCTGGCCGATCTGGCCATCGAAGGGCGCGCGGAGGGTGAGCGCGTCGACCTGTCGCTGCAGTTCGACCACCACCGCGCGCTGGCGATCGGCCTGCAACCGCTTGTTGTGGCTGTCGAGCCCCGCGCCGCGGCCCTGCAGCGCGAATTCCTGCTGCGCGGCGGCGAGCGCGAGTTCGGCCTTCTTCAGCTGGTCCTGGGCACGGGCGACGTCGATCTGGGCGACGGCGCCGCCCTCGAAGGCGCGGCGGTTGCGTTCGAGATCGCGCTGCGCGGCGGTCTTGTCGACCATCGCCTGATCCAGCAGCTTGCGCGCGTTGGCGCGGGTCAGCTCTCCGTCGAGCCCGGCGCGGGTGGCTTCGGCTTCGAGGCTGGCGAGCGTCGCTTCTTCCTGCGCCAGCCGGCTGCGCAGTTCCGGGCTGTCGATCTCGGCCAGCGCCTGGTCGCGCTTCACGGCGTCGCCGGCGACCACGTGCAGGGTCACGGTGCCGGCGGCGATCGCGTACAGCGTCGGGCTGTTGGCGGAGATCACCCGGCCTTCGGCGCTGAGATCGCGGATCAGGTCGCCGCGGATCACGGTCGCGATCCGCAGGCGCTCGGCGTCGACCGAGCGACTGCCGCCCTGCCAGGCCGACAGGGTCGCGATCGCCGCGGCGCCGATCACGAGGGCGAAGCCGCCGGCGAACAGCCAGCGGCGGCGTTTGGTGCCCGCCGCGGGGGCGACGCTGCGATCCTGGGCGGAAGTGTCGCGGATGCTCATGCGTGCGTGATCGAGAGTGGAGGAGGAAGGGAGGCTCAGCCGCGGACGCGGAACAGCGAGGATGCGCTCTGCGCGACGTAGGGCGCGGTGCGGCGACGGGGGCGGTGCAGATCGGCCGCGTTCGCCGGCGGGACGAACACGAAGCAGTGCAGCGGCGGCAACGGCTGCGGCATCGCGGCGGCCAGCGCTTCGGCGGACCAGTGCGGAACGAGGAGCGGGTGCGAGGTGGACGCTTGCATGGCGGGACTCCGTGGGGGAGGGCGAGCCGGGGGAGGGGTGGGCTCAAGTCTGGATATGCAAACCGCGTGCCAACTGCAATGCATTGTTTCGGAACGGATTTTTCTTGAATCGCAGGTGTCCGCGCGGACACCGGACGCGTCCGCGCGGACGCTGCATCCGGGTTTCGCCGTTACACTTACCGCGTCACGGAACCGCACTCCGCCGGCCCCGGACCGAACCCCTGAGGACTCCATACGTATGTGCGGCATTGTCGGCGCGATCGCGGATCGCGATGTGGTACCGGTGCTCATCGAGGGCCTGAAGCGGCTCGAATATCGCGGCTACGATTCGGCCGGAATCGCCATCGTCGGGCGAGGCGCCGACGAGACCGATCCCGACAACGCCAGCGACGTGCGCCGCGTGCGCCGCACCGGTCGCGTCGCCGAGATGGAGAACGCCGCGCAGAGCGAGGCCCTGAGCGCCACGCTCGGCATCGGCCACACCCGCTGGGCGACCCACGGCGGCGTCACCGAATCCAACGCGCATCCGCACATCAGCCACGGCGTCGCGCTCGTCCACAACGGCATCATCGAGAATCACGAAGCGCAGCGCGAACGCCTGCTTGCGCTGGGCTACAGCTTCGAATCGCAGACCGACACCGAAGTCATCGCGCACCTGATCCACCATTACCTCACTCACGGCGACGATCTGCTGGCCGCCCTGCAGCGCGCGGTGAAGGAACTGGATGGCGCCTATGCGCTGGCGGTCGTCAGCCGCAAGGAACCCGATCGCATGGTCTGCGCGCGCATGGGCTGCCCGCTGCTGATCGGTCTCGGCGAAGGCGAGAACTTCATCGCTTCCGACGTGTCGGCGATCGTCCAGGCCACGCGCAAGGTGATCTTTCTCGAAGAGGGCGACACCGCCGAGGTCACCCGCACCGGCGTGCGCGTGTTCGACGCCGGTGATGTCGAGGTCACGCGCGAATCGTTCGTGTCCGGTGTGTCGCTGGCCTCGCTCGAACTCGGCCCGTACCGGCATTTCATGCAGAAGGAGATCCACGAGCAGCCGCGCGCGATCGCCGACACCATCGAGGCCATCGTCGACCGCGGCGGATTCTCGCCGGAACTGTTCGGTGCCGACGCCGAAGCGATCCTGCGCAACATCGACGGACTGCAGATCCTCGCCTGCGGCACCAGCTACTACGCCGGGCTCACCGCGCGCTACTGGTTCGAGGCGATCGCCGGTTTGCCGTGCACGGTCGAGATCGCCAGCGAATACCGCTACCGCAAGGTCGTCGCCAATCCGCGCCAGCTGGTGGTGACGATCTCGCAGTCCGGCGAAACCCTGGACACGATGGAGGCGCTGAAATACGCGAAGTCGCTCGGCCACGACAAGACCCTGTCGATCTGCAACGTGCCCGAAAGCGCCATTCCGCGCGCCAGCCGGCTGGTGTTCTACACCCGCGCCGGCGCGGAGATCGGCGTCGCGTCGACCAAGGCCTTCACCACGCAGCTGGTCGCGCTGTTCGCGCTCACCGCGACGGTGGCCAAGGTGCAGGGCCGGCTGTCGCCGGAACAGGAAGCCGAACTGTTGGATGCGCTGCGCCATCTGCCGGGCAGCGTGCAGCACGCGCTGAATCTCGAACCGCAGATCGCGGTGTGGTCGGAACGCTTCGCGCCGAAGCAGCATGCGCTGTTCCTCGGCCGCGGCATCCACTATCCGATCGCACTGGAAGGCGCGCTGAAACTCAAGGAAATCTCCTACATCCACGCCGAAGCCTATCCGGCCGGCGAGCTGAAGCACGGCCCGCTGGCGCTGGTCGACGCGGCGATGCCGGTGGTCGTGATCGCGCCGAACGACAGCCTGCTGGAGAAGGTGAAGTCCAACATCCAGGAAGTGCGCGCCCGCGGCGGCGAGATGTACGTCTTCGCCGACGCCGACAGCCACTTCACCGAATCCGAGGGCGTCCACGTGATCCGCACCCCGCGCCACGTCGGCGTGCTCTCGCCGATCGTGCACGCGATCCCGGTGCAGTTGCTGGCATATCACGCCGCGCTGGCCCGCGGTACGGACGTCGACAAACCGCGCAACCTCGCGAAGTCGGTGACGGTGGAATAACGATGACGATGGTGGGGGCGGCCGGGTGATCGATGCGCCTGCCGGTACGGCGGAGCCGGCAGTCGGCGATCCAGCGGATCGCCGCGCCGCCTCCGTTCGGCGGAAGCCTTCACTGTGCTTCTGCCGGCGGTGACGCATCACCGGTTCGCCGACGATGGTCTCAGGTGTGTGCGGCGCGCAGGTGGTTTGCGGCTGAGCGGCTGCGGAGCGTTCCGCGCAATCCGGAGCGCTTCAACTCGCCCCCCGTTTCTGGTCGCGCGCATGCGGTGCGGCCAGATCGTCCAGGATGGGGCACTCCGGTCGGTCGTCGCCGTGGCAGTGTCGCGCCAGGTCGTCCAAGGTCCGCTGCATGGCCTGCATCTCCGCGATTTTCGCCGCCAATGCGTCGGCATGGGCGCGTGCCAGCTTCTTGACCTCGGCGCTCGCGCGGTTGCGGTCGTCCCACAGGCCCAGCAGGGCCTGGATCTGCTTGATCGGGAATCCAAGGGACCGCGCGCGTCTGATGAAACGGATGCGGTGCAGATCGGCATCGCTGTAGATCCGGTAGCCGGCGAACGTGCGGCCGGCTTCCGGGAGGAGCCCGATGCTTTCGTAATGCCGGATCATCTTCGCATTGACGTCCGTCAGCCCGGCGGCTTCGCCGATGTTGTGGAAGCCTTGTTGCTTCGCGTCGGACAGTTCGGGTCTGGGCACGCGTTTTGCCATCGCGGACTCCTCAGGATTCAATCGGGTCAGGGGACCAGCGGCGGAGCAACAGGGTGTTCGACACCACGCTGACGGAAGAGAAGGCCATCGCCGCGCCGGCGATCACCGGATCGAGCAGGCCGAAAGCGGCCAGCGGAATGCCCACGACGTTGTAGCCGAAGGCCCAGAAAAGGTTCTGGTGGATCTTGCGCGTCGTGCGGCGGGAGATGTCGAACGCCGCGGCGACCAGGCTGAGGTCGGGTCGCATCAGGGTGATGCCGGCCGCATGCATGGCGACATCCGTGCCGCTGCCCATGGCCAGGCCGACGTCGGCCGCGGCGAGAGCAGGGGCGTCGTTGATGCCATCTCCCACCATGGCGACCCGGCCCTGTCCATGGAACGCGCGCACGGCTTCGGCCTTCTGTTCGGGCAGAACATTGGCCCGCACGTCGTCGATGCCCAGCGTCCTGGCAACCGCATTCGCCGCACCGGAGTTGTCGCCCGAGATCATGACCGTGCGCAGCCCCATCGCATGCAGACGTGCCACGGCTCCGGCAGCCCCCGCGCGGGGTTGATCGCGGAAGGACAGCAGGCCGACCAGTTCGGCGCCCGCATCCGTCTCCTGAGCCAGCCACGACACCGTATGACCCGACTCGCTCAGGATCTCCGCGCGCGCGCGCAACAGGGACAGGTCGGCCTTCGCATCGATCATCATCCGGCTGCTGCCCAGCAGCAGTCGTCGTCCTTGCACCGTTCCGCGCAAACCCCGGCCGGGCACGGCCTGCACGTCGGACGCGCGCATCGGCATCCGTTCGTCATGGGCGAGGAGCACCGCCCTGGCCAGAGGATGTTCGCTGCCGTACTGGAGCGCGGCCGCCCAGGCCAGCAACTGCCCGTCATTCCCGTCCGCGGCGTGATATTCGGCCAGAACCGGGCGCCCTTCGGTCAGCGTGCCGGTCTTGTCGAAGGCCACGATCGAAACCTTGTGCGCGATTTCCAGCGCCTCGGCGTCCTTGATCAGGATGCCCTGGCGTGCGGCGACGCCCGTGCCCGCCATGATCGCGGTCGGCGTGGCCAGACCCAGCGCACAGGGACAGGCGATCACCAGCACGGCGACCGCGTTGAGCAGTGCCTGATTCCAGTCGCCGTTGGTCAGCCCCCAGCCCATCAGGGTGAGCACGGCGATGCCGATGACGATCGGGACGAACACCGCGCTGACTCGGTCGACCACTTGCTGGATCGGCGCCTTCCTGGCCTGGGCATCCTCGACCATGCGGATGATCCGGGCCAACACGCTTTCCCCGCCTACGGCCGTGGTCCTCACCAGAACCCGTCCTTCGCCGTTGACCGCCCCGCCCGTGATGCGATCTCCCTCGGCCTTCGCCACCGGCAAGGATTCCCCGGTGATCAGGGACTCATCGGCGTGGGTGCGGCCGTCGCTCACCAGCCCATCGACCGGGAAGCGTTCGCCGGGGCGCACGACCACCTCGTCCCCCACGACGACCTCGGCGATGGTCACCTCCAACTCCGTGCCATTGCGGCGGACCCGGGCCATCGACGGACGCAGCGCCTGCAGGGCGCGGATCGCCTCCGTCGTTTGCCGCTTGGCGCGCCCTTCGAGCCATTTGCCCATCAGGATGAGGGTAATGATGACGGCCGAGGCCTCGAAGTAGAGCGGCTGTTCGCCGTGGTGGCCGGTACCCCGGACGAGGTGGTACACGCTGAGGCCGTAACCGGCGCTGGTGCCCAGTGCCACCAGCAGGTCCATGTTGCCGGTGCCGGCTTTCACGGCGCGCCAGGCCGCCCTGTAAAAACGGGCGCCCAGCCAGAATTGGACCGGCGTGGCCAGGGCCAACTGCAGCCAGCCGGGCAGCATCCAGTGCTCGCCGAAAAGCAGACCCGCCATGGGCAACACCAGGGGCAGGGACAGGACTGCCGCCACGATCAGGTGGACAGCTTCCCTGGAGAGCCGGGGTGCCTCCGCGTCGTCAGCCGCGGCGGCCTGCATCGACCGGGCGCCATAACCGGCCGATACCACCGCGGCGATCAGATCGGCCTCCGTTGCGCCATCGCTGGCGTGGACCACCGCGCGCTCGGTCGCCAGGTTCACGGTGGCCTCCTGCACGCCGGGGACCTTGCGCAGGGCGCGCTCGATACGGGCGACGCAGGAAGCGCAGGTCATGCCTTCGATCGCAAGTGTATGCGTCCGCATGGGCACTTCGTATCCGGCATTGGCCACCGCGGCGGTCAGTTCCGCCAGCGTCACCGAGCCATCGGTGCGAATTTCTGCGGTTTCAGTCGCCAGATTGACCGTGGCTTCCGTGACGCCGGGGACCGCCTTCAGACTTCGCTCGACCCGCCCGACGCAGGAAGCACAGGTCATGCCGCCGATGCCGAATCGGAAGTCGCCCCGGGTGGCGATCGTGGTGCTGGCAGGGGAATCGTTCATGGCACACATCGAAAGTTGGGGTGTGCGGATGCTGGAGTTTGCCGTCATGGGAAGGTCAACAGGGAGTCTAAGTCCTCGGGAGTTCGAATGCCGTGGCTTGACCTTCCCATCGTGGGAAGCCCGATGCTGCATCCGCCGGCAGTCGCCGGCCTATCGGAGACTCATCGTGAAACTGATGGTTGAAGGCATGAACTGCGGACACTGCATCCGCGCGATCACCCAGGCGATCCAGCGCTTGGACGAGGGTGCGCGGGTCAGCGTGGACTTGGCCGAAAAGATGGTGCTCATCGAAGGCCACGATGCGGGACGTCTGTCCTTGAAGGATGCGACATCGGCGATCGAGCGGGATGGCTATCAGATCGTTTCGGTCATCGACCCGGCCTGAGCGCCCGGCGCGATTTCATGCGCCTGTGGTTTCGGTCGGTCGGTTGGATGGATTTGCCAGACGACGCGCCGGGTGCGGAGCGCGCCGGTAGAAGGAAAGATCACGCAAGGCGCCGGGCCATCAGACACCGGCAGAGCGATACCGGAAACCGTGGCGTCGATCGGTTGAATCCACCCGGCAGTGGTCAAGGCTTGCGCGCGATTGCCCGCCGCATGGTTCGACGTCGCCCGTCCGATGCACGAGGAATGCGCAGCGATTGCCGACGAAGCCCGCGGCGGCGGACGGTTTCCCGCATTCGGTGAACGGCCAGGCGGCGCATCCGTCGATGCTGGGTCGAGGACTATACTGCCGCCTCCGTCGGGCGCGGCCCGCGATCGCCATCGCAACGGCGATCGCCTCGCGCACCGGCTTCCATCTCGTCGCCACTTCGCTGAATACCCATGCCGCAACGCGCCTGGACCGCTTCCGCCATCCGCAGGATCGAGGCCGACTTCAACCGGTCGGCCGATACCCACCTGATCCCGCTGCCGTTGCCCGGTTTTCCGGGCATCGATGTGTATCTCAAGGACGAATCCAGTCATCCCACCGGCAGTCTGAAACATCGGCTGGCGCGGTCGCTGTTCCTGTACGCGCTGGCCAACGGCTGGCTGCGCGCGGGCGCGCCGGTGATCGAGGCGTCGAGCGGTTCGACCGCGGTGTCGGAAGCGTATTTCGCGCGTCTGCTGGGTTTGCCGTTCATCGCGGTGATGCCGGCCTGCACCTCGCCGGACAAGATCCGCGCGATCGAATTCCACGGCGGTCGTTGCCATCTGGTCGACGATCCCGCGTCGATCAACGCCGAATCCGAGCGGCTCGCGCGCGAGACCGGCGGCCATTTCCTGGACCAGTTCACCTACGCCGAGCGCGCCACCGACTGGCGCGCGAACAACAACATCGCCGAATCGATCTTCGTGCAGATGGTGCAGGAACCGCATCCGGTGCCGGCATGGATCGTCTGCAGTCCCGGCACCGGCGGCACCGGCGCGACCCTGGGGCGCTACGTGCGCTATCGCCGCCACGACACCCGCGTGCTCTGCGCCGACCCCGAGCATTCGGTGTTCTACGATCATTTCGCCGGCGCCCTGCGCGGGCATCCGCGGCACGACCTCACGCATCCCTGCGGCTCGGGCATCGAAGGCATCGGCCGGCCGAAGGTCGAACGCAGTTTCATCGCCGCCTGCATCGACGCGATGGTGAAGGTGCCGGATGCGCTCAGCCTCGCGGCGATGCGCCACGTCAGCGACGTTCTGGATCGCCGCGTCGGGGGGTCTACCGGTACCAATGTCGTGGGCGTGCTCGCCGCCGCAGAACGCATGCGCCGCGAAGGTCGCACCGGCTCCATCGTCAGCATTCTCTGCGACGGCGGCGAGCGCTATTCGCACAGCTACTACAACCCCGCCTGGTACGTGGAGCAGGGCATCGACACGCTCGATGCCGATGCGATCATCGCCCGTGCGGTGTCCGGCGAAGGCGAGCCGCCACTCGATGTCCGGTGGCTGGAACGCGCGCCTGAAGTCTGCTGACATCCCCTGACGGGAGTCCGCCGGCAGGCGCCGTGCGGTGCGATTCCGCGGCGCGGCGATGCGCGACAATGGCCGCATGTCGCCCGCGCCGCGCAAGATCATCCACATCGACATGGACGCGTTCTACGCGTCGGTGGAACAGCGCGACGATCCGTCGCTGCGCGGGCGGCCGGTGGTGGTGGCGTGGCGCGGCGCGCGGTCGGTGGTCTGCGCGGCCTCCTACGAGGCGCGCAGGTTCGGCGTGCGCTCGGCGATGCCGGCGGTGCGCGCTGAGCGCCTGTGCCCGGAGGCGGTGTTCGTGCCGCCGGATTTCGCACGCTACAAAGCGGTGTCGCGGCAAGTACGCGAGATCTTCGCCCGTCACACCGATCTGATCGAACCGCTGTCGCTGGACGAGGCGTATCTCGACGTGACCGCGCCGAAGATCGTGCTGCCCAGCGCGACCGCCATCGCCGAGATGATTCGGGCACAGATCCGCGAAGAGACGCAGCTGACCGCGTCGGCCGGCATCGCACCGAACAAGTTCCTCGCCAAGATCGCGTCGGACTGGAACAAGCCCGACGGGCAATTCGTGATCCGTCCGCAGCATGCGTTCGATTTCCTCACGCCGCTGCCGGTGGGCCGCATCCCCGGTGTGGGCAAGGTCATGCAGGAAAAACTCGCGGCGCTGGACGTCGGTACGGTCGGCGAACTGCGCGCGCTGGGCGCGGAGCGGTTGCAGCGCGAATTCGGCAGTTTCGGCCTGCGCCTGCACGCGCGCGCGCAGGGCATCGACGAACGTCCGGTCGAACCCGATCAGCCGGTGCAGTCGATCTCGTCAGAGGACACGTTCGAACGCGACGTGCCGATCGATGAGATCGAACCGACGATCCTCCGCCTCGCCGGGAAAACCTGGGAGGCGTCGCGGAAGACCGAGCGCGTGGGTCGCACCGTGGTGCTGAAGCTCAAGACCGCGCAGTTCCGCATCCTCACCCGCAGCCACACGCCGGAGACGCCGCCGGCGTCGCTGCAGCAGTTCACCGACATCGCGCTCGCTCTCCGTGATCGCGTCGATCTGCCGGCGCACACGCGCTATCGGCTGGTCGGCGTGGGATTGGGCGGGTTTCGCGACCGGGATGCATTGCCGCCGCAGCCGGCGTTGTTCGATCCGTGAGTCTCCCGGCGAGCCGTCCGCAAGGCGGCCGGAACCCGCTCTCCCGGGGCGGTCAGCCGGGTTTCTTCCACGCCTTCGTCAGCGTCATCGCCTTCGCGGCATCGATCCGGCCGTATCCGTATTTGTTGGAATGGCCGTTCGATTTGTAGGCTGTGGCCGGGCCGATCTTCTTCGCGCTGGCGATCAGGATCGCGCGCACGTCGTCGGGTCCCATCTCCGGTTTCAGCGACAACATCAGCGCGCACAGTCCGGCGACCAGCGGGGTCGCCGACGAGGTGCCGCCGAAGTCGTCGCAGAACAGACCGGCGGTGTCGCCTACGGCGGCGTTGCCGGGATTGAAGCCGCGCCCCGGCGTGGACACGTCGGTGGTGAAGATGCCGCGGCTGCCGCCGTTCGATGGCGCGATCACGCAGACCTGCGGACCGGTGTTGGAGTACGGCGCCAGTTCGTCGGCATCGGTGGAGGCGCCGACCGCGATCGCGTTCGGATCCGAGGCCGGATAGTCCACCTGCCTGCGTTCGTCGTTGCCGGTCGCGCAGACGACCACCGCGCCGCGACCCTTGCGGCCGAGGCGACGCGCATCCTGCAGCGCGAAGGCGATGTCCGGGCTCTTCGCGCCGCCCCAGGAGCACGAGACCACGTCGGCGAAGGTCGCGGCATAGCGGATCGCATCCGCGACCTGGCTCTCGCTGGCGAGGTCGTCGGCGTGGAAGATCTTGACCGGCAGCAGCCGGCAGTTCGGCGCCAGCCCGAAAGCGTGCGGCCCGCGTCCCACCGCCACGCCCGCGCAGGGCGTGCCGTGGATGTCGTTGCCGCTCATCTCGGCGAACGGTGCGCGGAACCGCTTCGGCCGCGGATTGAAATGATCCGCGTCGTCCTCGGGCAGATAGAAATCGCGTCCGCACAGATCCCGTGGTTCGTCGGGATCCGGATTGCGCAGCACGTTCGTGCGCAGTTCCGGGTGCTCCACGTCGATGCCGTCGTCCAGCACCGCCACGATCACGTCGCGGCGGCCGCGGGTGTGCGCCCAGGCCCGGCTCGCGCCCACGGTGCGCAGGTGCCATTGTTTCGACGACGGGGACCGTGCCGACGGCGCGTTGCGGCGGAACTGCGAAACGAAGTTCGGCGTGGCGAACGCGACCTCGTCCAGGCTCGCGAGCTTCGCCGCCAGCCGCACCAGCGCTTCCCCCGGATGGCGCAGTTCGGCGTCGCTGAGGATCATCTGGTCCGGCACCAGCGCGTTGCGCGAGCGCACGGTGAGCCCGCTGTCGCGCAGGATCGCGTTGCGCGTCTTCTGCGCGACCTCCGGTTTGAAGCGCAGCACGATCTCCTTGTAGAGCACGCGAACCAGACGGGTTTCGCGATCGAGCCAGGCGGTGATGGTCTTGCGTTCGAGCGCGTTGTCCTGCGCGCGCCTGGCCGAACGTGTCGTCGCGGTGGTGGCGGGCGCGAGGCGGGCGGCCTTGGTCGGCAGCTCGAAGAACGCCTGTGCGGCGCGCATCACCCGGCCGGTGGTCATCTCCGCGACCGGCGTGCCCGACAGCCGGCCGACGATGTCGCCCTGCAGGGTTTCCAGGCTGAGGGACAGCGGTTCGAGTTCCACCCAGCGGCCGTCGGCCATGCGCAGGCCGAGTTCGGAGCGGGTGGGCATTTCGATCACGGTGGAGCGCGCTTTCGGGCGGGGAGCGATCGGAGCGGTCATGGCGACCTCACGTCCTGTAAGGCGGGGGAAGGGGCGATCGGGGCCAATCGGGGTCGATCAGTGCGGATCGGTCCCGATTATCGCCGTAATCCAATGTCGCGAGGATGCCATGCGCAGGTCGCGCCGCCTGCGACGGGCGGTCCCGGTGCGGTCGGTCGGCTGATGGGCGTGCGATGGGCGCGGAATCAGCCGCGCGAGAAGGCGCTTTCGGCGTCGAACCAGACCGCCTCGATCTGCCGGTCGCCCTTGATCCGGCCGCTCACGTCGGGCAGGAACACATCGCTGCCGGCGGCGGGACGGAACAGCGCCTGCTGGCGGCTGAAGCGCGGTCGGCCGACGAATTCCAGATCGTAGGTTTCGGCGATCTCGCGCATGGCCGCTTCATTCGCCTCGTCGCCGAAGCGCAGCGACAGCAGGCCGGTCGGGAAACGCAGGCGGCCGTCGTCGTCGACCATCGCCGGCAGGATCACGAACTCCGGGCCGAGCAGACGATGCAGACGCTGCCAGCCCTCGCGGGCGCTGCGCGGTGGTTTGTTCAGGCGGACGATCCAGCCGGGCGTGCGTCCTTCCAGCGGCTCGACGCTGGCCTTGCCGGCCAGCCGCGACAATCCCTCGGCCTGCGCGGAAGCGGCCGAGGGCCTGACCACGAAAAGGCCGGGACTGATCTGTTCGGACGGGGAGGACATGGGTGTCCTTCGGGGCGTGTCTGCGGCGGGGAAGGCGGGTCGTGGGCCGACGTGGATCGATGGCCGGTTGCCGGCGCAGACACTGGATAACACACGCTGTCCGGCCGGCGCAACCGCACCGGCCGGCTGCCCGGGAGACGCGGTGGCGCCTCCCGGACAGTGATGGCTTATCGCGCGGGCGCGAACCGCAGCATCAGCGACCATTCGCGGCCGGGCTGGTTGTAGAACGCCGCGGTTTCGTAACGCTTGTCGAAGGCGTTGGCGACCCGCGCCAGCACCGACCAGTCGGTGCCGATGCGGTATTCGGCGCGCACGTCGAGGGTCGCGAAACCACCGAGACGCCGGGCGTTGGCCAGATCGTCGTAGCGCGCGCCTTCGGCGATGCCGGTGAAGCCCAGGCGGAAGTCGCCGAACGCGCGATCGAGCTCGATCCGCGCGGTTTCGCGCGCGCGTCGCGGCAGGTCGTTGCCGTGGTTCGCACCGGCGGCACGATTCTGCGGATCCAGCCAGCTGGCGCTGGCGCCGACGTCCCAGCCGAACACCTGGCTGTCGACGCGCACTTCCGCGCCGCGCAGGCGGGCGTGTTCGATGTTGTTCGGCAGGAAGATCGAGCCGTCGTATGCGATCAGGTCGTCGACCGTGGTCGAGAACGCGTCCAGACGCACGCTGGTGCGTTCGCCGCGCCAGGCGATGCCGGCCTCGACCGTCTTCGAGGATTCCGGGCGCAGCGCCGGATTGCCGAAGAACGGGTAGTACAGTTCGTTGAAGGTCGGCGCCTTGAACGCGGTGCCGTAACTCGCGGTGATCCGCCAGCGGTCCGCGAACGACAGGCCCCACGCCGCGGTGCCGGTGGTTTCGCCGCCGAACTGGTCGTTGTCGTCGCGACGCAGCGCCAGCTGCAGGTCCTGCGCGCCGAAGCGCCCCTGGTACTGGGCGAAGGCGGCGCGATTGCCGCGGCGGGTGTCGTCGTAGTCGGTGTCGCTGTCGATGCGGTCGCGCAGCCAGTCGGCGCCGACGGTCAGCAACTGCCCTTCGGCCAGCGCGATGTCGGCCTGCACCGACGCGCTGTCGCGACGGCTGGCGAAATCGCCCTGCGGCACGGTGCCGAGGAAGTTGTCGGAAGCATCCAGATTGCGCCCCGCGGAGACGTTCAGGTCGACCGCATCGGTCACCTGCCAGCGCAGCTGCGTACCGTAGACCTCCTGGCGGATGTCGGAGTTGTCGACGAAACCGCCGTCGTACTCGTTGTGGCCGGAGACGCGCAGCGCATGCGCGTCGAGCGATGCGCGCTCGCCCAGCGCGATGCCACCGCGCGCGGAGAAGGCGTGATTGCGGTAACCGTCGCGGTCGGTCTGGCCGTCGACGAAACAGCCGGCGAACACCGGCGCACCGGCACCGCGGCAGGCGTCGATGCCGTCGGTGCGCTGCAGCGCGGCATCGATGCCGAACCAGCCACGCTCGCCACTGCCGCCCACGCCGACGCCGCCTTCGCGACGACCGTGGCTGCCGGTGCCGGCGTGGAAGCGGAAGGTCGCTTCGCCGCGATCGTGCCGGGTGAAGATCTGGATCACACCGCCGATGGCGTCGGAGCCGTACAGGCTGGAGCGCGGACCGCGCACGATCTCGATGCGATCGATCATCGAGACCGGAAGATCCTGGAACGAGGCCAGGCCCGAGGTGGACGACCCGACGCGCACGCCGTCGAGCAGCACCAGCACGTGATCGGATTCGGCGCCGCGCACGAACAGCGTGCTCAGCTTGCCGGCACCGCCCTGATTGCTGAGATTGATGCCGGCGCGGCCGCGCAGCAGTTCACCGAGCGAACCGGCCTGGCTGCGCTGGATGTCTTCGCGATCGATGACCTCGACCGGCGCGAGCGCGGCATCGGCGGTGATCGCGGTGCGGGTCGCGGTGACGACGACCTCGTCGAGCGCATCGGCATCGCCGGCCTGCGCCTGCGCGCCGAAGGGAACGGAGAGGACGATTGCGGCCTGCACGGCGATCGCCAGCGGAAACTTGCGGAATGACATTCGGAACTCCATCGCGCGCACCCGCGCGGTGAGAAGGGCGGAGGAGTCGCGAACGGAGAGAGGCGGCCAGCGAACGACCGGCAGGCATGCGGCACATGCGGACGGCGTGATCGCCGCGACGCCCTCCGCATCGCAACCATGGGCTTCCTGGCCGGTCTCCGGGCTCGTGCGTGAACGGGACCTCGTCCCGTGCCGCCAGCGCGCCTTCCCGTGGAACACCACAGTGGCGGTTGCGATGGCTCGATGCACTTACCGTTGCGGGGGCAGCGCCGGCATTGTCCGTGAGGACGCACCGGCTTCCCGTTTCAATCCTCGGACGAACGTCTCCGGATCACCCTGAAGCGCGCGCAGTGTATCCGATCCCGGCAGGCCTCGCCGGTGAGGACACCCGGGGCGGGTCAATCTCCGCTGTCGGGTTCGTCGAACAGCGAGAACGCCGGGGCGGCGCTTTCCTCGTGGACCGCATGGGTGGTCGTGACCGGTCCGGCGGCCGGACGGCCGCGTGGCGGCGGCAGCAGGGCGATCGCGGCATCGGCGGCGATCAGCAGTTCGCTGCGGCGCTCGGCGGAGACGTCCTGCCAGTGGCAGCCGAGCAGCGCGCCTTCCAGTGCGTAGAGCAGATTGAGGCTGGGCTTGAAGCCCGCGCGCTTGACGCGCATGAAGGCTTCGAGCGCGCCGATCGCGCGCAGATCCTCCTCGGTGCGCAGTCCCACCTGGCGCAGCCAGGCGGCGCTTTTCGGGCCGATGTTGCGGAGTTTCAGCGGTGCGCTCATGCGAAGGATGCCGTCCTGTGGGGGATCGGGCCGATCCGCTCAGCCGTTCCCGCGCAGACTGCGCAGGAACAGCGCGGCGATGGATTCCAGCCCTGTCTGATCTTCAACGTCGAAACGATCCGGAACCGGACTGTCGAGGTCGAACACGCCGAGCAGCGCGCCGTCCAGCACCAGCGGGATGACCAGTTCCGAGCGCGACGCCGCATCGCAGGCGATGTGCCCGGGAAAGGCGTGGACATCGGCGATGCGCTGGGTCTCGCAGGTCCGCGCGGCCGCACCGCAGACGCCCTTGTCCAACGGGATGCGCACGCAGGCCGGCAGCCCCTGGAACGGGCCGACCACCAGTTCGGTGCCATCGAAGAAATAGAACCCGACCCAGTTGAGGTCCGGCAGTGCGTGGTAGACCAGTGCCGACAGATTCGCGGCGTTGGCGATCCGATCGTGCTCGCCGGCGAGCAGGGCTTCGGCCTGCGCGGCCAACTGGACGAATTGTTCCGGCTTGCTGCCGGTGAGCGGAATGGCGGCGAAACTCATGGAACCAGTGTAGCAGTGCCGCCGGCCGGCATTACCATGCGCCTTCCCTCAATCGAGCGCCCCGGCGATGCCCGTTCCCGCACGCAGCGTATATGTCACCGGCACCGATACCGGCGTCGGCAAGACCATGGTCGCGGAGGCGCTGGTGCACCGTTTGCGCATGGCGGGACTGCGGACGGCCGGCATGAAGCCGATCGCCAGCGGCTGCGAACGCACGCCCGATGGTCTGCGCAACCATGACGCCCTGGTGCTGCAGGCGGCCAGCGACCCGACGCCCGCCTACGACGACGTGAATCCGTACGCGCTGGCGCTCGCGACGGCGCCGCAGTTGGCCGCCCGCGCGATGGGCGTGCGCATCGCGTTGTCGACGTTGCGCGATGCGCATGCTCGGCTGGCGACCCGATGCGATGCGATCGTGGTCGAAGGCGCGGGCGGTTGGCTGGCGCCGTTCGACGCGGGTCTGGAGCAGGCCGATCTGGTGCGCGCGCTCGATCTGCAGGTGGTGCTGGTGGTGGGCCTGCGTCTGGGTTGTCTGAACCACGCGCGGTTGAGCGCGCGCGCGATCGCCGCCGACGGTTTCACCCTGCTCGGTTGGGTCGGCAGCGCCGTCGACCCCGATTTCGACGAACGCGATGCCTACCTCGGATTGCTGGGCGATGCGCTGCCCGCGCCCTGTCTCGGGGTGTTGCCGCATGCGCCGGACGCGGACCCGCGGGCGAGGGCGCGCGCGCTGGCGTTGCCCCCCGGATTCTGATCGCGATGGGCGTGGCCCCGAAACAGGACAGGCGCGCCGAAGCGCGCCTGTCCGGAGGGCATGTGCGGTCGATCAACCGTGTTGCGGTCGAGCTTCCAGCGCCGGTGCGGCATCGCCCGGCGCGTGCGCCGTGTCGCGCGCAGGCCTCTGCGCCTGATGATCCCGTGCCAGATACAGATAGAACGCCGGCAGCACGAACAGGGTGAACGCGGTACCGATGGTCATGCCCGAAGCGATCACGATGCCCATCGAGAAACGCGCGGCCGCGCCGGGGCCGCTGGCCATCAGCAGCGGGATCATCGCGAACACCAGTGCCGCGGTGGTCATCAGCACCGGACGCAGACGGATCGCGGTCGCCTCCTCGATCGCTTCGCGCTTGCCCAGACCCTGTTCGATCTGCAGCTTGTTGGCGAACTCCACGATCAGGATGCCGTGCTTGGAGATCACGCCGACCAGCGTCACCAGGCCGACCTGGGTGTAGATGTTGATGCTCATGCCCGGGAAGGCCTCGATGCCCTTCATGCCGAGCATGCCGCTGGCGATGGCCAGCACGTTCAGCGTCAACAGCGCGCCGCAGATCGCCATCGGCACCGTCAGCAGCATGATCGTGGCGTCGCGGAAGCTCTCGAACTGCGCCGACAGCACCAGGAAGATCACGATCAGCGCGAGCCCCATGGTCAGCAGCATCGCCGAGCCTTCCTGCTTGTACTGGCGCGATTCGCCGGCGTAATCGACGCTGTAGCCCTGCGGCAACACATCCTTCGCCGCCTGGTCGAGGATCGCCAGCGCTTCGCCCTTGCTCACGCCCGGCCGCGCCGCGAAGGTGATCGACACCGCGTTGAGCTGCTGGAAGCGCTTCAGCGACTGCGGCTGGGTGCTTTCCTTCAGCGTGACCACGGTCGACAGTGGAATCAGCTCGCCGCTGCGGGTGCGCGTGTAGTAGTTCTCCAGCGCGCTGGCGTTGAGCCGGTCCTCGCGTTGCACCTGCGGGATGACGCGATAGGAACGGTTCTGCATCGCGAAACGATTGGTATAGCCGCCGGAAAGCAGCGACGCCATGTCGGCCGCCAGGGTGCGCATGTCGATGCCCAGCGTCGCCGCCTTGTCGCGGTCGATGTTCACCTCGATCCGGGGTTTGTCGATCTTCAGGTCCTTGTCCAGGAAGATGAAGCGCTTGCTCGCGTAGGCCCTGCCGAGGATCTCGTCGGCCAGCTCGGACAGCTGGCTCAACTCGCCGACACCGCCGATGATGAATTCGCCGCCACCGTCGCCGCCCGCGCTGGGCAGCGACGGTGGGATCAGCGCGAAGACGTTCAGGCCGGTGACCTGGCTGATCTGCGGTTGCAACGCCTGTTCGAGGACCTGCTTGGTCGAACGTTCGCGCTCGCTCCACGGCTTGAGCACGAATCCGGCCATCGCCGTCGGGCTGGCCCCGCCGCCGCTGCCGCCGAAACCGCCGTTGAACAGGAAGTAGCCGTCCACTTCCGGCACGGTCTTCGAGATCCTGGTGATTTCCTCGGTGTAGCGCTCCACGTAGTCGAGCGTGGAATACGGGTCGGCGCTGGCGATCGAGAAGATGAAGCCCTCGTCCTCCACCGGCGCCGGTTCGGCGGGCGCGGTGGTGTAGAGAAAGACGCAACTGGCCAGCACGATGATGCCGAACACCGCGATCACCGACTTCGTCTCCAGCGCGCCGTGCAGCCGCCGCTGATAGCTGTGGCGCAGCGTCTCGAATCTGTCGTCCAGCCACAGTTCCAGTCTGCCCTTCGGATGCTCGGGGTCGTGCGCCTTGAGGATCTTGGCGCTCATCATCGGCGAGAGGGTCAGCGCGATCACGCCCGACAGCAGCACGGATCCGGCCAATGTGAAGGCGAATTCGGTGAACAGCACGCCGGTGAGGCCACCCTGGAAGCCGATCGGCAGATAGACCGCGACCAGCGTGGTGGTCATCGCCACCACCGGCCACGCCAGTTCGCGCGCGCCGCGGATCGCCGCGTCGTAGGGCGACATGCCCTCCTCGATGTGGCGATGGATGTTCTCCAGCACGATGATCGCATCATCGACCACGATGCCGATCGCCAGCACCATCGCCAGCAGGGTCAGCAGATTGATGGTGAATCCCATCAGCAGCATCAGAAACAGCGCGCCGACCAGCGACAGCGGCACGGTCACCGCCGGGATCAGCACGCTGCGCAGCGACCCCAGGAACAGGAAGATCACCACGATCACGATGATCACCGCTTCCACGATCGTGCTCACGACCTCGTCGATCGCCTCCTGGATCGATTCCGTGCTGTCGTAGGGGATCGTGCCCTTGATGCCCTGCGGCAGCTGCGGAACGATTTCCGCGTCCCAGACCTTGCGCACCTCGCGGATCACGTCGAGCGAGTTGGCGTCCGGCGCCACATACACGCCGACGAAGGTCGCCGCTTCGCCGTTCATGCGCACCGAGGTGCCATACGACTCGGAACCGAGCACGACATCGGCGACATCGCCGAGGCGCACGATCGCGCCGTCCTGCTCGCGGATCACCAGCTGACGGAATTCCTCGGGCGTGCGCAGATCGGTGCGCGCGGTCATGTCGACCGCGACCATCTGGCCCTTGGTCGAGCCCACCGCGGACAGCACATTGTTGGATTGCAGCGCGGTGGACACATCGCTGGCGGTGACCTTCAGCGCGGTCATGCGCTCCGGCTTCAGCCACACGCGCATCGCGAAGGTGCCGGCGCCCAGGATGTCCGCGCGCTGCACGCCCTGCACGGTGACCAGCTTCGGCTGGATCACGCGGTTGAGGTAATCGGTGATCTGGTTGTTGTCGAGCGTTTCGCTGGCGAAGGAGAGGTACATCGCCGCGATCTGCTGGCCCTGCTGCAGATCGATCACCGGATCTTCCGATTCCGGCGGCAGCTGGCCGCGCATCTTGTTGACCTTCGCGGCGATCTGCGTCAGCGCTTCGTTCGGATCCTGATCCAGACGGATGTAGGCCTGGATCGTGCTCACGCCGGCCGCGCTGGTCGAGCTCATGTAGTCGATCCCCTCGGCGCTGGCGATCTCGCGCTCCAGCGGCGTGGTGATGAAGCCCTCGATCAGGTCGGCATCGGCGCCGAAGTACACGGTGCTGACGTTGACCACCGCATTGCGCATTTCCGGATACTGGCGGACGTTGAGCTCCGAGTACGCGCGCAGGCCGAACAGCAGGATGAACAGGCTGACGACGACCGCGAGCACGGGCTTGTTGATGAAGATGTCGGTGAATTTCATCGCGTTCTCCCGTGCGTCGCGGTGGGCGCAGGGTGGATGGGGGCGGGCGGAGTGTGGGATGTCATCCGTGCGTCAGCTGTTGCCGGGCTTCGGCGCGGCATCGGCGGCCGGCTGCACCTTGTTGTTGATCGTGATCTCGGCGTCGTTGCGCAGTTTCAGCAGGCCGCTGGTCACCACCCGCTCTCCGGGTTTGAGGCCTTCGGTCACCGCGACCAGATCGCCGCGGGTGGCGCCGGTCTTCACGAAGCGCTGGCGCACGATCAGTTTCTTGCCGGTGAGCGGCTGCCCCTGCATGTCCTTCTCACCTTCCGCACGGTCGATTTCCTCGATCACGTACACGGCGTTGCCGTACGGGTTGAAGCTGATCGAGGTCTGCGGCACCACCACCACGGACTGCTCGCCGCCGAGCGCGAAAGCCACCTTGGCGAACACGCCCGGACGCAGCGCGCCGTCGTCGTTGACGAAGCTGGCCTGGACCGTGAAGTTGCGGGTCTGCGCGTCGACCTGCGGCTCGATCGCGGTGATCCGGCCGTCGAAGACCCGTCCCGGCAGCGCATCGACGCTCGCGCGGATCGCCGTGCCCTCCTGCACCTCGCCCATGCGCTGCTGCGGCAGGGTGAAATCGAGCAGGATGGGATTCAGCGCCTGCAGGTTCACCAGTGGGTCGCCCGGATTCACGAACTGGCCGAGGTTGATCTTGCGGATGCCGAGCACGCCGTCGAACGGCGCGCGGATGGTCTTCAGCGCGATCACCGCGCGCTGCGCTTCGACCTGGGCGATCTTGGCGGCGGCGTCGGCCGCGCGCTGCTCGACTTCGTCCTGCGAGACCAGCTTCTGCGCGCCGAGCGTGCGCCAGCGATCGCGCTGCGCGATGGCGAGCTTGGCCGCGGCTTCCAGCGCACGCAGCGTCGCTTCCTCGTTGGTGGTGTTCAGACGGACCAGTACGGTGCCGGCGCGGACCTGCTGTCCCGGCTTGAACAGGATCTCGCGGATCACCCCGCCGGCCTCGGTGGTCACGTCGGTGCCGTTGATCGCGACGAACGTGCCGACCGCTTCGGCATCGTTGCGCCAGCGTTCGGTTTTCGCGACGTAGGCCGACACCGCGACCGCGGGCTGCGCCATGTTGTCGAACGAGGCGTTCATGCCCTTCGCCCGCATCGCCTTCACGACGAACACGCCGCCGAACACGATGCCGACCGCGA
>JAYRSY010000012.1:0-140272 GCA_041919915.1 Lysobacteraceae bacterium
GCTTGAGCACCGGCTCGCGACGCAGCGCGGCGGCCAGATGCAGCGCGGTCATGCCGTGCTGATCGCGTGCGTCGAGGGCGACGCCGATCGCGATCAGCCGTGCGATCAGCTGGGTCCAGCCCAGACGCACCGCGAGGGTGAGCGGCGGATCGCCGGCCGGACTGGCGGCGAACGGATCACCACCGCGGTCGAGCAGATCCAGCGCGAGCTTTTCCAGACCGCGATCGGCGCGATCGGCGACGACGCAGGCGGCGAGGAAACGGGCGAGACCGCCGGCGCCGGCCGGCGAGATCCCGCGACGCAGCAGCGCCTGGATCGCGGACGCGGCGGCCGGGCCCTGCGCCAGCCAGGCGAACATCACGGTGTCGCCATCGCGGTCGCGGACCTCCGGGTCGGCGCCGTGGCGCAACAGCCAGTCGATCCGCGCCGGTTCGGCCGGCGATGCGCCGTCGTGCAGCAGGCCGCCCAGCGCCTGCGCGTCGACCAGCGGCAACCAGCGCGCGCACTCGTTCTCGCGGCCTTCGTACAGCGCGTCGCCCAGCAGCGCGATCGGCGCGCGATCCGGCGGCGGCGCGTCGACATCGGCGCCGACACTGGCGGGCAGGTGGTAGTCGGGATCGATCGCGGACACCAGCGCCCAGCGTCCAGCCGCGGCGGCATGGTCGATCGCGCGCCGGCCTTCGCCATCGACGTGCGCGGAATCGAGCCCGAGTTCGATCAGGGTGCGGATCAGGGCCGGCGACGGCGCATCGGCGAGACAGGCGAGGATCAGCGCATGACGGCCGTGGGCATCGACCGCGTGCACGTCGGGCCGACCGGCGAGCAGCGCCTGCAGCGCCGGCAGGCGACCGCCGCGCGCGGCTTCGAGGAACGGCGTGCGTTGTTCGCCGTCGCGGGCATGGATGTCGGCACCGGCGCCGAGCAGGATGCCGACGATCTCCGGGTGTCCGGCGAACGCGGCTTCGTGCAGCGCGCTGCGGCCGCGCGGGTCGCGCGCATCGGCCTTGGCGCGATGCTTCAGCAGCAGTTGCACGCCGGCCGGGTCGTCCTCGTCGCCACCGGCGGCGGCATGCAGCGCCGGCACCGCGCCGGGCAGATCGGGCTTCGCGCCGCGTTCGAGCAGGAACCGCGCCAGACGCCAGTTGCCGGCGGTGCAGGCCAGCGCCAGCGGACTGGCGTGGTCGTGATTGAGCGGATCGATCTCGGCGCCGGCATCGCGCAGCAGCGCGGCCACGCCCGGATCCGAGCTGCGCGCGGCATGGTGCAGGGGCGTGTTGCCTTCACCGTCGGCGATCCGCGGATCGGCGCCGTTGGCGAGCAGGGTCATCACCGCTTCCGGTCGGCCGTGCCAACTGTCGCGGGTCGCGGCGACCAGCGGCGTCATCCCGGCGTGGATCGCGTTGAGATCGATGCCACGGGCGATCAGCGTGCGCAGCAGGCGCAGGTCCGGCAGCACCGCGGCGAGCATCGGCAGGGTGCGCTGATCGCGGGCGTCCACCGGCGGCAGCGCATGCGGATTCGCGCCGGCATCGATCAGCGACAGCGCGCGTTCGACCCGGCCGTGACGCGCGGCTTCGTGAAGGGCCGCGTCGAGATCCCCGTCGGGATCGACCGTGGCGTCGGCGTGATCTTCGTCCAGCGCTTCCCGCAGCAGTACGTCGGCGCTCAGCGGCGACGGCGACGGCAGCCGCAGCAGCGCGCGATGCGCGAGCGGCCAGGCGAGCGCGCAGGTCGCGGCGAACAGCCAGCGCGCGGTCGAGGTCATCAGTCCCGGCCAGGCCAGCACCAGCGTGCCGGCCAGCGGCAGCGCCAGCAGCAGCGCGGCGCCGAGCCCGCGCCAGGGACGGGTGTCGGTTTCGATCAGCGCGCGCCAGTGCGCGCGCAGCGTGCCGCCTTCGCCTTCCAGCCAGCGCCACAGCGGCCAGGTCCGCCACAGCCCGAGCAGGGTGCCGCCGAGCACCGCGCTCACCGCGACCGCGGCGCCGAGCGTGCCGCCCTGGCGCAACGCCGACAGCGGCCAGACGATCGACGCGAAGAACGGCAGCATCGCCAGCGCCCACAGCAGCGCGAGCGTGCCGGCCTCGCGGAGCTGCGCCTGTGGCGCGGAACGCCCGCCGCGCATCGCCAGCGCGAACGCCGGCTGCGCGCACAGGCCGCCAAGCCCGGCGAGCACCGCGCCGCCGGCACCACCGAGCGAGGCGCCGCCGACGCCGGCCAGCGCGGTCGCGATCCATCCGGCGAACAGGGGCCCCGTGGCGATCCGCGGCCGCGGCGCGGTGTCCAGGGTCGCGGTGTCCAGGGTCGCGGGCTCCTCGGACGGCGCGGTCGCGGCGGACGGCACGGAGGTCGGATCCTCAGCCATCCGTGCCCCAGTCCTCGGTCATCGGATCGGCCATGGTCGGCGGGAACTGGAGGTGGAAACCGCGCGCGGCGAGATTCGCCCGCACGACCGCGGGATCCTGCCGGGCGAGCTTGCGCTCGGGCGTCAGCGCGACCTCGAGCACGAAGACGAGCGTGCCGAGTTGCCGGCGCAACGCTTCGGGCAGGCAGGCGAAATCGTCGCGCGCGGCGAGATAGACGTAGGTATCGGCCTTCCGTTGGCTCTTGTAGACGTAAGCGTGCATGGCCGGGAGGAACGGTGCCTTGCGGACAGGGTGGACAGGCCGGCGCTCCCGCCGTGGGGCGGAAGCCGGGAACTCGACGCCTCGGGCCCGATGTCGCCTGGACCCGCCCCTGTCAAATCAGACACTTGCGCGCCTGACTTGCGGCGGATGCATTCAAGTATCGCCCAACTGCCGGATATCGTGGAGATTCCGGGCGAATTGTGCGGCAAAGCACGGTTTGCGGCTAGGGTGATCGGGGCCACCGGAACGGCCGATTCGACGCCGACCATGCCGGCACCTGCGGCGCGCGGCGCGGCGCCCCATGACCACCGGCCCGCTGCGACCCGCCGACGCAGCCAGTAAGCTTCGGCGATTCCGTCCGCCGGCCTCCGCCATGACTTTCCGACGTCCCGCTCCGCTCCGCCTGTCCGCGCGTCGCGCCGCCATCACCGCCATCGCCGCCGGACTGATGCTCGCCGCCGCGCAGGCCGCCGCCCAGCCCGCCGAGCCGCTGACGCTCGACCGGATCATGGCCGACCCCGACTGGATCGGACCGGCGGTCGAACAGCACTGGTGGTCGTGGGACGGCCGCAGCGCGCTCTACACCCGCAAACGCGAAGGCGCGAGCAGCCGCGACCTCTGGACGGTGCCGGTCGCCGGTGGCGCACCGGTGCGGGTCGACGACGCGGCCCGCGCCGGGCTGGACGCGGCGAATCCCGTTTACGACGCGACCCGCGCGCGGATGGCGTTCGTGCGCAACGGCGATCTGTTCGTGCGCGATCTGCGCAGCGGCGCGCTGACGCAGCTGACCCGCACCGAAGCGCAGGAGTCGCGACCGGAGTGGAGCCGCGACGGCGGCCTGATCTGGCGCGCGGGCAACGACTGGTTCCGCTGGACCGCCGCCACCGGCGCGATGCAGGCCAGCAATGCGGTCGCCGCGGATGATCCGGCCAAGGCACCGCCCGCGGACGATCTGCGCGACCGGCAACTGCGCCTGATCGAAACCCTGAAGACCGATCGCGAACGCGCCGAGGCCGCGCGCGCGCAGGAGCTGGCCTGGCGCCGCGCCGACCCGACCCGCGTCCCGGCACCGGCCTATCTGGGCAAGGGCGTGGAGATCGTCGACAGCGCGCTGTCGCCCGACGGTCGCTGGCTGCTGGCGGTCACCGCCGCCAAGGGCGCCGAGGCCGGCCAGAGCGGCAAGATGCCGAAATACGTGACCGAGTCGGGCTACGAGGAATTCGAGGAAGTGCGCACACGGGTCGGCCGCAACGCGCCGGTGCCGCATGCGCTGTGGCTGGTCGATGTCGCCGCGGCGAAGGCCAGCGAACTGCGCTTCGGCGCGCTGCCCGGCATCGCGGTCGATCCGCTGGCCGAACTGCGCAAGGCCGCGAAGCAGGACCCGCTGAAGGGCGATCGCGCGGTGCGGATCGAAACCGATGGCGACGGCAGCGGTCCGGCGATCCACTGGAGCGACGACGGCCGCAATGCCGCGGTGCTGGTGCGCGCGATCGACAACAAGGATCGCTGGATCGCGACCGTCGATCTCGCAGCGGCGAAGCTGCAGGCGCGCCATCGCCTCACCGATCCGGCGTGGATCAACTGGAATTTCAACGATTTCGGCTGGCTGCCCGACGGGCGGACGCTGTGGTATCTCTCCGAGGAAAGCGGGTTCTCGCATCTGTATCTGCACGACGGCACGAAACCGCGCGCGCTGACCGCCGGCAAGTGGGAAGTGTCGGCGCCGGCGCTGTCGGCCGACGGCACGCGCTTCCGCTTCGTCTGCAACCGCGCCTGGCCGGGCGACTACGAGGTCTGCGACGTGCCGGTCGCCGGTGGCGCGGTGCGCGAACTGACCGCGCTCGACGGCGTCGAGGATTTCGTCGAATCGCCCGACGGCGCGAAGCTGCTGGTCCGTCACTCCGACAGCTACCTGCCGCCGCAGCTGGCCGTCGTCGATGCCGCGGGCGGCGAGGCGCGCACGCTCACCGACACCCGCAGCGATGCGTTCAGGACGCTGTCGTGGCTGGAGCCGGAGTACGTGCAGGTGCCCTCGAAGCATGTGCGCTCGGCGCAGGGCGCCGGCACGATCCACGGCAAGTACTACGGCCCGAAGACGCCGGAGCCGGGCAAACGCTATCCGATCGTGCTGTTCGTGCACGGCGCGGGCTATCTGCAGAACGTCAGCGACCGTTACCCGAACTATTTCCGCGAGCAGATGTTCCACAACCTGCTGGTGCAGCGCGGCTACATCGTGCTGGATCTCGACTACCGCGCCTCCGAGGGCTACGGCCGCGACTGGCGCACCGCGATCTACCGGCACATGGGCGAGCCGGAGCTGCAGGATTATCTCGATGGCCTCGACTGGCTGGTCGAGACGAAACAGGGCGACCGCGACCGCGTCGGCATCTACGGCGGCAGCTACGGCGGCTTCATGACCTTCATGGCGCTGTTCAAGAAGCCCGGCGTGTTCAAGGCCGGCGCCGCCCTGCGCCCGGTCGCCGACTGGTCGCAGTACAACCACGAATACACCAGCAACATCCTCAACACGCCCGAACTCGATCCGGAGGCGTACCGGCGCTCGTCGCCGCTGGAGTTCGCCGATCGCCTGCAGGACCACCTGCTGATCTCGCACGGCATGATGGACGACAACGTCTTCTACCGGGACTCGGTGGTGCTGGCGCAGCGTCTGATCGAGCTGCGCAAGGACAAATGGGAACTGGCCAGCTACCCGCTGGAGCGGCACGGCTACACCCGCGCCGCCTCCTGGTACGACCAGTACCGGCGCATCCTCGAACTGTACGAGCGCACCCTGAAGTGAGACCGCCGTGGCGCAGGCCACGGCGTCTTAACGCAAAGCTGACGGAAAACTCGCGAATTCTTCCGTTTGTCATAATCCTGCGCTAAGGCGCAGGGGGCATGCTGGTCGGATGCCGTCGTTCCCGACCTTCCAGCGTCCGTTGCTCCGCGCGAACACCGTGCTGCTGCTCGCGGTGGCCTTCATCGTGGTCGCGCTCAACGCGCGCTTCTGGCGGGTGGTGCTGTCGGCGCAACCCGCGGACAGCCTGTACGGCATCGGCGTGATCGCCGCGATCGCGGCGGCGCTGTTCGCGCTGACCCTGTTGATGCTGCTGCCGCTGAGTCTGCGCTGGACCTTCCGGCCCGGGTTGGCGCTGGTGCTCGTGCTCGCCGCCGGCGCGACCTATTTCATCGGCGACTTCGGCGCGGTGATCGACCGCCACGCCCTGGCCAGCGTCTACGAAACCGACGTGCGCGAAGCCGGCGAGTGGCTCAACGCGCGCCTGCTGCTGACGATCGCGGGCCTCGGCGTGCTGCCGGCGACGCTGCTGTGGTGGGTGCGGATCGACTGGCGATCGCCGCTGCGCGAACTCGGATCGCGCCTGCTGCTGGGACTGCTGGCCGCCGCGCTGCTCGGCATCGCCGCGCTGGGTTTCGGCAAGGACGTGGCCTTGCTGCTGCGCAATCGCATGGAGCTGCGCCACATCGCCAACCCGTTCGCGCTGCTCGCGGCCCAGCTTTCGTACTGGGATCATGCCCGCGACGATCGTCGTCCGTTCGTGCGCATCGGCCTCGATGCGCGTCGCGGAACGGCGCTGCGGACCGGCGAACGGCCGCTGGTGCTGGTGCTGGCGATCGGCGAGTCGATGCGCGCGTCGAGCCTCGATCTCAACGGTTACGCCCGCGATACCGATCTTGAACTGCATCCGGTGCCGGTGGTGAACTTCGGCGACGTCTCCAGCTGCGGCACCAACACCGCGACGTCGCTGCCCTGCATGTTCTCCGGTCTGGGTCGCGACGATTACGACGACAGCGTCGCGAAACGCCGCGAGAATCTGCTCGACGTCCTCAAGCGCGGCGGCTACGACGTGCTCTGGCTGGACAACAACACCGGCAGCAAGGGACTGGCGGCACGCGCCGAGGAATACAGTCCCGGTCCCGACGATCATCCGCAGTGGTGCAATGCCGACGGCTGCTACGACGACGTGCTGGTCGCGGAACTGGCGCGACGACTGCCGACGATCCGGCGCGACGCCGTGATCGTGGTCCATCTGCTCGGCAGTCATGGACCCGCCTACTACGCGCGGTATCCACCGGCCTACGCCGCGTTCAAGCCGGAATGCCGCACCAACCGTCTGCAGGAATGCAGCGACGTGCAGCTGCGCAACACCTACGACAACACCGTGCTCTATTCGACCCACGTGCTGTCGCGGATCGCCGCGCTGCTGGGCGAATCGCGCGTGCACGTCGACACCGCGCCGGGCACCACGGCCTGTCTCGCGCGGGTGGGTCACGCCGGCACGCATGCCCGCGCCATCGAGTGTCAGGCCGACGCGCTGCCGCCCGGTCCCGCGGCCACGCCGGCCGCGCCAGGTTTCGATGCGGCGATGCTGTTCGTGTCCGATCACGGCGAGTCGCTGGGCGAACACGGGCTGTATCTGCACGGCGCGCCGTATGCGATCGCGCCCGACGAACAGACCCGGGTGCCGATGCTGCTGTGGTCGTCCGACCGCTTCGCCACGCGCCGCGGCCTGGACACCGACTGCCTGCGCGCCCGCGCCGATCGACCGCTGTCGCACGACCATTTCTTCCACAGCGTGCTCGGCCTGGCCGATGTCGACACCGGAGCGCGCACGTCCGCGCTGGATCTGTTCGCGGCTTGCGTCACCGCGCGTTGAGCGCGATGCGGATCGCGCCACGGCGCATCAATCGCGACGAAAACCCGCCGCCGCGGGCGCCACCGATTGCCCAGATTCGCCTGCCCGGCACACCGGTCCGAGTCCGCGCCCGCACAGACGCAGACTGCCTTGCAGATACGCGCGCAGCGCGGCATCCGGCAGCGTCGGCGCGGGGCCACCCAGATGGCGATGCAGCATCGTTTCGGTCAGGAAGAGATGCGCCTCCCGGGCCACCGCTTCGCGATGGGCATGGCCGGCGTCGGCGTCCACCAGCAGGCTGACGTCCCGGTCGGCCAGTTTCAGGCGCGCGGCGTACTCGATCACGCCGGCGATCCCGACGCGGCGATCCTCGCCACCGGCGACCAGCAGTACCGGCCGCTGCATGCGCGTCGCGTTCGCCAACGGCGACTGCGCGTGCAGACGCGCCATCGCCGCGCGATCGTCGACATCCAGCGAGAGCGACCGCAACCAGTCCTCCATCGGCACGACACCGCCCAGTTCCAGCGCTTCCGGATTCCGCCGGATCCAGCGCAGGGCCCAGGCGAAGTCCGGCGGCGGCACGAACGCCACGCCGACCTTGAACAAGTCCGGCTGGAACGTCACGCCCAGCAGGGTCGAATAGCCGCCGAACGACGCGCCGACGATGCCCACGCGCCGTGCATCGCCGATGCCCGCGGCGAGCATCGCGCGCGTGCCTTCGACGATGTCCTGCTGCACCCGCCCGTTTCCGAAATCTCCGTGCGGAGCGAGCATGTAGGCGAGACCGTGCCCTGTCGAACCGCGGAAATTCGGCTCGAACACGGCATAGCCGCGATTGGCCAGGAACTGGGCGGTGCCGTTGTAATCGGGACGCGCGTGATTCCACGGGCCGCCATGCACCAGCACGACCAGCGGCAGCGTCCGGGCGTCGCGTCCGGGCGGCAGCGACAGGAAGCCATGCAGGCGCAGGCCGTCGCCGGCACGCCAGCGCACCGGAATCCTGCGCGCCAGCGCGGACTCCGGCAGACAGGATGCCGCCGTGCGCGTGCGCGCGAATTGCGGCGCGTCATCGAACACATCCGCGACCGAGCCGTCCGCCGGATCGTACAGATGCCAGCGCGTGCACTGCTGCCGCGCCGCACGCGCTTCGATCAACCAGCGCGCCTGCGGCCCGCGACCGATGGCGATCCGCAGATCGCGTTCCGGCAATGCCGCGCGCAACCGCTGCAGATGCGGTGCGACCCCGGGATCGAGCGCGTACGCGGCAGGCGCCGTGCTGCGATGGAAGACGATCGCCGGTTGACGGGTCGCCGGATCGAAGGCGATCCGATCCAGATCGGCTTCGCCCTCGGGATCGAGGTGCAGGACCGTCGTGCCGCCATCGGCCTGCAATCGCATCAGTCCGACCAGTTCCCGTCCCGTCGCATCCGCGACATGTCCGCGCAGCAGCAGATCGCGACCGTCGGGCGTGGTCGTCAACGGCGTGCAACCGCGCAGCCGCGCGCATCGGAAGACCTCGCGCAAGGCCCCGCCCGCCGCCACGCGATGCACGACCAGCGCCCCGTCCTCGACGCGCTGCACGTAGGCCAGCCGGCCGCCCGCATCAAGCGCGAAGCCCTGGATGCGTCGCGTATCGGCGTGCAGCAATGCGCTTCGTCCGCGCATGTCGATGCGCAGCAGTCGCCACGACAACGGCCGGCCCTGCGCGTCCCGTCCCACGCGTTCACGCACGATCGCCGCCGCCGGCACCACCGGATCGACGCCGAGATAGTCGCGATCCGGTCCGAGCGTCGTCGCGAGGCCGGAACCGGTCTGTCCGGCGACCGCGAGCGCGAACAACTGCCGCGGCGATTCCAGCAGCAGCCAGCGACCGTCCCGGGTCCACTCCAGCCCGCGCGCGGGCGTATTCGCCAGCAGGCGCGTCGCGCGCCCACCGGCGACGGGGCGCCACCAGACTTCGCGATCGCGTCCGTTCTCGCGCAGCCATGCCAGTTTGGCGCCGTCGGCCGACAGCACGACGGCGCTCACCCGCGGTTCCAGCAGGAAACGCCCGCGCTCGAATCGCGGCGCCGGCGGGCGCAGGCGCTCCGCCCGCACCGCCGTGCGCAGCGCATCGACGTCGTCCGTCCATTCGGCGACCGGACCGGCGGCCGATCCGCCGAACACCGGGCATGCGATGCACGCGACCAAGGCCGCCCGCATCGCGAAACGCGTCGCGATCTTCATCTTCGCTCTCCACGGACGTCGCGTCGCGGCGTCCCACATGTTTCGTTGCGGATGCCGGGGCTTCAGGCCGCGGCGGGAACGGTGTCCGGTCCGCTCGCGGATCGCGCCTGCGGGCGGTACAACAGCCACAGCACGCCCAGCGCCGGGAGTCCGATCAGCGCGCAGCACACGATCCATGCGATGCGCCCGGCCGGCGACAGCGCGAGTGAGCGACCGCGCCACCATGCCCCCGCGGCCGAGAGCAGACACAGCGCCGCACTCAGCGCGACGATCTCCCCGGGCAGCGCCGGCCATCGCGGCCGGTCGGCGCGCAGCGGCACGAACGCGCGCAACGTTTCCTCGCGCAACGCGTACAACACCGGCGACGGCCACACCCACTTGTAGCGATAGACCGTCGGAAAATCGAACCGCAGCGGCCGCCGCGCCAGCGTCTCCATCGCGCCGTCTTCGCGGACGCGGACGGCATACTGCATCGGAGGCGTGCCACGCTCGTTGTGCGCGTTGCCGTCGCTGGAAAACACGATCAGGTAACCATCGATCAATTCGATCATGTCGATGCCGCCGAGATTGCGGCCGGCCTGCGGATACGGCACGCGGATGCGCGGCGCCATGATGCCGCCCTGCTCGACCGCGTCGCGGCCATCGAAGAAGTACAGCGCACGATCGCTCATCAGCCCGATCCGTTCACCGACCAGACCGATACCGAGGATCGCCTCGCCCTCCGGCAGGCGGATGCGCGGTTCCGCCTTCGCGCGTTCGCTGTCGTACTGGTAGACCAGATTGCCCGCGATCAGCACCGCATCGTCTTCGTCCATGCCGGGCATGCCCCCGACCGGGAGCGGCGGCAACGCGAAAGCGGTGTGCTCGGCGCCAACACCCAGGACGCCGGCGGCAACGCGATCCTGCAATCGATACCCGTGGAAGCGCATGTCGTCATGGCTGAACACCCAGCGCACGCCGCGCGCATCGTCGTCGAACTCCATCGGCATCACGTTCGCCAACTCGTGACGCACCGGCAACCGCAGCACCTGCTGACCGATCGACAGGGGTTCCGACAACGCGATCTGTTCGCGCAGCAGCGGCGCATCGGGATGATCGCTGCCCTCGAACGCCATCCGCATCCGCGTGCGATCGTCGGCCTTCTCGATCTCGTTGTGACCGCCGCGCGGCGGCGCCACGGTGTTGTTCGGATGCGATCCCTGCGCGATCCAGACGATCTCCGCGCCCATGAACGTCAACTGCAATCCGAGATAGAGGGTCATCGCCAGCGGCAGCGACAGCAACGCCACGCCCGTCGCCCGTCGCGGCGGCGCGTCCAGATCCGGCTTGAAAAGGGTCAGCGCCAGCGCGAGGAGCCATGCCGCCAGCAGGAACTGCAGCGCGAGCATGCCGAACCCGCTCGCCGCGGCCATCGGCAGCGCCAGCAGGAAGACGAGACCGCACAGCGCATGCCGTCGTTCGACCAGCATCGCGCAGACGCCGGCCAGATAACCGATCGTCGCGATCTGCCACGCGGACAGCGCCAGCAGCCAATGCCGCAGATCGACGACGCGTGGCGTCATCGTCTCCTGCCACAGCGCCGCGAGCAGCATCGGCACGCTCACCGCGACGGCGAGCGATATCACCGCCGCCGACATCAATTCGAGGGCGATGCGCCGGGGCGACATCGGACGATGCAGCAGGTTGAGCCAGACGTTCGGGCGGCGGTTGCTACCCATCTGGTACAGGCCGAGCAACAGGCCGAGCACCGCGTAACCCACGCCGAAGACACGGTGCACGAGCAATGGCTGTTGTCCGGGGTCGACCATCCGTACCAGGAATCCGAGCACCAGCAGATGCGCGGCGGCCATGCCGAAGGTCCAACCGCGGAACCGCAGCAGCTCCGCCTTGAACAGGGCCATTCCGATCGAAGCGCGCATGCCCGCCTCCTCAGGCCGCCGCCGCGGACGGCGCGGCGTGGTTCTTGGCCAGGAACGCGTTGACCGCGCGATCCAGACTCACCGGCATGCACTGCACCGTCCGCGCGCCCGCGGCGCGCAGGAAGTCGGCGAAGCCTTCGTCCTGGTCGAACACCAGATAGTGGTACAGACCGTCGATGCGCTGCCGTTCGAGCAGGCCGGGAATCGTCGCCGGCTCCGGCCCCTTGAACGGCACATCCGCGACCCAGTGACTGACCCGGGCGCAGAACTCGTCCGGCGGCGACATGTGCATCAACCGGCCGCGTTCGAGAATGATGAGGTTGTCGGCGACCCGTTCGATCTCCTCCATCTGGTGCGAGCAGTAGATCACCGTGCAGTCGTCGGCCGCGTTGCCGTACATCAGCGATTCGAGGAACGCGCGCTTGGCGACCACGTCAAGGCCGAGCGTGGGCTCGTCGAGGATCAGCAACTCGGGCGACTGCGCCAGGGCAAGCGCGAGATTGAAGCCCGCGCGTTCGCCGCGCGACAGCTGCCCGACCTGCTGCTCCGGATCGACGTGGTAGTGGCCGATCACCTCGTCGTAGACGCGCGGGTTCCAGCGCGCGTATTCGCCGCGGCGCATGCGCGCGATCGCGGACACGCGCATCCACGAAGGCAGAGTGTGTTCCTCGTTGACGAAGCCGATGCGCGCGCGGTCGTCCGGCGTCAACGCCGCGCTGTCGCGACCGAGAATGCGCGCGCGGCCCGCGGTCGGCGCGAGGAAACCGAGCAGGATCCGGAACAGGGTGGACTTGCCGGCGCCGTTGGCGCCGACGATGGCATGGATGCGTCCGCGCGGGATGCGCAGGTCGAGTCCGTCGAGGGCGAGCTTGCGACCATAGCGCCGGCTCAGGCCTTCGGTTTCGATCACGTGATCGGAAGCGGTCATGGGAACAGGTCGGAAGAGGAAGGGATGCGGGCGCGCGGCCGGTGCCGCGACGCGGACAGGAGGAAAGAGGGCGGTGACGATGACCGGCGCGTGGCTCAGGCGATCCGGCGCGGGGCCAGCGCGCGGAATTCGGCGTCCATGCGCGCATGGACCTCGTCCGCGGTGACATCGAGCGGGATCACGTCGTGCATGAAGCGCTGCACCGCGTCGTCGAAACGACGTTCGCGTTCGGCCTCGCTCAGACGCTGCCGCGGCGGCGCCACGTAGAGGCCGAGGCCCTGGCGCGCTTCCAGCCAGCCCTCGGTGGTCAGTTCGGCGTAGGCCTTGGCGACGGTGTTGGGATTGATGCCGAGCTGCTGCGCCAACCCGCGCACGCTCGGCAACTGATCCCCCCCGGCCAGTTCGCCGGTGGCGATCTTCATCCGGACCCCGTCGACGATCTGCTTGCCGATCGAACGGGTATCGCCGGTGGCGATCTGGAGCATCAGGGCGGTCGGACGGGCCATGTGGACCTCTGTTCTAACTGTACTAGTAGTTACAGTACAGCAGGTGCCGACCAAGCCGTCAAGCGCTCCGCTCACCGCGCGGCGATCCGCGCCCCGAAGGCCTCCGCCGTCAAAACGTGGCGCGCATCGCCGCGGTACCCGGGCGCGCGCCGGAAGGCACGGTATGGCGCGCCTTACCCTCCGGCGTCGCCCAGCAACGCCGCGATCTGGCCTTCCAGAAAATCGAAATATCCGGCGAGGTAACTGCTGCCGTGCCCCTGATCGAGCAGGAACGGATGCATCAGCGTATGGCGCAGGACCACGATGCGGTCGCCTTCCTCCTCGCCTTCCACCAGGGCATCCCCGGCGAAGCCCAGCGCGGCGAGGATCCGGCGCGTTTCCTCCGGACCCAGCGCGTCCGGCTTGAGCGTGGTGATCGAACCGAAGTACTCGCCCAGTTGCAGCGGTTTGTCCGGGTCCGCGCTCAGGCGCTTGTGCAGGTGGCGCATGAAGCGGTTCATGACGCGCGGTTCGGTGTTGCCGTGCGGGTTGATCGCCAGGCACACCAGATTGCTGTCCGGCGCGAACGGCACCAGCGCCCGCACCCGCGGCGCGGCGCGTTCGACGAACGCGTGCGCCTCGGCGAGGAACGCCTCGGTGGAGCGCACGCTCTGCGCCTGCAGACGGCCGAAATGCGCGTGGTCCAGCGGCAGCGTGCGGTGCACGACGTAGACCGCGGCGGCGTTCGCGCCGGGTTTCGAACCTTCGGGAATGTAACGCCCGAGCTGACGGTGGCGGACGAAGAAATCGCCTGCGTCCTGCTCGGTGAACACATAGTCCGCCGATTCCGACAACAACCCGATCGCGCGCTGGTCGCGGCAGACGAACGCACCCGAGCCGTAGGGCAGATAGCCGAGCTTGTGCGGATCGATCGTCACCGAATCCATCCGCGACAGCGCGGCGATCGCGGCGTGGACCGCGGGCGTGGGGAAGCGCGCGAACTCGCGCCCGACCGCATCGGCCTCGCGCAGACGCCCGCCCTCGTCGCGAAACAACGTGCACAGATAACCGCCCCAGGCGGCATCGGCGTGCAGCGCGAATCCCAGCCCCTGCCGCTGCATGCGTTCGCGCAGATCGGCCAGCGCATCCAGCGGGTCGATCGTGCCGAACTCGGTGCTGCCGAGCACGCCCACCGCCATCAGCACCGGCTGTTTCCGGTGCAGGCAATCGTCGAGCGCTTCGGCCAGCGCGTCGATGTCCAGCCGCATCGCGCGCCCCGGGATCAACCGCAGTTGCTCGCGGCCCAGCCCCAGCAGCTTCATGCCCTTGCTCCACGAGTAGTGCGCGGTCGACGGCGCGAACACCCGTGGCGGCGCGAGTTCGCGATGCCGCTCGAAGAACGCATGCATGCCGAGCGCTTCGATCCGTTCGCGTTCGACCCGCTCGCGCCAGTGACGACGTTCGGACGGCGGCAGTGCGGCCAGGAAGGTCTGCCACTGATCCAGCAGCGCGATCGCGTCCGCCTGGGCCAGATTGAACGCCGGCCAATCGTCGCCGGGCATGCCGTCAAGCGGTACGCCGGCCGCCCGCAGCGCGACCGGAAAACACTTCAGCGCCAAGGCCAGGCGCAGCCCCTGCACGTTCGCCAGGGTCCCGCCGGAGGTGAGATGGCCGAAGGCGCAGTCCGCCCGCGCCGGATCGGCGGGATAGCCGATCATCGCCGCCAGCTGCAGGCCGACCTTCAACTCCAGGTCGATCGTCACCGGCGCGGCGTCCGCGCTGACGTTGTTGGGGTTGTAGGGCAAGGCGAGGATCTGCGCGGCCAGTCCCGGGATCAGCAGATCGCTGACCATGTGCCCGATGTAGCGCTGACTGTGGAACGGCACGCTGCGCTTGAGCGCCGCCGACAACTGGTGCAGCTCGCGCCGCAGCCGCGATTCGAACGCGATGTAATCGGGCCGCCGGTTGGCGCCGGTGGGGATCGCCGGCGCGTCTTCCGGATGCAGATTGCGCCGCCAGTACACGTGGTCGCGCAGAAAACCGACCACCAGCGATTCGAGCAGATCGTCGTTCTCGGCGTAGGGTCCAAGGAAATAGGGATACAGGGTCGGATCGTTCATGCGCGCGCCCCCGCTCCGGCCGGGCGTCGAGGCGCGGAGGGCGACGGCGAGAGCGGCGGGAGGTGCTCGGAAGGGGAGACGTTCGACATCGCGGAAGGGCGGCATTTCGGGGCCGCCATCCTGCGGTCAGGGCGATGGGGCAACCATGATCTGGATCAGAAACACACCCCCGCCGGCGCGGGGCCGCCGACCGGCACACCATCGACTGGCACATGCCCCCCGGCGCCGGCCTCCCCATGCTGTGCCCGTGCCCCCCCGGATGGCCGACGCCGTCCGGGGCGAAATCCCAAGGCACTGATCCTGAAACGATTTCGAACGCACGCCCCTGCCGGTGGCGCTTTTTGACCGCCGGCAACGTTGAGATGTCCCGAAGCGTCACCATGAAGATTCTTCAACCGCAGACCAACGAGACGTCCGCACACCGTCGGCTCGTTCCATGAACGGAACACTGGGGAACTTTTCCCGGATTTAGCACTCCCACCCCCCGACTGCTAAGATCGAAACCATGAACCAGACCACTGCCCTGATCCCGAACAGCCTGCCGATTCCCAGCGCCCTCGGTTCGCTTGAGGCCTACATCGGCGCGGTCCATCAGATCCCGGTGCTGACGGCCGAGGACGAGCAGGCGCTCGCCCGCCGCTTCCACCAGCAGGACGATCTGGACGCGGCGCGCGAACTGGTGCTGTCGCACCTGCGCTTCGTGGTCCATGTCGCCCGCGGCTACAACGGCTACGGCCTGCAGCTGGCCGACCTGATCCAGGAAGGCAACATCGGCCTGATGAAGGCGGTGAAGCGCTTCGATCCCGACATCGGCGTCCGCCTGGTGTCGTTCGCGGTGCACTGGATCCGTGCCGAGATGCACGAGTTCATCATCAAGAACTGGCGCATCGTCAAGGTCGCGACCACCAAGGCCCAGCGCAAGCTGTTCTTCAACCTGCGCCGCAGCAAGACCCGGCTGGGCTGGCTCAACGCCGAGGAAGTGCGCGCGGTCGCCAAGGATCTGAATGTCTCCGAACGCGAAGTGATGGAGATGGAGTCGCGCCTTTCCGGCCGCGACATCGGCTTCGACGCTCCGGACGATGCCGACGAAGACCACGGCCCGCCGGCGCCGGTCGCCTATCTGATGGCCGAGGGTGAAGATCCGGCCCAGGCCTACGAAAGCGCCGACAGCGAAGCCGATCAGCTCGACCTGCTGCGCGAGGGCATGGCCCGCCTCGACGCCCGCTCGCGCGACATCGTCAAGCGTCGCTGGCTGGAACCCGACAGCAAGGTCACGCTGCAGGAACTGGCCGACGAGTACGGCGTGTCCGCCGAACGCATCCGCCAGATCGAAGCCAACGCGCTGAAGAAGATGAAGGCGCTGTTCGCGGCGTAAGCGACGGACAACGGAAGATACGAAAACGGCCCGGGACACCGGGCCGTTTTCGTTTCCGCTGTCCGGTCACCGCGGCCCTCGACCACGATCGAGCAGGAACAGACCACCCGCCCGCCGCTCCCCTGGAGGATCAGGGCGGCAGTGGTCCGCGACATTCCCGGATGCGTGCTCCCGATCGGGTGATCCTCTTTCGCCCGCGAATCCGCTGTAAGCCATGTGGAACCATCGAAATCCACCGTCGGCGATACCGCATGAAGGTCTTCCCGGCAGCAGGACGCGATGGCCGCACTCATCTGACTTACAGGAGTAACGCGCAATGATGAAGACCTCGCCGTTCAGGATCATTGGACTCTCCGCCCTGCTCTCGACGGGCGGCTTTTTCGGCCACGTCCCCGATGCGCATGCGGGTGACGTCAGCAATGCACAGCTGGCCTGTTTCGTGGATACCTACGCCTACGATCAACTTTCGACCGGTTACTGCGCCTCGGCATGGACGCCGAATACGGCCAACAATCCGACGACCGCGTATTTCGAAGTCGTCGGTCTGCCGGCCGGCAGCTACACCTATACCTGGACCGACCTCAGCACCGGTCAGACCAACGTCTGCCCGAGCGCCAACAAGGTCTGTACCCGCAGCATCCGCATCATCGCCGCTCGCGACGGCGTGAAGGACATGCAGGTCACGGTGCACGACAACGCCACCGGAGCGACCAAGACGATCAGCGCAACCGCCGAGTTCATCGACGCCTACCACTGAATCGTGCGTGTGCGGCTGAAGTATTGCGTGCCGCACTGCGTGCGAGCCGGCGACCGCCGGACGAGTCAATCCCAACCACCGAATAACAAGGAGTTTCGCCATGAGATCCACGCTGTTCTCCCTCGTTGCCTCCACGCTGCTGGGTACTGCACTGTTCCTTCCCGCGCCCGCCGCACAGGCAGGCAACGTGTCCGGCGCCCAGCTGAGCTGCTACGTCGACACCTTCGCCTACGACTATCCCGAAATCGGCGAGTGTTATGGCGTGTGGACACCCTTCACCGCCACCAACCCGAGTCAGGCCGTGTTCCATGTCGAAGGCCTCACCCCCGGCAGCTACACCTTCTACTGGACCGATCTGAACACCGGACAGGCCGGCGTCTGCCCCAGCGCCAACATCAGCTGTCTGCGCAGCATCGGCGTCAACCAGAGCAAAAGCGTGCGCGTGACCGTGGTCGACAACCAGACCGGCGCCAGCAAGACGGTGACGGCCACGGCGTATTTCGACGACGGCTACAACTGATCCGCAGGAACCGCTTCAAACGAGGGCCCGGTTTTCCGGGCCCTCGGCCAATGCAGGACTGGCGCCCGGGCGGCGATGCGTTAGGCTGACGGGAATCACGAAGGGAGCGGAACATGGACGATCGCCTGCGGATCGCACTACTGATCGATGCCGACAATGCGCCGGCCTCCAAGATCGACGTGGTGCTGGCGGAACTCGCCCGGCACGGCATCGCCAACGTGCGCCGGGCCTACGGCAACTGGAAGAGTCCGAACCTGCAGCGGTGGGAACAGGCGCTGCATCCCAACGCGATCCAACCGATCCAGCAGTTCGCGCTGAGCAGCGGCAAGAACGCGTCGGACATGGCGATGGTGGTCGATGCCATGGATCTGCTGCACAGCGGCCGCTTCGACGCCTTCGCGATCGTCTCCAGCGATGCCGACTTCACGCCTCTGGCGATGCGCCTGCGCGCACAGAACATGCGCGTGTTCGGCTTCGGCGAGAAAAAGACGCCGGAACCCTTCGTCAACGCCTGTTCGACCTTTCTGTACATCGACGAGCAAACCGTCGACACCAAGGTCGCCGGCGGGACAGTGAATGCCTCCGCACCGATACCGCCGACCGCCACCGCGAAACTGCGCCAGGACACCAAGCTCGTGAATCTGCTGCGCGATGCGGTGGAAGCGGAAAAAGAAGACGACGGCTGGTCCAACCTGTCTTCGGTCGGCATCAACATCCGCAACCGCGGTCCCTTCGATGCGCGCAACTACGGCTACGGCAAACTGAGCAGTCTGATCGAGGCCACCGGACTGTTCGAGATGCGACGGGACGAAGACAATCATCCCTACGCACGCGCCAAGCCAAAAACCACCAGGAAGAGCTGACGGCGCAGGAATCGGATATCGCAGCGCCGCGCACCGCGCCACGATGCGCGCTCCCATCCACGGAGCGCCACCATGTCCTTCCGGATCCACGCCCTGCCTGTCGAATCCTTCGCGCCGCTGTTCGCGCTGTCCGATCCCGAGTTGCGCGCACGCGACATCCGGCGGGTCGTCGCCGACGGACGTCCGGTGTATCCGTGCCGGGTGAGTCTGCAGGATGCGGACGAAGGCGATCGCCTGCTGTTGCTGCCCTACGATCATCATCGGGTCGATACGCCGTACCGCGCGTCGGGACCGATCTACGTGCGCGAGGCCGCGACGCAGGCCTCGCCCGGTGTCGGCGAGGTGCCGGCGCTGTTGCGCACGCGATTGCTGTCGCTGCGCGCGTACGACGCGCGCGGGATGATGGTCTGGCCGATGTGCGCGCGGGGACGGAGCTGGAGGCCGGCATCGCCGAGCTGTTCGCGCTGGAGCGCGTCGACTACCTGCACCTGCATTACGCGAAACCCGGCTGCTATGCCTGCCGGGTCGAGCGCGCCTGAGCCTCAACGGTCGGATTCTGCGCCGAGGATGATCCGCGCGCTGCGCTGATAGCTCCAGTAAGCCTGGGCCCAGTCGATCAGCACCACGAGGCGGTTGCGGAACCCGATCAGGAAGAACACGTGCGCCGCCAGCCAGAACCACCAGGCGAGGAGGCCGGAGAATTTCAGGCCGTGCAGATCGACCACCGCGGCCATCCGGCCGATGGTCGCGAGATTGCCGAAGTCGCGATAACGGAACGGCCGCGGCTCGATGCCACGCAGGCGCGCGCGGATCGCCTGCCCGATGTATCGGCCCATCTGCTTCGCCGCGGGCGCGACGCCGGGCACGGGTTTGCCTGCGTATTGCACCGAGGCGAGATCGCCGGCGACGAAGATCTCCGGATGTCCGGGCACGGTGAGGTCGGCTTGCACGATCACGCGTCCGGCGCGATCCAGCGGCACGCCGAGATCGCGCGCCAGCGGCGAGGCGGCCACGCCCGCGGCCCACAGCACGGTGCACGCGTCGATGCGTTCTTCGCCGAGCTGCACGCCGCCATCGTCGATCGCTTTCACCGGCACGCCGGTACGCACTTCGACGCCGAGTTTTTCGAGCTGGCGTCGCGCCTTCGCCGACAGCGATTCGGGAAAGCTCGACAACACCCGGGGCCCGGCTTCAAGCAGCAACACGCGTGCCCGGCGCGGATCGGCGCGGCGGAATTCGTCGCGCAGGGTGTGTCGCGCGATCTCGGCGAGCGTGCCCGCGAGTTCGACGCCGGTGGGCCCGCCGCCGACGATGGCGAAGGTCAACCAGGCCGCGCGCGCGTCGGGATCGTCCTCGGCCTCGGCGCGTTCGAACGCGGTCAGGATGCGCCGGCGGATCTCCAGCGCGTCGTCGAGCGTCTTCAATCCCGGCGCGTGCGGCGCCCAGTCGTCGCGACCGAAATACGCGTGGGTCGCGCCGCTCGCCAGCAACAGCATGTCGTAGGCGATCGTGCGTCCGTCGGCGAGCCGCAGACACCTGTCGCCCGGTGCGATGCCGGCGACTTCGCCGAACAGCACGGTCACGTTCTTCTGTCGTCGCAGGATGTGGCGCAGTGGCGCGGCGATGTTCGGCGCCGACAGTCCGGCGGTGGCGACCTGATAGAGCAACGGCTGGAACAGGTGATGATTGCCGCGATCGAGCAGCGTGATCCGCACCGGTGCATCGCGCAGCGCGCGTGCCGCCCACAACCCGCCGAATCCGCCGCCCACGATCACCACATGCTGCATCACATCCTGCCGCATCGCCGCCATCATCGTCTTCCCGCCGCCACGGCGCCATCGCCGCGGGCGTATTGTCGCGCATCGCGGCGATCGGCGCGACCATTCAGATGGTCCACTCAGGTGATCCACTCGGACGTCGCTTCGGCCTGCCAGACGCCGTTCACGCGGCGCAGGATCAGGGTGCCGCCAGTCCAGCCGGCCGACCAGACCAGCACTCCGAGATCCCCCGTGCGCGACACCTCGAACAACGAGATCCCGATCGGATGGAATCCGCCGCGCGCCCTGCCGATGCGTTCGGCCTGCGCCGGCGTCAGCACCACCACGCGCTCGCGGAGCGCGAGACCCGAGAAATACGCCGCGGGCGCGACCAGGAACGTGGTGCCGGCGTCGTGACGCGCGTCGGTCCCCGCACCGATGGCGTAACCGTCCGCGGGCTCGCCGCCGGCATGCGCCGCGGTGGTGACGATCGCGCCCAGCGAGCGGCCGAGGATGCGATCGAGCGCGACCGCAAGCGCTTCGCTGCGCGCATCCGATCCCGCACGCATCGGCACCTGCGGCAGCGAGTCGATGGCGTCGTTCAGGCCGTCCGCATCGGTGTCGGCGAGCTGCGGATCGAGCAGCATCGCGCGTTCGACGAGATCGGTCAGGCCATCGCCATCGGCATCACGACGCAGTTCCGCCAGCGGAATCGTCAATTGCAGATCGTCGCGCGATTCGGCGATCGGCAACGCGATCGGCGGAAAGACGATCCGGTCCGGATCGATCCGGCGCAGCGCGACCTCGATGCGCAGCACGTCGCCGTCGATCAACGGCAGCTTCGAGGTCGGACGGATCACATACGGCGCGAACACGCGCAGCCCGGTATACAGCGGTGGTGCGAAGGTGTCGCCGCCGTCCTCGGACACGCTGACCCAGTAGCCGCCGGAGCTGACCTCGCCGACCGGATCGAGGGTCTGCGAGGCCGTGATCGCGACGACCCGGCGACCGTCGACGGCATGACGCACGTACTCGCCCGCAGGCAGGCGTTTCGCCCATGCCGGCGGCGGCGAGCGATCGCCGTCGACGTCGAACATGCGCGCCATGCCGTCGTCGTCGCCCGGACGCGCCTTGCGCGGTGTGCGCAGGGATTCCGGCAGCGACGCTTCCGGCCATGCCGGCTGCACGTCGATCTGGCGATCCATGCGCGCGAGGATCTCCGCCGGCAGATCGGTGTTGGCCGCTCCGCTGCGCGTGACCCGCGCAACGGCTTCGACCTTGCCGGTCGCACGGATCGCCGCGATCACGCCGCCCGGACAACGATGGCAGTGGCGCACGGCTTCGTCGATCGTGTAGTCGCTGACGCCACGCGACATGGCGAGACCGAAGACCAGGCCGGGATAGCCATCGCGCGCCGCCAACGCATCGTTCAACGGTGACCAGACGTTGGGCCAGTACGGATCGTCACTGGCCCGGAACGTGCCGAGGTGTTGCTGGATCAGCAGCGCGAACGGATCGGCATCGTCCGGATGCAGGGCGTGATCGAGCAGGCGTCGCAGACCGTCGCGTCGCGCCACCTCCGCGGCCGCGGCCCTGCGGTCGCGCTCGGCCTCCGCGCGCGCGCGTCGTTCGTCGCTCCGGGATTGCGCGGCGAGCTTCGCCTCCGCATCGATTTCCGCCGCCGCATTCGCCGCTGCTTCCGCCGCATCGATCGCTGCCGATACGGCCTCCTCCGCCGACATCGCGCCGGTGGTGGAATCAGCGGAAGGCGCCTTGTCTGCCGCGACAGCGGTCGCTGCGTCGATGCCCGCATCGACCCGCGGAAACGGCAGCGCCTCGGCCAGATCGCGCCAGCGCTGCGCCTCCGCGCGTCGATCCGCCAGCCACAATGCGGCGGACAGCGCGCGGCGATCGTCCGCATCGAGTGCGTCGCGAACGCCCGCGGCGAGCGGATCGGCCTCGGCCGGAATCGCCGCGATGGCCAAGGCCGGATCGCCATCGCGCAGCTCGGCGCGGAGCCGGTCGGCGCGCAGCGCGGCGCGCCGGTCCGGGGCGATTTCCGCGATCCGCGCATCGGTCAGCCGCAGCAACGCGAGGCGGAGACTATCGTCGCCGTAGTCTTTCGCCGCGTCGGCCAGCTCATGCAGGATCGCCGCATCGTCCGGCGCCGTTTCCAGCAGCGGCATGAGCACCTGCAGGCAACCGGTCTTCCTGTACAGACGCCGGCGCACCGTCTCTGTCGGCCCGTCGGCCTGTGCGATCAGGCCATCGAACGCGGCGCCATCGCACTGCTGCAGGTCGTCGATGGCGAGCGCGGCCTCGTCCAGCAGCACCGGCCATCGCGGATGTGTCCGGTGCAGTGCGAGATAACGCTCGACCACCTTCGCCGGATCGGGCTTGTCGTCCTCGAAGCCCTGCGCCTGCACGCGCAGGAAGGTCAGTTCGACCAACGATCGCGCGACGTCGAGCGGCATCGCTTCGCTGTCCGCGAGCCGGCGGTCGAGTTCGGCGCGGGTCGCACCGGCCTTGGCCCAAGCGTAGAGCCGATGTTCGACGTCGTCGAACTGCGCGCGCAGCGCCGCGGTTTCGTCGTCGACGTAGGTGTCTTCCAGAAAGGCGGCCACCGTGTCCTTCGCGGACGGCGTGGCGGAAAACGCCAGCGGCGACGGCAGCGACAGGCCCAGAGAGACGGCGATGGCGAGGATGCGGAGCGACGGACGGAACGGCAGGCGGGACGACATCGGTTTCTCCTCGAAGCGCATGCGACGACGCGTCAACGTGCCGGCGATGACGGCGGGGTGACGATGCGACGCCATGACGGCGGGACTCAATACAGATCCACCGGATCCACATCCAGCGACCAGCGCACCTTGCGCGCCTCGGGCAGGGCGTGGATCGCGGGCAGGGCGGCGTCGAGCGCGGCGTGAAGCTCGCGTCGATGCGACGCGGTCAGCAACAGCTGCGCGCGGTACATGCCGGCGCGACGCGCCATCGGCGCCGGCACCGGGCCGTCCAGCGCCAGGCCTTCGTCCGAGTCGCGCGCGCGCAGACGCGACACGGCCAGCAGTTGCGCCTTGGCCGCCTGCAGGAACTGCAGCGGCGGGTCGGCCTGCTGGGACTCGGCGCGCAGCAGTGCGAGGTGCGCGTATGGCGGGAATCCCGCGGCTTCGCGCTGCGCCAGTTCGGTGTCGGCGAAGGCGTGGTAACCGCCATGGAGCAGGGTCTGCAGCAGCGGATGCTCCGGATGGTGCGTCTGCAGCAGGACCGCCCCGGGTTTGTCGGCGCGACCGGCCCGCCCGGCGACCTGGATCAACAGTTGCGCGAGCTTCTCCCCGGCGCGGAAGTCGGCCGAGAACAGGCCTTCGTCGATGCCCACCACCGCGACGAGCGTCAGGTTCGCCAGATCGTGGCCCTTGGCCAGCATCTGGGTGCCGACGAGGATGCCGGGGCGCTCCCCGAGCTCCGCGAAGCGCTGTTCCAGGGCGTCCTTGCGCCGGGTGCTGGCGCTGTCGATGCGCAGCACCGGCACGTCGCCGAAGCGTTCGGCCAGATGTTCCTCCAGCCGCTCGGTGCCGACACCCTGCGGCTGCAGGGCGAGGCCCGCGCAGTCCGGACAGGCCGGAGGCGGGGTCTGGCGCGCGCCGCAGTGATGGCACTGCAGACGCCGGCCGCCGCCATGCACGGTCATCGGCGAGGCCCGCAGCGGCGTGCTGCAGCGCCGGCACTGCGCGCTCCAGCCGCAGTCGTGGCACAGCAGCACCGGCGCGTAGCCGCGGCGGTTGCGGAACACCAGCACCTGGCCGCCCGCGTCCAGCGCTTCGCGGATGCCGAACGTCAGTTCCGGCGAGAGACCGGCCTCGAGCGGACGCTTGCGCACGTCGAGCACGCGCACCGCCGGCGGGCGCGCGTCGCCGGCGCGCCGATGCAGGCGCAGATGGGCGTAACGGCCGGCGCCGGCGTTGTGCAGCGATTCCAGCGCCGGGGTGGCGCTGCCCAGGATCACCGGCACGTCCAGCGCCTTGGCGCGGACCAGGGCGAAGTCGCGGGCGTGGTAGCGGATGCCGTCCTGCTGCTTGTAGCTGCCGTCGTGCTCCTCGTCGACCACGATCAGGCCGGCCTCGGGCAGCGGCAGGAACACCGCCGACCGGGTGCCGACCACCACCCGGGCCTCGCCGCGCCAGGCGGCGGCCCAGACCCGCGCGCGCTCCTGATCGCCGAGCCCCGAATGCAGGGCGTGCACCGGCACGCCGAGGCGGCGGCGGAAGCGCCTGAGGGTCTGCGGGGTCAGGCCGATCTCCGGCACCAGCACGAGCGCCTGCCGGCCACGGGCGAGGCAGTCGGCGATCGCATGCAGATAGACCTCGGTCTTGCCGCTGCCGGTCACGCCGTCGAGCAGCCACGGCTGGAACCCGGGTCGCGCGCGCAGGGCTTCCAGCGCGGCGGTCTGTTCGTCGTTGAGTGCGGGACCGGGCAGCGGCGCGGGCGCGCCCGGCGTGGCCGGCACCGCGAGACGCTCGACCAGCCCACGTCCCAGCAGCGCGCGCGCCGCGGGGCGCCACGCCCCGGCCGCACGGCCGGACTCGCCTTCGATGCCGCCTTCGTGGCTGGCTTCAAGGCCGTCATCGAAGGCGGCATCGAGGCGCATCTCGTCCATCGCCCCGTCGCGCAGGCGCTCGGCCAGCACGCGCGGACGGCCGCGGAGCCGGGACAATCCGGTCGCCCCGGCTTCGGTCAGCCGCCAGGCCCAGGCGTGGGTGTCGGGCAGGGGCTCGCCATGGCGCAGCACACCCGGCAGGGCGGTGGCCAGCACCTCGCCCAGCGGCGCGTGGGTGTAGCGGGCGAGCCACAGCAGCGAGGCCAGCAGTTCGCCGTGGAGCAGCGGCCGTGCATCAAGCACCGCGTCGACGTCGCGCAGTTCGGCGGCATGCGCGGGATCGGGAGCGCCGATCTCGGCCACCACCCCGATCAGGCTGCGATGGCCGAAGGGCACCCGCACCCGGCAGCCGACTTCGACCGTGCCGGTCGCCGGCGGGCGGTAGTCGAACAACCGGGGCAAGGGCACCGGCATAGCGACGCGCAGCACGGACTCGGGAGCGGACATGCGCGGCAGTCTACCGACTCCCGGAGCAGGCTCCCGGGGGGCACGCTCCGGGAAGGGGGTCGGAAGGCGCTCCTCCGGGGTCCACTTGCGCGCCATTGCTGCCGGGTCGCGCACGAATGCAGCGCAAGTCACGGATCGGCAAAGGAATTCGGCATTATCCACACAAGCTGTGGATAAGTTTGTGCATGAATCTCCGCGTGAGGGGATTTGTGCCGGAAATGCAGGGGTTCGGCGAAGGATGGCGAAAAAAACGCCACCGACGCTTATTTCATGAAAATCAGATGCTTATCCGTGAAACATGACGGTCATGGCGCGAATACGGGGATCGGAAGCCCGGTTGTTGCGGAATCATGACCGCTGTGCACAACCGCCTGAACGCTCGCCCCGGCTGAAAGCCTTGCGGCGCCTCGGGGAGCCGGTTTCGTGACCGTTGTCAAGTCGGACCTTCGCCAGCCCGGGTCATCATGCGCACCCGTCGCCAAGCACGTTCGGCCGCCCTCATGTCGTCCCCGCACACGCTCGATACCGCCTCCGCGGCCACCTCGGCGCTGGTCGGCTTCCTGCGCGGCGTCGAACGCCGGGCGGCGTTGCTGGCGGAGCTGCAATGCGGCGAGAGCGAGCACGGCGACCGGGCCCTCGCCGCGACGTTCGAAGCCTTCACCGAAACCGCGCCCGGCACCCAGGCCGAGGACTGGCCGCACCTGTTCTGGACCACCCTGCTGCAGAACCCGACGCTCAACGCCGAGCCGCTGGCGCCCTTCTGGCACGGCGATTTCTCGCCGCTGGCGCGCCTGGACAGCGGCACCCGCGGGGTCCTGCTGCTGCGGGTGGTGGCTGGTCTGGACGATGCCCAGGCCGCGGCGGTGTTCGGCGTGGAGCCGGCCGAATACAAGCTGGCGCTGCAGCGCGCCCTGCCGCAACGCGCCGACGGCAGCCTCGACGGCGAGGCTTGGCTGGCGATGAACGACGAAGCCCGCTACGTGATGAAGCATCTGTCGCCCGAACGCGTGGCGGCGATCGCCCGGCTGCGCGATACCGCGATCGCGGCGAAGACCGCTCCGGCCCTGCAGAAATCCGCGGCACGCGGCCCGCTGCCGGTGCCCAAACCGCGCTGGCTGGACAAACTGCTGGGCAGCATCAGCCTGCGCTGAACGGCCCGGCGATTGCCTCAGCGCGTCGCCCGCAGCACCCGCCGGTTCGCCTGGAAGCGGTCGCCGAAGCGCGCCACGCCGTCGGCCCGCAGTCGCGGCGCGTGATCGCGGAGATAGTCGTCCAGCGCCGCGCGATCCTGCAGGGTGTACTGCACGCACAGGCCGACCCGGCCGGCGCTCGGCGGCGGCTCCAGCACCTCGAACACCTTGGCGCCCTTGAAGCCCGGCAGCGCCAGGATCTCGGCGACGTGGTCGCGCAGCCAGCGGCGATAGTCGTCGTGCGCGGCGCAGTCGACCTCGATGTTCACCTCGTAGATCACCGCCGTGCGGCGTGCGGATGCGGCGCGGGCGGTCCTGGAGCCTGAAGTCGTCATCGTCCTGTCTCGATTCCGGCCTGGGGAGTGTCCGTCATTATCGTCGCAGCGGTGGGCAGGGGCCATCGCGCCCGCGCCTGCCGGGATCAACCTGCCAGAACGACCGGTCCGCTCAGCTGGTCAGGCCAGCCAGAACGGCGTAGACCATCGCGATGCCGAGCAGCACGGAATACACGGTACCGACGACGGCGTACTTCAGCAGCGTCACCGGCCAGCCCTGGCCGTAGACGCGTTTCTGCATCGACAGCAGGTAGATCGGCACCACGAAGCAGAGGCCGAGGCCGGCGACGATCCCCGCCAGCCCGGTCAGCCATGCCGGCAGACCGGTGATCGACTGCAGCCCGACCAGCAGGAAGACCACCAGCAGCGCGACCAGCATGAAGCAGTGGCTGTACAAGGCCACCACCAGGTGTTCCAGATAACCGCGACCAGAGCCGAGATAGAGCAGCTTCAGACACAGGGCGAACAACGGGACCAGCGCGAACAGCGCGCCGGGCAGGGCGCCGAGGAACAGCGGGATGATCGTATTCGGATCGCGCTTGATGTCGTCGGCATTGCGCTGCATGCGATCGAGCTTGCCCCGCCACCACCCCGACAGCGCGCCCTGCGAGGGATCGGGCACCGGCGGCGGCGCCTTGCCCAGATGCGCGGTGGCGAGATCGCCGGCGGCGGCGATCTGCGCCGGGGTGGCGCCGATGGCCTGCATGCGCGCGCGCGCACTGGCCAGCAACTGCGCCTCGGCCTCCGGGCGGTAGGCGTCGAAGAAGCTGCCGATCACCGGAATCTGCTGCGCCTCCCGCAGGTCGGCGAGCTGTTCGTCGCGCGCCCGCAGCACCGCTTCGGGCGTGGCCGCGGCGTCGATGCCGGCGGTATCGATCTGGATGGTCTGGCTCGGGCCACGCTCCGCGGCCGCGGCCCTGGCGTCCGTCGGCAAGGCCTGCACGTCGATGTGCAGCGTCAACTTGCCCACGAAGAAGGTCAGCAGACTCAGGATCACGAACAGACGCAGCGGCGGCAGGTAGGCGACCCGCTGGCCGCCGAGATAATTCGCCGCCACCCGGCCGGGCACCGGCAGGTCGCGCAGGGTGCGGAAGATGCGGCCGTCGAGGTGCCAGAAGGACTCGAACACGTCCTCGACCGCGTGCGCGAAGCTGCGCAACGGGTTGTGCGCGTGTTGCCCGCAGATGTGGCAGTAACTGCCGACCAGAGGGGTTTCGCAGTTGTCGCAGCGGGAAGGCCTGTGCTCGTTCATGCGCTCCCCGGGGCGCGGTCGTCCGGGCAGTAAGATATCAGCCCGCGTGCGGCCTCCCGCGCCGGCGTTTCCCTACCCGGCCGGTCATGACCCACGATTCCACGCCCTCCCTGCGGTTCCGCGACGAGTTGCGCACGAGCGCGCGTCTGGCCGCGCCATTGATGGCCGGACACGTCTCGACCGGACTGGTCGGCCTGATCGACGCGTTGATCGCCGGTCGCCACGGCACCGCCACCCTGGCCGCGGTCTCGGTGGGCACCGCGTTGTTCTGGCTGCCGCTGCTGGTGCCGATGGGCACCCTGATCGCGGTGCCGGCCTCGGTCTCGCAGCTCGACGGCGCCGACCGCCGCGAGGAGATCGGCCCGCTCTTCCGGCAGGCGCTGTGGCTGGCGCTGTTCCTCGGTCTGGGCATGTTCCTCTTCCTCAGCGTGATTCCGCTGGCGCTGGAAGCGATGGGGATCGCCGCGGAGATCCGCCCCGGCGCCACCGCCTTCGTCCACGGCATCCGCTGGGGCGCGCCGGCGCTGGCCCTGTTCCTGTGCATGCGCTATCTCTGCGACGGCCTGCATTTCACCCTGCCGACCATGCTGCTGGGCTTCGGCGGGCTGCTCCTGCTGGTGCCGGCCGGTTACGCGCTGACCTTCGGTCTGGCCGGCCTGCCGGCGCTGGGCGCGGGCGGGCTGGGACTGGCCTCGGCGTTGACGATGTGGGCGCAGGCGCTGGCGATGGCGGCCTATCTGGCCCGGTCGCGGCGATTCCGCGCGCTGCGGTTGTTCGCGCACCGCGAGCCGCCGCGCTGGCCGCCGATCCGCAACCTGCTGACGCTGGGGCTGCCGATCGGCTTCTCCTGGCTGATGGAAGGCGGACTGTTCGTGGCCACGGCGCTGGTCATCGGGCGCTTGGGCGCGGTGCCCGCGGCCGCCCACCAGATCGCGATCAACGTCGCCAGCCTGTGCTTCATGCTGCCGATGGCGCTGGCCGAAGCGACCACGGTCCGGGTCGGCCACGCGGTCGGCCGTGGCGATCGCGACGGCCTGCGCCGGGCCGCCTTCGCGGGCTATGCGCTGGTGCTCTGCACCCAACTGGTCACCGGCGCGACCCTGCTGTTCGGCAATCAGGCGATCGCCGGGCTGTACGCCACCGACGCCACCGTCATCGCGCTGGCCTCGACCCTGCTGCTGATGGCCGCCGCGTTCCAGTTCCCCGACGGCATCCAGGTCCTGTCGATGGGCGCGTTGCGTGGACTGAAGGACACCCGGGTGCCGATGCTGCTGACCGCGATCGCCTACTGGGGCGTCGGCATGCCGCTCGGAGCGGTGCTCGGCCTGGGCCTGGAAGGCCGGATACCGGCGGGCGGGCCGCAGGGCATGTGGGTCGGACTGATCGCCGGCCTGACCATGGCCGCCACCCTGCTCGGCCTGCGCTTCTTGCGCCTCTCCCGGCGCATCCCCATCCTGCATCCATCCGACCACCGCCTGTCCGCGGCCGGCGGCTGAACGCCGGCACCCCCTGCATTCGGTCGCAGTGACCGATGGCGGATGCCCCCAGGGTCGCCCCCCGCCACACTGCGCACGGAAACACCAAGGAGAGTCTTTCCCATGAACGAACCGCGCCATCGCGGCCCCATCGCCAGCATCCTCGTCGGCCTCTGGGATGCGATGAATTTCACCCGGCGGTTGATCCTCAACCTGCTGTTCTTCGGCCTGCTGATCGTGTTCCTGGCCGCCCTCGGCGCCGGCAGCGAACGCGTGTTGCCGGTCGAGGAACGCAGCACGCTGGTGATCGCGCCGGAAGGCACGCTGGTCGAACAGTATTCGGTCGATCCCACCAGCCGCGCGCTGGCCGAAGCGCTGGGCGACACCAGCGAACGCGAGATCCAGTTGCGCGACCTGCTGCAGGTGCTGCACGAAGCGAAGACCGACAAGCGCATCGAGCGCGTACTGCTGCGCGTGGACGGCATGAACTTCCGCGGCTACGCCTCGATCCGCGAGGTCGCCGATGCGCTCGCCGCGCTGCGCGCCTCCGGCAAGCAGATCATCGTCTTCGGCGAAAGCTTCGGTCAGGCCCAGTACCTGCTCGCCGCCCAGGCCAACGAGATCTATCTCGATCCGATGGGCGGCATCGTGCTGGAAGGCCTGAGCGGCTATCGCCAGTACTACCGCGAAGCCCTGCAGGACAAGCTCGGCGTCGACGTGCATCTGTTCAAGGTCGGCGAGTACAAGTCCGCGGCCGAACCCTACGTGCTCGACGCCGCCTCGCCGGAATCGAAGGAAGGCGATCTGTTCTGGATGAACGACATCTGGCAGCGCTACCTCGCCGATGTCGCCAAGGCGCGCAAGCTCGATCCGGCCAAGCTCGCCGCGAGCATCGAAACGCTGCCCGCCGGCATCGCCGCGGTGCAGGGCGACCTCGCGAAATACGCCCTGCAGCAGAAGTGGGTCGACGGGCTGAAGACGCAGGAAGAGATCGAGGCGATGCTGGCCAAGCGCGGCGTCGCCGACGATCAGGCCGAAGGCGGTTTCCGTCAGATTTCCTACCGCAATTACCTCGCCCACCTCAACGGCGCGCCGCAGATCCTCGGCGACAAGGGGCATGTCGCGGTGGTGGTCGCCGAAGGCACCATCACCGGCGGCGACCAGCCGCCGGGCCGGGTCGGCGGCGAATCCACCGCCGCGCTGCTGCGCGATGCCCGCGACGACGAGCGCGTGAAGGCGCTGGTGCTGCGCGTGGACTCGCCCGGCGGCGAAGTGTTCGCCTCCGAACAGATCCGTCGCGAGATCGTCGCGCTGAAGAAGGCCGGCAAACCGGTGGTCGTGTCGATGGGCGATGTCGCCGCTTCCGGCGGCTACTGGATCAGCATGAACGCCGACCGCATCTACGCCGACCCGTCGACGATCACCGGTTCGATCGGCATCTTCGGCGTGGTCCCGACCTTCTCGCGTTCGCTGGAGAAGATCGGCGTGCGCACCGATGGCGTCGCCACCACCTCGATCGCCGGTGCGTTCGACGTCACCCGCCCGCTCTCGCCGGAAGCGACGCAGGTGATGCAGACGGTGATCGAGAAGGGCTACCGCGACTTCACCGGCAAGGTGTCCGAAGCGCGCAGCAAGCCGGTCGCGGCGATCGACGCGGTCGCCCGCGGCCGGGTCTGGACCGGCGCGCAGGCGAAGGAACGCGGTCTCGTCGACACCTTCGGCGGGCTGCAGGCCGCGCTCAACGACGCCGCCAAGCGCGCCAAGCTCGGCGACAAACCCGGCACCTACGACGTGCACTACATCGAACAGGAACTGACCCCGTTCGAGCGCTGGTTCAGCGACTTCGCGTCCAGCGGCAGCGGCCGCGCCCTGCTCGGCCGTTCCGACATCGCCCGCGGCCTGCTGGCGAAGGTCGCACCGCAGGCCGACCGCGATCTCGAACTGTTCGAACAGGCGATCTCCTCGAACGGCCGACTGCAGACCAAGGCGCTCGCCTACTGCTTCTGCGGACTCTGATCGCCGCCCGCGACGCGACCCCCGAAAACGCCCGGCCATGCCGGGCGTTTTCGTCGGGGCGGACATCAACGCCCGATCAGCCTTTTCTCGCCGGCAAGGATTTCGCCAGTTCGACGAGCGCCTCCACGACCTTCGGGTCGAACGAAGACGCGTCGAGATTCGAGAATGTCGAACTGCGGTCGATGTTCCAGTGCTGGAACACCTCTTTCAGCTCTTCCCAGCGGGTCTTGTCCCCGAACGCGCGCAGATAGAATTCGCCGAACCGGATCGCATGCATCCGGTCGGAGCACTTGAGCGCCTCGCTGGCATAGGATTTTCCGAGTGCGAAGGCGTATTTCGCACACGCGCCGAGCAGCCCGACGACGATCAACGCCTTCAGCGAAACCACGATCGCCGTGGGCAGCGGCATTCCGGGCTGGTCGCCGATGGTCGTCAGCACCGGAATCGCGAACGCCAATCCGCCGGCGAGCGAGAGGAAACCGATCGCATACCACGCGTAGCTCATCCGGCGGTCGCGCGATTCCAGTCCCGCCAGGGAGTCGATCGCGCCGCGGATGTAGTCGGCGGCATTGTTCTGGATCTTCTGCGCGGTCTCGGTCGCGGCCGCATCGATCGCCGCACGACGGCCGATGAATGCGGAAATCGCGGTGTCGATCCGCCGGCAGATCTCCGCGAGCTCGTTGCGCGAGCTCATGATCGCGTGGATATCCTGCAGCGGCAGCGGCAGCGGCACCGGATCGATGACGAGCGGAACGATCAGCATTCTTCCGCTTTCCTGGGAGTACGCGCGCGCCGCGCCGATCTCGGAGGAGATGTACTGCGACTTCGACGCGGTCTGCGAGATGACGACGATGAAGACTTCCGACGTCTTCAGCGCCTTGTCCAGGGTGCTGCGCCAATCGACGCCGGCCGACAGCGTATCGATGTCGTAGGCGAGCGTGTGTCCGGCCGTACGAAGCTGTTCGGCCAATGCGACCACGAATTCGCGGTCCTCGTGCTGGTACGAGATGTAGATCCTTGCCACGACACGTCCCCTGTCATTCGTTGTCCTCGGCCGGCGCGGTCCGGGCCGGCTTTCGATGAAACGAGCGCTCGCGCGCCCGCAGGCTGTCTTGAGGTGGCTGTCAGTCCCCCGTCGCCGCATTCAACGCATCGTCGCGCTGCTGCTGCGCGGCGGCGGTGGCGTCTTCGGCGGCCTGGGCCTTGTCGACCGGGCGCTGCATGGTCTCGCGCAGCGCGGACGGGGGCGTCGCCACCGGGGCAGCCTGGGGTTCCGGGCGCTGTTCGTGGTCGGGCATCTCCGGCTTGCTGCACGCGGTCAGGGCGAACGCGGAGGACAGCAGGGCGAACGCGATGACGGCATTCCGGTACGGGCTCGGGCGCATGGGGCTCCTCCTGGACGGCGACGCGGCTATCCTACGCCCAACTCCGCACCGGCATCGACCTGATGGATCCGCAGCGCTGGCGTCTCGACGGACAACTCGCTCTCGTCACCGGCGGCAGCGCCGGCATCGGCCGTGCCATCGCGCGCGAGCTGCTGGGCTTCGGCGCGCGCGTGCTGATCGCCGCACGCGATCCGGGCGGGCTGGACGCGGTGCGGGTCGAGCTGGAAGAGGAGTTTCCCGATGGCGAAGTCCGCGGGTTCGTCGCCGACGTGTCCGACGACGAACAGCGGCGCGAGCTGCTCGACTGGGTCGAGGATCTCGGCGACGGCCTCAACATCCTGGTCAACAACGCCGGCGGCAATCTGACGAAGCCCGCGAACGACTACGGCGAGGACGAGTGGCGCGGGATCTTCGAGACCAATCTGTTCAGCGCCTTCGAACTCTCGCGCTGCGCGTATCCGCTGCTGACCAAACACGCCGCGTCGAGCATCGTCAACGTCGGCAGCGTCTCCGGCATCACCCACGTGCGCAGCGGCGCGCCTTACGGCATGAGCAAGGCGGCGATGCACCAGATGACCCGCAATCTCGCGGTCGAATGGGCCGAGGACGGCGTCCGCGTCAATTCGGTCGCGCCGTGGTACATCCGCACCCGTCGCACGTCGGGGAAGCTCGCCGATCCGGATTATCTCGACGAAGTGCTGCTGCGCACGCCGCTGGGCCGGATCGGCGAACCCGAGGAGGTCGCGGCCGCGGTCGCGTTCCTGTGCCTGCCGGCGGCCGGCTACATCACCGGCGAATGCATCGCGGTGGACGGCGGGTTCCTGCGCTACGGATTCTGATGCCGGATTGAGGCCATGCGATGGCGTCGGGCCTGCTATCACTCGACATGCGAATTCCGCATGCCCAGGGAGTGGTGCCGTGTCCCGCATTCAACGTCCGATCGTCCTCATGCTCACCGCGTCCCTGGCGATCGCGATCGCCGGCTGCGCCTCGGTGCGCTCGGTCAAACTTCCGGCCGAACCGGCCGGCAAGCCGCAGGGCGGGATGGTCTACTACCTGCCGAAGCAACAGCTGAAGTTGACCCTCACCGTCGCCGATGGCGCGAGCGGCGCACCACAGACACGCACGGTCACGGTGGTGCAGACCGATGCGTTTGCCGATCGCAATGCGCGCTATGTCGCCCAGTACCGACGCAATCAGATCGGGTCAAACACGCTGAAAGTGAAGGTCAACGCCAATGGCCTGCTCGACGGCGACAATGAAGGCAGCAGCACGCCGCAGGTCGCCGAGTTTCTCGGCCAGTTGGCGGCCGGAATGCGGAAGGCATCCATCCGCGCGGCCGGTGGCCAGGGCTGCGGCAAGGCGGGCACCTACGAGTGGACGTTCGACGCGGCCGTCGACAAACAGCCACTGGTTCTGTTCGAAAACCAGCCGTCGCCCAGCCCGATGGCCATCGACGAAAGCGGGAAGAGCAATCTGCTCGATCCCGCCTCCTGCGGACTCATCGTGACGATCAACAGCGTCGGAGAGGAGATCGACACGGGACACCGACAGCAATGGCAGGGCGCCGACCCCGGCAAGCGCGGCCATGGTTACTTCTACCGGCAGAAACGCCCTGTGCAGGTGACCGTCGGCGCGAACGGGGGTGAGCGAAAGGTCTTCACGCTGACACTGGCCGACGAACGTTCGCCGACCGAATACCTGCCGATCCCGCGCACCCTGTTCGCGGCGACCAACTGGAAAGTGACGTTCTCCAATGGCACGCCGACCTTCTACGACGTCACCGCCGGCGGCGATGTGCTCGGACTGGCCAAACTGCCGGCCGATGTCCTGCACGCCTATTCGCAGGCGGTCGTCGGAGGGTTCACCGATCGCAAGGCCATCGCCACCAACGAGGCGGACTACCTCAAGCAGCTGGCCGCCCTCGCCGCGCAACAGGCGAAATACGAAGCCTGCCGCGAGGCGGCGCATAGCGGGGTCAAGGATCGGATCACGGCTGCCTGCAACTGAGGATTCGCCCGGGCGACCACGGAGGCGCGCGACGGACGGTCGGGATGAAGGGGCGGGGATCGCATGCTGCACCGCACCGCCGCCGATCGTTCCGTTCCGCGTCCCGTTGCCGCTCGGATCGCCTTTCGGCGTTGAACCCCATGCGACCGACCGAGGGGGCGGGTGGCTGGGGGACGCGTGGACCTGTTCGAAGCGATCCGATTGAACCGCGCCGTCGACATCCGGCGGTTGCTGGCTGCCGGGGCCGATCCGGACGCGCGCCACGCCGGTGGCGTGTCCGCGCTCGAACGCGCGCTGGAGACGGCACTGCACTGGGACGATGCGATGATCCTCGGCCAGTTGCGTGCGGCCGGTGCCGGAGCCGCGCCATTGATCGACGCCATCGATCGTCGCCTGCGCGCGTTGCCGACGGCACTCGCCGATCGGCACCATCACACCTCGCTGGCGATCAACGCCCTGGTCGCCGCCTTCGATGGCCATGGTCGCGATCTCGCGCCCGACGATCGCGACGATCTGGTCGAGTTCCTGCGCGATGCCCAGCGGTTCGACGCCGAATCCGCGGCCCTGCGCGATGTTTCGGCGCGCGTGACGGAGGCCTTCGCGCGCGATCCCGCCGGTGCGCTCGACCGCGCGGTGGAGCTGTTGATGCGCACGCAGCGGTTCGATACCGGCGCATTGCTGCTGGCGGCGCGTGCGGTGACGCTGCAACGCCTGCTGTCCCCGACGGCTTGATCGGCTCCGCGTTCGGCGTATGGTGGCCGGGCGGGCCACGCCCGCCGTCCGCACGCCACAGGGGGTTCCACCGCAGCCAGGATTCGTACGGCCCCGCCGTGCGCGCGTCGTTCCGTTCGACCGACAAGGAGAGAGGTCATGGTCCACCGTTCGCGTCCCGTCCCGTTTCACCGTCGTCTGCTTCCGTTCGCGGTCCTCGCCGCCTGCACCGCCATTCCCGCGCTGGCCGCCGACGGCGCACCTGCCGAGCCTCCCGCCGATCGCGTGGTCGTCGATCCCGTCCTGGTGCCGATGCTGCGCTCGCCGGACACGATGCCGCGCATGTTGCAGGCGGTGCGTCTGTCCGAAGGCAGCGAGCCCGACAAGGACCCGTTGCTCAATATCCGCCTGACCGACGGTCGCATCTTCAACCCGGCGACCCGACGCTCCGATCGCGTGCAGTTGCGCAGCTATGTCGCCGAAGGCACGCCGCCGAACCCGTTCACGCCGTTCGTGGCGCCGACCCTGCGCGCCATGCCGGGCGACACGATCCGGGTGGGGCTCAACAACCAGCTGGCGCCGCAACCGAACTGCACCCCGCCCGACATCAACACGCCCCACTGTTTCAATTCGACCAACCTGCACTCGCACGGCCTGTGGGTCAGCCCCAGCGGCAACAGCGACAACGTGCTGATCACGATCCGCCCGAAGGTCGCCTTCGAGTACGAGTACAACATCCCGGCGACACATCCGGCGGGCACATTCTGGTATCACCCGCATCTGCACGGCTCGACCGCGCTGCAGGTCGCCAGCGGCATGGCCGGCGCGCTGATCTTGCACGGCGATCGCGTGCCGACGCCGAACCGCAACGGCGACGTCGACACGCTGTTGCGCGACGATGCCGGCGCACCGTACAGGGAGCGCGTGGTGCTGTTCCAGCAGGTGCAGTACGCCTGCCGCGATGCGCAGGGCCGGGTGAAGACCCGGATGGTGAAGGACCCGACCCAGCCGGACGGACTGAAGGTCGTGGACTGGGTGTGCGATGCGCAGGATATCGGCGGGATCGAGGGCTACACCGGCACCGCGGTCAACGTCGATGCCGGCGGCGGCGTGCCGGTCGGCACGACCAAGACCGGTTACGGCCTGTTCGGACCATCGTCGTGGAAGGAATCCAACCGTTACACCAGCATCAACGGCCAGATCATGCCGCGCTTCCCGGACGCGGTGGCCGGGCGGGTCGAACGCTGGCGCAACATCCACGCCGGCGTCCGCGATTCGATCAAGCTGCAGTTCCTGCCGATGCGCAGCGGCGCGAAGCCCGAGATCCTGCGCAGCCCCGCCGAACACGACAAGTGGATCGCGCAGAATTGCGGCGGCGCGCCACTGCAGCAATTCGAGATCGCCAGCGACAGCCTGACCCACGAAAAGACGATCCAGCGCACCGAGACCATCCTGCAACCGGGTTATCGCAGCGATCTGCTGATGGTGTTCCCGGCCGCCGGCAACTACTGCGTGATCGACGGCAGCATTCCGGCGATCGGCTCGATCTCCGGCGCCGCCGAAAGCCGGCGTCTGCTCGGCACGGTGACGGTGACGGCGGGTCAGCCGGTGGGCAACGATCCGGCCGCCTACCTCACCCGGACGCTGACGCGCTCGGCCATGCGCTGGATGCCGAGCGACGTGAAGGACAAGGTCGTCGCCGATCTCCAGCGCGGTCTCCGCCTGGACGCCTTCGTGCCGCACCGGACCATCGAAACCAGCGAACTCACGCCGGTCCGGAATCCGTGCACGACGAACCCCGCCCTGCCCGCCACCGCGGCCCAATGCGTGACGTTCAACATCGCCGGCGGCAAGTTCATGGTCAACAACCAGCCCTACGACCCCAAGACCGCGCGCACGCTGATCCTGAACAACGTCGAGGAATGGATGCTGGCCTCCGACCTCGGCAGCCACCCCTTCCACATCCACGTCAACCCGTTCCAGGTCGCACGCATCCTCAACCCGCAGGGCGTGGACGTCAGCGTACCGGGCAGCGGCGATCCCGACTACGAGGCCACACAGGGCACCTGGCGGGACACGCTGTTCGTGAAGAGCGGCTACACCCTGTTCGTGCGCACCCGCTACCAGCGCTACATCGGCGAGTACGTCCTGCACTGCCACATCCTCGACCACGAGGACCAGGGCATGATGCAGAACGTGCGCGTGGTGCTGCCCGATGGACAGGGCGGCGCGATGGAGAGCGGGCACGGCGGACACGGCGGACACTGAACGTCATCGCCCCGCATGTCCTCCGCCGGCGAATCGCCCCTCCACCGGGGCGATCCGTCGCGGCGCGCGCCAGGGCGTCCGCCGCACTGCGCGAGGCGCTCATCGAACCGTGATCGTTCGACGGTGACGGTCGCCAATGCCTACGGCCCGGTGTCCCGCAGCAGCGCCTTCTGCTGCCAGACCGGGACGATTCCGCAAGTCGACCGCGACGGCCGATCGTGGATCATCGCCGGGGTCGCAGGCACCACCGACGCTTCAGTGGAGGGGGCGGTCTCCGGTCTTCGCGTCGACACGCGTAGCGCACGACGTCCGATTCAATCCCTGGACTCGGCGTATCGCATCGCCGCGAACCCGGTGGCGACCAGCAGCAGACCGACGATGCGCCAGAAGCCGAGTCGGCGAACCGGGATACCGAACGACCCGCAGTGGTCGATCAGTGCGGACGTGCACAGTTGCGCGATCATGATCAGCAGGATCGTGTTGGTCGCTCCCAGCACCGGCGCCAGTCTCGAAACGCTTTGCAGATAAAACGCGACGATCAGGCCGCCGCACCACAACAGCGGCGATGCGCCGACAATCTGCGGCATCGTGGGCGGCGGTCCGCTCAGCAGCAATACGATCAAGCTTGCGCACAACCCTGTCAGGCATGTCGCGACCACCGCTGCGGCCGTGCCGCCGAGTGCTCTGGCGAGCGCACCATTGAGCACCGCCATGAACGGAATGCCGGCACCCGCGGCGAGCGCCCAGAGCAGAGGACCGGACCCGCTGAACGGGGGACCCTTCATGGCAGTGGCGGGGCAGAACGCGCCAGACTCGGTCTCATGATCGCCTCTGCATGCCAGACCGCCAAGGCAGGAGCGCGACTTCGCCAGGCCAGTTCGGGCAGACGCAGATCGAGGTAGCCCAGCGCGACCGCGGAGGCAACGTCGCCGAGATCGAATCGCCCCGCAGCGTACTCATCGCGTTCCATCGCCGACAGCGCTCGCAGGATCGCGGCCGTCCATCGCGCGAGCCACATGTCCGACCGCGCTTGCATCGGTCGGCGCCGTTCCATCACCGTCATGAAGGCGGCATCCATGATCCCGTCCGCCAGTGCTTGACGGGTTGCGACCGCGCTGCGCGCTATCGCGTCTTTCGGCAGCAGCGCAGGAGCATCTCCGATTGCATCGAGGTACTCACAAATCACCCTGCTGTCGAACAGGCTACGCCCGTCATCGAGCACCAATACCGGCACCTTGCCGAGCGGATTGCGCTCTTCCAGCAACGGATCGCCCGCGAATGGATCGACCGCGATCCATTCGATCCGCCCGTCGATCAGCTTTTCGATCGCGGTCACCTTGACCTTGCGTGCGTAGGGGGACGCGGGAGAGTAATGAATCCGCATGCGACACCTGGTGTCCGGAGCGAGGAGAAAGAGGATCGAGGGGGCGATCTCTCATGCAGCCCCGGGAGCACCATCGATGCGGACGGTCGGCGGTCCGATGTCTGCACGCAGCAGTTTCGCGATCGAAATCGCGTGGCACCAGAGCCAGAGCGGAGCCGGCAGGAACACCGCATACATCATGCTGTGGTGCGGACCGATCTCCGGCAGCAGAACCAGCGCCAGCGTGCTGGCCACGATCAGGATATCCAGGAGTCCGAAGACGTTCGCGAACCAGGCGCGGCGCTCGCCCTCCTTGGAGGATGCGAGCGCGAAGGCCGCGATCAGTCCGAAGAAGCCGGCGCCGACATGGGTGATGCCGTCCAGAATGCCGAACGCCAAGGGCAGGGTTCCGAGCGCGGCCTGCATCATGAAGCCCGCACCGAAGAACACTCGGATGCCCTGGACCAGCATCAGTTGTCGCTGTTCGAGCGAGAACAGGAATGTGCGCACCCTGCTGTTGGCGAACAGGACGATCCCGAACATGCCGACTCCCGCGAAGATGGCCACGAGAAACCAAACGCCGGAGATGTCCTGACGGAAGAGCAGGCGCTGCGACAGCAGCACATGCAGGACACACAGCCACAGCAGGGCCATGGCACCGGCGATTGGCACCCATCGGCGGGCATTCCCGCCCAGCGAGAAGACCCATAGGGTGTAAACGATCATCAGCAGATCGAGGCCGACCATCATCGCGGCAGAAGAAGGGATCAGCATGGCGGCGGCTCCGAAAATGTTGGATTCTTGAGGCGCAGAATCACCTGCACTGGAAGCGGCAACAATGACAGATACGCCTGATTCTTTTGCAGAAACGCGCATCCGCCTGCAGGACGCATGCGTGATCGGCAACATCATGTCATCGCTTCAGATCTCCGCCAGCGTGCTGCTGCGCGAGACCTATGTCGGGCCGTGGTCGATTTCGGTCCCCGATGCCGCCCGCCTCGCTGTCGTGCTCGGCACACCTCCAGCCTCACGAGTGGTGGCCTTCCACCTGGTCGAGCACGGCCATTGCATGATCGACGATGGCCTTGGGCCAGCCACGCTGCTGCGCAGCGGGCAGATCGCGATGTGCTTCGGGGGGCAGGCGCACCGGATCCATGCCGGCCGCACCGCAACGCATTGGCGACTGGAAGATCTGCTGACCGGCGCCGTACCGCGGCCGCCCCCGCTCAGAACGATCGAAGAGCCGGTCTCTTCGATGATCTGCGGCGCATTCACCCTACAACTGGCGGACTTCAATCCGCTGCTGCCTTCCCTGCCGAAACTGCTGTCGACACCCGACGACCATGGCGAACATGCGCGCAGGGTGCGTACATTGGCGGCGATGATTTCGGACGAGATCGTCCGCGCCTCGGCCTGCAGCGGCTTCATCGTGGGGCGTCTGCTCGAAACACTCTGCGCGGAAGTGGTTCGGACCCAGTACGAAATCGGCGCCGTCGATGCTCCGGGCTGGTTGCACGCGATGCGGGACCCGCAGATCGCCGGCGTCATCGGAGCCGTGCACGCGGACCCGGCCGCCGACTGGTCGGTCGCGCGGATGGCGAAGATGCTGTCGTTGTCGCCATCTCGTTTCGCGGCGCGATTCGCGGAGGCGCTGGGCAAAAGCCCGATAAGCTATGTAACGGAGTGGCGCATGAATGTTGCCCGCAGGCTGTTGATGCAATCGAGCCACGGGCTGGCGCGGATCGCGGAGGAAGTCGGTTACGACAGCGTCGCCGCGTTCAATCGCACGTTCCGGAAACACACCGGCCTTCCGCCCGCGCGATGGCGACAACGCGAGCGGAATCGGTCGATACTCCCATGACTGCGCAGGCGACGCCGAAAATTTCCCTGCGTATCAATCGCCGACGCAGGTGCTCTCGCGATAGATCCGCACGACGCGGTCGTATTCGGTCTTGCGCGCGTCGTTGCGGGCGCCGCCGAACTTCCAGCGGAACTCGGCCTCGTCGACGCGTTTTTTCCAGGCTGCGCACAGTTGTTCCGCAGGCACCGCGACGCAGGCGTCCTGGCGCATTTCGCAGGCGCTGCCGGCGGCGAGCGTGGTCGAACCGTCGATGCCGACGGTCGGCAGCGGCACGCAGGTGGCCGGTGGTTCTGCGGTGTCGCCGAGGTAATCGCGTTCGTCCCAGGTGCGGCATCGGAACAGAGGTGGCGGCGGCATGCGCACGAGCGGCGCCGACGGCGCGACGGCCGGCGGTGGCGCGACGGCGGGGGTCGGGGTCGAAGGTCTGGGCGCCGGTGCGGGTGCCGGCGGCGGCAGGGTCGGCAACGCGGGCAGGGCGTCGACCTTGCGGACCGTCTGCTGGCTTCCCTTGGGGCAGGGCACGTCGTTCTGCAGCGTGACCGCGCCGGAGGGGTCGACGCAGCGGTAGATCGTCATGCCCTGCTGCGCCTCGACCGGAGCCATGACGAAGGCCGACAGGAGGACGGCGAGCGACGCCGGCACGCACACGCGACCTCGACGCATCAGCGGCAATCCTGTTCGAGCCGGGCTTCGATGCCGCGCTCCTCGCGACCGAGTTCGCTGCGCTCCGAGGGTTGGGCGATGACGAAGCGGCGGCGCACTTCGTCGCGGCGATCGCGCAGGCGGGCGCAGACTTCGGTCTGCGGCAGCGCATGGCAGGTGTCGCGGATCCAGGCACCGTTGACGCCGACGGCGCCCGGCCCGGGCAGGAGGACGTTGGTGTAACCGCCGCTCTGGTAACTGCCGCTCAAGTGGCCATCGTCGACGCGCACGTTGAGGTGGCCGGGTTCGTAGACCGCGACCTGGTTCTGCATCGGCACACCGACGGTCCACAGCGGGACCAGACGCGGATTGCCTTCGGGCGTGTCGCTGAGATAGCGGGTGTTCTCGGGGGTCACGCATTCGTAGAGGGGGCGCGGCGGATGCACCACCACGAACTGCGTCACCGGCGGCGGGGCGGCCACCGGCGACGGTTGCGGCACGCGGGCGACCGGGGGCGCGTCCTTCGGCCGCAGCATGCTGCGGGTCTCCTGGCGTTCGCCCTTGGAGCAGGGCGAGTCGCGCAGGGTCAGGCTGCCCTTGGCGTCGGTGCAGCGGTAGATGACGACGTCCTCACCGGCCTGCACGGGCGCGGGCGCGCCGCTGCAGGCGAGGAGCAGGGCGATCGGACCGGGCAGGAGGCGGAAGGCGCGCATGCGGGCATCTTGCGTCGGGACGCCGCCGCGGGAAAGCACCGTCCGTCGCCGGTTCGCCCCGGTTCAGGCGCCAGTTCGGGCCGGGGGCGCGGGACTCAGCCCCCGCCCTTCTTCACCACGCGCTTGACGCCGGCATTCGCGATCGCGGCCTGCGTCACCAGCGGTTTCGCCGGTTCCGGATGATCGAACACCGCCGCCCTGGACGCGGTCTTCCTGGCCGCCGTCTTCTTGACCGCGGACTTCTTGACCGTAGCCTTCTTGGCGCTGGCCTTCTTGGCGGTGGTCTTGCCGGCGGCTTTCTTGGCCGGGGGCTTCGCGCCCGCCGCCTTGCCGGCAGCGGCCTTCTTCGCCGCCTTCGGCTTGGCTTCCGCCGCCTTTTTCGCTCCGGCCTTCTTCGCGCCGAAGCCCTTGCGGGCGGGCTTGCCGGTCTCTTCCAGCAGGCGGGTGACCTCTTCCAGCGTCAGCGACGCCGGTTCGCGATCCTTCGGGATCTTGCCATTGAGCTTGCCGTCGCTGATGTACGGGCCGAAGCGGCCGTTGAGCACCTGGATATCGCTGCCGGCGAATTCCTTGATGATCCGGTTGCGCGCGATCTCTTCCTTCTCCTCGATCAGGAAGACCGCGCGGGCGAGATCGATCGTGTACGGATCGTCCTCCTTCTTCAGCGAGGCATAGGTGCTGCCGCGCTTGGCGAACGGCCCGAAGCGGCCGATGCCGACGCTGACCTCTTCGCCGCCGCTCTCGCCGAGCTTGCGCGGCAGACGGAACAGTTCGAGCGCATCGGCCAGGGTGATCGTGTGCATCGACTGGCCGGGACGCAGCGAGGCGAACTCCAGCTTCTCGTCGGTGTCCTTGTCGCCGATCTGCGCGTAGGGCCCGTAACGGCCCAGACGCACGCTGACCGGTTTGCCGGATTTCGGATCGTTGCCCAGTTCGCGCGCGCCGGTGGCTTCGGAGCGGTCGACGGATTCGGTCTTCTCGCTGACCAGTTCCTTGAACGGGCCCCAGAACTTCTCCATCAGCGGCACCCACTCCTCTTCGCCGCGGGACACGGCATCGAGGTCGTCCTCCATCTTCGCGGTGAAGTCGTAGTCGACGTAACGGGTGAAATGTCCGCTGAGGAATTTGCTGACCGCACGGCCGACGTCGCTGGGGCGGAAGCTGCGGCCTTCCATTTCGACGTATTTGCGGAACAGCAGGGTCTGGATGATCGACGCGTAGGTGGACGGACGGCCGATGCCGTATTCCTCGAGCGCCTTCACCAGCGCCGCTTCGGTGAAGCGCGGCGGCGGCTGGGTGAAATGCTGGTCGGCGTGGACGCGATCCAGCGGGATGCGGTCGCCGGGCTTCATCGCCGGCAGCTTGCGCCCTTCGTCGTCGTCCTCGGCGTTCTTCTGGTCGCGACCTTCCTCGTAGACCGCGAGGAAGCCCGGATCGACCACCGTGGTGCCGCTGGCGCGGAAACTGTGTTCGCCGCCGGCGGCGAGGTCGACCGAGACCGTGTTCAGCGTGGCCGGCACCATCTGCGAGGCGACCGCACGCTTCCAGATCAGTTCGTACAGGCGGCGCTCGTCGTCGCTGAGGAAGCGCGCGACCTGCGACGGCGTGCGCAACGCCGAGGTCGGACGCACCGCTTCGTGCGCTTCCTGGGCGTTCTTGGATTTGGTCTGGTAGAAGTTGGGCTTGTCCGGCAGCGCCTTCGTGCCGAAATCGCGGGCGATCACGTCGCGCAGCTCGCTCAGCGCCTCGGCCGACAGGCTGACCGAGTCGGTACGCATGTAGCTGATCAGGCCGACGGTGCCTTCCTCGCCGATGCTCACGCCTTCGTACAGCTTCTGCGCCACCTGCATGGTGCGCTTGGTGGTGAAGCCGAGCTTGCGCGAGGCTTCCTGCTGCAGGGTGGAGGTGGTGAACGGCGGCGACGGCCGGCGCTTGCGCTCCTTGCTGACCACGTCGGTGACCTGCAGCACGCCATTGGCGGCGGTCACGATGCGCTTGCGCGCGGCTTCGGCGGTGTCGCCGTCGGTGACCGTGAACTGCTCGAACTTCTTGCCGTCCAGCTTCGTCAGCTTGGCGACGAAGGCCTGCGACGGATGGGCGCACTCGGCTTCGATGGTCCAGTACTCGCGGGCGATGAAGGCTTCGATCTCCTCCTCGCGCTCGACGATCATGCGCAGCGCCGGCGACTGCACGCGGCCGGCGGACAGGCCGCGCTGGACCTTGCGCCACAGCACCGGCGAGAGATTGAAGCCGACCAGATAGTCGAGCGCTCTGCGCGCCTGCTGGGCGTCGACCAGATCGCTGGCGATCGCGCGCGGTTTCGACATCGCTTCCTTGATCGCGCGCGGCGTGATCTCGGTGAACACCACGCGTTCGAGGGTGCGGTCCTTGAGCAGGCCGCGTTCCTTCAGGATCTCGGCGATGTGCCAGCTGATCGCCTCGCCTTCGCGGTCCGGGTCGGTCGCGAGGTAGAGATGGTCGGCGGCCTTGGCGGCCTTGGCGATGGCGTCGACGTGTTTCTCGTTCTTGTCGATCAGCTCGTAGCGCATGGCGAAGCCGCGCTCGGGATCGACCGCGCCTTCCTTGGGCACCAGATCGCGGACGTGGCCGTAGGAGGCCAGGACCTGGAAGTCCTTGCCGAGGTACTTGTTGATCGTCTTGGCCTTGGCGGGGGACTCGACGATGAGGAGATTCTTGGCCATTGCGGGCGGGTGATCCGGAAGCGCCGCACCCGGCGGGCGGGGCGGCAACGGCCGGGCGTCCGGGGGATTCCCGTGCGTCCGGCCAGAAGGCGACGCCCGGGATGAGCCCGGGCGTCGGTCAGTTGTCTTTTTTTAGTGGTGTCACGTCCGGCCCGCCCCTGTCAAGCGGGAATTCCGCGGGACGGCCGGAATCCGGCCGCCGGCGGGGGGGCGGCCGCCCGGATCGGCCGGGCGGCGGCGGCTCAGCGCAGGCCGCCTGCGAACATCGCGCCCATGGCCGCGATCAGGGCGATGACCGAGAAGAACGCCAGTCCGGCCAGGACCAGGATGACCACCGTGACCGTGCCCAGCTCCTCGCGCTGCCATTCCGGATGGTCGGTGTAGGCCCATTTGTCGACCACCAGGGTGTCGCAGACCATGTCGTGCAGGGCCTGTTTGCGCTCGGTGAACGCCGCCATCAGCCAGCCGATCATCAGGATCAGGCTGCTGAGAATGGTCGCGAACAGGCGGCCGACGCCGCGCCAGAAGCTGATCCGGCTGCCGTCGCCGCGCACGACCTTGATCCCCACCGCCATCTTGCCGAGGGTGGCCTGGGTGCTGGAGGCGTGCATCCAGGCGAAATACAGCATCGGGATCGCGATCGAGACCAGATAGATCAGGCCCATCAGCGCGACGCTGGCGCCGCCGGCGAACGGGTCGTCCGAGGCCGCGGAAGCGCCGATGCCCACCGCCATGACCATGCCGAGCGGGATCATCAGCGCATAGGTGATCGCGGTGACTACGAAATAGTCGATGAAATACGCCGCCACGCGCTTCCAGAACCCGGCGTAGACCACCCGGCCGCCGGCGACGACGTTCGAGCTTTCGTCGACCCGCGCCTGCGGCGGCGCGTAGGGCGAGGCCTCGGCGATCGCGTAAGGGCGGTACGCGCCGTCGTCCGGGGCGGCCTCGGCGGCCTTGACCAGCGCTTCGGCGCGCGGATCGTCCGGCAGGCCGCCCACGACCACTTCGCGGATCATGTCGCGCCAGGGTTTCCATTCGGACATGCCCTCGCGCCAGACCAGGGTCTCGGGCGGGAGCAGGCCCTTGGTGTGCAGGGCGGCGAGTTCGCCGGGGCCCACCGGGCCGTGTTGCTGGCGCTGGGCGTCGCTGTAGTACCACTCGGTCATGGGTCGGTTTCCGTGGGGGCGTCGTTGTCGTGGGTGCGGCAGGGCATCGGGCGCTGTTCCTGGCCGAGCGTGCCGCCGAAGCAGGTCCATTCGCCCTCGCCCGCCTGCAGGACGAGGGTCTTGTCATCGATGATGGGCGAGACGTTGCGGAAGCGCAGTTCGATCGCGCAATGGCCATCCTCGAGCGCACCGACGTTCAGCTCGGCATGGCTGCCGTCGGCCTGGCCCTCGGTGCCGCCGAGCGCCAGGATCTCGTCCTCGGCGTAGCCGATCTCGACGTTGCCCGGGCAACTGCCGTGCTGCGCGAGATGCGTCTCGATGTCGGGCTGCAGCGACGAGGCCCTGGCATAGGCCTCCTGGACGCGCGCGCGACCGAGATACTGCTGGTAGGCCGGAACCGCGATCGCGGCGAGGATGCCGATCAGGAACACGCCGATCACCAGCGCCACCGCGCCGATGATCGCGGCGATGGCGCAGCCGGACATCCCCGACTTCGGCGGCGGTGCGGCCGGCGGCTCGCGATCGCGCTGCGCGAACGCATCGACGATCTGGTCGCTGCGCGAGGCGGCGGGCGGAAGCGGCGGCGGGGCGTTCATGCGCTCAGGCACCGCAGCGCGGCGGCGCGAAACCGGCCGGCAGATCGATGTTGCGGCAGTAGATGGCGATGTCCTCGCCGGCGAGGCTCGCTTCGTACTGCACGGTCTTGTCCGCCACTTCCGTGCCGAGGCCATGGAAGCGCACGGCATAGGCGCAGACGCCGCTGGTGGGCCGCGCGGGATCGATGCTGAACCAGCCGCCGCTTTCGCTGCCCTGGTAACGCGGATAGCGCACCATCATCCGCTCGAATTCGAAGGTGTCCGGGCAGACATTGCCGTTGGCGGCGTAGAACTCGCGCATCGAGACCGTGATCAGTTCGCGCGCCAGACCATCGACGGCCTCCATCCGGCCGGCATCGTAGGTCGCGGTCGGCGCCGTGGTCGCGCCTGCCGGCGCGGCCTGGCCGGTCTGCGCGGCCTTGGCCCGCTTCACGTAGTCCTGGTAGGCGGGAAGGGCGATCGCGGCGAGGATGCCGACGAGGAACAGGCCGCCGACACCGATCACGATCGCCGCGATGATGCAGCCGGAGCGGTTCGACGGCGGCGGTTCCACCGGCAGGGTCGGGCGCGCGGCGTGCGAGGCGGTGGCCGCGGCGGGACGTCGAACGGGCGGCGGCGGCGGCGGGAGCGACATGTCGGGTTCGACCCCGGTGAGGCCCAGCTCCTCGATCAGCCGATCCAGCGGCTGCCATTCGCGCAGGCCCTCGTGCCAGGCGAGCGTGTCGCGCACGATCTGGCGTTCGCGATAGCGCTTGCGCATCTCTTCCGCGGTCAGCGGGCCGACCCGGCCCTGACCGGGTGCGTGGTAATACCAGTTGGTCATGCGTTCCCCAGGCGGTGCGCCTCGATGCGGGCCGCTCCGCACGGAACGGCTCCGCCGATGCGGCGTGTCCCAGCATACCGTCCGGGGCCGCTGGCGCGGGCGGACGACGGACGTGCGGAGGTCATCGACGGACGCGCGGCGCTCAGTGCACCAGGTCGCCGTCGTCCTCGAACATCTGCGTTTCCATCCAGGCGTAGGCGGCTTCCGAGCCGGGCTGATTGAACAGCACCATCAGCACCACCCACTTCAGATCGTCGAGATCCAGTTCGTCCTGGTCCAGGGCCATCGCCCGATCCAGCACCAGTTCGCGCTGATTGGCATCGAGGATGCCGTGCTGTTCAAGGAACATCAGGAAACCACGGCAGTCCACGTCGAGCTTGTCCAGCTCGGGACCGAAGAACACGCGGGTCGGGCCGTCGCTGCGCGGTGCGGCCACGCCGCCCGGCCGGCGCTCGGCGAGCCCGTCCAGCCAGTCGAAGGCCTTGTGGATTTCGGCCGGACTGAACCCGGCCTGCAGCAGACTGTTCTGCAGGGAATCGCGATCCCGGGCGAGGTCCGCGTCGTTGGCGATGTAGTGCTCGAACAGGTAGAGCAGCACATCGAGGATGCTTTCTTTCATGTCCCCTGACTTGCGCCCGTCGGCGCACTGGAAAGGATGGAGGCGGTACGTCGGCTGTAACGACCGTGCTCGACCGCGACCCGCCCCTGCAACTCCATGGCCAGCAGCATGGAGGACAGGGCTGCGGCCGTCAATCCGGTACGTTCGCACAGCTGATCCATAGTGCTGGGGTCGTGACCGAGCGCGGACCACAACCGGTCGTGGGCGGCGTCGCGCGGCGCCACGACCGGCGCGGGGTCCATGCCGACCTTGGCGACCGGCCCGGCGGCGCCCAGCCGTCGCCGCAGTTCGCCGCGCAGGGCCCCTGCCCAGGTGCCGAGCGCCCCGATCACCTCGTCGGCGGTCTCGACCAGCGCCGCGCCGTCGCGGATCAACCGGTGGCAGCCGCGGGCCATCGGGTTGTGGATCGACCCCGGCACCGCGAACACCTCGCGCCCGGCATCGGCCGCCAGGCGCGCGGTGATCAGGGCGCCGGAACGGCTGGCGGCCTCGATCACCAGCGTGCCCAGGCTGAGCCCGGCCAGGATCCGGTTGCGGCTGGGGAAATGCTCGCGCCGGGCCTGGGTGCCCGGCGGATGCTCGCTGACCACCACGCCGGCGGCCGCGATGCGCGAAAGCAGGCCCGCGTGTTCGCGCGGGTACGGCACGTCCGGCCCGGTGCCGAGCACCGCCGCCGTCAGGCCGCCGGCATCCAGCGCGGTCTCGTGGGCGGCGCGATCGATCCCGGCCGCCAATCCGCTGGCCACCGCGAACCCCGCGTCGACCAGCGCCCGCGCGAACGCCCGGGCGTTGTCACGGCCGCCGGCGGTCGGCCCGCGGCTGCCGACCACCGCCACCGACGGATGCCAGAGCAGGGCCGGGTCGCCGGCCACGAACAGCGCCAGCGGCGGACTGCCGGCGCGGCGCAGCAGCGGCGGATAGTCCGGATCGTGCCAGCCGAGCAGCCGATGCCCGGGGTGCCGCAGCCAATCGCGGCAGCGGGCCAGCAGCGCGGGATCGAGCGCCGCCGGATCACCCTCGAGCGCGCGGATCTGCGCCGCGTCCAGCCCGGCATCGCGCCAGCGGCCTCGCGGCAGGGCGCGCACGGTCGTCGGCGCGCCGTGGGCGTCGAGCAGCGCCCGCCGGGGCGCGACGGCGCCGCCCGGCAACAGCAGGGCGAGCAGGGCTTCGGTATCGGCATCGAGGGTGTCCATGCCGGAATGCTGACGCGGAAACGGCGACGGCGCCCTCGGGCGCCGTCGCATCGTGCTGTCGGAAAAGTCCTACTGCGCGTCGGGATGCTTGAGCCGGTAACCGACGCGGCTGGGCTTCACGCCTTCCATCACCAGGCCGTAGCTGACCTTGTCGAAGGTGCGGAAGATCATCACGTGGCCGCTGTATTCGTCCGGCAACTGCACGCGACGGCCCTTCGGCACGGTCTCGTCGCCGCGCCAGTAGCCTTCCTGGACGCGATCCACCGCGTTGGTGCCCTGGCGCCAGATCGACAGCACGGTGCCGTTGTCGATGCCGTCCTGTTGACCCACCGACAGCGCGACCACGTCGCGCGGACCGCCGCTGGTCAGCGAACTGGCCACCGCCAGCACCCGCGCCCGATCCATGTCGATCGGCTGCTTCGGTGCGTGCGGGAAGAACTGCAGATCGTAGGGCTGGGCGTCGACCGGGATCAGACGATCGCCGGCGCGGACCTCGACGTTGCGGGCGTCCAGACGCAGCGTGGTGACCTCGACGTCGCCTTCCATCAGCTTGGTGACGGTGCCGGCGTTGACCTTGAGCAGCTCGTGGCCGAGCTCCTCGCGACCGGCATCGGCGCCGGCGGTATCGCTCCACGGCACCCCGAAGCCGGGCACCAGCTCGCCGCGGAAATCGTAGTGATTGCGGGTGAGCATGTCGCAGCACTCGCGCTTGCCGATCCGCACGTAACGGGTCGTCGGGCGGACGATGGCGTAGCGCTGGCCGACCTGCGCCCCTTCCAGCCCGCGGACATAGGCCAGGTGGCCCTGCACGCCGCGGGTGATGTCTTCTTCCAGGCCGACCACGTAAGGCAGTTCCTGGAAGCTGTCGACCACGCGCAGATCGCGCAGGTAGGCTTCGATCTCGGACAGCGGGATCGCATTGATCGGCGCTTCGGTGCGCGGACCCGCCTGCACGCCCACGCCGACGCGGTCGAGGTAGGCGAGGCTGATCACGTCGCCCGGATAGATCAGATGCGGGTTGGCGATCTGCGGGTTGGCCTGCCAGATTTCCGGCCAGAGCCAGGGCTTTCTGAGGAAGCGTCCGGCGATGTCCCAGAGGGTATCGCCGCGCTTCACGACATAGGTGTCGGGATGATCGCCCCGGATCTCCTGGGCGACCGCATAGGTGCCCACGGTGAGGAGGGCGGCGGCGCTCACCACCATGAAACGGTGAGAAACGCGCTTAAGGATGCTGGCCATCTACTTGCTCCCCTTGGGATTTTCCCCAACACAACGGCCGCACTATAGCCCACAAATCCCGGCTATTGGCAAGTCGGAAGGGGGTACAATGTCCGCTTTCCGGGCCTGGGGCCCGCCCTATCTTCGCAAACATGACGCCCCTCTCAATTCTTGAATTCCCCGACCCCCGGCTCCGGACCAAGGCGCGGCCGGTGGAAGCGGCCGAAATCGGCACGCCCGAGTTCCAGACCCGGCTCGACGACATGTTCCGGACCATGTACGAGGCGCCGGGCATCGGCCTGGCCGCCAGCCAGGTGGACGACCACCGGCGGTTCATGGTCATCGACATCAGCGAGGAGAAGAACCAGCCGCAGGTCTTCATCAACCCGGAGATCGTCGAAGCCGACGGCCACCAGGTCTACCAGGAAGGCTGCCTCTCGGTTCCCGGCATCTACGCCGACGTCACCCGCGCCAACATCATCACCGTGAAGGCGATCGGCCGCGACGGCCAGCCGTTCGAGCTGCAGGCGGACGGCCTGCTGGCGATCTGCATCCAGCACGAGATGGATCACCTCGAAGGCAAACTGTTCGTCGACTACCTCTCGCAGCTCAAGCGCGAGCAGGTGCGCAAGAAGCTGGAGAAGGCGCGGCGCAATTCGGCGGCGTGAGGCCACTTGGCTTGGGCCTTGTAGAGCGGACTTCAGCCCACTGATCTGCCCCCCAAGCCGTCTGCAGCCATGACTTAGAGCGGTCTGACCAGTCATTCAACTGTTGAACACCAGGCCGCTGATCCGCACGCGGGACGATCGGAGCGGGCTGAAGCCCGTTCTAGCGCTCTTGAGCCCTCGCCCTTCGCGGGAGAGGGGTTGGAGAGAGGTAGTAGAGCCTGCCGAACTCAAGGTCTGCCACGGCTTTCCCCCTCTCACGCCGTGCTACGCGCGGCGACCCCGGATCAAGTCTGGGCAGACTCTATCACGCGAGGGAAAGGTGATAATCACAGGCAATCGCAGCTCTTGCGGAATGCGAGGAACTATGGAATCGAGGGGGTGAACATGGAGCAGAACATCGATTTCGACCGCGAGCGGGAACAGCTGACGCGCAAGGCGTGGGGCGCAACGATCGCCTACGTTGTCGGGCTGCTTGCTCTGGCTTGCTTAGCGCTTTTCGGCGAAGCCGGCATCGATGCATTTCTCGACATGAGACCAAATGAAGTTGGCGACCTGTTGGCCGGGATTGCAGGACCGCTTGCGTTCATTTGGCTTGTCTATGGGTATTTCTTGCAGGGGATCGCGATCAGGCAACAGGCTGAAGAGCTTCGTCAAAATACCCGTGTACTAGCGCTCCAGGAGCAAACTCTGCAGGCACAGGAGCAGGCGCTACGCTCCCAAGCTGAGGAACTAAAACAATCTGTCTTACAGCAGATCGAACTTGTTCAAACAAGTAGAAGCCAGCTGGAATTCGAAAAAGCCAAGCACAGAGATGAAAAAGAGGCCGAAAAAAATAAGATTGCGCCAATATTCGAATACCATATAACCGATCCAGACGACCGTTCGAATGCCAGAAAAAAATCTCACCTGGAGCAAAACAAGACGCTAGAGCTTGAATTTGTCAACCGAGGCGGGGATGCCATTAACGTTTCTTTGGATTCAAATGTCGTCGAAGTAGAAATTCAGCCTAAATCATTTGTCGTATTGAAACAAAATGCTATCGGACGTTTTTTTATAACCATACCCAAAGGGCATGACTTTAAGCAGACAATAGTTGAATTAAGTTACTCGGATATTCTGCGCGCCGAGAATACCCGGAAATTCTTGTTGCTCTGCTCAAGAAATGAAAACGGGCACATTTCTTATGGCGCAACTGAAACAAGTCATGAGCCATGACTTTCCATTCAAATTCTGAGTAGTTTATGCCCCTCCGCATCGTCTTCGCCGGCACCCCCGCCTTCGCCGTTCCCTGCCTGCGCGCCGCCGCGCGGCATCACGAGGTGGTGGCGGTCTACACCCAGCCCGATCGCCCCGCCGGGCGCGGACGCGCGCTCACGCCGTCGCCGGTGAAGCTCGAAGCGCTGCAGCGCGGGATCGAGGTGCTGCAACCTGAAACATTGAAGGCACGGGTCTCGCGCGACGCGCTGCGCGCGCTGAAGCCCGACCTGATGGTCGTGGTCGCCTACGGCCTGATCCTGCCCCAGAAGATCCTCGACATCCCGACCCACGGCTGCTGGAACGTGCATGCCTCGCTGCTGCCGCGCTGGCGCGGCGCGGCGCCGATCCAGCGCGCGATCGAGGCCGGCGACACCGAGACCGGCGTGTGCCTGATGCGGATGGAGAAGGGCCTCGACACCGGCCCGGTGCTGCTGTCGCAGAAGACCGCGATCGGCGAACACGAGACCGGCGGTCAATTGCACGATCGCCTGTCCGAACTCGGCGCGCAGGTGCTGGCCGACGGCCTGGGCCTGCTGCGCGCGGGCATCGTGCCGGTGGCGCAACCGCAGCCGGAAGACGGCGTGACCTACGCGCACAAGCTCGACAAGCACGAAGCGAAACTCGACTGGTCGCAGCCCGCGACCGCGCTGGCGAACAAGGTCCGCGCGTTCAACCCGTGGCCGGTGGCGGAAGCGGAACTCGCCGGCGAGCGCGTGCGCATCCACGGCGCCATCGCGATCGACACCCCGCGCGACACCGCCCACGACCGCGCGCCGGGAACGGCGCTGGCCGCGGGCCGCGATGGCATCGACATCGCCTGCGGCGAGGGCGCGCTGCGCATCCGTTCGCTGCAGCGCGAGGGCGGCAAGGCGATCACCGCCGCCGACTATCTCAACGCGCGCCGGGATCTGCCGTGAGCACTGGGACACCTTTCGCGGGAGGGTCGGAAGGCCCGATCGCGTTCCGAAAACATGTCGATGCTCGTCGGGCCTTCCGGTCCTCCCACAAGATGCCTTGGCGCTCGAAGAGAGGCATGGAGCGATCCGCATGACCGCACACACCGGCACCGCCTCCCGCCTCGCCGCCGCCCGCATCCTCGACGCGGTGCTGCATCGCAGCCGTTCGCTGAAGGGCGAATTCGCCAACGCCTTGCCCAAACTCGCCGACCCGCGCGACCGCGCGCTGGTGGAAGCGATCTGCTTCGCCGCGCTGCGCGCACGCGCACGCTACGCCGCGGCGCTGGAAGGCTGGGTCGCGAAACCGCTCGGACAGCGCGATGCGCCGCTGCGCGCGCTGCTGTACGTCGGCTTCGCGCAGATCGACGCGCTGAAACTGCCGGCGCACGCCGCGGTCGACGCCACGGTGGAAGCGGCGCGCGCCCTGGGTCGCGCGCATCAGGCCGGCATGGTCAACGCGCTGCTGCGGCGCGCGCTGCGCGAAGGTCTGCCCGCCGCCGACCCGGCGCAGGCCTGGCCGGCCTGGCTGCTCGACGAGGTGCGACGCGACTGGTCGGCGCAGGCCGACGCGGTGCTCGCCGCGAGCGCCACCGCGGCGCCGCTGTGGCTGCGCGTGAACCGGTTGAAATCCACCCGCGACGCCGCCCTGCGACAGCTGCAGGACGCCGGCATCGCCGCGACCGCGCATCCCGCCCTGAGCGACGCCTTGCGGATCGAGGATTCGATGGCGGTCGCCGATCTGCCCGGTTTCGACGACGGGCTGATCTCGGTGCAGGACGGTTCCGCGCAGGCGGTGGCGGATGCGCTCGCGCCGCCCGTCGGCGCACGCGTGCTCGACGCCTGCGCCGCGCCCGGCGGCAAGGCCGCGCATCTGCTGGAACACGATCCGTCGCTGCGGCTGACCGCGCTGGAAGTCGATCCGCGCCGGCTGCGGCGTACCGCCGAAACGCTCAAGCGCGTCGGCGTGGACGCGGCGGTCGATCTGAAGACCGTGGATGCGACGAATCTCGCCGCATGGTGGGACGGCACGCCGTTCGACGCGGTCCTGATCGACGCCCCCTGCTCCGCGACCGGCATCGTCCGGCGGCAACCGGACATCCTGCTGCACCGGCAACCGGCCGATATTGATGCTCTCGTGTCGACCCAGGCCTGGCTGCTCGATGCGCTGTGGCCGGTGGTCGCGCCCGGCGGCGTGCTGGTCTACGCGACCTGTTCGATCCTCGCCCGCGAGAACGCGGGGCAGATCGACGCCTTCCTCGCGCGCACCGCGGACGCCGCGGCCGAACCGCTGGACGACCGTTTCGGCCACGCCGCGGGCGCGGGCCGACAACGCCTGCCGGGCGAGGACGGCATGGACGGGTTCTTCTACGCGCGGCTGCGGAAACGGGCGACCTGACGCCACCGGACGCGCGGTCGCGGCTGGCGCCGCTCCTCCGTATCATGCGCCCATGCTGAAAACACGCGCCTCACGAGAATTCTGGCTGCTCGCCATCGTCGCCCTGCTGGTGCTGGGCGCGGGGCTGGGCCTTCGCGATCCCTGGCCGTCGGACGAGCCACGCTTCACCCTCGTCGCCAAACAGATGGTCGAAAGCGGCGACTGGCTGTTCCCGCACCGCGGTACCGAGCTGTATTCGGACAAACCGCCGATGCTGATGTGGTTCGAGGCCGCGTTCTACACCGTGTTCCGGGACTGGCGCATCGCGTTCCTGTTGCCGTCGCTGCTGGCCGCGCTCGGCACGCTGTGGTGCGTGTACGACCTCGGCCACCGGCTGTGGACGCGCCGCGTGGGCCTGTACGCGGCATGGGCGCTGCTGTTCGCGCTGCAGTTCGCCTACCAGAGCAAGAAGGCGCAGATCGATCCGCTGGTGACGTTCTTCATCACCCTGGCGAATTACGGGTTGTTGCGGCATCTGCTGTGCGGGCCGAACTGGAAGCTGTGGACGCTGGGCTGGTTCGCGGCGGGCCTGGGCACGATCACCAAGGGCGTCGGCGGTCTGGCGCTGCTGATGCTGCTGCCGGCGGTCGTCGGTTCGCTGCTCGGCTGGTCGCGGGTGCGGCTGCACGTGCGCGACTGGCGCTTTTTCGTGGGCCCGCTGGCGTTCGCGTTCGCGGCGGCGCTGTGGCTGGTGCCGATGGTGACCACGGCGCTGAGCCAGGACAATCCGGAATACCGCGCCTATCTCAACGACATCCTGTTCCGGCAGACCGCCGGGCGCTACGCCAAGTCCTGGGATCACGCGCAGCCGTGGTGGTATCACCTGGTGGTGATGGCCACGGCCTGGCTGCCGACCGCCTTCGCGCTGCTGTGGGCGTTTCCGGCCTGGCGCAGGCGGCTGCGGCGCCGCGACGCCCGTTATCTGCTGCCGTTGGCCTGGTGGGCGATGATCGTGCTGTTCTTCTCGATCCCCAGCGGCAAGCGCGACGTCTACATCCTGCCGGCGCTGCCGATGATGTGTCTGGCGCTGGGCCCGCTGTTGCCGGGCATCGTGCGCCGGCTGTGGGCGAAGCGGATCGCCTTCGCCTTCGCGGCCGCGCTCGGCGCGCTGCTGCTGACCGCGGGGCTGTGGATGTGGTTCGGCTCGCCGAAATTCGAGGCGAAACTGATGTCCGATCGCGGGTTCACCGACGAAGGCCACGCCGCGTTCGCGCTGCTGATGGCGATGGGCGCCTGGGCACTGGCCAGCGTGGGCTGGCACCGCGTCCGCAACGGCGTGGTCGGCCTGCTGTGGGCGATGGGCGGCATCCTGGTGTTGTACGGCGTGGTCGCGTATCCGCTGCTCAATGCATCGAGCTCCGCGCGCGGGCTGATGGAAAGCGTCGGCGCACGGATCGGCCCGGACGCCGAACTCGGCCTGGTCGCGTGGAAGGAACAGAATCTGCTGATGGCCGACCGTCCTGCGGCCACGTTCGGATTCAAGACCGCCTGGCCGGAACAGCTGGCGCAGGCGATGCGCTGGCAGGACAAAGCCCCGCAACGGCGCTGGCTGCTGGTGCAGGAACCGGCGCTGTCGCAGTGCGTCGACAGGACGCAGGCGGAATTCGCCGGTGTGTCCAATCGCCGGCGCTGGTGGCTGGTGCCGGCCGCGGCCGCCGACGCGACCTGCGTCCCGCACGGCATCGAAAGCCAGAACGAAGCCGACGGCCAGGACGACTGATCGGATGCGGTTGCGTTACGCCCGCATGGAGAAGGGCAATTTCGGCGACGATCTCAACCTCGTCCTGTGGCCCGAGTTGTTCCCCGATCTGGCGCAACGTCATCCGGAGACGCATCTCTACGGGGTCGGCACCCTGCTCGGCGGCTCGTTCCCGGACGGCCCCAAATGCGTGCTCGGCTCGGGCTGCGGTTATCGCGGCAAGCCCGTGCTCGACGCCGACTGGCGCGTGTACTGGGTGCGCGGACCGCGCACCGCGCAGGCCTGCGGGCTGGATCCCGCACTCGGTCTCGGCGACGGCGCGGTGCTCTGGTCGGGTCTGCGCCGTGAGCACGCACCGGTGCCCGGCCGGATCGGCCTGATCCCGCACCACAAGAGTTACGACGGTGCCGACTGGGACGCGATCGCGCGGCTCGCCGACCTGCATCCGATCGACCCGCGCCAATCGCCCGCGGCGGTGGTCACGGCGCTCGCCGGCTGCGAGCGCGTGCTCACCGAATCGCTGCACGGCGCGATCTTCGCCGACGCGCTCGGCATCCCCTGGCGCGCGGTGGTGCTGGCGCGGCGCTTCAACGACTTCAAATGGCTGGACTGGCTCGACACCCTCGGCATGCCGCTCGACGCCGCCGAGGCGCCGGTCGAACTGCAGCAGCGCCTGCCGGCGACCAAGGCGCTCGGCAACCGGCTCGCGCGCTGGACCGAGTACGGCGGCCTGCAGGCGCGCAACCACATGCGGCCGGTCCGCGAGACCGGCAGCTCGGATCTGGCGCGGGTGCTGCATGCCCTGCGCATGTTCGCCCGGGAGACCGGCCACTTCGCCGTGAGCGACGCGGGCCGTCGCGCGGCGCAGCGCGAGGCGATGCGCGAACGATGCGCGGTGTTCGCGAAGGATCATGGGTTGATGTTCGCGGGGTGACGTTCTCGGAACGGAGGCAACTCGGACAGGGTGCAGCACGGGCCGATGGCTCCCAAAGCCTGCCGCATAGGACTGGATGGTCCGACCACTGGGCATGAACTTGTCGTCCCAATCCACCGGCGAGGGATCTGCTTTTTGATCTTTCCGATCGCACCTCACGCTCCCGGCTCGATCATGACTGCCGGTTCACGGTGCTCTCGACACAAGTAACCATGGATCTCCCAGGAGAGCCCGGAATCTTTTCCGCGCTGGCGCGCGGCCTACTTTCTTTTCGAAAGAAAGTAGGCAAAGAAACACCTCACATCCCGATCGAACCTGCCATCGGCGCCGTGGTCGGGATTTTTCGACAAGACATCCCTGTCTTGTCGAAAAACGGCAGACATCCTGTCTGCCGCCCTCCGGGTCTCCGCTTGCGGGAAGACACACAGGACCGGTGATGTCGTCGGGACACAACGAGGGGAGTGACCAGAGCGGACGCACGAAGCCCCAAGGCTCGACGCGCAATGAACGTGGCGGATATCCGGTCCAGGCGCGCCCTGTGCCTACTCCGATTCCAGCGCCTCCCAGCGCGCGTAGGCCTGTTCCAGTTCGGCCTGCGCGGCGGCGAGTCCGGCGTTGTGCGCGGCGACCGCGGCGTGGTCGCGCTGGAAGAACGCGGGATCGTGCATCGCATCGGTGAGCGCGGCGATCTTCGTTTCCAACGCCTCGATCCGTGCCGGCAGCGCTTCCAGTTCGCGTTGATCCTTGTAGCTGAGCTTCCGTTTCGCGGGCGCCGGAGCGGGCACGGTCGCGGCGACCGGCGTCTCGGCCGGTTTCGCAGATGCGGTTTTCTGGGCGTCGACCGGCGCCGGACGCTGACGCAACCAGTCGCTGTAACCGCCGACGTACTCGCCGACGCGGCCGTCGCCCTCCATCGACAGGGTCGAGGTGACGACGCTGTCGAGGAAGTCGCGGTCGTGACTGACCAGCAGCAGCGTGCCCTCGTAGTCGCCGAGCAGTTCCTCCAGCAGCTCCAGCGTTTCCACGTCCAGATCGTTGGTCGGTTCGTCCATCACCAGCAGATTGGAGGGCTGCGCGAACAGCTTCGCCAGCAGCAGGCGATTGCGTTCGCCGCCGGAGAGACGGGTGATCGGCGCGCGCGCCCGCTCCGGCGTGAACAGGAAATCCTGCAGATAACCGATCGCGTGCTTCTGGCGGCCGTTGATGGTCACCGAATCCTTGCCCTCGGCGACGTTCTCGATCGCGTTCCAGTCCTCGCGCAGCGTCGAGCGGTACTGGTCGAAGTACGCGATCTGCAGCTGGGTGCCGGGCTTCACTTCGCCGGATTGCGGCGCGAGCTCGCCCAGCAGCAGTTTGAGCAGGGTCGTCTTGCCGCTGCCGTTGGCGCCGATCAGGCCGATGCGGTCGCCGCGCAGGATCGTGGTCGAGAAGTCGCGCACCAGCACGCGATCGCCGAACGCGAACGTCACGTGCTTCGCCTCGATCACCTTCTTGCCCGATGCGGTCGCCTGCGCCGCCTCCATGCGCACGTTGCCGGAGAGATCGCGGCGCTGGGCACGCTCGTCGCGCATCGCCTTCAATCGGCGCACGCGGCCCTCGTCGCGGGTGCGCCGCGCCTTGATGCCCTGGCGGATCCACACTTCCTCCTGCGCCAGCAGCTTGTCGAAGCGCGCGTTCTCCTGCGCCTCGGCGTTCAGCCGCTCCTCGCGGCGACGCAGGTAGTTCTCCCAGTCGCCGGGCCAGCTGGTGAGCGCGCCGCGGTCGATCTCGACGATGCGGGTGGCCAGCGCGCGCAGGAAACGGCGGTCGTGGGTGACGAACACCAGCGCGCCCGGCCAGGCCTTGAGGAAGCCTTCCAGCCAGTCGATCGCGGCGATGTCGAGATGGTTGGTGGGTTCGTCGAGCAGCAGCAGGTCCGGCGCGGAGACCAGCGCCCGCGCCAGCAGCACGCGCCGCTTCATGCCGCCGGAGAGGCGCGCGAAGTCCTGATCGCCGTCGAGATCGAGCCGGCTCAGGGTTTCGGTCACGCGCCGGTCCACCGACCAGCCGCCGGCGTCCTCGATCTTCGACTGCACCGCGGCCAGCGCGGCGGTGTCGACCGCGTCGGCGTGGATCAGATGGTGGTAGTCCGCCAGCAGCGCACCGAGCGCGCCGAGGCCGGCCGCGACCACGTCGAACACGGTGCCGGCGGCATCGTGCGGCACTTCCTGTTCGAGACGCGCGACCCGCACGCCGGTTTCGACGCGGATGTCGCCATCGTCGGGTTTCAGCTCGCCGGCGAGCAGGCGCAACAGCGTCGATTTGCCGGCGCCGTTGCGGCCGATCAGGGCGATCCGCTCGCCGGGTTCGATGGCGAGATCCACGCCGTCCAGCAACAGCGGGCCGCCGACGCCGAAATCGACGTCATTGAGAGTCATCAGGGGCATGGCGACAGTGTAGCGGGCCGCCGACTCAGTGCGCGGACCGGGCCGCGGCGCCGCGCGGCGAGGACACCGTCTGCGCGACCCCGGGCATCAGCTCGGCATAGACCGCTTCGGTCGACGCGATGAACCCGCCGAGGTCGAATTCGCGCTCGGCCCTGACGCGCGCGGCCGCCCCCATGGCGGCCAGGCGTTCGCGCGCATCGAGCATCCGCGCGACCGTGGCGGCGATCGCGGCGCGGTCGCGGACCGGCACCACCCAGCCGTCGACATCGGGATCGATGTTCTCGGGCAGACCGGCGTAATCGCTGACCAGCACCGGTTTGGCCATCGCCATCATTTCGCGGCAGGCGAAGGAGATGGTCTCGACCGCATGCGACAGCACGAAGCCGGCGTCGATCGCGGCGATCACCGGACGCACGTCGTCCAGCAGACCGGTGAAACGCACCTGCGCCGTCAGGCCGAGCGCTTCGATCCGCGCGGCCTGCGCCGCGTCGGGCGATTTGCCGCAGAGCACGATGTCGATGCGTTCGCGCTGAATCGCGGGCAGGGTCGCCACCGCTTCGACCAGATCCATCCAACCCTTGTGTCCGGCGGTGCCGGCGTTGCTGCCCAGCAGCAGCCGTCCGGGACCACTCCAGCGCGCGCGCTCCGCGGCGGCTTCGGCCGCGGGCCACGGGCGGAAGCGGCGGGTGTCGACGCCGTTGCGCACGGTGCGCAGCCGGCAGCGGTCGTAGGGTGTGGTTTCAAGCTGGCGACGGGTCGCTTCGCAGACCGCGATCACCGCATCGGTGCGCCGCGCGCGCCAGCGATGGGTGATGCCCTGCGCGGCTTTCGAGTTGTGCTTGGTGAACACGATCTTCGGCCGCTGCGGCAGGCGCGCGCTCGCCGACAGCACCATGCGGTGATCGGTGGAGCCGTTGACGTGCACGATGTCGAAGGCGTGACGGCGCAGGTAGTCGCGCAACTGCCGGCGCGCGCGCGCGGCCGCGGCGAGCTGGGCCAGACCGTTCGGAAACGGTTGCGCGACCGCGATCACGCCCTCCATCCGCGCGATCTCGCGATACAGCCGGCTGCTGGCCGGCGCCGCCAGATGGACCTCGTGTCCCGCATCCGCCAACCCGCGCGCCAGCGCCAGCAGATAGGTCGTGTGCCCGCCGCCGTCGCCCTCATGGAAGTTGGTCAGCAGCACTTTCATCGGAATCCGTCCTCAGGAGGCGCGTCGTTTGCCGGATTTCAGGGCGTAGGCGAGGATGCTCAGCGCACGCTCGGTCCGCTTGAACACGCTGCCGCGGGTGCGCATGGCGAGACCCGCGTAGCGCCGGATCTCGCGCCAGGACGGATCGGGCTTGGTCTTGAATTCGAACTTGACCAGTTCGATCGACGCCGCCGAGACCCCGGCCATCCGCGCATAGGTGTCGACCAGACCGCGCGAACGCAGCCGGTTGAGATAACTCTCGATCGGACCGCGGTTGGACCACCAGCCGTTCTTGCCGTGGATGCGATAACCGACGGTGCCGGTCGGCAGGAAATACTTGCGCCCCGCGAACAGACTGGCGCCGTACACCAGGCAGTTGTCGGCGGACAGACGCCAGCGCTTCGCCATCTCGGGCGGAAGATCGAGGCAGTGCTGCGCCAGCACGCGCCGGAGCGAGATCGCCGAGGTCGGCGCGCCGTACCAGTGGACCAGTTCGTAGGTGGCGACCGCGGTGTAGCCCAGGTCCGTCGCGCGATCGGCGAAGGCGATCGTGCGCGATTCGTTGCCGAACAGGACGATGTCGTTGAACACGAAATCGACATCCTTCCTGGCGTCGTAGAGCGCGCCGATCTTCTCCAGATGCGCCGGTTCCCAGCGGTCGTCGGCATCGAGGAAACACACCACGTCGGCATCGGTCGCGGCGAGGCCGCGCTGGAACGCGACCAGCTGACCGCCGTTCTCGCACATCAGCAGGGTGACGCGCGGATCGTAGGCGTAGCGCTCGCGCAGCAGATCCTGCGAACCGTCCTTCGAACCGTCGTCGACCACCACCACCTGTTTCGGCGCGCGAGTCTGCGCCAGCGCGCTGTCGACCGCTTCGACCACGAAATCGCGGTAGTTGTAGCAGGTGACGACGACCGCGAAGGTCGTGGTCGCCGGCGCTGCGCCGACACTCATGCCGCGGCCCCGTCGAGCGTGCGGCGGAAATAGGCGATGGTTTCCTTCAGGCCATCCTCCAGCGCGACCTTCGGCTGCCAGTCCAGGACGGATTTCGCCAGCGCGATGTCGGGCTGGCGCTGTTTCGGATCGTCCGAAGGCAGCGGCCGGAACACCAGTTTCGACGAGCCGCCGACGAGGGACAGCACCTTCTCGGCGAGTTCGATCATGGTGAACTCGCCCGGGTTGCCGATGTTGATCGGGCCGGTGAAGCCTGCCTCGGTGCCCATCATCCGCACGAAGCCTTCGATCAGATCGTCGACGTAGCAGAAGCTGCGGGTCTGGCGGCCGTCGCCGTAGATGGTGATGTCCTCGCCGCGCAGGGCCTGGACGATGAAGTTGCTGACCACCCGACCGTCGTTGGGATGCATCCGCGGACCGTAGGTGTTGAAGATGCGCACGACCTTGATGTCGAGGTCGTGTTGCCGGTGGTAATCGAAGAACAGGGTCTCGGCGCAGCGCTTGCCTTCGTCGTAGCAGCTGCGGATGCCGATCGGATTCACCCGGCCCCAGTAGCCCTCGGGCTGCGGATGCACTTCCGGGTCGCCGTAGACCTCGCTGGTGGAGGCCTGCAGGATCCGTGCCTTGAGCCGCTTGGCCAGACCGAGCATGTTGATCGCGCCATGCACGCTGGTCTTGGTCGTCTGCACCGGATCGTGCTGGTAGTGCACCGGCGAGGCCGGGCAGGCGAGGTTGTAGATCTGGTCGACCTCGACATACAACGGGAAGGTCACGTCATGGCGCATCAGCTCGAAATACGGATGTTCCAGACGATGGGCGATGTTGCGCTTGCTGCCGGTGAAGAAATTGTCGACGCACAGGACATCGTGTCCGTCGTCGAGCAGACGGTCGCACAGATGCGAGCCGAGGAAACCGGCGCCGCCGGTCACGAGAATGCGCGCCATCGGGGAATTGGGCCTTGGGGTGGTGCACGGCCGTCGCGGGGGCGGCGGGCGGGCATGGGGGAAGACACGGGAGAACCGCAGGAGCGCCTATTCTCGGCGATGGCCCGGGGACCTGAACAGCACGCCGAAGCCCCCGGAACGCGGGCGGACCGCCCAAAACCGGCAATGCACCGGCGTACGGAACCCCCATTGTTCAGCTGGCGGCAAGACTGGGGCGTCCGCCGCGCTCAGGAGCTGCAGGACAGCATCGAACACCCGGCGCGGTCGCGCGCCCAGTCCGGGCGTCTGGCCGAGAACCGTTCGCATCCGGGCTGGTCGTCGTAGGGGCGGCGCATCACGTCGAGGAGTTCGGAGATGCCGGCCGGATCGCCCGCCTCGGCGCGATCGATGGCCTGCTGGGCGAGATAGTTGCGCAGCACGTAGCGCGGATTGGCCAGACGCATGCGCTCGCGGCGCTCCGCGGCCGGCAGCGGGTCCACGCCCAGCCGCGCGGCATAGCGCTGCAACCAGTCGCCGAGGGACGACGCATGCGCTTCGCGCTTGACCGGGTCGTAGAACGCCTCCTCGAACGGCGCCAAGGTCGGCGCGGCCGGATCCAGATCGATCAGCGCGCGGAACCACAGGGTCATGTCGATCTCGGCCGCGTGCAGCAACCCGTGCAGGTCCCGGATCAGCGCCACGTCGTCGTCGCGGCATTCGGCCAGGCCGAGCTTGCGCGCGGTGACCGTGCGTTCGGCATCGGTGTAGGCCGCGCCGAAGGCATCGATGCCCGCCTGCAGCGGCGCGGCTTCGCCGAACAGCGACGCGATCGCCTGACCGAGCCGCGCCAGATTCCAACGCGCGACCGCCGGCTGCCAGCCGAACCGGTAGCGACGCCCACCGGCATCGGTGGTGTTCGGGGTCCAGTCGGGATCGTAGGCGTCGATCCAGCCATAGGGACCGTAATCGATGGTCAGACCGAGGATCGACAGGTTGTCGGTGTTCATCACGCCGTGCACGAAGCCCACCCGCATCCATTCGGCCATCAGCCGCGCGGTGCGCACGCAGATCTCGCCGAACCAGTCGGCGTACAGCGACTCGCCGCGGCCGGACAACTGCGGAAAATCGCGGCGGATCGTGAAGTCGACCAGTTGCCGCAGCAGATCGACCTCGCCGCGCGACGCCGGCAGCTCGAAATGGCCGAAGCGCAGGAACGACGGCGCGACCCGGCAGACCACCGCGCCCGGCTCGGGCTTCGGATGGCCGTCGTAGAACATGTCGCGGATCACCTCCTCGCCGGTCGCCACCAGCGACAGCGCGCGGGTGGTCGGCACGCCGAGATGATGCATCGCCTCGCTGCACAGGAATTCCCGGATCGACGAACGCAGCACCGCGCGGCCGTCGGCGCTGCGCGAGTACGGCGTCGGGCCGGCGCCCTTGAGCTGCAGCTCCCGGCGCGCGCCCACGGCATCCACGGTTTCGCCGAGCGAGATCGCGCGACCGTCGCCCAACTGCCCGGCCCAGTGGCCGAACTGATGGCCGCCGTAATTGGTCGCGAACGGATCCATGCCCGGCAGCAGGGCGTTGCCGGCGAAGACCTCGGCGAAGCGCGCGCCGGCCGCGTCCGCTTCGTCCAGGCCGAGTTCGGCGAGCATCTCCCGCGACACCGCCAGCGTGCGCGGCGCGGCCACCGGCGTCGGCGACACCCGCGACCACAGCGCGCCGCGCACCTCGCGACGGCGCGGCCCTTCTTCGGGATCGCCCGGCAGTTCGGCGAGGAAGCGGTTGTCGAAGTACAAAGCCTTTTGCATGTTTGGAGAAATCGCCACTTTTATGGCAGTTTGGCGAGCCATACAAAATGCTGGCTCCTTGTCGAAGGATGCTTATGGGTGATCATTCCTCTGATACAGGCAAGTCGGCATGCCCTTCAATGAGTTGAAAAGGGGACTTCATTCTTTCATGGTGGCTCCGAGGATGAATGACATGACCTGCATTCATGGCGACAATGATCGGAACCGGAAAAGTGCCTGATTCAATCATGTATTTCGCAAGCCTGGTCTTGCTCCTAGGAAAATTTCCAACATATTCGACGCCCTCGGCGTCAAGCTCTTGAATCCAGCTGCCTACATGATCAATTGCGAGTATTTGTTCATTGGAAAAAACAGATAACTCGAATTCCCAGCGGTGAGGCTCAAGTTTGATCCAATGATTTTTGAAGCAACTCCAATGCCTGTATATCCAGTCTTCAACGATTTCCTTTGGAATGCTCGAGAGCTCCTGAGGCCACTTGGCATAATATGAATCGAAAGACTCTCGGCTCATGTCGCCGTAGTTTTCTACTGCTGGATAGGGGGCGTAATCAATCGCCTTCATTCACTCCACCCGCTGCCCGCGCTCCAGCATCCACAGCATGATCGTTTTCTGGCGCACGTAGTTGGCGCGGACGTAGGCGTAGACCAGGCCGTGCCAGCCGTCGAGGAAGCCGAGCCGGAACACGTAGCCGCGCCAGAACCGCCAGGCCGGCGACAGGATCAGCTTGCCCAGCGAGGCGCGCTTGCCGCGCGCGAATTCGTGCTCGGCCATCATCCGCGCATAGCGCTCGGTCTTCTGCAATTGCTGCATCAGCGAACGGTACGGGTAGTGGATCAGATCGCCGGCGAGCGTCTTCACCGCGCCGTCGACGCTGGCGGCCTCGTGGATCTCGCGATCGCCGCGCCAGCCGCCGCGACGGCGGTCGAACAGGCGCAGCACGCGATCGGGATAGGCGTTGCCGCGGCGCAGGAATTTGCCGAAGTATTCGCTCAGCCGCGCGAAGCGGTAGCCGTCGGCGCCGGCGAAACCGGCGTCGCGCGCGGCGAGGATCGACGCCCGCAGCTCCGGGCTCACGCGCTCGTCGGCATCGAGGCAGAGCACCCAGTCGTGGGTCGCGCGATCGACCGCGAACTGCTTCTGGCTGCGGAAACCGTCGAAGGGCCGCACCAGCACCCGCGCGCCGGCGGCTTCGGCGATCTCGCGGGTCGCGTCGGTGGATCCCGAGTCCACCACCACGACGTCCGCGCAGAAATCCAGCGAAGCGAGGCAGTCGCCGATGCGGTCGGCCTCGTTGAACGTGATAATGCAGGCCGTGATCGGCGGTGCCGTGGGCGGAGACGTATTGATGGCGGAGTACCTGTTGTTCGCGACCGAGCGTTATGCGCTGCCCATCCTGCAGCCGCTCGCCGATGCGCTGCGGGCGGCGGGACACGGCGTGCATGCCTGGTTCGCCGACGGCGCCGCGGGCGCGCGCCTGCCGGAACCCGTGCGCATGATAAGCCTGCGCGAGGCGGTGGCGCTGCGACCGCGGGCGGTGTTCAGCGCCGCGAACTGGGTGCCGACCTTCCTCACCGGCCCGAAGGTGCAGCTGTTCCACGGGTTCAACGTCGAGAAGCGCGAGGACGCCCGCGGCCATTTCCGGGTGCGCGGGCTGTTCGATCTGTACTGCACCCAGGGCCCGGCGACCACCGCGCCGTTCCGCGATCTCGCCGCGCGACAGCCGCATTTCGCGGTGGTCGAAACCGGCTGGCCGAAGCTCGATCCGCTGTTCCGCGACGACGGCGGTGCGGCGGCGACATTGCGCGCGCCGGCGAACGGTCGCCCGACGGTGCTGTTCGCCTCCACCTTCACCGAACGCCTGAGCGCCGCGCCGCATCTGTTCGAGGCGATCGCCGCCGAGGTCGCTCGCGGCGACCGTTACTGGCTGCTGACCCTGCATCCGAAATGCACGCCCGCGTTGTTCGACCGCTATCGCGCGCTCACCGGACCGAACGCGGCCTTCGTCGAGACCGAACAGCTGATGGCCGCGCAGCGCGCCGCCGACGTGCTGGTGGCCGACACCACCTCGGTGGTCTCGGAATTCGTGGTCCAGCACAAACCGGTGATCACCCTGCGCAACCGCGCGCCGAAGCCGCACATGCTCGATTTCGACGATCCGGCGCGGCTGCAGGACATGCTCGAACGTGCGTTCTCGCCGGACGCCGCGCTGCGCGCGGCGATCGTCGCCTACGCCGACGCCATCCACCCGTATCGCGACGGGCGTTCGTCCGAACGCGTGCTCGCGGCGACCGAGGATCTCATCGCCGGCAAGCTCGGACGACTGCGCGGAAAACCGCTGGACGGCCGCCTGCGCGCGTTGCAGATCCGGGCGAAACTGGGGTATTGGGGATTGGGCTGACACTCCCGTAGGAGGGCCTTCAGGCCCGATCTGGGCTGATGCGATAGCTTGAAGAAAAAGATCGGGCCTGAAGGCCCTCCTACAGGAATGTCATCACCACCGCAGCGCGTTGCCGGCGATCTCGCGTCCCAGTCGTTCGTGCAGCGCACGCGCTTCGGCTTCGGGCAGGAAACGCAGCCGCAGCGGTTCGGCCATGGCGTTGCCGCCGGCGGTGTCGAGCAGCAGATGGGCCATACCCAGGCGCCGATCCAGCGGCGACTGGCCGAAGCGGATCGCCTGCAGCTTGCCGATCTCGGCGAAACGCCACTGCCGGGTCCACCAGCCACCGCGCGACGCGATGGTGTTGCCATCGACCGCATAACCGGCGTGCCGCGCGTTCTGCCAGGCGATATAGGCGATCCACGGCAGCCACAGCGCCACGAAGATCAGTCCGAGCGGGCCGAACTGCAGCAGCGCGAACGCGGCGAGCACCGCCGCCAGCAGCAGCTGCGGCGCGAACAACCGCCAGAACGCGAGGCGATGGAGCGGTCGCCATTCGGCCGGCGGCCACTGCAACTGCGGTGCGAGATGACGGATCAGCGCGTCGCAACGCTCCGGCGTGGCCACCGGTGCGACCTCGCGCAGCGACCGCGGCTGGCTGTGCGACCCGTTGTCGAGCACCGCGGTGCCGACCTCCAGCGTGCGCCGTCGGAACAGGCGATGCAGCATGCCCTCGCGCAGCGTCCACGACTGGATGCGCCGACGCGGGGTGCTGGTGCGGATGCGGGTGAGCAGCCCGCGTTCCAGGGTCAACCGGCGACCGTGTTCCTCCAGCCGGAATCCCGAGTACTGCAGCAGCGCCAGCAGCACCGAGAACACCCGCACCAGGGCGAGGAACATCAACAGCAGGGTCAGCGTCGCCAGCGCCTCGTGGCCGCGTCCGTAGGTGTCGACCACACCGAACAACGCCCGTCCCCAGCTTTCGATCAACTCCGAGAAGAGATCGCCGCTGAACTGGGCGAGCGCCGCGAACGCGCCGCCGACCACGATCATCCCGCGATTGGAGATCAGGCCCGCGCGCACCACGTCGGCGGTCGACAGGGTATGGAGCACGACGCCGGCCTCGGGCGCGGCACCGTCGGCCGCCGCCGCATCGACATGCACCGCAGCGTTGCGACGACGGCGCACCAGCGATTCCAGCGCCAGCGCATCGTCGAGCTTGAGCACCCGCATCTCCGCCTCGGGCTTGATGCCACCGGCGGATTCCAGCCGCACTTCGGCCACGCCGAAGATCCGGTGCAGCAGGGTCTGGTGCAGACCGACGTTGTGGATCCGCGCGAACGGAATCTGACGCAGACTGCGCTCCAGCAGCCCGCTGCGGATCTGCAGACTGTCGTCGGTGATCCGGAAGCGATAGGTGTAGAACTGCCAGATCGAGATCGTCGCCAGCACGCAGATCGCGACCAGCCCCCACAGATCGTTGCGATCGCCGCGACCGAACACGAACAACGCCAGGATCGGCAGGATGAACTGCTTGAGCTGCTGGATCAGCACGAACAACCACGACATCGGATGCAGCCGGCGCTCCGGCTGCGTCGCGGCGTCGGTCGCGATAGCGGACTCAGGCGTGGTCATCGTCGTCCTGGCGATCGATCTGGCGGCTGAAATGATCACGCACGCGTTCGGCGTCGGCGTCGTCCAGTCCGGAAATGCTGACCGCGCTCAGACGGGTGCCGGCGGTATGCAGCACCAGCGATGCCAGCCGGTGCGCGCGCTCCAGCGGCCCGCGCTTGAGATCCATGTGCTGCACCCGCGAGGTCGGCACCCGTGTCTCCCACTGCCACAACCGGCCACGACGGACCGCGAAACCGTGCTGGTCCAATCGCCAGAAAGTGTAGCGATAGCGCTTGTGCGCGACCCACAGCGCCAACGCGATCGTCACCGCCCACAACGCCGCCAGCGCGATCCAGCCGCCCTCGCGGCGCAACAGCAGCTCACCAAGACTCAGCGTGGTGATGCCGGCCGGAATCGCCGCCACCAGCAGCGCCACGTACAGGAACACGCGATAGGCGCGCCGCGGCAACGGCTGCCAGCCGTGCGGGCCATCCCAGTCCGGCACCGGCGCCATGTCGGGCGACACCGCCTCGATGACGCTCGACGGCGCTGCGTCCACCGTCGCGGCCATCGTCGGTCCGGCGCTGGATTCGGGTTCGGGTTCGGAATCGGGAGACTGCGGCGTCATGCGCGTCCTTCCAGGTCGCGATAGGGATTGAAGTAGGGATTCATCGTCGGCTGCAGGGTGTAGCGCTTGTAGGTCCACTGATACTGCGCCGGATCGCGTCGCGCGATGCGTTCCACCGCCGCGTTCAGGGCGGCGGTCGCGACCATCGTATCCGCGGACGCGATCTCCGCGGGCGCCGGTTCGATCCGCAGCGCGAAGGCGAGATCACCGATCCGTTCGCAATAGGCGAACAGCACGGTCGCGCCGCTGCGCTCGGCGAGCCGCGGCAGCAGGGTCATGGTGTAGGCGGGTTTGCCGAAGAATGCCGCGAACTCGCCGTCGCCCTTCTTCGGTTGCTGGTCGGGCAGGATGCCGACCACGCCGCCGTCGCGCAGGCGCTTGAACAATTGGCGGATGCCCGCCGCCTCGGCGCGGATCTGGGTCACCCGCGCGGCATCGTCGGCGCGGACCCGGCGCAGGAAGGCCTCGCCCAGCGCCGAGTCCGGCGGACGGTACAGGATCGCCAGTTCGGTATGCGCCGCCAGCCACTGGTTCAGCAGCTCCCAGTTGCCGTAGTGCGGCGCGGCCACGATCACGCCCTTGCCGGCCGCGATCGCCGCGTCGAACAACGCCACGCCCTCCGTCTCACGGATCATCCGCAGATTCTCGGCATGGGGGCGGGTCCACAGCCGCAGGGTTTCGAGCGCCTGGCGCGCGGTCGTGCGCAGGATCGCCCGTTGCAAGGGCGCGCGCTCGGCCGCCGGCAAGTCCGGGTAGGCCAGTTCCAGATTGCGCCCGGCCACCCGGTGCTCGCGCCCGCCGCTGCGCCGCCACAGCCAGGCGATGGCGTCGCCCAGCGCGCGCGACCACGGCCACGGCAGGCGGCCGATCAGGCTGGCGACGGCGAAGAGCAGGCGGGCGAAGAAGTCGTTCATCCTGCCGAGTCTACCGGGGCGCCCACCACCGCACCCCGGGACGAAGGTCACCCGATGGCTTGCGCGCGGCCCGCGCCCCCGCGATGCTCGCGCTCCCGGCCTGTCCAGAACGGCCTCGCGGAACCCGCCATGCTCGCCCTGATCCAGCGCGTGACCGAAGCCCGGGTGACCGTCGACGACGCCTGCGTGGGCGCGATCGGCCCCGGCCTGCTGGCCCTGGTCGGGGTCGAACCCGGCGATGGCCCGGCGCAGGTGGCGAAACTGGGCGAACGCCTGCTCCGCTACCGGGTCTTCGGCGACGAGGCCGGACGGATGAACCGCTCGCTCGCCGATACCGGCGGCGGCCTGCTGCTGGTCAGCCAGTTCACCCTCGCCGCCGACACCCGCTCCGGACTGCGGCCGAGCTTCAGCAGCGCCGCCGCCCCCGAGGAGGCCGAGCGCATCTTCGGCGAACTGATCGCCTACTGTCGCGAACATCACCACAACGCGGTCGAAACCGGCCGTTTCGGCGCGAACATGCAGGTCAGCCTGGTGAACGACGGGCCGGTGACCTTCCTGCTCCGCGCCTGAACGCCACGACACCCGCCGTGCCCGGCGCTTGAATGCGGGCGCCGCGCGCACCACATCGGGTCCTGCCAACCTCCTTTCGTCCGGTTTCGTGCGCTTCTCCGACCGGACCTTCATCCGATTCCAGCGCATTCCGACGCCGTTCCCACCCGTTTCGGCGCCAGACCCCGCCCCGGGGCTGTTATAATTACGGGTTCACTTTCCCACGGTGGCGCCCATGGCCAACGAACGTCAGGCTCCGCAGTCCGACATCAAGCAACTGATCAGCAAGGGCCTGGAGCAGGGCTATCTGACCTATGCCGAGGTCAACGATCACCTGCCCGACGATCTTGTCGATCCCGAGCAGATCGAAGACATCATCGGCATGATCAACGGCATGGGCATCGAGGTGCACGAGGTCGCGCCCGATGTCGATGCCCTGCTGCTCGCCGATGGCGCGACCGGCGGCCGCGAGGTCGACGACACCGCCGCCGAAGAAGCCGCCGCGACGCTGACCGCGCTCGACGGCGAAGGCGGCCGCACCACCGACCCGGTGCGCATGTACATGCGCGAGATGGGCACCGTCGAACTGCTGACCCGCGAAGGCGAAATCGCCATCGCCAAGCGGATCGAGGAAGGCCTCACCCAGATGATGTCGGCCCTGGCCAGCTTCCCGTGGTCGGTGCAACTGCTGCTCGAAGAATACGAACTGCATAAGGCCGGCAAGAAGCGTCTGGCCGACATCGTCGCCGGCTTCAACGACGTCGAGGAACCGGCCGAGGAGATCCCGGTCGAGGAGATCGCCGACGGCGAAGTCGAGATCGACGAGGAAGAAGAAGACGGCGCCGCCGCCGAGGACACCGCGCCCACCGGCCCGGATCCGGCCGAAGTCGCGCGCCGCATGGACACCCTCGCCGCCTCGTACGCCGGGTTCCAGAAGGCCTACGCCAAGCAGGGCGCCGGCAACAAGGCGCTGGCCAAGCTGCGCGAGGACATGGCCGAGCAGTTCATGACCCTGAAGCTGCCGCTGCCGCTCACCGATACCCTCGTGCGCAAGCTGCGCGACGTGCTCGGCCAGATCAAGGAACACGAACGCCGCATCCTCGACCTCTCCACCCGCATCGCCAGGATGCCGCGCAAGGACTTCATCCGCGCGTGGGAAGGCAACCAGACCAACCTCGGTTGGGTCGACGAGATGCTCAAGCGCAAGCAGAAGTGGTCCTCGGGCCTGCGCGACGTGAAGGAACAGATCATCGCCGAACAGGAAGCGACCATCGCCATCGAGCAGGCGCTGTATCTCGAACTGGCCGACATCAAGGACATCAGCCGCGCGATGGCCTACGGCGAAGCCAAGGCGCGCAAGGCGAAGAAGGAAATGGTCGAGGCCAACCTGCGCCTCGTGATCTCCATCGCCAAGAAGTACACCAACCGCGGCCTGCAGTTCCTCGACCTGATCCAGGAAGGCAACATCGGCCTCATGAAGGCCGTGGACAAGTTCGAATACCGCCGCGGCTACAAGTTCTCGACCTACGCGACGTGGTGGATCCGCCAGGCCATCACCCGCTCGATCGCCGATCAGGCGCGCACCATCCGCATCCCGGTGCACATGATCGAAACGATCAACAAGCTCAACCGCATTTCCCGGCAGATGCTGCAGCAGTACGGCCGCGAAGCGACCCCGGAAGAGCTGGCGAAGGAAATGGACATGCCGGAGGACAAGATCCGGAAGGTCCTGAAGATCGCCAAGGAACCGATCTCGATGGAAACGCCGATCGGCGACGACGAGGACAGCCACCTCGGCGACTTCATCGAGGACACCAATGTCGAGTCCCCGATCGAGAACACCACCAACATCAACCTGCAGGAAACCGTGCGCGAAGTCCTCGCCGGCCTGACCCCGCGGGAAGCCAAGGTGCTGCGCATGCGCTTCGGCATCGACATGAACACGGATCACACGCTGGAAGAAGTCGGCAAGCAGTTCGACGTCACCCGCGAGCGCATCCGCCAGATCGAAGCCAAGGCCCTGCGCAAACTGCGTCATCCCAGCCGCAGCGAACAACTGCGCAGCTTCCTCGACATCGACTGAACCGGACGCGCAGTTCCCCTGAAAAAGCCCGCGGTTCGCGGGCTTTTTCGTCAGGCTAGAATGACCGTCACCGCGACGGGCCTATAGCTCAACGGTTAGAGCAGGGGACTCATAATCCCTTGGTTCCAGGTTCGAATCCTGGTGGGCCCACCACATCGTTGAACCGGGGCATCCCAAACCGTCCCGGACACACCCAAGAAGCCCGCATAACGCGGGCTTTTTTGTCTCTTGGAGTCCTAGGGGGTGCCCTTGCATCCCTGCAAAGAGTGAGTAAGGCTGTGAGTACAGGCGCCCCACCCTGCGGGGCGTACTCACTACCGGCTTACTCACATGCTGACCGATACCAAACTCCGCACGTTGAAGGCGAAAGCGACGCTCTACCGCGTTGCCGATACCAATGGCCTGTGCATCGAAGTGCGCACCAACGGTGCGCGCGTGTGGCGCTATCGCTACCGCTACGCAGGCAAGGCCAGCATGGTCGGCTTGGGCGAATACCCGGCCGTGTCACTCGCCGAAGCCCGCGCCGAACGCGACCGACTGCGCATGCTGGTGAAAGGCGGGGCAAACCCGGCGCACGTCGCGCGCGTCGAACGTGCGGCGAAGCTGGAGCATGCCGAGACTACATTCGCGGCGGTTGCGGCCGAATGGCTGGCGAAGCGGGCGAAGGAAGGGCTAAGCGTGGGTTCGGTGAAGCGTGAACGTCGATTGGTCGAAAAGGATCTTGCGAGCATCGGCAGCTTGCCAGTGGCCGACGTGACTGCACCGGCCCTGCTGTCTGCCCTGCGCAAGATCGAACAGCGTGGCGTGATCGAAACCGCCCACCGCGCCCGCGCGCTCGCCGGCCAAATCTTCCGCTATGCCATCGCCACCGGCCGCGCCCAGCGCAACCCGGCGGCCGATCTGGTGGGCGCGCTCGAACAGCCGCGCGTCCGGCACTTCGCCAGCGTCACGGAACCCGCGCGGGTGGGCGAACTGCTGCGCACGATCCGCAGCTATCGGGGCAGCCCGGTGACGGTCGCCGCCCTGAATCTGGCGCCGCTGGTGTTCGCCCGTCCGGGCGAACTGCGGACGGCCCGCTGGGCCGATATCGACCTTGACGCCGCCGAATGGCGCTACACCGCCACCAAGACCGGCACCCCGCATATCGTCCCGCTGTCCTCGCAAGCCGTCGCGATCCTGCGCGACCTGCATCCGCTCACCGGGCGCGGCGAGTACGTCTTTCCCGGCGTCCGCAGCCTGCGGCGTCCGATGAGCGAGAACACGATCAATGCCGCCCTGCGATACATGGGCATCGATCGCGACACCATGACCGGCCACGGCTTCCGCGCGATGGCGCGGACGATTCTGGACGAAGTGCTGGGCTTCCGACCGGACTACATCGAACACCAACTCGCGCACGCCGTCCGCGACCCGAACGGCCGCGCCTACAACCGCACCGCCCATCTGCCCGAACGCCGCAAGATGATGCAGGCATGGGCGGACTATCTGGACCAGTTACGCGAAGGGGGCAACGTCGTGCCCCTGCGACAAGCATCCGGCGCAAGCCGGTAAGCAGCGGACGGCCGGGGTGCGTCAACACCCCGGCCGCCCTCACCACAAACGTTCACCGAGGGAACGATCATGGCTAAAACCACTCTAGCAGGCCCCAGCAAGCGCCACAGCGCGCGCCGTACCGCTTCGGGGGCTCGCCCCCGCCTCCGGGCCGAGACGGCCCCTGTCGCGTTCCGTGCGATCCCTGCGGAGGGTCGTCACCTATTGGCCGTGGCCGAGGGGATCGATTGCGCCACCGCCTGTCGGGAAGCGGCAGACTTGGAAGACGCCGTTCGGCGTCTGTTGGGCGGATCAATCGAAAACGGCACCGATGGCAGCGCGGCCTATCTGTGCGAATTTGCGCTGGAGACGGCACAAGCGCTGCGTGCCGCTGCGGAATGAATCGCTGCAACCTCGCCAATGGCTGCAATGCGGAACCGGCCGAGGGGGCGCCTCTGCCGGCTTCCGATGCGATCAGATGAACCGGCGGGATACGTGTTGACTTTTCCTGAGAGCGGTTCAATATGCGCCCCGTGAGCCGTCTGCGGCTCACTGCCCTAGCTGATCCCGCCGGAGTCGCGCCCGGTAGCGTTGAAAGGGGTTTCACGCTCCCCAAAGGCAGTCAGCCGCAGAACCGCTAACTCCGCGGGGCTGTAAGCCGGATTCGCCACCGGTAGCGCTGTCACGAGATTCGCGCTCTCGAAACGCGGAAGAAAACACCCGCCGACTGGCGGATGCACTTCCCCTTTTCGAGCACACACCCATGACTCAAGACGCTACCGGAGTAGCGCCCGAAGCGGGCGCGCTAACGCTGTTGCGACTGCCATGCGTGATCGCACGCACGGGCATGTCCCGCTCAACCCTGTATCGAATGGTGGCTGCTGGCGATTTTCCGCGGCCCGTGCGGCTCTCCGAGCGCACAAGCGCTTGGAGTTCGGCGGCAGTAGATGCTTGGATCGCTTCCAAGATTGCTGCGAGCGATCAAGGGGCGAGCCGATGAACGTCGCCACCACGCCCCGCGTCTGTTGCGACGCGATGCGCGCGCCATGCTCGAATCCGCCGCGTTCTCGGTCGACCTTGCATGGCTACAGCTCCAGCGTATCGCCGAATCCACCGATGCCCCCGGACGCCACAGATATCGAAGCGGCTGACGCTTTGGATCTTGCGATCGGTGCGATCGATTCCGCCAAGCAGCTATTGACGGAGTAACGACCATGGCCCGCCAAAGAACGAACAACCGCGCATGCCGGCGGACTGAAGCAAGCGCATGCCCGCTTCAAGGTCGCCAAGTAAGCGAGGGAGCCAATAATGGCGCATCCGGCAACCCGGAGACGTAAGCAAACCGGCCGCAGCAGCGCGACCTATCTAGGTATTCCACACCACGTCTTCCGCTCGGCGGAATTCGGCGAGTTGAGCGGCTGGGAGGTGAAGCTATTGGTAGAAGTCGCCGGACTTTACAACGGGTACAACAATGGCGATCTGAGCTGCACCTGGTCTCGGCTTAAATCGCGCGGCTGGCGTAGCAATGGCACGTTTCGGGAAGCGTTGAAAGCGCTGCTAGGCAAGGGATGGTTCATTTGCACTCGGCATGGCGGGCGCAATCGTTGCGCTCTCTATGCAGTCTCTTGGTGGCCGATCGACGCCTGCGAAGATAAGGGGTTGGAAGTGAGACCTGAGAAATCAGCGAGCAACCGCTGGCAAAAAACGAAGTCGCTGGGCGCTATCCGAACCAATGTAGGCGCTATTTGAATCAGCACCTTGCCCGAAACAGTGCAAAACCGACGGAAGCCGGCTCCGTAGGCGCCATGCGGGCCAGTCTGTTGGCGATATTTTCGCCAACGTGGTCGCTATTCGGACACCTTTATAGATTACCAAGGGGGTGCGCTTGTTCTGTTGCTTCAAGAGATTCTCGATAGCCGGGAATCAGTGGTCAGATGCGCCGGCTCTGGCGAACGCTTGTCACTTGCGTAGGCGCCGCACGGCGAAGCAGAGAATCATGCAGCCGTCGGAGCGCTGATCTATGTCTCGCCATCCCAACGCCAACGCAAACCAACGCGCCCACCGCGCGCGCCGGCCGCGCATCGACTACTACCCCAGTCCCGAGGCTTTGGCGGCGATCGAAGCCCGGCGCAGCCGCTACTACCCCGCCAACAACTACAGCGGCATTCTGGATTCGATCATCGCCGAATGGTGGCAGGCCCAGAATCCAAAGCAGGCGGAAACAGATGCGCCCGCGGCAGTGCGGCAGGCGCCGGACGCTGCCAATCGACCCGCGCACACACGAACAACTCCGGATCGCCTGCCGCTGGCACGACCGGAAATAACGCGCGCATCGCGCGCATGCACGCCCGCGCGAACGACTCCGGCCACGGAGACCGACGCACCGGCAGCCGTCGCCCGAGTGTGCGCGCGACTGGTTCCGAAGCCCCAACGGAACACCGGAACGGCGCGCGTGATCTGCGGCTCAAGGCGACGGCGCGACGGCCAGCCCTGCGAAGCCCTGAGCGTGCCGGGCAAGCGGCGGTGCAAGTGGCACGGGGGATGCAGTACCGGGCCACGGACAGATGAGGGGCGAATGCGAGCGGTTGCAAATCTCAAACAGAATCTGCCGCGAAGACAGTGCATCATTTGATTCTGACTGGTTGCCGCCAGCGAGGAGGCACACTATCCGGGTCAGAGGGAGGCCAGTTAAGCAAGCTGACAAGTCCGCCTCCACCGCATTCAATAGGCGTTGCCTGCGCAACAATGATCGTGCGCAGACGGGGTATGTCGCTTTGCGGTACGTCGTCGGCTGTGCAGGCGAGCCTGCTGCCTCGACTGTAGGCGCTGCGGGCGCCGCAACGATTTCCTGCTGAATCAGTAGAATTCGGGCATGGGCAATTTCCTGCGTAACCCATCTGCGACAATACCGTCCCTAGCCAAGCCACATCGTAGGGATGCAAAGCCCTAACGTGGGTTTCGATTCTGTTGACAGTCATAGGGCAGTGTTTTGGCTCAATAAGAGTCGCGCACGAAGAAAGGATGCCAATAAGAGCGATCGGAAGAATACATTTCCGCATGAACATGATCTTCATTTCCTTGCCGGCTTGGCGCCTGAATTCTCAGCGCCTAAAAACTGCCTGATCGGTCTTGAGATGTCTACCAGAATCGCCACCAAGGCTTGCCCGTTTTTGCGAAAGATGCGGCGTCCCTGGTTGCAGATGCGGGGATTAGGTTTGTCGGGCAAACAAGGCAGATACGCCCATAAACATGGGGCCAATAGTCCGAGTCCGAAAAATCAATAGAGCGCAAGAATTCAACGAAAGATTCGATTTTCCCTAAATTAATTGCGCCATCCTTTAAAGCTAGATCCTGCAATCGTTCTTCTTCACGTCTGTATTCCGCGCTGTTATTTGGAAGCTTACAAATGAGGTCGAGTTCAGAATCTGGTAAGCATGGCCTCAAAAAAAGTACGTTGAAAATTGTCGAATCTAGTGAACGTACAAAATCCGAAAAATCGCTATCTTCTCCCGTGCCTTTTCCTCTCAGATTCTCAGACTGAAAAAGCTGTGCAGTGACAAGGCATGCCGCATGAAAAATCTCTGCGCGAGTCTTTGCGCCTGTGCGGGAAAGTGCATTGAAACCGCCCGGAAGATAATCCGGATTAGCTAGCAAATCTTCAATCCCATCCATGATCTGATTTGCGCGAACAAGATCCATCGTCATGCCCCCAAGTTCTCCGCAGATTTCCATATCTTGCGGCTGATCTTAATCACAATCAGACATCCAGCCGGTCGGCCGTTACCCCGGATCATCGAGAGCGCCTCCCGCAATTCCGCCGCGAGTGTCTCTCGGCCCTCTATAGCGTAGGCCGGATCATTCTCCAGTCGATGCGCCAAGTTCTGCAATTCGTATTTGGCATCGCCAAAGCAATTTTGCAGCATGCTTTCCATGATGAACGACAAGTCGTTCAGCACCTTGTAGACCGGAGCCATCGTCCCCCCTGAATCGTTCGGATCGTCCATGCGCCCGGACAGGCGACGCGCCAGCGTAGCGCAGTCATCGGGGCGAACGAAAATCCGAATCGCCCCCGGCCCGCCGGACGCCGCTGCGACGGCTTCGGCCCAGCCGGGCGCGGTCGCGCGGGGTAGTCTCTCCGACCCGCAGCGAGGCGGTGCGCGCAGCCCGGGGAGCCGTGCCCGGGAATCCGGAGCGGGTCGCCCTGCTGTCGACACTCGTCACCTATGCTGCGCATGCCCGTCCCGCGATCGACCGTCCGCGCATATCGCAGCCCCCGGGGGCCGGTTGGGTACACCGGGCGCGTCCCGTCGCTGCGATCCGACGAACGGCGATCCACCGCGGCGACACCCGAGCGCCGAGGGCCGTCAAGCAAGCGAGAAAGTGAGTACGTTTGCGAGTGCGTTTTTCTAAAGTAGTCGCAAATAGACTTTCGATTCAGACACTTATCGCAAGTATTTGGTTGATGGTGGGCCCACATACACCCTACGCTCCACACTGGCGCGCTATTGGTCGGCCGCGGAGGCCTCCATGGCGGCGTGTCGCGGAAGGGCCAGGGAGATGACCGCGGCCGCGAGCACCAGCAGCGCCGAGAGGACGAGACACAGGTCGATGCCTGCGCGCTGGAACACCCAGCCCGACAGCACCGTGCCCAGCAGGCGTCCGAGTGCGTTCGCCATGTAGTAGAAGCCGACATCCAGCGAGACGCCGTCTTCGGCGGCGTAGCTCACGATCAGATAGCTGTGCATCGACGAATTGATCGCGAACAGCACGCCGAAGAGCGTCAGACCCGCCACGAGGACGGTCTGCGCCGGAACATCCCGCGCCAGCAGGAGCGCCATGGCCGCGGGGATCGTCGCCAGCGCCAGCGCCCAGACGAACGCCGCGCGGCCATCCGGCAGCCTGCCGCCGCCGCGGCCGGTGACATGCGGTGCGATCGACTGCACGATGCCGTAACCGATGATCCATGCGGCGAGGAATCCGCCGACCTGCCAGAAATCCCAGCCCAGCGATGTCGACAGAAACACCGGCAACGCCACCACGAACCACACGTCGCGCGCGCCGAACAGGCATAGGCGCGCCGCCGACAGCAGATTGATCGCCCGGCTCTTCGAGAACAGGTCGCGGAATTTCGGCTTGGCCTTGGCCTTGCCGAGATCGCGCTTCAACAGCATCAGGCTGAGCAGCCAGACCACAAGCAACGCGCCGGCCATGATCGCGACGGCAGGCGCGAATCCCACCGTGGTCAGCAACGCGCCACCGAGGAAGAAGCCGACGCCTTTCAACGCGTTCTTCGATCCCGTAAGCGCGGCGACCCATCGATACAGCGCGCCCTGTTGGTCGCCCGGCACCAGCAGCTTGATGCTGCTCTTGGCGCTCATCTTGTTGAGGTCCTTGGCGATCCCCGACAGCGCCTGGGCCGACATCACCCACGGCACGGTCAGCCATGCACCGGGCACCAGCAGCATCGACAGCGCCACGACCTGCATCGCCAGACCGATGTTCATCGTGCGATTCAGGCCGAGGCGCGCGCCCAGCCAACCGCCGACCAGATTGGTGACGACACCGAACACTTCGTAGAACAGGAACAGCATCGCGACCTGCAGCGGGCTGTATCCCAGCGCGTGGAAATGCAGCACCACCAGCATGCGCAGCGCGCCGTCGGTGAGCGTGAACGCCCAATAGTTGCCGGTGATCAACAGATACTGGCGAACGTCGGGCGAGAAGCGCGACATCAAGGGCCTCTCCTCCGGAAGCGGCGCCGGCATGCGATCAATCCGCCCGCCCGACCAGTCGCACGAGTTCGGCGGTGCGATTCACGTAGCCCCATTCGTTGTCGTACCAGGCGTAGATCTTCACCTGGGTGCCGTTGATCACCATCGTCGACAGGGCGTCGACGATGCTGGAGCGCGGATCGGTCTGGAAGTCGATCGACACCAGCGGCCGCGTCTCATAGCCGAGAATGCCCTTCAGTTCGCCTTTGGACGCCGCCTGCAGCAGGGCGTTGACCTCTTCGACGGTCGTCGCGCGCTCGACCTCGAACACGCAGTCGGTCAACGACGCGTTGGTCAGCGGCACGCGCACCGCATGGCCATTCAGGCGACCCTTCAGTTCCGGAAAAATTTCCGCGATGGCGGTGGCGGAGCCGGTCGAGGTCGGAATCAGGCTGCTGCCGCAGGACCGCGCCCGGCGCAGGTCCTTGTGCGGCGCATCGACGATGACCTGGGTGTTGGTGAGGCTGTGGATCGTGGTCAGGCTGCCGTGGCGGATGCCGAGCGCTTCGTGGATGACCTTGACCACCGGTGCGAGGCAGTTGGTGGTGCAGGACGCGGCCGAAACGATGCGATGCCGCGCGGGATCGAAACGCTGATGATTCACGCCCACCACCACATCCAGCGCGCCCGCCGATTTCACCGGGGCGGTCACGACGACGCGTTTCACGCCCTGGTCCAGGTATGGTTGCAGCACGTCGGGTTTGCGGAATTTGCCGGAAGCTTCGATCACGACATCGCATCCCGACCAGTCGGTCGCGGCGATGTCCTTGTTGCGTGTGACCGGGATGCGGATGCCGTCGATGACCAGCGCATCGCCATCGTGCGTCGCCTCATGCCGCCAACGCCCGTGCACGGAATCGAAATTCAGCAGGTGCGCGAGCGTCGCCGCATCGCCTGCCGGATCGTTGATCCGGACGAACGCGAGGTCGGGATCGCCCCAGGCGGCACGCAGGGTGAGTCGTCCCATCCGGCCGAAGCCGTTGATGCCAACGTGAAGGGTCATGGTGGAATGTCCAATGGGTTCATGTCGAAGGATCAGGGGAATCTGCGGGGTGCCGGCGATCGCAGCGGTCGGCCTTCACGGGCCGCACGACCTGCCTGACGGCGCCGGGCGCAACGCCGGCAGGCAGTCGGCCTCGGGCGCGCCACCGCAACAGTCGTGGGTCAGGAAGTCGATCAGGGCATTCATGGTGTCGAAATCGGCGCGATAGCAGATGTGACGCCCGCGCGGTTCGCCATGGATCAGGCCCGCCGAGACGAGTTCCTTGAGGTGGAAGGACAGGGTCGCGCCGGGGAGGGACAGACGTTCGGCGATCTCCCCGGCCATCCGCCCTTCACGGCCCGCCTCGACGAGCAGACGAAAGACCGACAGTCGGGTGGTCTGGCCCAGGGCGGCCAACGCGAAGGTGGCGTCTTTTAGTTCCATCTTTCCAAAATAATCGAATGAATGGAGTGTGCCAATCCGATATGACAGGTCCGCGACAGCCGGCTTGGGGGCAAGGCATCCCACGAGCGGAGGTCATGAGTCGAATGGGCGCGACTGCGCAGGCGGGAGGAAACCCTGAGCTTGCTGGCTGGCCGCGGCGCTCGCGGCCGCGGTAGCGTCAGGCGCGACGCTGCTTGCCGTCGCCGGTGGTTTCGGCGCCGTGGGCGAGGCGCAGCAGTTCGACTTTCTTCAGGATCTCGACCCGACGGCCGGTCACCGCGATGACGCCGTCGTCCTGCAGGCGGGTGAACCCGCGACTGACGGTCTCCAGGGCGAGGCCGAGGAAACGGGCGATGTCTTCGCGGCTCATCGGCAACTGGAACAGGAGATCCGACAGACCGACGTTGCGATAGCGTTCGCCGAGGCTGTGCAGGAACAACGCGATGCGTTCGTTGGCCTGGCGACGGACCAGGATGCCGAGGTGGTCGTGATCGCGGCCGACGCTCTGGCCGATCACGCGCAGCAGCTGTTGCTGCAGCGCCGGAATCTGCGCGGCAACCGTGGACAACTGATCATAGGGAATCTCGCAGACGTGCGCGGCGGACAGGGCCACGCCTTCGCACCGATGTTCACCGCTGCCGAGGGCATCGAGACCGATCAGTTCTCCCGGGAGATGGAACCCGAGCACCTGTTCCTCGCCGTCCTCGCTGATGCTGACCGACTTGAACGCGCCGTCGCGGGCGACGAAGACCGCAGCCATCGGATCGCCGAGCCGGAACAGGCGTTCGCCACGGGCGACCGGCCGGCGATGCTGGACGATGCGGTCCAGTTGCTGGAGATCGTCGGCGTCGATGCCACCGGGCAGGCAGAGCTGCCGGACGGAGCAGTAGGTGCAGCCCCGCCGCAACTGGATCAGATCGAGAACTGGGGAATCGCTCATTGCCGATAGTGTGCCACGGGCGGGGGGATCGACGAACCCGACTTCGGTCCAAGAACGGCCGGAAGGCGCCTCTTCGCCGCGGAGGCCCCGGTTCGGACCGCCCGCCGGCGCGAATCCTTTATACTGCCCGGGTTGTGCGGCCGTCGCGGCCGCTGCCGGTGCGGCCGCCTTCCGGACCCGCCTTTCCGTTCAACCCTCTGTGCCTGCGGGTGAGTCGTGCGCAATTACGATCTGGACTTTCTGAAGCGCTTTTCGATGGTCATCGCCTTTCTGATGGCGGTGACCCTGGGCCTGATCCTGTTCGCGGCCTATCTCCATCATCAGCTGCCCCAGTCGGCGAATCCGGTCGAGGTCAAGCGGACCGACGATCGCATCGCCCCGGCGGGCGCGGTCTACGCCGGCGCCACCGGCGCGGCGCAGAAGGCCGCCGCCGACGAGGCCGCCAAGGCCGCCGCCGCTTCGCAGGTCGCCTACGGCGGCACCCTGGACGGCGCGGTGATCTACGGCAACCTCTGCGCCGGCTGCCACAAGTCCGGCGCCGGTGGCGCGCCGAAGCTGGACGCCGCAGGCATCGGCGCCCGCGCCGGCCAGGGCAAGGACACGCTGTACAAGCACGCGATCGAAGGCTTCACCGGCAATGCCGGCGTGATGCCGGCCAAGGGCGGCAACCCGGCCCTCACCGACGATCAGGTCAAGGCCACGGTCGACTGGATGCTCGAACAGGTCTGATCGGCGCTTTCCCGGCCCGCCTCCGCAACGCCGCCTCCGGGCGGCGTTGTCCGTTTCGGGACGGCACCGTTCGAAGCGGTCGGATCACGACCCGACGTTCAAGGTCGCCTGTTCGGGGCGACAATGCCGACGATTTCCCAACCGGATACCCGCATGCGCCGTTCCGTCTCGATCCTGCCGTCGACGATCCTGTCATCGGCGATGCTGTTGTCGACGCTCTGTTGCCTCGCTCCTGTCGTTGCGATGTCCGCCGAAGACGGCCTGCGGATCGGCCGGATCCAGGGTTCCGAGGCGCGCAGCCCGCGGGTCGGCGAGCAGGTGGTCGTGGAGGGCGTGGCGACCGGCGCGATGCGGCATCCGCCACTGAGCGATGCCGTGCGCGACGGATGGTTCCTGCAGGACGCCGGCGATGGCGATCCGACGACATCGGATGCGGTGTTCGTGCTCGATGAAGGTGGACTGCCAGTGGGCCAGCGGGTCCGGATCCGCGGGACGGTGGTCGAACTGGATGCCGGCAACGGCAGCCTGACCGCCCTGCAACCGCTCGAGGTGACGCCGCTCGGAACGGCCCGGCTGCCCGCCCCGATCGTGCTGCGCACGCCTCCCGCCGACTGGGAGCGCTACGAAGGCATGCGCGTGCGCATCGCCGCGCCGCTGACCGTGGCCGGCACCCATCGTCTGGAAAAATACGGCGAACTCCTGCTCAATTTCGGCGATCGCCTGAGAACGCCCAGCGATGTGGCTATGCCCGGCGAGGCCGTCCGGGCCCGGGCGACCGACAATGCGCGCCGCACGCTGCGGATCGACGACGGCAGCACCGCCGAGCGCCCCGGCGCGGCCTGGTACCTCCCCGCCGAGGGTACCCCCCGCACCGGCACACGGGTGACCGGACTGGAAGGGCTCGTCGACCAGCGGGGCGGCTATCTGCTGCTGCCGACCCGGACACCACGCTTCGCCCGCGCCGCGCCGCCGAAGGCGCCGAAGGTGCGCGGCGATCTGCGCGTCGCCAGCTTCAATCTCGAGAATTTCTTCAACGGCGACGGCCGCGGCGGCGGATTCCCGACACCGCGCGGAGCGCGCACCCCGGCGGAATTCGAGACCCAGCGGGCACGCCTGGTCGCGACCATCCGCGGCCTCGGCCCGGACATCGCGGCGCTGATGGAGCTGGAAAACGACGGCTTCGGGCCGGAATCGGCGATCGCGCAGCTGGTCGACGCGCTGAACGCCGCTGGCGAGGGCGACTGGCGCTTCATCGCCACCGGCGCGGCGCAGGGCGGCGACCAGATCCGGGTGGGCCTGATTTACCGCGCCTCGCGGGTCGCGCCGGTGGGCGAGTCCGCGACCCTGACCGACGATATGTTCGGCAGCCGCAACCGGCCGCCGCTGGCGCAGAGCTTCCGCGCCGGCGACGGGCCGGTGTTCACGGTCGTCGCCAACCACTTCAAATCCAAGGGCTGCGGTGAAGCGAGCGGGCCGGACGCCGACCAGAAGGACGGCCAGGGCTGCTGGAACGCCACGCGCACCGTCTCCGCGCGCCGGCTGGATACTTGGCTGCGCACCGATCCGACCAGCTCCGGCAGCGATCTGACACTGATCGTCGGCGATCTGAACGCCTACACCATGGAAGACCCGGTGCGCACACTGGCCGCCGCGGGCTGGCGCGACGCCTTTGCCGGACAGCGCGGCGAAGCGCCCTACAGCTACGTCTTCGACGGTCTGACCGGGCGCCTCGACCATGCCCTGCTCAGCCCCGCCCTGGCGGCGCGGCTGGCCGGCGCGGCGGAATGGCACAGCAACGCCGACGAACCCGACGACCGCGGCTATCAGGCGCGCCCCGGGCAACACGCGCCCTGGCGCAGCTCCGACCACGATCCGCTGGTGATCGGGCTCCGGTTGCGGGCGCCCTGAACCGGGCGCCGACTATCATGAGCACCATGCCTGACCCCGCCTTCCCCGATGTCGCCATGACCCTCCGCCTGCCGGGCCCCGCCGGTGCGCTCGAGGTCGCGGTCGATCCGCCGGAAGCCGATGCGGTGCCGCAGCCGCTGGTGGCGGTGCTCTGCCATCCGCTGCCGACCGAAGGCGGCACGATGCACAACAAGGTGGTGACCATGGCCGCGCGCAGCCTGCGCGAGCTGGGCGCGACCACCGTGCGCTTCAACTTCCGCGGCACCGGTCATTCCGAGGGCACGTTCGATCACGGCGAAGGCGAACTCGACGATCTGCGTGCGGTCGTCGCCTGGGTCCGTGCCGCCCGTCCGCACAGCGCGTTCTGGCTCGGCGGCTTCAGCTTCGGCGCCTACGTCAGCCTGCGCGCGGCGATGGAACTGCGGCCGTCGCTGCTGTTGTCGATCGCACCGCCGGCGGGCCGCTGGGCGTTCGAACGCATCGCCACCCCGACCATGCCGTGGCTGGTGGTGCAGGGCGAAGAGGACGAGATCGTGGATCCGCAGGCGGTGTACGACTGGCTGGCGCGGATCGGCGCCGACGCCGAACTGGTGCGCATGCCCGGGACCAGTCATTTCTTCCATCGCAAGCTGATGGATCTGCGCGGGGCGATCAAGCACGGCGTCCAGCGTCACCTGCCGGAGCCGGGCGACCGCGCATGACTCCCGCACCGGCGGCGCCGTCCGCGCGTTATGCCGCCGGCGTGGCCCGCGGCGACTGGAGCGACGACCCCGCGCAGCACGCCGCGCTGCGCGAGCTCGACCGCCTGCACGCCGCGCTGTCCGCGCCGCCGCCACGCAAGGGCCTGCTCGACGCGCTGTTCGGCAAACCGGTGACGACTTCGCCGAACGGCCTGTACCTGTGGGGCGGCGTCGGTCGCGGCAAGACCTTCCTGATCGATCTGTTCTATGCCGGCCTGCCGATCGGCGAGAAGCGGCGCACCCATTTCCATCGCTTCATGCGCGAGGTGCACGAACGCCTGCGCGCGCACGCCGGCGAGCGCGATCCGCTGGCGGCGATCGCGCGCGAGTGGCGCAGTACGTTGCGGGTGCTGGTGCTCGATGAATTCTTCGTCAGCGACATCGGCGACGCGATGCTGCTCGGGCGGCTGCTGGAACGGCTGTTCGACGAGGGCACGATCCTCGTGACCAGTTCGAATGCGGCGCCGTCCGATCTCTACCGGGATGGATTGCAGCGCGCGCGTTTCCTGCCGGCGATCGCGCTGATCGAACGCCACTGCAACGTGATCCATCTCGATTCTCCGAACGACTACCGCCTGCGCGCGCTGACCCGTTCACCGGTATACCGCACACCGCTGGATGCCGGGAGCGACGCCTGGCTGGAATCGCGCTGGCACGAACTGCGCGGCGACGACGATCACCGCGATGCAGGCATCGAGATCGACGGCCGCCGGATCGCGGTACGCGCACGCGCCAAGGGCATGGCGTGGTTCGACTTCGAAGCCCTCTGCGAAGGACCGCGCGGCAGCGCCGATTACATCGAGATCGCCACCGAATTCCACACCCTGCTGCTCGGCGGCGTGCCGGTGTTCGACGCGACCCGCGACGATGCGGCGCGACGCTTCGTCACCCTGATCGATGAGCTCTACGACCGGAGGGTGAATCTGGTGTGCAGCGCCGACGCGCTCCCGCCGGCGCTGTATCGTGGCGAACGCCTGGCCGCCGCATTCGAACGCACGGCATCGCGACTGATCGAGATGCAGAGCGCGGAATACCTGGCGCTCGAACATCTGGGCTGATGCGCACGACACGCATGCACATCCTGCGCGCGTCGCACGGGATCGATTGACGGCATCAATGCTGCAGTGCGGCGCGCATGCGGTTGCGCGCGCCGCGAACGCTGTGCTAATACTGATTCCGCTCTGCGCACGGAACGTCATGGAATGACCTGATTTCCGCAAGGACATCGAGCCCGTCCCCAACGACTCTCCTGGCCGGAGCGCGGTGCGCGCCCCGACGGGCCTCGTCGCCCGAAGGAAGCGGGCACCGGCACCTTTCGTTACTTCACATCGCACAAGGAGAGACTGTCATGAAAAAGATTTCGGTCGTGAAAGTGCAGAAACTGAAGACCACGGCGGTCGCGCTGTATCCGATCTGGGAATGCTGGCCCTGGTGGCCGTCCATCTGACCCGATCGGGTTGACCTTCGCACATCGTTCACGCGCTCCGCATCCGCGGAGAACGGGAGCGCGTGCGCCGGTCGCGGGCCGGCGGCTTGCTGCCGGCCCGTTCGCGACAGTGTTTCCGGAGTTCCGATGGCCGCCGTACCGCTTCCCTCGAACGAGACGATCTATTTCGTGATTCCGCTGTCGGTGCAGCGTGAAGGCGAGGCGTATTGCGTCGGCAACGCCGACATCGACGCCTTCTACCAGTTCCCGGAAGAAGGCGTGCGGATCATCGAGCGACTCCGCGCCGGCCTGACCGCAGCGCAGATCAAGGCCGAACTCGCCGCGGGCGCGGACAACGTTGGCGCGGATGTCGAGACGGTCGACGTCGACGATTTCCTCGCCAGCCTGCGCGAGATCGGATTCATCTATCCCGAAGGCGAACGCGACCGCTTCCGTGACGCGGTCGCCGCCACCGGCGCAGACGATCGCCGTCTGCGATTCTCCGCGCCGATGCGGCTGGCGCGGGCGTTGTTCTCGCTGCCCTCGTTGATCGCGTATCTCGCAATCCTCGGCCTCGCCGCGCACGCCGCGTTCGTCGATCCCCGATTGCGGCTGAATCTCGATGCGTTCTATCTCGAACGCCATCTCACCCTGACCCTCGTGCTGCTGCTGGTGCTGTACGGCGTCACCGCGTCGCTGCACGAGCTGGGGCACATGCTGGCCGCGGCGCGCCATGGCGTGCCCTCGCGGCTGGGGCTGGGCAACCGGCTGTGGAGCCTGGTCGCCGAGGCGGACCTCACCGGCATCCTCGCGCTGCCCAGACGCCAACGCTATCTGCCGCTGTTCGGCGGGATGCTGGTGGATCTGCTCAGCATCGCGCTGATCACCCTGCTGCTGCAGTGGATGCTGCGCAACGGCGAACAGGGCTTCGTCGTGCAACTGCTGCAGGCGCTGATCCTGCAGATCGTGATTTCGATCACCTGGCAGTTCAACGTGTTTCTCAAGACCGACGTGTATTACGTGGTCTGCACCTATTTCGGACAGGCCGACCTCGATCGCGAGGCGCGCGTCTATCTGCGCGACCGCATGCATGCGCTGAGTTTCGGTCTGTTCGGCGCGCGCGCCGAACGCATCGATGCCCGGCATCTCGGCGTGCTGCGCACGTTCGCCACACTGTGGTTGACCGGACGGATCGCGGCCTTCGCGTTCCTGTTCCTCGTGGTGATCCCGACTCTGCTGCGCTATTTCGAGCGCGCCCGGCTCGCCTTCGCCGATCCCGTGACGGGACGCGCAGCCGCCTACGACGCGGCCGCGTTCGCGGCGATTTCCGCAATGCTGTTCCTGTTCGGCATGACCCTGTGGCTGCGGCGCAGGAAGCGCACGGACTGACCGCCGAATCCAACCCCCAAGGAGACCCGACATGACCGGAGCCGTCGCATCGTCCCGCCCGTCCACGCTGCAGCGGCTGTTGCCCGCGATCGATCACCGGCCGCGCGCGCCCATCGCCTCCGCCGCCGACGCCGACCGCCTGTTCCATATCGACGCCGACTTCGCCCGCGACGGCGCCTGGAGCGGCGTCCGCCGACTGGTGGCGCAGGCCTTCGTCGAACTGCACGAACATGGAAACGCCGCGCTGGTCGAGCGCCATCACTACGAACTGCATCGGGTGCTGCCCGAATACCGCGACCGGATCGTACTGCAGCACGCTTGTCTCACCGACACCGCGCACGGTTCCGAACGCACGCGCAATTTTCCGCTGGATCGCGCGTACCGGCTGGTCCACGGCCTGGTCGGCATGCTGCTGGAATGGAAGCGTCTGCTCGGCGCGGGACGACGCTGGGTGGTGGTGGTGGACAACGTCGATCGTGCCCAGCATCTGGCGATGCGCTTCATCGCCGAGCTGGCCCGTCGTGGCGCGACGGGAGACGCGTTCGAGCTCCTGATCGACACCGCACTCGATCCGGCGGCGTTCGCCGCGCGCGCGCCGGGCATGCGGATCGAGGCCACGGGCATCGGTCTGGATGCGCTGGGTCTGTCGCCGTTGCCCGCGCCGACGCTCGACGATGCGGCGCGCACGGCACTCGAACTTCGCCTGCAGGGCAACGACATCCTCGATTGGGAAGAACACTATCCGGTGCTGCTGGCCCATCATCTCGCCCGTGGCGATGGCCTGAAGTGCGCCGCCATCGCGCTGCGCGCGCTGTGCATCTGCAACCATTATGGCTACTACCATGAGTCGGCCAGTTTCGCCGACACCGTGCTGCCGTATTTCGACGCGATTGTCGGCGACGACGAGAACGCGCGCTGGAACTACATCGGCAACGTGTTCCAGGGACTGGTCACCACCGGCGCGGAGGATCGCGCGCTGGAGCTGGTGCTGACCCTCGCCGAACCGCGCATCCACCGTCCGGACATCCGGGCGCGCATGCACTACCTGTTGTCGATGGGATATCTGCGCTACACCCGTTCGCCGAATCTGGCCAAGGCCGAGGTGCACATCCTCGCGGCGGCCGACGCGATCCAGTCAGCGCGCGCGTCGATGGCGCCGGAGGATTTCCATTTCCTCAAGGTGTTCATCGACAACGGCCTCGCTTTCCTGCGCGTGCGCCAGGGCCGGCAGGCTGAGGCCTTGGCGTTGTGCCAGTCCGGTTACGACCTGCTGACCCGCGAACTGGGCGAGGCGCGGCACATGCTCCATCGCTCGGTGCTGCAGTACAACACCGCGCAGGTCCACGTGATGCTCGGTCGCTCCGACGAAGCGATGGAGCACTACCGCAAGTCGATCGAGATGGATCCGTACTATTCCGAGTACTACAACGAGGTGGGCAACATCCTGCAGCGGCAGGACCGCTTCGAGGAAGCGAACGCGATGTACGACCGCGCCATCGAATACAGCGCGCCGTATCCGGAAGTGCATTTCAACAAGGGTGTGTGCCATCTCGGACTCGGCCGGCACGACGAGGCGCTGGCCTGTTTCCTGACCAGCCTGGAACTCAACCCCGCGCAGCCGGATCTGTACCTGGTCCGCGCCGAACTGCACGAAGCCGAAGCGCGGATCGACGACGCGCTGGCCGACTACGATGCGGCGATCGCGCTCGCGCCGGATCTGGTGCCTGCGCGCGTGAATCGCGCGGTGCTGCACTACGGCGCCGGGCGCTTTGCCGAAGCGCTGGCCGACATGGATCACGTGATCGCGATCGCACCGGGCGAAGCGGATCACTATCTCAATCGCGCCGAGATCCACAAGGCGATGGCGCAGCGCGAGCTGTACCAGCGCGACCTCGCCGCGGCGGAGGCCTGCGCGCTCGCGGCCTGAAGCCGCGGGCGGCGGCGTCAGCGCGCGGACGCGGCGACGGTGATCCGCACGCCGCGCAGTTGCGGCTGCCCGTCGATGATCTCGGTCCAGGCCGCATGCGCGGCATCGCCGGACAGCACCAGACGCGGGAATCCGGTGGCGCGTCCGCTGCCCGCGACGTCGGCGAGCTTCGTGCGCTGCAGCCGTTTCGACAGATCCGGCGTGTAGCGCGCCAGCCACAGCGATTGTTTGCCGGCCTCCTCGCGCATCCACAGCAGCCAGACCTGGCGCGCGTCCATCGCCACCGCGACCCGGCCCTGGACCTCCGTGCCGCTGTCGACGATCACCGGCTCGCCGAACACGGCACCACCGTCGCCCGAATGCGCCAATTTCACCATCGGCTCATCGCCGGGAGCGGTGTACCAGGCCACCGCGACCGCATCCTCCCGCGCCGCCACCGACGGACCGTTCACCGGACAGGCCGGCATCGTCCAGTCGTCGGCGTGCACGCGCCGGGGTGTCGACCACTGCTTGCCGTCGAAACGGGTGATGTGGATGTCGCGGATCTCTTTCGCGGTGCGCCCGCGATAGACCAGCAGGGCGCCCTTGTCGACGACCGCCGCATCGGTCTGGCAGCAATCACAGGTGCTGGCATCGATCTCGGTCGCGGCGCCGGGCCGCAGCGCACCATCGAACACCGCCGCGCGCAGCGTCATCGCGCCGCTGGCGTCCTCGTGCTTGTCATCGTGAGCGGTCTGCGCCTGCGCATCGCCGCCGCCGGTGTTGCGGCCGTCCAGCCAGGCCACGCCCAGCGCATCGTCCGCCTGCGGCCAGAACGCGACGAACCCGTGTTCGGTGGTGGTGGTGTCGTCGTGCACCTTGCGCGGCGCGCTCCAGTTCATGCCGTGATCGAGCGAGCGCACCAGCATGACGTCGTAGGCGTAGGGCGCGTCGGCGGACTTCTGCAGCCAGTGCGCCCACAGCGCGCGATCGGCGGTGGCGATGATGTGCGGCGTGTCGGCCCAGTTCACGAACATCGAATTGCCGACCGCGATGGTGCGCGGGGTTTCCCAATGGCCGTCGGCATGGAACTCGGCGAACTGGAACGCCGGGCGGCGGCCGGGCTGGGTGTTGATCCAGCTGAGCAGCAGGCGACCATCGGGCGCGACCGCGAGATCCGGTTGCGCCGAGCCCGGCATCGCCGGCAGCGGCCAGGGCTCGATCGCCAGTTCGCCGACGATCGCCGGTTTCGGCGCGTCGGCCCCGTCACCGCCACAGCCGGCGAGCAGGGCGAATGCGGTGGTCAGGGACAGGGTGAGGACGGTTCGGAGATTCGTGCGCATTCTGCTAGGGTACCCCTGTCGCGCTTCCGGAGCATCCCGCATGTATCGCACCGTCGCGAGCTACCTCGATCCGATCGAAGCGCACATCGTCTGCGGCCGGCTGCAGGCCGAGGGCGTCGAGGCCTTCGTCACCGACGACCAGACCAATCTGGCGAACTGGGAATGGCGCCAGGCCATCGGCGGCACCCGGGTCCGGGTCGCGGAAGCGCAATACGAACAGGCGCGGGCGCTGATCGCGGCACTCGATGGTGGCGCGTTCGCACTCGACCCCGAACCGGGGCCGCCGCCCTATCGCGAAAGTGCATCGAGCCGACTCGCGCTGCTGCTGGGCCTCGGCTTCGGCTTGCCGCTGCCGTGGCGACGTCGACGGATGCCGGACGAGGACTCGCTGGAAGCCTGAGCGACCGCTCCGTCTCGCGATCGCCCCCATTGCGGACCGCGCCGCGAAGCCCGTCATGGATCGCGCATCCGCCGTCGCAGGCATGCGTTGCGGCGAACGCATTTTGATTGCGGTCAATGCGACATCGCGAAACGATCACGACCATGGCGGCTCGTCTCGCATGCGCAGGGAGCGCTCATGAAAACACTCGTCTGGACGCCGGATCTCGACACCGGCATCGCCGTGATCGACCGGCAGCATGAACGGATCGTCGACCTGATCAATGCACTCGCCGCCGCCGGCCACGATCGCGGCGCGATCGAGGACGCGCTCGGGGAACTGATCGATTACACGATGTCGCACTTCGCCTTCGAGGAAGAACTCATGGAGGAGGCGGGCTACCACTTCTGCACCGCACACAAGCGCGTGCACGACATGTTCACGCGACGCGTGAAGGAATACAAACTCCGCTTCGACGCCGGCGAGAACGTGGCCGACGAGCTGCGCGCGATGCTCGCGCGCTGGCTGTTCAACCATATCCGCAGCGATGACAAGGCCTATTCGGAGCAGGTCAAACGCTATCTCGATCACTTCAGCCGCCATCACCAGAGCGGCGGCTGGATGCAGCGCACGCTGAACCGGCTGTTCGGCTGACCGTCCGCGCATCGCCGCGCCGGCGTGGATTCATCGATGCGCCGGGCCGATGATCAGGACCGATGATCGTGGCACGGCGCAACGATGTCGGTGTCAGTGGACGGTGCGTCGACTGCCGTGCAACTGCAGCAGGACGAGTTCGCGATTGGCGGTCGCCCGGTCGAACAGCCTGCGGGCTTCCGCGTAGGCGTTGGCACCGCCCTGGTCGGTGAACACCCGCGTGTCGCCATGCCGGCGCCATTCCTGCTCGTCGAGCGTCCGTGCCACGTTGCGCGCGCGGTGGAGCAGCAGTTTTTCCGAATAGGCGAGTGCGCTGGCGGCACCTTCCAGGCCGCGCAGGCGAAGATCGATCTGGGTGCGGAGTTCCGCGGACAGGGCCAATCGGGCGACCTCCCCGCGCAGGCGACGGATGTCGGCGGTTTCCGCGGCGTACCAGGCATCGACCGCCTCGATACCGGCCTTGAAGTACCCCTCATCCCTGCTGCGGATCTGGGCGCTGCGCATCACGAGGGGATCGAGCAGCACGCTCCAATCGCTGGCGTCCAGTGCATCCAGATAGCGCCGGTAGTTCTGCACGCTGCGCGCCTGGAAGGCCTCGAAGCGATGCGAGACCTGCACCAGCGGATTGCCGCTGTCCGGAGCGGCCGGCGACGTCATCGGCTTCGCCGCTCGACCTTCGTCCAACGCCGCCTTGGCCTGACGCGCGGTCTCCGCCACCGCATCGATCCGTTGCAGCGCATGGGTCGTGCCGGACGTGCGCTTGAGCCAGCCGCCGCCGGCCACCCAGGCGAGCAGCGCCACCGTCAGCAAGGCCAGCCACGCGGTCCTGAATTCGGCGGAACTGCCGCGCATCGCGAGCAGTGTGATCACTGCCGGCAACGCGACCGCGGCCAATCCGACACCGAGCAACGGGAAGAAATCGGGCCGGACCGGCGCGAAGATCACCGCGACGAAGGCACAGATCATCGCGCCGAGAAAGCCGGCGATCGCCACCAGCCATTGCATGGAATCCCTCGTGGTACGGCGCGATCGCGCGATCTCGCTGGCCTTCGGCATGACAATCCCCGGTGTTCCGTTCTTGTGGTGGTGATTCTGTGCGCGGGTCTCCGCCTGTCGGGCGGAAGCCGCGGGCTCAGGCCGCCGTGCCGCGACGCTTGGTCAGATGCACCAGCAACAGCGAGATCGCCGCCGGCGTCATGCCGGGAATGCGCTGCGCCTGGCCGACGGTTTCCGGCCGCACCCGCGCAAGTTTCTGCTGCACCTCGTTGGACAGACCGCGGACGCCGGCATAGTCGAAATCCGAAGGAATCGCGGTGTGCTCGTGGCGCTGCTGGCGCGCGATCTCCTCGCGCTGCCGGGCGAGGTAACCGGAATACTTGGCTTCGATCTCGACCTGCTCGGCGACATCGAGGTCGTCCACGCCCGGACCCAGCAGCGGCACCGTCATCAGTTTCGGGTAGTCGAGTTCGGGGCGACGCAGCAGATCCAGCGCATGCGTCTCGCGACTCAGTTCGATGCCCAGCGTCGCCACCGCTTCGCGACCAAGCGCATTGTTCGGCGCCGCCCACACGCTGCCGAGGCGCGCGGTCTCGGCGGCGACCGCGTCGCGCTTGCGCGCGAAACGCGCCCAGCGCGCATCGTCGACAAGACCGAGGGCGCGGCCGCGTTCGGTCAGACGCAGATCGGCGTTGTCCTCGCGCAGTTGCAGCCGGTATTCGGCGCGGCTGGTGAACATCCGATACGGTTCGGTGGTGCCGTGGGTGATCAGATCGTCGATCAGCACGCCGATGTAGGCCTCGTCGCGGCGCGGCGACCAGGCGTCCTTCTGCTGCGCGTGGCGCGCGGCGTTGAGGCCGGCGATCAGGCCCTGCGCCGCCGCTTCCTCGTAGCCGGTGGTGCCGTTGATCTGGCCGGCGAAGAACAGGCCGGCGACCAGCTTGGTTTCCAGCGAGGTCTTCAGCCCGCGCGGGTCGAAGAAGTCGTATTCGATGGCGTAACCGGCGCGGGTGATGTGCGCGCGCTCGAAACCGCGGAGGCTGCGCACCACCTCCAGTTGCACGTCGAACGGCAGCGAGGTCGAAATGCCGTTCGGGTAGATCTCGAACACGTCCAGGCCTTCCGGCTCGACGAAGATCTGGTGGCTGGCCTTCTCGGCGAAACGCACCACCTTGTCCTCGATCGACGGACAGTAGCGCGGGCCGATGCCTTCGATCTGGCCGCTGTACAGCGGCGAGCGGTGCAACGCGCTGCGGATGATCTCGTGGGTGCGCTCGCTGGTGTGCGTGATCCAGCACGACACCTGGCGCGGATGGTCGGCAGCGCTGCCCAGGAACGAGAACACCGGGCGCGGATCGTCGCCGGGCTGTTCCTCCATCGCGCCATAGTCGAGGCTGCGGCCGTCGATGCGCGGCGGTGTGCCGGTCTTGAGTCGATCGATCGCGAACGGACGTTCGCGCAGGCGCGCGGCGAGCGTGGCCGCGGGCGGGTCGCCCATGCGCCCGGCGGCGTACTGGGTCTCGCCGATGTGGATCTTGCCGGCGAGAAAGGTGCCGGCGGTCAGCACCACGGCCGGGGCGTGGAAACGCAGGCCGGTGTTGGTGACGGCACCGCGGACGGCGTCGCCTTCGAGGGTGTTTTCCAGAATCAGATCGTCGACCGCGGACTGGAACACGGTGAGGTTCTGCTGGGTCTCGACCGCGCGGCGGATGAAGCTGCGATAGAGCGCGCGGTCGGCCTGGCAGCGCGTCGCGCGTACGGCGGGGCCCTTCGACGCGTTCAGACGACGCCACTGGATGCCGGCGGCGTCGGCGGCGCGGGCCATGATCCCGCCCAGCGCATCGATCTCCTTCACCAGATGGCCCTTGCCGATCCCGCCGATGGCCGGATTGCAGCTCATCGCGCCCACGGTCTCGATGTTGTGGGTCAGCAGCAGCGTGCGCGCACCGGCGCGGGCCGATGCGAGCGCGGCCTCGGTGCCGGCGTGGCCACCGCCGATCACGATCACGTCGAAAGTGTAGAAGTCGTTCATCGGGAATGCCTGGAGGGTCGCCCCGTCGGTCGGCGCAATTGTATGCGCGAAAGATCCGGTCCTGATCGGCCGGCGCGCGGTGCCGGGCAAAGTTGGCACGCAACCTGCTTATCCTCAGTGGCACTCAGCGCGGCAGGCGCGAAAGCGCTGGCCGGGGTGGAACAGGGCTGGCCATGCGCGCACTGAGGGAGCCAGGGGTCGGATGTCGGGGGACATCCGGCCCCTTTTTTTGTCTTCAGGATTCCGATCACCGGCGCGGCGATCGTTCGGGCACAAAAAAACGGCGCGTTGCGCCGTTTGTAAGGTGCCGACGCCCGACGGGGAGCGGAACAGGGGGGATCCGGATTTCCCCGCCGGGGTCGGCGATTCTTAACGAGTTACGTCGTATTCCGACGCAACCGGTCATGCGTGGTTAGCTTGCGACCAATTCGAACACGATGCAAGCGCTATCAAGGGGTCGGATCGCGACGGGATTCTCGTTCCGGACGTTCCATTCGACCGGCGGCAGGCGGCATGGGACGCGGGCTTTCGCTGCGCGGGCGCTCCACCGGGATCGACGGCTGCGGTGCCGGGCGTGGCGGCGGCCGACGCACGCGCTCGCTGTCGCCCGAAGCCTCCTGGGCCGGCTGCGTCATCCGCACCGGCGGGCGGCGCGGACCCTCGCCCTGGAGCGGCGGACTGCGGGGCGGCGGATCGCCGACCGCGCCGGGCATGCCGGGCATGCCGGGCGTTCCGGGTATCGCGGGTTGCGGCACGGCGACCCGGCGTCGCGGCAATTCGTTGAGATGACGCCATGGACCGCCTTCGCGATCGTGATCACGGTCGCCGATGCCCGGGCGCCCTCCCGGTGGTGGCGGACGCGGCGTATTGCCCGGTGGGCCGGGCGGATGCGGGGGACGGTGCTGCGGATAGGGATGATGGAAGTACGGCGGCCCGTAGTAGGGATGGTAGGGATACCCGTAGTACCCGCCGTAATAGCCGTAAGGGAACCCGAAGCGCGAATAGGGCAGATGGTGGCCGTAGAGGTAGCCGAAACTGCCGTACCAGCCGCCGGGATAGCCGTAGCCTATCGTGCCCCAAGGCCTTCCATAGACGTCGTAGTACTCGACCTGCGGTTCGGAATAGTAGTAATCGCCGCCGGCGTCGTCGCGATAGGTGTAGGGACTGACGCAGCCGGTCAGAATCAGCGCGGAGAGCGTCGCAAGCAGACCCGGACGGAACATCTCTGACCCCTGTATGACGCGGCGGGACCCACCCGCCATCCATTCGCAGCATCCGCCCGCGGCGTTGAACGCGTCCTTAAGCGGAACCCGCCAGGCCCCTCCGGCGAATGCATCCGGTCGCCCATGACCACCGGCGGCCGGTCGACATCGCGCGACGCGGCATGCGCTTCGGCCACGGTCGGTCCATCCGGCGTGCAATGGGCGCCTGATACGATGTCGCGATGACCGCCGCCGTGCCGACGCTGCCCGCCTTCTCCGACGTGCTCGCCGCCGCCGCGCGCATCGCACCGCACGCGCAGCGCACGCCGACGCTGCGGTCGCATTCGCTCGACGCGCTCGCCGGCTGCGAACTGCATTTCAAGTGCGAGAACCTGCAGCGGGTCGGCGCGTTCAAGTTCCGCGGTGCGTGCAACGCCGTCTTCGCGCTGGACGACACGGTCGCGGCGCGCGGCATCCTGACCCAGAGCTCCGGCAACCACGGCGCCGCCGTGGCGCTGGCCGCGCGACTGCGCGGCAGCACCGCCACCGTGGTCGTGCCCGAAGGCGCGCCGGCCGTGAAACTGGCGGCGATCGCCGGTTACGGGGCCCGGATCGTGCGCTGCGCACCGACCATGGCCGCGCGCGAGGCCGCCGCCGCGGCCTTGCGGGCCGAGAGCGGTGCGCATCTGGTGCATCCGTTCGACGACGCCGACGTGATCGCCGGCCAGGGCACGGTGGCGCTGGAGCTGCTGCGCGCCGCGCCCGCACTGGACGCGCTGCTGACCCCGGTCGGCGGCGGCGGCCTGCTCTCGGGATGCGCGCTGGCTGCGAAGACGCTGATGCCGGACATCGAAGTGCTGGGCGCGGAGCCCGCCGGCGCCGCCGACGCCATCGCCTCGCTGCAGGCAGGCCACTGCGTCACCGACATGACCGCGCGCACCGTCTGCGACGGACTGCGCGGCCATCTCGCGCCGCGCACGCTGACCCTGCTGCAACGGCATGTCGACGGCCTCCTCGCCGTCGACGATGCGGACACCCTCGCCGCGATGCGGCTGCTGTGGGAACGGCTGAAGCTGGTGGTGGAACCGTCCGGCGCGATCGCCTTCGCCGCGGTGCTGCGCCAGCGCGAACGCTTCGCCGGCCGGCGCGTGGGCATCGTGCTGTCGGGCGGCAACGTCGATCTCGACACCCTGCCGTGGCAGGCGGCGGCGTGAGTCGCGGCGCGCCGTCGCCGTTGATCCAGCGCGTCGGCGGTCCGCGCCGGCGACGTCGTCGCGGCGGGCGCTGGCTGCGTCGCCTGCTGCTGCTCGCCCTGCTGTGGCTGTGCGGAGTGACCGCCCACATCCTGTACGTCGGCGGTCGCGACGAAGCGGCGGACACCGCCGTGCGCGCCGACGCGATCATCGTGCTCGGCGCGGCGGCCTACGACGCGCGCCCGTCGCCGGTGTTCGAGGAGCGATTGCGCCACGGCATCGCGCTGTACAAGCGCGGCGCGGCGCCGACGCTGATCTTCACCGGCGGTTTCGGCGGCAGCGGCGCCCGTTTCGCGGAATCGCAGGTCGGGCGCAACTACGCGCTGCGTCGCGACGTGCCCGACCGCGCGATCCTGATCGAAACGGTTTCGCGCAACACCCGCGAGAACCTCGGCCAGGCCGCGACCCTGATGCGCCACCGCAAACTCGCGCGCGCGATCGTGGTCAGCGATCCGCTGCACATGTCGCGCGCCCTGCGGATCTGCCGCGACATCGGGCTCGAATGCCTCGGCTCGCCGACGCCCACCAGCCGCTTCCGCAGTTTCGGCACCCGCTGGCGATTCCTGCTCGCCGAGGTGTATTTCTTCCACCGTGACCTCGTCGCCGATGCGGACGAGGCCACCCGTCAGGCAGAATCCCGATGATCATCGACGGCACCCGCGCGCACGATCGCGCCACCACCCTCGTGCTCGACTACTACGCCGCGTTCAATCGCGGCGACCGCGCGGCGATGCTCGCGCTGCTCACCGACGACGTGGTCCACGACCTCAACCAGGGGCCGCGCGAAACCGGCCGCGACACCTTCGCCGCGTTCATGACGCGCATGGATCGCAGCTATCGCGAACAGCTGCGCGACATCGTGGTGATGGCGTCGCCGGACGGCACCCGGGCCGCGGCCGAATACGTCGTCCACGGCGCCTATCTCGCCGACGACGAGGGCCTGCCGCCGGCGAACGGCCAGACCTACGTGCTCCCCGGCGGCGCGTTCTTCGAGCTGCGCGACGGCAAGATCGCGCGCGTCACGAATTACTACAACCTGCAGGACTGGATCGCGCAGGTCGGATGACCTGACGCTGTTTCCGCGTCAACGCGGCGCGGGTTCGGCATCGCCCTTGCAGAACGGACCGGTCGGCCACAACGGCGGCTTGACCTTGCGCGCGCGTGCGCTCGATTCGGGAGTTTCGCTGCCGTCCGCCGGGTGCCTGAGAAAGACCTCGATGCGGCAGGCCAGGCCATCGAGATGCACGCGGTATTCGGCATCGGCCGCTGGAACGAACGACGTGGCGACATGGCAACCGCGGATCGAGGTGTTCCCGCCAACGCTGCCGATACCCTTGAACTGGAACAACTTGAAGGCGATCGGCTGCCCGGCCGCCACGTTCAGCGTTTCGGCGGGAAAGTCGAATCGATCCGGCAATTCCACCATCTTCGAACAGTCGCGCCCATCGGCGTGGACGGTGACGACGGGCGAGGCGGTCTGGGTGAAGACGATCCGTGCCGACGGCCCGACGGGTTCGACGTAGGGCTCGGGCGAGCGCGCACCGAGCAGCGTCGGCAGCGCCGCGAGGACGATCAGGGCCCGCGGCAGCAGGCGTACGGCGTCGACGCGTCGACGGCTCGGTATCGATACTGGCATTCGGTCGTTTCCCGTGTTCCGGTCGCGAGGCGCCGGTGTTCGCGTGGCGTGTCCGCCGATGGGCACAGGCTAACGATTCCGCGACACTGCGTCACCGGTCGGCGGCAGGGCATGGTTCGAACGATTGACCGCGTGATCGCGCCACGATGGCACGACTCCACGCCCGGGCCTCAGCACCCGCCCGGGCCGAAGACGATCCCTGCCGAAAGCGGGCGTCCCTGCGATCTCGCATCGACGGCGCGCGCCTCGTGATGGATCGCATCGCAGGCGCCGTAGATCCGGTATTCGGTCAGGGTCAACGTGACCGGCATCGACAGGGCCGGCTGGCGCGACGCGAGCCAGTGCCTCGCATCCCGGGCACCGAGCAGACGTTCGAGAATCGGCGCGGCCTCGTAGAGATGGATCGCCTTGATCCGGATCGGACCCGCGGAGCGGATCTCGCGCGGCAGTCGCCGCTGGCTCTCCCGATCCGGCACGAAGTAGGCGCAGGCGCCACCGCACAGTTCGGGCACGTCGCGCTCCACGCGCAATGTCCCGCTGACGCGGATGCGCCCGGAAAACGACACATCGCCGGCATCGTCGATATGCGGACGCCCGAGCGCAGGATCGTATCGGGTGAAACGGATCGGCTGCGGACCGGTCTGGGCCGAAACGATGCCGGCGATGCACAACGCAGCGATCAATGCGACGACTTTCATCCAGGCCGGTCTCTCTGCAGCAGGTTTCATATGAAACGACGTCCTTCGCTTGGTTAAAGGATCGATCCAAAACCCGGGGTGACTGTAACCGACCACTCGATCGTCATGCGTGGACCGATCCTGCCCGCATGGACGACACCGCTCACCGCCGCGATCGGATTCGGCTCGACGCTTCGCCTCCGGCGGGTCAAGACCCGCCTTACGCGCCCTCGTAGGGCGGGTCTTGACCCGCCATCGGGGTGATCCGCCTTACGAGTTGTCGAACGATCACGATCATGGCATCGGGCACGGTCCCGAAGCGGGTAACGCCGATAACAATTCCGGCCCCAGAGGCCGCTTGAACGATAGGCACCGCTTCGCGACTTTCATGATGGCTCGGGCGCCTCGCGCCCATCGAAAAGCCGGATAGGCGAATGCAACCGTTCCGCTTTGCCGATGATCAGGATCGTTCAATCAGCCGACGAGCGGTACTTGCGATGGGAGTCCATAGGCGAATTGTTAGGCCGCAACGCCAAGCTGTTCCTATGAGGCCGAGCTGATATCCGTCACCGCTGCGGACTTTGCGTTGATGGCGCCGACGACAGGGGTTGAACCTGTACCCGCCAGGTCGAAGACCTGAGGGATCGCTGTAGCGATACGTCTACCAATTCCGTCACGTCGGCTGATTACGCTTCTTGCGGCCTAACGGTTGAGTTGAGCGGCGCGCACGCCGGCGCCTGAGCTTGGCACTTTATCCCTCACGCGTCCGCTCCAACGAGGTGTTAGGCGGCGACCGGCGGATACGCCGCCGAAATGGCGCTCAGATCTCGTAGTAGCGCTGGAATCTCAGTCTGGTCGATAGCAAGCCGAAATATGAGCTTGTTTCCGGTGCCCGCATAGTCCATTGCTTCACCCTTTACCTGAATGTGGCCCATGCCGTCGCCCACCAACGTAAGTTCGAGCTGCCCCTCATAGGTGCTGAACGAAGCAGTGCCCTTCAAAGACTCATACAGCGCTTTGAGCTCCGTCGCAAAGCGCGCAAATGCCCAAACATCTAGGTTGGACGGGAACTCTCCCGAGAAGGAGCCAGCACGCACAGTTATACGGGACGGTAGCCAACCGTCACCATTTGAGCTGATGACCTCCACACGTGCGAATTCGTGTTCCGTGCCACCAATCTCGAACTTGAGTGACGTCATCAAAGCCGCCTAACGTTTGACATGAGAGGCGGCGCAAGGGCGCAGCCCTTGTGACGTCCTCTCGATGGAAGGGTTAGGCATCAGCGCGCATGCCGGCAAGGAAGGTCTGTACTGGACCATGCCATTCTTCCGTGTTGAGCGATTCTTCAGCGTAGTTGCCATTCGTGTACTCGGCAACTACTTTGCGCCAGAAGGCCTGAGCCGGAAAGTTCGACTCATGCTGCGCGACCTCCCAGACGCCAGGCCGTGATGAAAGGATTCGTGATGCGGCGTGACGACCAAGCCCGCTCTTTCGGTACTTGCGAAGTACGAAGAACTCGGAGATCGAATGCTCACTGTTCGTGAGCAACACATCGTTGTCTACGAGGCAGAAGCCTGCATAGTTGCCTTCAGCCTTGAAGAGGAATGCCGTATTCGGTGCGTGCCAGTACTCTTCTACCCACGGATAGTGGTAAAGCCCTTCTGCATCGACTTCGTCTCCATCGAACTCCGAGAAGTCGTGTAGGTACAGCTGGAGGAGGTGGCGAACCACCGGGCGTTCTTCGGGTGTGGCTTCTGATACGGAGAAGTGCATGCAGGTGACGAGTGAGTTTTCTGATGCCTAACGCCTGAGTTAAGCCGCCCCGCAGCGGGGTGGCGTACGCGTGATAGCGTAGCGTACGCGCGTGGCCGACGCCACGATGCGGGGTCGGCTTGAACGAATTGTTAGGCGGCGCACGGCTTAAAGTGGGTAATGACTGGTTGGCAGCGGCGCATGTTCTTGCTCTTCCATCATTTTGTCGATATCCACACCAGAAAGAAGCATGACTGCTTTGTAAGCATCAAGTAGGTGTTCATGCATCGACTCCAAATCTTCAATCATTTTTGCCCGGCCCTCTTCCGAATTTCTTCTGAAGTTATGCTTCATGTAAAATGAGTGCGCTAGCTTGTTCCTAACAGTAAGTGCTTTCATTAAAAGCCCTTCAAGCTGCTCTATTGAAGAATCTTTGTCGCCAAGTTTATTGATCAAACTCCCGAGAGTCTGTTTATTTATTTTCTTATAAATCTCATTGGCTTTTTCAGAGTCTGGGTTTTCGATTAAATCCGCATCAAGACAATCAGCCCATATAAGCATTGTCCCAAGCTGAGTCTCCAAGAGCTGTGCAGCCTCAGATGTCTCACCAAATTTTCGGTACACGTCGTCTAAAGATGGCATGAGCTTTCCTAGCCGCCTAACGCCTGAATTAAGCCGAGCCGCGAAGCGGCTTCGGCTTGAATGAATTGTTAGGCCCCAGCGATATCCACTGCATCTCGCTGCTCTTGGCTACCCAAACGCCTTGGACGCGCTCTAGTTGAACCGTCCAGCCACTCGCCGCAAGAGGGCCGAAATAGCTTGAGAATTCGACGGTTGCGCGCCAAGGGGTAACACGCCTGAACTTGATAATAGCAAGGCGCTCGGCTCGTTGGCGGTTTGAGTAGACACTGCCAAATGGGCCTTTCACGCAACTGCTACCTGCAACAATATTTCTTTTTTCTGCTCTGAGCATCGCCAACAATGCAGGGGTCGGGTCTTTGTCGAGAACGGTCAAGCAGGATGGAAGCTGTGGGTGCGGCGGAGAGTTAAGAATTGCGGCAGATAAAGCCGTGTCAGGAGCAGCGCTACCTCCAGAGAGCAGGAGAAGAAATCCGATTGTTGCGATGTATCTCATGGGGCCTAACGCCTGAATTAAGCCGACCTGTGGCGGGGCAGCGGACGTGTGCTAGCGTAGCGCAGGCACGTGGACGACGCCACGATGCGGGGTCGGCTTGAACGAATTGTTAGCGGACAAGCTACTGGACATTGGTGCACCAAAGCCAGACTAAGCCACCAGAGACCGCAAGGAATCCAGCCACGCTCACCCAGAGCAACCAGCTCAAGATCTTGATCTCCGGAATAGTCTGAAGTTGCAGCATGTCGCGGATCGCGACAAGCTCGTCTCGCGTGCTTTCTTGTAAGTACGCACCGCATCCCGCGACAACGGCGAGACCAACACCAAGAACTGCAGGAATAAGTAGAGCAATACTGGCCACGTTTGAGTCCTGGTGTGTCAGCGTGTAGGTGGCGACCGCGCCAGATATTGCGTAAAAGGCCGCGTTTACTTTTAGTGTGAGCTCCAGGTAGAACTTGTAAAGGCCGACGTGGAGGTCGTACTGCTTCCAGAGCAATTCTTGGCGGTCCATGATCTTTCCTTGCCCGCTAACGCCTGAGTTAAGCCGCCCCGCAGCGGGGCAGCGGACGCGCGCTAGCGTAGCGTAGGCACGTGGCCGACGCCACGATGCGGGGCGGCTTGAACGAATTGTTAGCCCCCGCCCGCATTGTTTGGCAGTGCGAGGACGAAGTGGCGAATGGACTGATACTCATTGGTGCATGACCAGCTTTGCGAAAGCAAAAGCGATTGCCCCGCCTCCCATGGTTCATTGTCCAACAGAACTTCGCCTACCTGGACTTGATCATGATACGAGCCGAGGAAGACGCGAATCCAGTGCGGGCCCGGAAGAATTGTTTTGATCAATAACGAGTTGAGCTGAGAAATGAAGCTTGGATAAGAGCTGCTTAGAGTAGATGCGCCAGAGTGCTGACTAAGAAGAGGTCCGCTAAATACTTGCCACGACCCATCGCTTCTTGTCCAGTGTTCGATTTCAGCCTGCTCCTCATCACAGGCATGGCTTGTAAGTGCTTCAATGATGACGTGAAACGAACCTAACAGCATCTTGCCAAAAGCATCAGAAACCGCTTTATCTCTGGAAGAGCCAACGCCAGCGAAGCACTCGACAATCGGGCGGCCTCCGAGGAGATCTGAGGATGCTTGTAGCTCTAGAACGACTGTATGGCTGCCGGCATGATCTTCACGGTCAAATATTTCTGCTCGTAGCTCAAGGCGACCGTCATCCACAGAAAGAATATCTCCGCGTTCGGTCACAGACAGCCCATGTGATTCGAGTACTGTTTTCAGATGGGCAGTAATCATGCTGTTCAAGGGGGCTAATGCCCTGAATTAAGCCGACCCGCGAAGCGGGTTCGGCTTGAATGAATTGTTAGGCCGCAGCCAGGTGTCCGAGCGCACGACCCAACTCCCACTGCTCGTAACCGGGGGTGGCAATTGATCCGTCCGGCGACAACGTAGAAATGTTGAAGCCCTCCTCAACGTCCTCATAGTACAGGACGAGGTCACCGGCCCTTGCCACAACAAAGACCGCCTCTGCATTGCCAAGACGATTGATTGGGGCGAGGTAAGGAGTGATCTTGCAGCGCTCAAAGAGCTCCTGCTGCGCTGGCGAGCAATCGCCGATCTGTGCTGCGAGAACGGCGTCGAGCTCTTCTGTAGAAATTGGTTGCCAAGTATCCATGCGGCCTAACGCCTGAGTTAAGCCGACCCGTGGCGGGGTGGCGGACGCGTGCTAGCGTAGCGCATAGCACGCGGCTGACGCCACGACATGGGGTCGGCTTGAACGAATTGTTAGGCGGCGGAGGATGCCGGCGCTACTTGAGCCCGGCTAATGCGTCCGAAAGCCGAAGCGGTGAGGTCCGAGCGCGCCCTGCGAACTTTCCCAGATGTCTCCGAAGCGACTGCATCTGGAGTCGACAAGCTCACTGAAAGCCAATCAGCGTTTCCGATGCGGGTGAACGTAACACATGCGAATTTTGAGCGCGCCCCACAAACGTTCCGATGCAATGCATGATTGCTGAGCACAATGAGCGCAGCAGTTGAAAACGGCAAAGACGCGACAATGAGCGGTACAGTTGGACAGACAAGCAAAGCGGCGGCGGAAAACGAACGTTTTTCTGCCGCCTAACGTCTGAGCTAAGCGGCGGCTTCAATCGCGAAGCGATTGAACCGTCCGCTTGAGCGAATAGTTAGGCGCCAAGGTTGCCACTAGCCCCGCCACTCCGCCAGCGCATCGGAAGAGTGGAACCCAAGTGCATTGAGACGACTCGGATGCGGCCCATAGGCCAGGAAAAACTCTCTGAGACTAGGTAGATAGCCCAACCAGTTATCCCCGGAGCGCGCGATGACAAGCGGAGGGTCTTGTGCGACGAGCTGCATAAGACCGGGCTCATCGTGCGCGACGCCTAGAATGATTGCGGCAGCGGGCTCAATGGCGGACGCGACCAAGTCGGCTGCGAGGCGCTCAATCTCAGCGTCTCGATCGAGATCGAATATCGGCGTGGCGCTACCAAGCGCCACCGATGCTCGAATTGCTTGCATTGCCTCGTCGCGTGTCATTGGCGCCTAACGCCTGAGTTAAGCCGCCCCGCAGCGGGGCGGCGGACGCGTGCTAGCGTAGCGCAGGCACGTGGCCGACGCCACGATGCGGGGTCGGCTTGAACGAATTGTTAGGTGCGCCAAGCATAGCGAAAGCTTGCAAACAGCATTGGGACGTAAAATATGTGTAATGCGACAAGTAGCCAAGGGATGTTCCCGTTTGCGCTGTGGCTGGGACCGACAACGACTGAGAAGTAGATGGCGTAAATAACCGCTGCCAATAAAAAAGCAAATACACCTTTTCTTGTGACAGATGACCAGACGGTTTTATTGAAAGCGCGAAAGAAAACAACTGCAGTACCAAAAATGATTATGCCAATGTTGAAAATGCCAGAAGCTATGTCAAATGGTGCGTCTGGGTAGGCCAGTCTGACCATAACAAAACCGGCGGTTTGCACCGCTGAAAAAATTACAAATAGTATGAAATACAGTTTGAGTATCACTTGCGCACCTAACACCTGAGTTAAGCCGCGCCGAACACGGCAGTGGGGAGCCAGTATTGCGCCAGACGATGCAAGTTTCAACGAAGCCAAGATGCGGCGTCGGCTTGAACGAATTGTTAGGCGCCCGCACGCTGCTCGACCTTCGTGAGTTTGTGTTCGAGTTCTTGGAGGAGTGGCTCCACAGTTGCTACAACCTCCTCATGCGACTGAAAGTGGTGATCTCTGCCGAAGTAGATGCGCGAATGAAGCGAGTCCTGTGCAAATGGATAGACTCCTCGGAAAGCGCGATTTATCAATTCCTCGCACGCTTCCAAAGTGCTCGCACCGTTATATCCGTCTTCCCCAACATCCTGACGCAAGCCTTGCTCGATACGGACTACCTTTGGGATATTCCAGTATCGAGCGCGGCACAGCTCCACGCGATCGTATAGTTCTCGCAGCCGCATTGCTGAAAGGTCTCGACCTGCCGTTGCGCGTACGTTTTCGAGTGACGTGACTTGCACATTGGTGAGCGTCGCAGCTTCAATAGCGCCACTTTGAAAGCCGGCCTCGCACAGCAAGATTCCTCGATCCGACCCCGTGTCTGCCACGATCTCCCTGAGCCCAAGAACGTGAAGTTTCGAAACAGGTGACTTCCAATGCTTGCATTCCACTAACCATTGCACTTCGAACCCTGCATGACGTGACTTGACTACGACGTCAACGTCATGTGTTGTTCGTACTCCCTGGACAGTTACGTTCGTCGCAGCGTCCAGCCCCATAGATCGGAACAACGCCGCAGCTTCTTCTTGGTAGTCGTTCCAATCAGTGGCCATAAATTTTACGGATTGTGAAAGGGTTTGGCTTCGGGCGCCTAACGCCTGAGTTAAGCCGCCCCGCAGCGGGGTGGCGGACGCGTGCTAGCGTAGCGCAGGCACGTGGCCGCCACCACGATGCGGGGTCGGCTTGAACGAATTGTTAGGCGCGACCTTCTGCATAAAAGCCCCCATATGCTCTCCATGCTCAAAGAGAGCTGTTATGTCACTGCTGACAATGCCTGTGAACTCTGGTGATGCTTCCTGAATCAAAAGATCAAGATGCTTGCGCAAACCTAGAACCCACTGATTGTTTCCAATGGTTCTGGTGTAATTGATTGGTGCATCAGACCTGTCAGTCAATGCTGGAAAAAATGTGGAGTAGGCATCAAGCGAGTACCTTACAAATACAGAAAATGGAGCAAGCTCCGTTCCGACAAGATCGTAGAGTGTTTTCTCATGCATGAAATCTGCGAGTTTTGATAGCGCGTCGACCCTGTGTCCTGCCACGCGAATATTTTTGTAGGTTTTCTCTGGATCTTGCTCAGAATTGCCAAGAAAAATGTGGCATTTGAGTGCGCACTCACAACCCATGACTAAGTCAACAAAGCTTTTTATCCTTCCGGTTTTGTGGAGTTGACTTTCCCATAGGATGTCAAAGCGCCCTGCGAAGTCTCGCGCATCTCGATAGTAGTGCTCGGCGATGGAGTGTGGTACTGAGATGGGCAATGTCTTCATTTCTTGAGCGCCTAACGCCTGAGTTAAGCCGCCCTGTGGCGGGGCGGCGGACATGTGCGAGCGTAGCGTAAAGCACATGGCCGACGCCACGACACGGGGTCGGCTTGAACGAATTGTTAGGCCTACAGTCCTGCTAACTTGATAAGCGATGCGGCCATTGCAGAATTGGCTTTAGCATGCCCACTAGTTGCGCGTTCTTGCTGCACAAAATGAACATTGTGTTTGGGCGATAGTGCTTTGACCCAGTCAACGGTCATGCCGCTCGTACGGCAGGCACAGAAGATGATGTCGCACTTTGCTTTAAGAAAGTCAGAAAGGCTTTTCTCCAGACGCGAGTTTGGGTCGCCTTGACTCTCAATGCCGACAATCTTGCCGTTGACACCGAGCAACATCACCTTAATGTCTCTTCTGCCGCCAAGCAATTGAACAGTTGCGGCCGGGTACGTAGCTTGAAGATCTTTGAAAACCTGAACGAGCGTGCTGGTCTTGCCAGAACTTGCGCGTCCTTGCAGTGCAATGATGTGCGACATACTTCCCCTGTAGGCCTAACGCCTGAGTTAAGCCGCCCCGCAGCGGGGCGGCGGACGCGTGCTAGCGTAGCGCAGGCACGTGGCCGACGCCACGATGCGGGGTCGGCTTGAACGAATTGTTAGGCAACCACCTGATAATTTTCAAGTCATGTGCTGTTCGATGTATCGCCTTACGTCATCAATCATTGATTTCACGTCTGAACTTGTGAAATCAGTATTTTTACCATGTGCGGCGCTATTTCTTACTGCTGCCATTGCTGTAATTCTTTTCTGCACAAGGCTGTTGTATACGCCAGCTTTTGTAAGATCCGAATTCATTTTATCCATCTTCCCAAGTGGAATGTTCTGGGCTAAGCATTAGCTTCTCAGGGTTGACTCCAAGACAGTTCCTGCAATTACCGCTGCTGCGGATTGGTAGCCTGAATTTAGCAGTTCGGTTGCCTGTTCAAGTTCATCATCAAATACTTCAGCTTGAATCAACGATTTGAACGATTTTACATAGCCACCTTCAAAATCTTCTTTTGCCGCTAAGAAAACTGCAGCTAGCCTTCTAAGTGCGGAAAAAGTATTGTCAAAGCTTGTGCGCTTCTGAGCTTTCTCGAATTCCTTAAAGTGCTGAGAATCTTCTCCGCATGACTTTACGATTATATTTTTCGCTTTGACGCTCCAGTTCAGTAGAAAGTCTTCAGCTACAGACTGCTTTGTTTCCGCCAGACCAGAAACTTGGAGCCCAAATGAAAGGGGCATGAGAGGTGATAGTTGATCTTCAAGTTCCTTGAATCGCCTGACCAAAATCCTTGACATCCGAATTTCTTCCTATGGTTGCCTAACTACAAGTAGACCCCAAATTGGGGTGAAACGCCGAGGCTTCCACAGCCAGATCGGGCGGTCAATCGGGAAAATCCTACAAGAATCAGTGCCATAGTCCTATACCACCGGCCGACGCTCGGTGTCACCTTGCTGGAATACACGGCAAGGACACCCCGATATGTCTTATCACGGCGAAAAGGCCCCGATATCTGCGAAGAACGCAGCCCCTGCGGCGAATGGCGTTGGTATTCATGGGCCGCGTCTATTGGACGAAGTTCGCAACCGTTTGCGGCTGAAACACTACAGTCTGCGCACGGAGAAGGCGTATCTTTACTGGATCCGCCGGTATATCTACGCTAACGGCCGTCGACACCCGCGAGAACTTGACGGGGTAGCGGTGGAGCGCTTCCTGTCTCGCTTGGCGACCGAAGATCATGTCGCTTCAAGCACACAGAATCAGGCGCTGTCGGCACTGCTGTTTCTGTATGGCGAGGTCCTGGGGATCCGCTTGCCTTGGATGGAGAATGTGGTGCGTGCGAAGCAGCAACGGCGTCTGCCGGTGGTGCTGTCGCGGGGAGAGACGGCAGCGGTGCTGCGGCAGTTATCGGGTCGCGACGCGCTGATGGCGGGTTTACTGTACGGCAGTGGATTGCGATTGATGGAGTGCATGCGGCTGCGGATCAAGGATCTCGATTTCGAACGCAACGAGATCACGGTGCGCGAGGGGAAGGGCGGCAAGGATCGCAAGACGGTGCTGCCCGCCAGCCTGCGCGAGGCGCTTCGGTTGCAGATCGAAGCGGCTCGACTGGTCCATGCGCGCGATCTGCAAGCGGGTTTTGGTGAGGTGTGGTTGCCACATGCATTGGCGCGCAAGTATCCGAACGCGCCAAAGCTGACGGCATGGCAGTACCTGTTTCCGGCTTCGCGGCGGTCGATCGATCCGCGCGATGGACGGGAACGCCGGCATCATCTCGACGAGAAACTGCTGCAGAGGGCGGTGTCGTCCGCCGCACGTACGGCTGGCATCGACAAGCCCGTCAGCCCGCACACGTTACGCCATTGTTTCGCGACGCATCTTCTCGAGTCGGGTTCGGACATCCGCACGGTGCAGGAACTGCTCGGGCACAAGGATGTGACCACGACGCAGATCTACACGCATGTGCTCAATCGCGGGGCGGGCGGGGTGTTGAGTCCGCTCGATCGGTGATCGACGATTGGATGTGGATGGCATGCAGCGGGCTGGCCTTCAACAGCCGCAGGCGGGTCAGCCCGCTCTACGGAGATGGGGCGAGACAAGCCCGCTCTACGAGAGCGGCGGTACGCGATCAGCGGCGCCGCACCGGAATCCCGCCCGCCGGAAAGCGGGCCACGTCCTCGCCGCCTTCGCGGATCGGGACGCCGTGTTCGGGTGCCCAGGCGAGGGCGGTGATGATTTCCCATGTGGCCGGGAGGCGGCCGTTGTCGCGCAGCGGTTCGTAGGCGTTCGCGGCGGCGGCGAAGCGGGCCTTGCCGGTGAGCGTGTGGCGGCGTGCGTGCAGCGCGTTGGTGGCGCCGATCGCGCGCAGTTCGCGCATCAGCGTCGGCAGATCGTCGTAGCGGGTCACCAGTTCGTCGCGATCGAGCACCGGATTGCGGAAACCGCTGCCGATCAGCGCATCGCCGAACTGCGCGATCGAAGCGAACGGGCTGACGTGCGGCACCGCGTCGGCACCGGCGAACGCGCCGCGCAGTTCGTACAGCGTGTCCGGGCCGAAGGTCGAGACCACGAGCATGCCGCCCGGCTTGAGCACGCGGCGGAACCCGGCGAACACCGCGGGCAGATCCTCGATCCACTGCAGGCACAGATTCGAGAACAGCAGATCGACGCTGTGCTCGGCCAGCGGCAGCGCGCGCGCGTCGGCGCAGACGCGCGCGGGCGTGCGCGCGGCGACGCCAGGCAGCATCCGCGCGAGGGTCCGCGCGAGGCCGCCCTCGTCCGCTTGTCGCTGCAGCATCGGCAACGCCAGATCGAGCGCGAACACCTGCGCCTTCGGCCAGCGCCGCTGCATCGCGCGGGCCGCGCTGCCCGGGCCGCAGCCGAGATCGACGACCACTGCGGGCGCGTTCGCGTCGGGCGCGCGGTGTTCGCTGTAGTAATCGAGCGATTCGAGCAGCCGCGATTCGATCTCGTGCTGCAGCTTCGCCGCGCCGTCGTAGCTGGCGGAAGCGCGCGAGAACGCGCGGCGGACCTGGCGGGCGTCGAACAGATCGCTCATGCGGGCTCCGTGACCGCGCCGGAGGCGTCGCGCCGGGAAACGTCGAGGAGGAAGTCTCGCAGATGCGCGACGACTTCGTCCGCATGGGTCAGGAACGGCGCGTGTCCCGCGTGTTCGATCTCCGCGAAGCGCGCCGGCGCATGCCCGGCATGCGCGATGAGCGCGGCGGCCTCGCGCATCGCGCGCGGATCGACCAGACGATCCCGGCGTCCGGCGAGCCACAGGCTCGGCACGCGCAGTTGCGGCAGCAGCGGACGCTGATCGGCGGTTTCGAGGATGTGCAGGCCATCGATCAGCACCCGCGCCGCCGGTTCACCGCGCGCGAACAGTTCGCCGCGCAGTTCGCGGATCTCTTCCTTCGCATGATCCGAGCCGAACGCTTCGAGCGCGACGAAACGGTCGAGGGTGGCGCGGTAGTCGCCGGCCAGTCCGGCGGCGAAGTCGCGGAAGATGGCCGCCGACACGCCGTAACGCCAGGCATCGCCGCGCACGAAGCACGGACTGCTGCACAGCGCGACCAGCGCCGGCACGCGCTGCGGGTCGCGCACCGCCGCGTGCAGGGCGAACATGCCGCCGAGCGACCAGCCGATCCACGGCGCGACCGGCACCTGCGCCTGGATCGCGTCGCAGACCGCGTCGAACGCGAGCGGAGTCGCATCGTCGCGGCTCAGGCCGTGTCCGGGCAGATCGATCAGGTACAGGGTGTGGCGATCGCGCAGGCGTTCGACCAGCGGCGCGAACACGCCGCCATGCATCGCCCAGCCGTGGATCAGGACCAGCGGCGGGCCGTGGCCGCTGATCGTCGCGTGCAGTGTCGGGGTCATGCGTCCTGGGCCGAACCGGTTCCCGCCACTGCGCTTTCCGTCGCGGTCGCTCTCGCGTCGCGCGTTTTCGCCGCGATCGCCTGCCAATCGTCGCGGACCAGACCGAGGCTCAGCCGCGACAGCCGACGTCGCCACAGCGGCCGGGCGCAGACCGCACGCAGATGCGCGATCAGCCAGGCCTCGTCGAAACCGGCCCATTCGCCGGCGACCTGGAGAAGATTGGTGTGCAACGCCGGATGCACCTCGTCGACGAGGATGCGGTGCAGCGCCTCGAGCGAATACGGCGACGCCGCGAGCGTCCGCGCGATGGCGTCGTGGGCGCAGGCGACGTCGTTGTCGAGATACAGTTCCGACAGCGCCATCCAGACCGGAACGCGCGCGTCGCGGTCTCCGGGCAGGGCCGATGCCACCGCCTTCATGCCACCGCGGAGCCTGCGCCGTAGCCCATCTGCACCGCATCGCGGGCCCAGCTGAGCGCGTCGATCAACGCATCGACTTCGGCCTGGGTGTGCAGCGAGGACAGGGTGATGCGCAGGCGCGCCTTGCCGTCGGGCACGGTCGGCGGGCGGATCGCCGGCACCCAGAAGCCCTGCGCTTCGAGCGCGGTGGCCAGCGCCATCGCGCGCTTCTCGTCGCCGCACATCAGCGGCTGGATCGGGCCGGAGGACGGCAGCAGCGGCAGGTCGCGGAACAGCGCGATCTGGCGGAAATGGGCGATCAGGCTCTGCAGCTTCTCGCGACGCCAGTGGTCGCGGCGCGCCAGTTTCACCGCCGCCAGCGTGGCCGCGGCCTGGGCCGGCGGCAGCGCGGTGGTGTAGAGGTAGGGGCGCGCGGTCTCGGCGAGATGACCGATGATCTCGTCGCTGCCGACGACCACCGCACCGTAGCCGCCGAGCGCCTTGCCGAGGGTCGCCAGCTGCAGCAGGCCGGCGGGTTCGAGCCCGGCATCCGCGGCGCAGCCGCGGCCTTCGGGGCCGATCACGCCGACGCCGTGGGCGTCGTCGACGTACATCAGCGCCTGCTGCACCTTCGCGACCAGCGACAGTTCGCGCAGCGGCGCGACATCGCCGTCCATGCTGAACACGCCGTCGGTGGCGAGCATCGCCACGCCTTCGGGCACCGTGCGCAGCTGACGCAGCGCGCCTTCGGCATCGACGTGCGGATAGCGGCGCAGCTTGCAGCCGGCGAGGCGCGCGGCGTCGACCAGGCTGGCGTGGTTCAGCCGGTCCTGCACGCAGACATCGTCCTCGGTGAGCAGCGATTGCATCACCGCGAGATTGGCCATGTAGCCGCTGCCGAACAGCAGCGCGCGCGGCGCGCCGAGCCAGTCGGCCATTTCCTTTTCCAGCGCGTCGTGGCTGGCGTGGTGACCGCAGACCAGATGCGACGCGCCGCTGCCGACACCGTCGCGCGCCGCGCTCGACTGCAGCGCGTCGACCACGCCGAAGTGCTGCGCCAGGCCGAGATAGTCGTTGCCGGCGAAGTTGGTCAGCCAGCGACCGTCGACTTCGCAGCGCACGCCGTCGCGCCGGGTGATCGTGCGTCGCTGGCGAACGCGACCCTGCATCGTGCGTTGCACGCGGGCGGCGAGGATGCGTTCGGTCAGGCGCGGGCGGGTCATGGGGGGGGCTCGGTCAGGCAGCTCGGATGCAGGGCGGATCGTCGCCGGTCCCGGGCGGGGCGGTGTCGACGATGTCGGCGTGGACGGTGTTCGTGGATTCCACCACCGGCATCGGCCGCAGGCCGAGCCGCTCGAACAGCGCGAGATCGCGTTCGGTGTCGGGATTGCCGGTGGTCAGCAGTTTTTCGCCGTAGAAGATCGAATTGGCGCCGGCGAGGAAGCACAGCGCCTGCAGTTCGTCGCTCATGCTCTCGCGACCGGCGGACAGCCGCACCATCGAGGCCGGCATCAGCAGGCGCGCGACCGCGATCGTGCGCACGAACTCGAACGGATCGAGCTCGACCGTCCCGTGCAGCGGCGTGCCCTCGACCTGGACCAGACGGTTGATCGGCACCGAATCCGGGTGCGCCGGCAGATTGGCCAGCGTCTGCAGGAACGCCGCGCGCTGGCGGCGGGTCTCGCCCATGCCGACGATGCCGCCGCAGCAGGTCTTCATGCCGGCGTCGCGCACGTGGGCGAGGGTGTCGAGACGATCCTGGTATTCGCGGGTGCGGATGATGTCGCCGTAGAACTCCGGCGAGGTGTCGAGATTGTGGTTGTAGTAATCGAGGCCGGCCGCCTTCAGCGCGGTCGCCTGTTCGCCGCTGAGCATGCCGAGGGTGGCGCAGGTCTCCAGCCCCAGCGCCTTCACCTCGCGGATCATCTCGGCGACCTTCGGGATGTCGCGGTCCTTCGGCGAACGCCAGGCGGCGCCCATGCAGAAGCGCGAGGCGCCGGCGGCCTTGGCCTGACGCGCCTTCTCCACCACCACGGTGGTGTCCATCAGCTTCGTCGCCTCGACCCCGGTGTCGTAGCGCTGCGCCTGCGGGCAGTAGGCGCAATCCTCGGGACAGCCGCCGGTCTTCACCGACAGCAGGGTGCTGACCTGGACCTCGGTCGGGTCGAAATGCACGCGGTGGGTCTCGCCGGCCCGCTGCAGCAATACCGGAAAGGGCAGCGCGAACAGCGCTTCCACCTCGGCACGGCTCCAGTCATGACGCAGGGTGCCGGAAGGACTGACGACGGACATCGGGGTTTCCTGACAGACGCGACAGAGCGGGACGGGCAGTCTGGAAAGCATGCCCATCCCTGTCAACCTCGATCTTCCGCCCCTGCTGCGCCGCCTCGCCGCCCTGACCGGACGGCTGTGGCCGGCGCATTGCCTGGTCTGCCGCGAACCGGCCGGGGTCGATGCCGGGCTCTGCCCCGCCTGCCTCCGCGACCTGCCCTGGAACCACTGCGCCTGCCGGCGCTGCGGATTGCCCCTGCCGGCACCGGCGCCGGCCTGCGGGCATTGCCTGCGGCGTCCGCCGCCGCTCACCGAAACCCGGCCCGTCTTCCGCTACGAACGCCCGCTGGACCGCCTGCTGCCGCGGCTGAAGTTCCACCAGGATCTGGCCGCCGGCCGGCACTGCGCCGCGCTCATGGCCGAGGCCCTGGCCGCCGCGCCACGGCCGCAGGCGATCGTCCCGCTGCCCCTGCACCGGACCCGGCTGCGCGCCCGCGGATTCGATCAGACGCTCGAATTGGCCGCCCCTCTGGCCCGCGCCCTGGGGCTCCCCCTGCGCGACGACCTGCTGGCGCGGGTGCGCGAGACCGCACCGCAGTCGCGCCTCGATGCCCCCACCCGCCGCCGCAATCTGCGCGGCGCCTTCGCGGTGCGACCCGGGGTCGCCCTGCCCGCGCACGTGGCGCTGGTCGACGATGTGATGACCACCGGCGCCACCCTGCACGCCGCCGCCGACGCGCTGCTGCGCGCGGGCGTGACGCGGGTGGATGCGTGGGTGTGCGCGCGGGTGGCGTGAGCGCTCGCCCGCTATCGTCGCGGTGGCGGTGGCGGTTCCAGGTGTTCGCAGATTGGGCATTCACCATCACCCGCACCACGATCGGCAGCGAGAATCTCGCGCGCCTTCGCCTGCCGCTGGCGCAGCAACGGGGTCGGGGCGGCGCCGTAACGCAGCGCCAGCCGATAGAGCGCGTCCGCGCTCTCGACCGAACCGCCGGCCAGGTGCAGGGTGGCCCAGTCCTCGACCAGATCGGCGACGATCGGGTCCTCGGGCTTCACGAAATCCAGCCGCTCCGCGAGCTGGTAGGTGAAGGCCAGATTCAACTCGTCAGGCGCCACCGGACGACCATCATTGCCCGGGGGATACACCGTCGGCAGATCCGGCAGCGCCACGGGCGCGAACGCGATCCCGGCCACCGATCGCGCCGCGAGATGGGACGGGTCGTGCCGCAACGCGAGCTTGGCTTCCAGGATCCGCGCATGCAGCCACTCGGTGCCCTCGTGGGCGTCGCGATTGCGACGCATGCCGATCCGGATCCACCGCAGCGCGGTCGCGTCCCGCCCCAGCAGCTCCAGCGCCGTGCCGAGGTTGGCCGCCGTCTGATAGCGGCCGGGATACAGACGCTCGATGTCGACGAACAGACGCACGGCATCGGCATGACGACCTCGGCGGATCAGCACGATGCCCAGGTCGGTGAGCGTGCGCAGATCCGGCGCCTTGCGCGCGGCGGCGATGGCTTCGCGTTCGTGTTCGACGCGATACGCCCTGGACGCGCGATCCTCGGGCGGATTCAGCGATGCGACGAGGTCCTCGCCGGTGTAGCCCATCGGCTCGAACCGGCGGCCCTCGCGATCCGTGCCGATCGCATTGATGCAGGCGAACGCGGGCGCGCACCAGAACACGACGCAGAGGAGCCACGATGAACGGCGCATGCGCACGGACTTCACCACTCGAACAACTTGAAATACACCGGCGAGACGTTCTTGTCCTCGTCGATGCGGCCATCGCCGTTGTGATCCTGGAGGTAGTAGGCCGGGCCGCGCCTCGGCTGCACCTTGACCACCCGCAACTGGCCGGAGACACGGTATTCGGTGACGACATCGCCGTTCTCCATCGTCCGGGTCGCGGCGGTCGCATCGGGCGGGAGGCCGGCGAGCGGATCGCCGCCGGTGGTGGCGCATCCGCCGAGGAACAACAGCGCGGGAAGCGCGAACAGGCAGACATGGCGCATGGCGATCTCCGGCAGCCGGGGGAAGTTTCATCATACGTCGATCCACGCCGCCGGAACGTGTCGGCGACGGCGCTTCTGCGGCGGCGGACGGGGAGTAGAATCCGCGAATGAAACGACTTCTCCTGATCGACGGTTCCTCCTATCTCTTCCGCGCATTCCACGCGCTGCCGCCGCTGAGCAATCCCCAGGGCGAGCCGACCGGCGCGCTGTTCGGCGTGGTCAACATGCTGCGCGGACATCTCAAGGAACAACCGGAGTACCTCGCGTTCGTGGTCGACGCCTCCGGACCGACCTTCCGCGACGCCCTCGATCCGCAGTACAAGGCGCACCGGCCGCCGATGCCCGACGATCTGCGCGCGCAGATCGAACCGATGATGGAGATCGTGCAGGCCCTGGGCATCCCGATCCTGCGCGTGCCGGGCGTGGAGGCGGACGACGTGATCGGCACGCTGGCGCTGCAGGCCGCGGGCGAAGGCATCGACGTGACCATCTCCACCGGCGACAAGGATTTCGCACAGCTGGTGCGTCGGCTCGACAGCGGCGCGGGCGTGTCGCTGGTCAACACCATGACCGGCAGCCGACTCGACAGCGATGCCGCGGTGATCGACAAGTTCGGCGTGCGCGCCGACCAGGTGGTCGATCTGTTGTCGCTGATGGGCGACAGTGTCGACAACATTCCGGGCGTCGAGAAATGCGGCCCGAAGACCGCGGCCAAGTGGCTCAACGAATACGGCAATCTCGACAGCGTCATCGCCAACGCCGACGGCTTCAAGGGCAAGCTCGGCGAGAACCTGCGCGCCGCACTGCATCGGCTGCCGCTGAACAGGCAACTGGCGACGATCAAGACCGATGTCGAACTCGATGGCGGCCCGTCCTCGCTGGGACTGCGCGAGCGCCATGTCGAGGACCTGCGCCGGTTGTACGCGCGCTACGGTTTCAATCAGGCGCTGAAGGAACTCGGCGGTACCGGCGAAGCCTCCGCGTCCGGCGCGGACAACGCCAGTCTGCGCAATACCGCCGCCGGCTTCGCGCGGGGCGCGCAGTCGCCGGAGGACGCGCCGGATCCCTCGCTGTCGGTCAAGGGCGATTACGAATCGGTGCAGACCCGCGAGCGGCTGGAGGCGTGGATCGCGCTGCTCGAAGCCGCCGACGAATTCGCCTTCGACACCGAAACCGACGCGCTCGACGCGCTGCAGGCGAATCTGGTCGGCCTGAGTTTTTCCACCGCACCGGGCAACGGCTGCTACATCCCGGTCGGCCACACCTATCCCGGCGCGCCGGCGCAGCTCGACCTGCGCGAGACGCTCGACGCGCTGCGACCGCTGCTGGAAAGCCCGCGCCATCGCAAGCTCGGCCAGCACGGCAAATACGATCTGCACGTGCTGCGTCGCCACGATGTCGCGGTCGACGGTTACCACGACGACACCATGCTCGAAAGTTTCGTCTGGAATTCCAGCGCGACCCGTCACGACATGGACTCGCTGGCCAAGCGCTATCTCGGCTACGACACCATCAAGTTCGAGGACGTGGCCGGCAAGGGCGCGAAACAGATCCCGTTTTCCGAGGTCGCGATCGACGACGCCACCCGCTACGCCGCCGAGGACGCCGACATCACCCTGCGCCTGCATCGCGTGCTGTCGGCTAAACTCGCCACCGAACCGGCGCTGGAGAAGGTGTATCGCGAGATCGAGGTCCCGCTGGTGCCGGTGCTGACGCGGATGGAAGCGAACGGCATCCTGATCGACGCCGACGAACTGCGCCGGCAGAGCACCGATCTGTCGCGACGGATGCTGGCCGCGCAGCAGAAGGCCACCGAACTGGCCGGCCGCACCTTCAACCTCGATTCGCCCAAACAGTTGCAGGCGCTGCTGTTCGACGAACTGAAACTGCCGGCGCTGGTGAAGACGCCCACCGGCCAACCCTCGACGAACGAGGAAGCGCTGGAAGCGATCGCCGACCAGCACGAACTGCCGCGGATCATCCTCGAATACCGCGGTCTGGCGAAACTGCGCAGCACCTACACCGACAAACTCGCGGAGATGGTGAATCCCGACACCGGCCGCGTGCACACCAGCTATCACCAGGCGGGCGCCGCTACCGGCCGCCTCTCGTCCAACGATCCGAACCTGCAGAACATCCCGATCCGCACCGAGGACGGTCGCCGCATCCGCAAGGCCTTCATCGCGCCGCCGGGGCGCAAGCTGGTCGCCTGCGACTATTCGCAGATCGAACTGCGGATCATGGCCCATCTGTCCGAGGATCCGGGCCTGCTGCGCGCCTTCGCCGCCGGCGCCGACATCCATCGCGCCACCGCCGCGGAAGTGTTCGGAAAATCGCTGGATGACGTGAGCGGCAACGAACGCCGCGCCGCCAAGGCGATCAATTTCGGCCTGATGTACGGCATGAGCGCCTTCGGTCTGGCGAAGCAACTGGGCATCGGCCGCGGCGAGGCCCAGGACTACATCGCGCTGTACTTCAACCGTTATCCCGGCGTACGCGAGTTCATGGAACGTACGCGCAAGGAAGCGCACGAACGCGGCTACGTCGAAACGGTCTTCGGGCGCCGTCTCTACCTGGACAACATCAACGCCCGCAACCAGGGCCTGCGCGCCGGCGCCGAACGCGCCGCGATCAACGCGCCGATGCAGGGCACCGCCGCCGACATCATCAAGCGCGCGATGATCGAGATCGACGGCTGGATCGCGAAGCATGCAGGCGAAGCGAAGATGCTGCTGCAGGTGCACGACGAACTGGTGTTCGAATGCGACGCCGATTTCGTCGACACCCTCATCCCGCAGGTCACCCGGCGGATGGCGGCCGCGGCGGAACTGCGGGTGCCGCTGGTGATCGATTCGGGCGTGGGGGCGAATTGGGATGAGGCTCACTGAAAAACCGCGATCGGACTTCAGGTCGGCGTGTTGTGGCGCATTGAAAGCAACACCATCGCGCTTCGACTTCGGTGCGCGTGGCGACGCGTTTGTCGTCGTCGCCATCCGGGGCCCGGCTGGCGCACCTGTGACTTTCGACAGGGTGCCCAGCCGATCCAACCTGTCGGTTTCGACAGGTTTTTCCCGGGTTTTTCCGCGAAACTGAACGAACCTTGCACAGGGCATGAATCCGTCCTGAATCCGGCCGGTGACGTATCGGAATCTTTACGAACTCTCCGCGGCAACCGTGGTCAACTACTTGCGACAGATGCAACGTCTGTCGTCGACCACCCACTCCCCTGGGGTGGTCCCCGGAACGAACGACTCTCCCCAAGTCACGTTCCAAGCCCCGCCGGTTCCCCCACCTGCGGGGCTTTTTATTTGCGCGACCGCCAACGACACTGCGCCTCTCGCCCGAGGAATCCGCGATGCACGATGTCCTGAGCCTGTCCGCACCCTGGTGGCAGTTCGTGCTGCGGGCGGTCGCGATCTATCTGCTGGTGATGCTGCTGGTGCGCGTCTCCGGCAAACGCGCGGTCGGGCAGTTCACACCCTTCGATCTGGTGCTGCTGATCCTGATCGGCAACGCGGTGCAGAACGGATTGAACGGCGGCGACAACTCGCTGACAGGCGCGGCGTTGCTCGCGGTCTGCCTGATCGCGCTGAACTACGGCGTGGCCTTCGTGGCGGCGCGCAGTCCGCGCGCGCGTCGATGGATCGAGGGCGAGCCGGTCGTGCTCGCGCGCGACGGCAAGGTGTTCCGCGACGTGCTGCGCCGCGAGCTGGTGAGCAACGCCGATTTCCTCGAAGCCATGCGCGAGGCCGGATGCAGCGAGATCGAGCGCATCCGGGTGGCGACGCTGGAAACCAACGGCCGGATCAGCCTCCTCCTGGCGGACGAAGAATCGTCCACCCGGTAGAGCGGTCTTCAGGCCGGCCCAGGACGAACCGAAAGCGCGACGAGATCGAAGCCGCGCCTGCGGCTGACAACGATCAATCGGCGGACTTCGCAGGAGAGCCTTCAGGCCCGAGCTTTTCGGAAGGCCCCCTGCGAATTCCAGTGCGAAGACGCTCACTCACGCAAAAGAGCTCGGGCCTGAAGGCCCTCCTACGAGAGCATGCCTCCTACGGAAGCGGGCCTCCTACGGAACCTCGGCGAGCCAGTCGCGCGGCTGCAGATACGCCATCAACCGCGCTTCATCGCTGCCGGCCTCGGGCGTGTAACCGTATTCCCAGCGCACCAGCGGCGGCAGGCTCATCAGAATCGATTCGGTGCGACCGCCGGACTGCAGGCCGAACAGGGTGCCGCGGTCGAAGACCAGATTGAATTCGACGTAGCGGCCACGCCGATACAGCTGGAACTGGCGCTCGCGCTCGCCGTAGGGCGCGTCCTTGCGGCGTTCGACGATCGGCAGGTAAGCATCGAGGAAGCCGTCGCCGACCGCGCGCTGATAGGCGAAATCGCGTTCGAAATCCTCGTGCAGATCGTCGAAGAACAGGCCGCCGACGCCGCGGGTCTCGTTGCGGTGCTTGAGGAAGAAATACTCGTCGCACCAGCGCTTGTGCGCGTCGTAGCGCGCCTGTCCGCCGAAGGGTTCGCACAGATCACGTGCGACCCGGTGCCAATGGCGCACATCCTCGTCCACTGGATAGAACGGGGTCAGGTCGAAACCGCCGCCGAACCACCAGGCGACCGTTTCGCCCTCCTTGAATGCACGGAAATGGCGTACGTTCGCGTGCGTCGTCGGCAGATGCGGATTGCGCGGATGGAACACCAGCGACACGCCGACCGCACGCCACGAGGCACCCGCGAGTTCGGGCCGCGCCGCGGTGGCCGACGGTGGCAGTTTCGTGCCGGAGACGTCAGAGAACCCGATCCCCGCCTGTTCGAACACCGCGCCGTCGCGCAGCACCCGCGTGCGCCCACCGCCGCCTTCCGCGCGCTCCCACACATCCTGCTTGAAGGTCGCCGCGCCGTCGGCGCCTTCGATCGCCGCGCAGATGCGGTCCTGAAGATCAGTGAGGTAGTCGCGGACGCGGAGGAAATCTTCCTGCGGAGCATCGGGTTCGGCGTGTTCGGTCATCGTTGATCACTCATGGCAAGGCGGCGTGATAGGGCGGGCCCTGGCCCGCCATTGCGACATGACCGCTCGCGCCGCTGAACCGGCGAAACGGTTTCGATCATTGTCCGTGACAACGGAATGGATGCAATGGCGGGCCAGGGTCCGCCCTACGAACCTCGTCAGGCCGGTTGCAGATTCGCATACGCCAGGACCAGCCACTTGCTGCCGGCGTCGTCGAAATTGACCTGCACGCGGGCATGCGCGCCGCTGCCTTCGATGTCGGTGACGACGCCGGCGCCGAATTTGGCGTGGGTCACGTTCTGGCCCAGGCGCAGGCCGGGCGATTCCTGCAGCGAGGCGTGGCCCCAGTTCCGGCGCGGTTGCGCCTGGTACATCGGTCGCGAGACCTGCAGCTTCGGCCGCACCTCATGGATCAACGCCGAAGGGATCTCGCGCAGGAAGCGCGAGGGCAGGCCGTACATGTCCTGCCCGTGCAGGCGGCGCGCCTCGGCGTAGCTGATCACCAGCTTCTGTCGCGCGCGGGTGATACCGACGTACGCCAGACGGCGCTCTTCCTCCAGCCGTCCGACTTCATCGACGGACTTGTTGTTCGGGAACAGACCTTCTTCCAGCCCGACCAGGAACACCAGCGGGAACTCCAGGCCCTTCGCGCTGTGCAGGGTCATCAGCTGCACGCCGTCCTCGCCGGCCTCGGTCTGGCCTTCGCCCGCTTCCAGCGCGGCGTAGGCGAGAAAAGCGACCAGTTCGCTGAGCGCCGCGGTCTCCTCGTCGTCGCTCTTCACGAAGCGCGAGGCCACCGACACCAGTTCGTCGAGGTTGTCGGTGCGCGAATCCAGCGAGCCCTTCGACAGCGCGGCGTAGTGATCGCGCAGCGCCGAGCGCGCCAGCGCGTGGTCGATCTTGTCCTTCAGCGGCAGCTCGGTGGACTCGTCGGCGATGGCCTCGATCAGCGCCTCGAACGCGGCCAGCGCGTTGCGCGCGCGCGCGGGCAGGGCGTCGCCGCGCGCGACCCGCGCCGCGGCCCGCCACAGCGGCAGACCATGATCGCGCGCATGCCGGCGCACTTCGTCGAGCGTGCGCTCGCCGATCCCGCGCGGCGGCGTGTTCACCGCGCGCTCAAAGGCCGCGTCGTCGCCGCGGTTGGCGATCAGGCGAAGATAGGCCAGGGTGTCCTTGATCTCGGCGCGCTCGAAGAAGCGCATGCCGCCGTAGACGCGGAACGGGATCTGCTCGCCGAGCAGCGTCTCTTCGAACGCGCGCGACTGCGCGTTGCTGCGGTAGAGGATCGCGGTCTCGCCGTGACTGCCGCCATCGCGCACCCATTGGCGGATGCGTTCGATCACGAAGCGGGCTTCGTCGATCTCGTTGAACGCGGCGTACAGGTCGATCGGCTCGCCCTCGCCGCTGTCGGTCCACAGTTTCTTGCCGAGCCGCGACGGGTTGTGGGCGATCACCGCGTTGGCGGCGTCGAGGATGTTGGCGCTGGAACGGTAGTTCTGTTCCAGCCGGATGGTTCTTGCGTCCCGGAAATCGCGCAGGAAGCGGTTGACGTGCTCGACCTTGGCGCCGCGCCAGCCATAGATCGCCTGATCGTCGTCGCCGACCACGAACACTTGGCCGTCGTCGCCCGCGAGCAGGCGGATGAAGGCGTACTGCAGGCTGTTGGTGTCCTGGAATTCGTCGATCAGCAGTTGCCGGAAACGCTGGCGGTAATGCTGCAGCAGCGGCGGATGATCGCGCAGCAGTTCGTGCGCGCGCAGCAGGATCTCGGCGAAATCGACCAGACCGGCCTGCTCGCAGCGCTCCTGGTACAGGGTGTAGGCGCGCAGCATCACGCTGCCCCACTCGTCCTTCTCCGGCTGGATGTGCTGCGGGCGGCGGCCTTCATCCTTCTGCGCGTTGATCCACCATGCGATCTGCCGTGGCGGGAAGCGCGCCTCGTCCAGTTCCAGCGCCTGCACCACGCGCTTGACCAGGCGCAGCTGATCGTCGCTGTCGAGGATCTGGAAGCCTTCCGGCAATTTCGCGTCCTGCCAGTGCAGGCGCAACAGCCGATGGGCAAGACCGTGGAAGGTGCCGATCCACATGCCGCGACTGCCGGCCGGCAGCAGCGATTCGGCGCGATGACGCATCTCGCCCGCGGCCTTGTTGGTGAAGGTGACCGCGAAGATCGCGTGCATCGGCACGCCGTGCACCTCGTGCAGCCAGGCGATGCGATGGGTGAGCACGCGGGTCTTGCCGGAACCGGCGCCGGCGAGCACGAGCAGGTGGCCGGGTTCGGCGCTGACCGCGTCGCGCTGCGCGGTGTTCAGGCCGTCGAGCAGGTGGGAGACATCCATCCGCGCATTCTACGCGATGGGCGCGGCGCCCCAGCGGAAATCGCCGGGCGGGCCGCATGCTCACGGCGGCCCGATGGCCGCCGTGCATCGACGCAGATCAGTGCTGCGCGTGTTTCGACGCGGTCGCCGACATCAGTTTGTCGGTGTAGGCGATGCCCATGGCGGAGAGGATGAACAGGCCGTGGATGATCGCCTGCCACATCACGCCGGTGGACGTCGCCTTGGTGCACAGCGCGCCGGCTTCGATCAGCGTCGGCGTGCACAGCGGCAGGCCGAGCTGTCCGGCCTCGATGAAGGTCTTGAGCAGATGGATCGAAGAGATGCCGATGATCGCCATCGCCAGCTTCACCTTGAGCACGCTGGCGTTGACGTGGCTCAACCATTCGGGCTGGTCGGGATGGCCTTCGAGATTCAGGCGCGAAACGAAGGTCTCGTAACCGCCGACGATCACCATGACCAGCAGGTTGGAGATCATCACCACGTCGATCAGCCCGAGCACGATCAGCATGATGCCCTGCTCGCTGAGCGTGTTGGCGTCGTGGATCAGGTGCCACAGTTCCTTGAGGAACAGGAACACGTACACGCCCTGGGCCACGATCAGACCGAGATACAGCGGCAGCTGCAGCCAGCGCGAGGCGAAGATCAGGCGGGGCAGCGGGTTGAGCGGAGCGTTCGGAGCGTTCGACATGGCATGCGGCCGGCAGGAGAGCCGGCATAGGGTACCGGCGTCCCCCGGACAGCGCCAAGCGCCCGCGAGACACGCTGTCGCGCAGGGGACACCGAAGACGTCATGCGGGCTGCGTACACTGGCCGTCCGCCCCCCGACGGCATCCACGGACCCTCGCCATGATCGACCTGCACTATTGGCCCACGCCCAACGGCCACAAGATCACCCTGCTGCTGGAGGAGCTGGCCGAGGCCGGCGCGCCGCTGGCGTACACGATCGTGCCGGTGAACATCGGCGCCGGCGAACAGTTCCGGCCGGAATTCCTCGCGATCGCCCCGAACAACCGGATGCCCGCGATCGTCGATCACGCGCCCGCGGACGGCGGCGCGCAGCTGAGCGTGTTCGAATCCGGCGCGATCCTGCTGTATCTGGCCGAGAAGACCGGCCGCTTCCTGCCGCAGGATCTGCGCGGACGCACCGCGGCGCTGGAATGGGTGTTCTGGCAGATGGCCGGTCTCGGCCCGATGACCGGTCAATACGGACATTTCAACGTCTACGCGCCGGAGAAGATCGCGTACGCCATCGACCGCTACACGCGCGAGGCGAACCGGCTGCTCGGCGTGCTCGACAAGCGCCTGGCCGGGCGCGCCTTCCTCGTCGGCGACGACTACACCATCGCCGACATGGCCTGTTATCCGTGGATCGATCCGTACCGGACCGCGCCGATCGATCTCGAACCCTACCCGGAAGTGCGCCGCTGGTGCGACGCGATCCGCGCCCGTCCCGCGACCGCGCGCGCCTACGCGCTGACGAAGCAGGTGAACCCGCAGGCCGGTCAACCGCTGAGCGAGGACGCGCGCAAGGCGTTGTTCGGGCGCTGATTCCTTCCGCAGAACGGGCATCGGCCCGCCCTGCGCCGCTCTACAGGGCGCGCGGTTGCGGCTAAGCTGCGGGCCTGCCGCATCCCCGAGCCCCGCCATGCGCCTGTCCGCCGCCCTGTTCTGTCTCATGCTCGCCATTCCCGCACTCGCCGACGCCAGCACGCCCCCGCCGCCACAGGGCCTGACCCTCGAAGCGATCACCGGCGATGCGCCGCTGTCGGGGCCGACCCTGCTGAAACCGCAGATCGCGCCGGACGGTTCGCGCATCACCTTCCTGCGCGGCAAGGACAGCGATCGCAACCGGCTCGATCTGTGGGCCTACGACGTCGCGACCCGCACGACCGCACTGCTGGTCGATTCCGCCGACGTGCTGCCGGGCGAGGAAGTCCTCAGCGACGAAGAGAAGGCGCGCCGCGAGCGCCAGCGCACCGCGGCACTGTCGGGCATCGTCGACTACCAGTGGTCGCCCGACGGAAAAGCGCTGCTGTTCCCGCTCGGCGGCGAACTGTATCTGTACGACCTCGGGAAATCCGGCAAGGCCGCGGTGCGCAGGCTCACCACCGGTGAAGGCTTCGCCACCGATCCGAAAGTCTCGCCGAAGGGCGGTTTCGTCAGTTTCGTGCGTGCCCGCAATCTGTGGGTGATCGATCTGGCCACCGGCGCGGAAGTGCAGCTGACCACCGATGGCGGCGACACGATCGGCAACGGCGTCGCCGAATTCGTGGCCGACGAGGAAATGGACCGCCACACCGGCTACTGGTGGGCGCCGGACGATTCCGCCATCGCGTTCGCGCGCATCGACGAAGCCCGGGTCCCGGTGCAGAAGCGTTACGAGGTGTACCCGGACCGCACCGAGGTCGTCGAGCAGCGGTATCCGGCGGCCGGCGATCCGAACGTCGCGATCCGTCTCGGCACGATCGCGCCGAGAGCCGGCGCGACGCCTGTCTGGGCCGATCTCGGGGCCGATCCCGACATCTACCTCGTCCGCGTGGATTGGCGCGATCCGCGGCACCTCACCTTCCAGCGCCAGTCGCGCGATCAGCGCCGGCTGGAACTGGTCGAAGTCGAACTCGCCTCCGGCACGCAACGCACGCTGATCGTCGAGACCGCGAAGACCTGGGTGCCGCTGCATCACGGCCTGCGCTTCCTGAAGGACGGCCGCTTCCTGTGGATCAGCGAGCGCAGCGGCTTCGAGCATCTGTACCTGGCCAGCGCGGACGGCAAACAGCTGAAACCGCTGACCCGGGGCGATTGGCCGGTGGACGCCCTGCTCGCGGTGGACGAGGCCAGGGGGCTGGTCTATTTCAGCGCCGGCCGCACCGCCGACGGCAAGGCCGATGCACGGCAGTCGCACGTGCACGTCGTTCCGCTCGGTGGCGGCGCGATCCGCACGCTGTCGACCGCGCCGGGCATGCACGCCGCCAGCTTCGCGAGAAACGCCAGCGTCTACGTCGACAGCTGGTCGAGCGCGAGCTCGCGCACGCCGCCGCAGATCGCGCTGCATCGCGCCGACGGGACGTTCGTGGCGAATCTCGTCGACAACGATCCGGCGAAACCCGATCACCCGTACGCGAAGTACATGGCCTCGCACCGGCCGGTGGAATTCGGCACGCTGACCGCGGCCGACGGCGTCACGCCGCTGCACTACAGCCTGATGAAGCCGGCGGATTTCGACCCCGCCAAGCGCTATCCGGTGGTGGTCTACGTCTACGGCGGCCCCGCGGCGCAGACCGTCACCGACAGCTGGCCGGGGCGCGGCGATCATTTCTTCAACCAGTATCTGGCCCAGCGCGGCTACGTGGTGTTCTCGCTCGACAACCGCGGCACCCCGCGACGCGGCGCGGCCTTCGGCGGCGCGCTGTACGGGAAGCAGGGCACGGTGGAGGTCGCCGACCAGCAGGCCGGCGTGGCCTGGCTGCGCGCGCAGCCATGGGTCGACGGCGATCGCATCGGCGTGCACGGCTGGTCCAACGGCGGCTACATGACCCTGATGCTGCTGGCGAAGGCGGCCGACGACTACGCCTGCGGCGTGTCCGGCGCGCCGGTGACCGACTGGGCGCTGTACGACACCCACTACACCGAGCGCTACATGCATCTGCCGAAGGCCAATCCCGACGGCTACCGCGAGGCCAGCGTGTTCACCCACGTCGACGGCATCCGCCCGGGCGCGCTGCTGCTGATCCACGGCATGGCCGACGACAACGTGCTGTTCGGCAATTCGACCAAGCTGATGAGCGTGCTGCAGAAGCGCGCGGTGGCCTTCGAGCTGATGACCTATCCCGGCGCCAAGCACGGCCTGCGCGGCGCGGATGCACTGCACCGCTACCGCCTCACCGAAGCCTTCCTGGCGCGCTGCCTGCGGCCCTGAGCCCGGACCCGCGTGCCTGCATCGGCGTCGCCGCGAGGGCGGCGGCGCCAACCCCGGCGCGCGGTGCGGCGCGTTCACGGCAGGGTCTTTCCGCCAAGGTCGCGTCATGCCCGATCCCCGTCCCGCCCTGCTCGCGCTGGGTCTGCTGCTGGCCACGCTGCCGGCCATGGCCGAACCATCGCCCCGTCCGGCACCGACCACCGAAGAAGCCCGCGCTTTCCTGCTCAGCCTGCTGGTGAAATCGCCGTACCGGTTGCCGCCCGCGGCGCTGAACGGAGAAATCCGCTACCGGCTGCGTTTCGAGAACGGGCAGGACTGGCGCCTTCCCGACACCGGCGAGCAGCGCGTGACCGCGTCCGGGGACGCGCTCACTCTCGCGGTCTGCGCCGATTGCGGCGACGAGACCGCACCGTCGGCGGACGATCTGCAGCGCTATCTGCGCGCCAACGCCTGGGTCCGCAGCGATGATCGCAACGTCCGCGCCTTCGCCCGCAGCCACGGTCGCGGACTGTCGGTGCACACACGGATGAAGACGCTGACCGCGGCAGTGCGCGCGCACATGACCGGGCCGATCGACTATCGCCACTATCACGACGCCGCGACCGCGCTGCAGGCGCGCGGCGGCGATTGCACCGAATACGCGGTGCTGCTGGCGGCCGGCGCGCGCGCGCTGGGCATTCCGGCGCGGATCGCGCACGGTCTGGCCTATTCCGGACGGATGAGCGGGCAACCGCACGTGTTCAGTCCGCACGCCTGGGTGCAGGTCTGGGACGGCCGCCGCTGGGTGAGTTACGACGCGGCGCTGGGTGCGTTCGGTGCGGGCCACATCGTGCTGATCGTCGGCGACGGCGACCCGAACGCCCTGCGCGGATTGAATCGCGCGATGCGCGATCTGCGCGTCGTCGACGCGGCCGGCATCCGGCGCACGGTCGCGCAGACCGACTGAAAACGAACGGATCGAAGCGGAGCGATCGTACGGGCCGATGGCTTGCGGCGCGGTGAGGGCGCGGCGCTTCGGCAGGGCGTGAACGCGCTCGCGACGAAACGCCGGCATCGCGACGATGCCGGCGTCGTCCGTCACCGCGACGGATCAACGCCCGTCGCCGGCGGCCGGTTCCGTCGTCATCGGCAATTCGGCGGTGGTGTCGACGGACGTGTCGATCCATTCGACCGCGGCCGGGTCCGACACGCCGCCCATGATCAGCACGTCGTCTTCATCGATCGCGGTGGCGTCCTCCGTCACCGCGGCGAGCGCATCGCGCACGGGCAGGGCCGGCACGCTGCGATCTTCCGGCAGCGCCGCGTCCTGCGGATCGTTCACCGCGCCGACGACCAGCACTTCGTCGAGATCGCGCGGCGCTTCACGGGCGATGCGGCTGCCGGTGCGCGGCGCTGTCGCTTCCCGCGTCGGCAACGACGGCGTGCTCGTGTCTTCCGGCAGCGCCGCGTCCTGCGGATCGTTCACCGCGCCGACGACCAGCACTTCGTCGAGATCGCGCGGGGCTTCGCGGGCGATGCGGCTGCCGGTCGTGGGCGCCGATCGTTCGGTCTGTGCGGCGGGGCGCGGTTCGGACGAGGTGGCCGGTTCGGCGGCATAGGCGCCGGCGGTGATGAGCGTGGCGGCGATCGCGACACCGATGCGGCCGACGCGACGCGGCGCGTGATACGACACGCAGACCGGTCCGGTGGCGGCGGCGAACACCGCGCGGCGGGCCTCGGCGTCGAGTCCGTCGAGCCGGACCACCTCGTGGTCGCAGTGGCCGCAATGACCGTCCACGGCGCGTTGTTCGGCGGAAGTGAGGGGGCAGGGGCGATCGATACGGGGAACGATGGACATGGGCGACATGGACATGGGCGACTCCTGGGGTCTTCGGATGCGGGATTCCGCGATGCACGCGCACGGCCGCGTCGCGACCGTTCACAGCGGCTGAACGCGGCATGCGGCTGAACGGGGTTGAAACCGGATCCGCGTGATCGCGGCGATCGCTGTCCCGCGTCCGGACGACGCGCCGTTCTCAGGCTCTGCGCCGGTACCGGTGCAACATGAATGCCATGACGCCGTTCCGGCGTCCGCCGTGACCTTCGACGCTGGGCGCCCGCGCCCGCGCCGGGTACGTTCCCGTCCTCCTCCGTAGAGATCCCCCGATGAAACCCTTTCTTCTTGCCGCCGCGCTGTGCGGCGCGCTCGCCGTGCCCTTGTCCGCGGCACCGGCCCACGCCGCCGCGACCGCGACGCCGGCCGCGACCCGCGCGGTTCCCGCCTGGGTCGCCACCAGCAACGGATACGCCCAGCATCTGCTCGCCGCGCAACTGCGCTTCCAGCCCGAATCGGCCACGTTCTTCGGCGTGCCCGGTTACGACGACAAGGTCGCCGATCTCGGCCCGGACAACGGTCCGCGCCTGCGTCGCGCGCTCACCGAGGCGCGCGCGACCCTGATGGAACGACTGCGGCTCGAACGCGATCACAACGTCCGCCAGGATCTGGAGATCATGATCGCCGCGGCCGACGACGCGATCGAGGCCAGCGAGGTCTCCGAACGACTGCAACTGCCGTGGACCGACGCGCCGCAGGTGATCTTCGGCGGTCTGCGCGGACTGTTGTCCGACCAGACGCCCGCGGCGCGGCGCGCGCGCGCGCTCGATAGACTGAAGGCCTACGTCGGCATGACCCGCGACGGCACGCCGCTGACCACCCTCGCCCGCCAGCGCTACGAAGAACGCGCCGGCGACGCCGCGCTGCTGCGGCCGACGAAACTCGAGGTCGAACAGGCGCTCGCCAACGCCGACACCTACGCCAAGGGCATCCGCGAACTGTTCGCGAAATACCGGGTGAAGGGCAGCGAACCGGCGCTGAAGGCGCTGGACGCGCAGATCGCCGAATACACCGCGTGGGTGCGCAGCGACGTGCTGCCGCAGGCGCGCACCGACACCCGCCTGCCGCCGGAGCTGTACGCGCTGCAGCTCAAGCAGGTGGGCATCGACATTCCGCCGGAACTGCTGATCCAGCGCGCGCGTCTGGCGTTCATGGAAACCCGCGCGGCGATGGATCGGCTCGCGCCGCTGGTCGCGAAGGAGAAAGGGTTCGAAGCCACCGACTATCGCGGCGTCATCCGCGCGTTGAAGCGCGACATCATCCCCAACGACCGGCTCGAAGCGCGCTATCGCACCGTGATCGACGCGATCGACCCGATCATCCAGCGCGAGCGCATCGTCGACGTGCCGAACCGGCCGATGATCATGCGCCTGGGCACGGAAGCCGAAAGCGCGGCGCAGCCGGCGCCGCATTTCCTGCCGGCGCCGCTGGTCGGCAACACCGGCCAGCAGGGCCAGTTCGTGCTGCCGATCAGCAACCCCGCGCTCAGCGGCAGCGCCGAAGCCTACGACGACTTCAACTATCCGTCGGTGGCGTGGACGCTGTCGGCGCACGAAGGCCGTCCCGGGCACGAGCTGCAGTTCACCGCGATGGTCGAACGCGGCGTCTCGCTGGCGCGCACCCTGTTCGCGTTCAATTCGGTGAACGTGGAAGGCTGGGCGCTCTACGCCGAGGCCGAGATGATTCCGCACGAACCGCTGGACGGCCAGCTGGTCGCGCTGCAGTTCCGGCTGCTGCGCGCGGCGCGGGCGATGCTCGATCCGATGCTCAATCTCGGCATGATCGACCGCGAACGCGCCGAGAAGGTGTTGATCGAGGATGTCGGTCTGTCGAAGGCGATGGCGCGGCAGGAACTGGACCGCTACACCTTCAACGCGCCCGGTCAGGCCGGCAGCTATTTCTACGGCTACGCGCGCATTCTCGAACTGCGCGCGGAAACCGAACTGGCGCTGGGCCGGAAATTCGATCGCCTCGCGTTCAACAACTTCCTGCTCGATCAGGGTCTGCTGCCGCCGGACCTGCTGGCGAAGGCGGTGCGCGAGCAGTTCGTGCCGGCGCAGTTGGCGAAACGCTGAACGCGCGGCGCAACGCGCAGGCTTGAGCGTGCGCCCGGTTCAACCACCGGGCGCGCGCGGGACGCGGGGCGGCAACCGCGGGCGCGCGCCTTCGAGCGTGATCGGCGCGAACATGCCCGGGTTGAGCAGCTTCATGGCATCGCGGCAATCCAGGAACGGATAGTCGCGCGCCACCAGCGGGTCGGCGACGCGCGTGGGCGAAAGCCGCATCGCTTCCATCCGCTGGGCCACCGTGCTCAGCGGCGCGGCCTGCTTGAGCGCGGCCGCGCAGGCGGCGGCCATCGGCGCCGCCTGCGAGGTGCCGGCATAACTCGATATTCCACCGGTGAAGCCGGGCGCACGCACGAAACCGCCGGCCGCGAACAGATCGGTGGCCGCATTCCGGTTGGAGAAACAGGCGATCTGGCGCGGCGCCGTCGCGGTCTCGTTGCAGGACAGGAAACTGATCGGGCCGCCGGTGAAATCCCAGGTCGCTCCGGTCGACACCACGTTGCGGATGCAGGCCGGCGCGCTCATCGAACCGGTGCTCCCCTGATTCCCGGCAGAGGCGGTCACCACCGCGCCCAGCGCGTTGAGATTGGCCACCGCCACCGCGAGCGCCTGGCTCCACGCCGCGTTGTTGTCGCAATCGCCGCCGAACAGGACATCGGTGCCGAGACTCAGATTGACCGCGTCGACGTCGGCATGCGCGCCGGCGATCCAGTCCAGCGCCGCGACCACGTCCGAGGTGGACTGGAAGCGGTTGTTGCGGTCGATCACCTTCACCGCCACCAGACCGACCGCCGGCAACGCGCCCCGCGGCGCGACCGTGCCGTCGCCACCGATGATGCCGGCGACATTGGTGCCGTGCCCCTGATCGTCTTCGGCCGAACCGACGCCGGACTGGCTGCTGGTGCCGTTGGGACAACAGCCGGTGCCGACACTGCAGAAACAGCGCTGACCGACGATGCGCGTGCGCAGATCGGGGTGATCGGTATCGATGCCGGTGTCGATGATGGCGACCTTCATTCCGGCGCCGCCGACGCCGAGCTCGGGCATCTGGTGCAGCCGGTTCAGCACCGTCGATTCGTCGGGCACGCCCGCACCGGAACCGCCGACGTCGAGATCGACCCGGACCACGCGCGGATCGCGCGACAGCGCTTCGAGCGTGCGCGCGTCGGCCCGCAGCACGATCGCCGGAACCCGCTGGAAACGGCGCTCGACCCGTGTCCGCGCGATCGCCGGCAACGCCGACAGCACCGCGTCGACCTGCGGTTCGACCCGCGGATGCAGGACCGGCGCGGTCGCACGCTTCGGCAACTGCACGCCGCGCGGCGACGGCGGACGGCTGCGATCCTGCAGCATCACCACCACCCGCGCCGTGCCCTCGACCTGCGCCTTGTGCAGCGCGGCCTCGGAGACCCGCGGCGATTGCGCGGTGGCCGGCAGCACCGGCCATCCGGTCAGCAGGGCGCCGGTCGTGAGCGTGACGAGCGCGCGGGCCAAGGAACGGATCATGATGCACCTCTCCCGCGCCGGCCGGCCGGCGCGCATGCCTGGGAGGGGCGATGATCGCATCCGCTCGCGGCCGCGGCACGCCGCCGGCGGGGCGGGAAGGCGGCGGGCGCGTTCAGGTGATCCGTTCGAGCATCCGCCGATGGCCGATGAGTCGCGCCCAGCGCGTGCCGAGGTCGACCCAGCAGACATAGGCGGCCTCGCCGGCGAGACGCAGCAGCATCGCCGGGTTCCAGTGCAGCGCGGGTTCGGCCGCGCACAGTTCCCAGTCGAACCCGAGCTGGCGCGCGAACAGGGCGCAGCGGGCGAGGTGGTAGCGGCTGCTGATCAGGGTGACCGGGCCGCCATGCGCGGTCCCGGCGAGCAGGACGCGGGCATTGCGCAGGTTCTGCAGGGTGTCGCGCGATGCGGTCTCCAGCCGCAGCGGCGCATCCGCGGCCACGCCCTCGGCCAGCAGCGCCGCATGCGCGACCTCGGCTTCGGCGGGATGGCCCGGCGCACTGCCGCCGAGCAGCACGATCATCCGCGGCGGCTGCAGGCGCCACAGATCCGCGGTCCGGGCGATGCGCGCGGCGAAGTCGGCGTCGAGGCGGCCGCCCGGGGCGTGCTTGCCGAACAACAGCAGGGTCTCGCCGCGTCCGGGCACGGTCGGGGCGCGTCGCGCGGTGCGCACGACATGGGCGAAGTAGCCCAGATACACCAGTCCGGCGCTGAGCACGCAGACGGTGCCGGCGACCACGCCGGCATGCAGCACATCGCGATCGAGGAACAGACGGCGGCGGTGGTCGAGACGGCTCACGGCGGCGGCTCGCGGCGCGGGCGGACACGGGCCGTGCAGGATACCCGGCGGGACGGGGCGGCGCGCCCCGCCCGCTATACTCCGGCGTCCTTCCGAGAACCCGGCTCAGCGGCGCCCACGCAGTGCTTTCCATGTCCCCGATGACGCCTCTGGCGATCCGCGCCCATACCGCCACCACCGCCCTCGGCCCGGGCCGCGACGCCCAGGCCGCGGCCCTGCGCGCGCTCCGCAGCGGTCTGCGCCGCAACGATTTCGGCACCGGCGCCACCGCCGACGCCCGTCTGGAGACCTGGATCGGCCGCGTCGCCGGCCTCGAAGACCTGCGCCTGCCGCCCGAACTGACCCGCTTCGACTGCCGCAACAACCGGCTGGCCTGGCTGGCCCTGCAACAGGACGGCCTGATCGACGCGGTCGCCGCCGCACGCGCGCGCTACGGCGCGGCGCGGATCGCGGTGGTGATCGGCACGTCCACCGCCAGCATCGGCGCCAGCGAGGAGGCGTACACGCGCCTCGACGGCGACGCCTTCCCGGCCGACCTGCGCGAACCGCGGCTGCACACCCCGCATTCGCCGGGCGATTTCGTGCAGCGCATGACCGGCCTGCGCGGCCCCTGCGTCACCGTCGCCACCGCCTGCTCGTCCAGCGCCAAGGTCTTCGCCCAGGCCGCGCGACTGATCCACGCCGGCGTCGTCGACGCGGCGCTGGTCGGCGGCATCGATACCCTCTGCGGCAGCGTGCTGTTCGGATTCAACGCGCTCGGTCTGGTGTCGCAGCGCCGATGCCTGCCCTTCGACGCCCGCCGCGACGGCCTGAACCTCGGCGAGGCCGGCGGCTACGCGCTGGTCGAACGCCTCGACGCCGCGGACGACGCCGCGCTGCGACTGTGCGGTTACGGCGAGAGCAGCGACGCCCACCACATGTCCACACCGCATCCCGACGGCCTCGGCGCGCGGCTGGCGATGCGCGACGCCCTCGCGCGCGCCGGCATCGCGGCGGACGCGGTGGGCTATCTGAATCTGCACGGCACCGCCACGCCCGCGAACGACAGCATCGAAGCCGCCGCGGTCGCCGCGCTGTTCGGCAACGACCTGCACGCGAGTTCGACCAAGGGCTGGACCGGACACACCCTGGGCGCCGCCGGCATCGTCGAGTCGGTGTTCGCGCTGCTGGCGCTGGAACATGGCCTGCTGCCGGGCATGCTCGGCGCGGACCACGGTGCGGATGACAGCGAGCAGGCGCGCCCGGACCCTGCCTGCGGCCCGCAGATCCGCTTCGACAACGCCGAGCGCGGCATCCGTTACGCGATGAACAATTCCTTCGGGTTCGGCGGCAACAACTGTTCGCTGGTGTTCGGGAGGGGCGACGCATGACCGTGCTGACCGCCCGCATCGAAGGCATCGGCTTCTGGACCCACGGTCTGCCGTCGTGGGAGGCCGCGCGCGCGTTCGTCGCGGCCGGCACGCTGCCCGAGGCCGCGCCGGCGAAACCGGTGCCGCAACTGCTGCCGCCGAACGAGCGCCGCCGCGCGCCGGAATCGGTGGCGGTGGCGATGGAGGTCGCGTTCGCGGCCTGCAGCGCCGCCGGTCGCGACCCCGCAGCGCTGCCGTCGGTGTTCGCCTCGACCCACGGCGACCTCGCGATCACCGACACCATGTGCGCCACGCTCGCGACCGACCCGCGCGCGATCTCGCCGACGAAATTCCACAACTCGGTCCACAACGCCGCCGCCGGCTACTGGACCATCGGTGCCGGTTGCGTGCAGCCGGCGACCGCGCTCAGCGCCTACGACGCGAGCTTCGCCCAGGGCCTGATCGAGACCCTGGCGCAGTTGGCCGAAGGCGCGGACGCGGCGCTGCTGGTCGGTTACGACACCGCCGCGGTCGGGCCGCTGCGCTCGATCCATCCCTGCGACGGTCTGCTCGGGGGCGCGCTGGTGCTCGCTCGCGCCGGCACGGGCCCGGTGCTGCGCGCGTGGCTCGACGACGGCGATGCGCCCACCGCATCCGGCACGCTCGGCGTCCGCTGCGCGCGCAATCCGATGGCGCCGATGCTGCCGCTGTTCGACGCGCTGGCGTGCGGCGCGCCGCACGCGATGCTGCATGCCGGGCCGGGCCGCGTGCTGCGGCTGGAGATCGCGCATGACTGACACCGCCCCGGTCGCGTTCGATCGCGCCAACGTGGTCGTGGTGATTCCGGCGCTGAACGAGGCGCTGCGCATCCGCGAAGTCGTGGAAGGCGCGCTGGCCGAATGCGATCGCGTGATCGTGATCGACGACGGTTCGGACGACGGCACCGCCGACAAGATCGCCGACCTGCCGATCGTCCTGCTGCGCCACGCGCACCGGCAGGGCAAGGGCGCGAGCCTGCGCGACGGTTTCGCCGAGGCCCTGCGCCTGGGCGCGGCCGCGGTGCTGACCATGGACGGCGACGGCCAGCATCTCGCCGCCGACATTCCGCGCCTGATCGCCGCCGCCAACCGTCATCCGCACTGCATCGCGATCGGCGCGCGCCTGCGCAAGCGCGCGCAGCAACCGACCTATCGACGGCTCGCCAACGAATTCGGCGACTGGGGCATCGCCTGGGGTTGCGGCTATCGCATCGCCGACACCCAGAGCGGCCAGCGCCTGTACCCGGCCGCGGTCGCCGCGCTCGGCGACGTGCCCGGCGAGGATTTCGTGTACGAAGCGCAGATCCTGATCAGCGCCGCGCGCCGCCTCGGCACGGGCGTGGTCTCGGTGCCGATCGAATCGCGCTACGCCGGCGCCGGCGCGGTCGAGAAATTCCGCAAGAGCCATTTCCGCCCGCTGCACGATCTGTGGCGCATCACCTCGCACGTGGTCGTGCAGGTCTGGCGCTACGGCCACGTAATCCGCGAATACCGCCGTACCCGCGCCACGCCGGCGGTGATCGACGATCCGTCCGGCGAGTTCTCATCGGCACCACAACCATGACCCGACACGACGTCCTCATCCTCGGCGGCGGTCTCGCCGGCCTGACCCTTGCGATCCAGCTCAAGCGGCAGGACCCGGCGATCGACATCGCCGTGATCGAACGCCGCGCGCATCCAGTGCCGGAGGCCGCGTTCAAGGTCGGCGAATCGACGGTCGAGATCGGCGCGCACTATTTCGCGAACATGCTCGGCCTGCGCGAGCATCTGGACACCGAACACATCCGCAAGTTCGGCTTCCGCTTCTTCTTCAGCGACGGCCGCCGCGACATCGATCGCTGCACCGAACTGGGCGTGAGCCGGATCCTGCCGACGCCGTCGTGGCAGATCGATCGCGGCCGTTTCGAGAATTTCCTCGGCGAGGAAGCGCGCCGGCTCGGCGTGCGCTTCCACGATGACGCCGTGGTGCGGTCGATCGATCTGAAGTCCGACGACAGTGATCATGCCGTCGCCTGGGGACGCGGCGGCGAGACCATCAACGCGACCGCGCGCTGGGTCGTCGACGCCAGCGGACGCGCCGGACTGATCAAGCGAAAACTCGATCTGGCCGCACCCGAAATCCACGACGCCAACGCGGTGTGGTGGCGGGTCGATGGTGTGATCGATCCGAAGGACTGGTCCGACGACATCGACTGGCAGTCGCGCTGCACCCCGCCGGATCGCTGGCGTTCGACCAACCACATGTGCGGCCCGGGCTACTGGTTCTGGCTGATTCCACTGTCCTCCGGCGCGCATTCGCTGGGCATCGTCTGCGACGCGACGATGCATCCGCTGGAGACGATGAACACCCACGAGAAGGCGATGGCGTGGCTGCGCACGCATCAGCCGCGTGTCGCCGAAGCACTGGAACGACCGGAGCATCGGTTGCAGGATTTCCTGTTCCTGCGCCATTTCTCGCACGGCTGCAAACAGGTATTCAGCGGCGACCGCTGGGCGCTGACCGGCGAGGCCGGCGTGTTCCTCGATCCGTTCTATTCGCCCGGCAGCGACTACATCGGCATCTCGAACACGTTGATCTGCGATCTGATCGCGAAGGATCGCGGCGGACACCCGTTCGCGCCCTACGCCGCGATCTACCAGCAGCTGTACTTCGGGTTCTTCGAGAACACGATGACGCTGTACCGCGACCAGTACCCGCTGTTCGGCGATGCCCAGGTGATGCCGGTGAAGGTGATCTGGGATTACACCTACTACTGGGCGCTGCTGGCGCCGCTGGTCTGCGGCGGCAAACTCACCGAAGTCTCGCTGCTGGGGCGCCTGCGTCCGCAGTTCGAACGCGGCCGCGCGCTCAACCTCGCGCTGCAGGCGCTGCTGCGCGCCTGGGGCGAAGCCAATCGCGCCGCGGACGGGCCCGATCCCGCCGCGCTTGACGGCCGCCTGCTCGATCAGTTCGATATCGACTGGTTCCACGAGATGAACCGCGCCCTGCACGACACGCTCGACAACGCCGCGTTCGCGCAGCGAATCCGCGACAACGTCGCGCGGATGGATTGGCTGGCGGCGGAGATCCTGCAGCGCGCGCGCGACGCGCATCCGGGCATCGACGATTGCGGGTTGGATGCGCTGCTCGCCGACGCGCCTGCTGTCACGACCTCGCTCGCGCCGATCTGGTACGCTGCTGCGTAACGTGTGTCTGTGTGTCTTGCCATGTCGTTTCGACATGCCACCCGACAACAGATTCGAGTAAAGCATGGAATCTTTTCCGCGCTGGCGCGCGGGTGACTTTCTTTGGCGGGTGAGTTCAACTCCGATTCGCAACGGTCTTGGTTTCCCTCGTGAATATGGCGAGGGGCGTACGGAAGGCTAACGTTTTGCGTGGCCGGGTGTTGAGCCGATTCTCGATCCAGCGCAATCGCTCGTCGGTGACCGTGGCGAAGTCCAGCTTGCGCGGCAGGTAGCGGCGAATCAGGCCATTGGCGTTCTCATTGCTGCCCCGCTGCCAGGCAGCATAGGCGTCGGCGAAGTAGAAGTCGGCCCTCAACGCCGACTCGATCAACCGGTGCCCGGCAAACTCCTTGCCGTTGTCGGCCGT
>JAYRSY010000013.1:0-125811 GCA_041919915.1 Lysobacteraceae bacterium
CTCACGATGCATCGTAGGGTGGCGGTGAGCGCAGCGAACCCCGCCAGCTCTTCGTAACGCTCGCGCCAACCTCCAACGCAAACCCGCAACGGCTGCCGAAACGCGGCCGTTCGCATTTGGCTTTGCCGCGACGGATGACTCCGTGGTGGGGTTCGCTGCGCTCACCGCCACCCTACAGGATGCGTCGGGGTTTTCTGGCGGGGTGGGACGGGGTTTCCGGATGGGCGGTGATCGGGAGCGGCGACATCATGCTGCCATGCCTGAATATCGCCGCTTGTGGGTGCCCGGTGGCATCTATGCGTTCACCGCGAATCTCGCGGACCGTTCGCGCCGCCTGCTGGCGGATCACTTCGATGTGCTCCGCGATGCGGCATGCATCGTGCGCCGACGGCATCCGTTCGAGATCGTGTCCTGGGTCGTGATGCCGAATCACTTGCATGCCGTCTGGAGGCTGCCCGATGGCGATCGTGACTTTGCATTGCGCTGGATGCTGATCAAACAATCTTTCTCGCGCGCGATGCCGGCGCACGAACGCATCACGGCATCGCGGCTTCGACGAGGCGAGCGTGGAATCTGGCAGCGTCGCTACTGGGAGCGACTCGTCCGCAGCGAACGCGATCTGCAGAACTGCATCGATTACATCCACTTCAATCCCGTAAAGCATGGCCTGGTTCTGCGAGCTGTCGATTGGCCCTACTCGTCCTTCCACCAGTTCTTTCGTGATGGATCGTTGCCAGAAGATTGGGCAGGCTCACCCCGCGCAAAATCGTAGGGTGGCGGTGAGCGCAGCGAACCCCACCAGCTCTCCGTGACGCCCGCAGTGACCTCCAACATAACCCGTAGAGCTCGTAGCGCTGGCATTTTTCCCACCGCACGACACTTCAGTGCCCGCGGCGAAGATCGTGATCCCCGCGGCTTCGTTCATTGTTCCGCGCAACGGAAGCGTTGCAATGGTGTGCAAAAATGCCCACCCTGCGAGAGATGGGAAGAACGGTCACAGTAGACTTCCCACCCTATGGGATGGAGCCCGCCCTGCGAAACTGGAGCATGTTGACCATGAAAATGCGATGGCGGTGGATCTGCGCGGTTCTGGTCCTGCTGGCGGGCGTCGTCCACGCGCAGAGCTTCACCCGGGACGTGGGCGGCCGCACGGTGTCGATGCCGACGCCGCCCGGCTACGTGCGGGTCAGTGAAGCGGATCCATACGTCTTCCAACTCATGGACACGACGACGCCGCACAGCAAACGTCTGATCGAGGCGCTCGTGACTCAAGCCGATCTGTCGAGAATGCGCGTCGGCGAAATCGCAAAAGACCACATGTTCCTGGTCTATGAAGACTTGAAGTGGGCGGGGCGCGAGCCGACGCGGCAGGAGTGGCGGGCAGAGCGCGAGAAGTTTCTCCGGATGGCCCGCAACGTCGATGTCTCGAAGGCGGTTGGAACCATGGAAGAGATGCTCAACGAAAGCGCTGATGCCAAGCTCGAGACGCCGATCCGGTTCGATATCGGCGCCATCGGTCAGCCGGTGATGTATCGCACCGACGAGCGTTCGGTTCGCTTTTTCACTCGACTATCGGTGGGTGCGAGTGCCAATGACCGAAAGATTGCCGCCGACCTGTTGATATTCGCCGCATCAGCGCCGCTGAATCGGCGCATGGTCACCTTCAATGGGATGTGCGCCTGCGCTGACGAGGATGAGCGCGCGAAAACGTTGATGGTGGCATTCGATGATCTGATCGATCGGGCGATCGCCGATAATGAGCCGACAAGTCAGTAATCCGCATATATCTTTGTAGTGCCATAGGGCGGGCACAAACCCGCCGATGAGAAGCCGCGAACCACAATGAGCGGCATGCCTGCATGATGCGTCTTCGCGAACGTCCGCCATGTTGAATACTTTGAAGCAGCCGGAAAAACGACAACCCTGCGGATGATCGGAAATTTTAGATATTTCACGGTCCCGTCGCGCGATGGATTTCGCTGGGGAAACAGCAGGATCTTGGGATCCGGAAAGATGAAACAGCCGATCAGCGCGTGACTGCGGTGAAGCGTAACGCGTCGTTTTTGCATTGCTCAACAGGCTGTGCTATCAAGAGGACGTATGCGGCCAAGTCGTGTACAGGCGCACGAGCGTCTCCAGATTTTGCATTTTCCTGTCCAGGAACTCTTAAGGAGAAGATTCATGAAGAAGAGAATGAAAATACTGAGCGCGACTCTGGGTTTTCTGGCCGTCTTTGTTGTCCCTTCGGCGAATGCGGCGCCTTTCATCTTTTTCGATCAGGACCATGGCGATTGCATCCTGTTCGATGCAACGGAAAATTACTATCTGTACGAATGTCAGGATGGCGCCATCCTGTACATCAGCAAACGTACGACGGGCGGCGGTGGCAGTGGTGGTAATGGCGGCCCCCTTGGTGGCTGATGCGTTCAAGGCGCGCAAGGCGCATTCGCGGTTGTGGAACGCATAAGCGAAGCATCGTGCCCCGTTTCTGAACCGCCGGCTTCGGCGACGTGTGATGGTGCATGACACCTCCGGCTTCTGCGCCATAAAAGCCTGCAAACAGGACGACTGCGGTCGGCGGATGGCGTTCCAGTGCGAAGCGGTCTGGTTCATCCCGGGCGCGGTTGTTCCCGCGCCCGGTTCCGCTCTTCGCAGCCCGGTGGAGCGCAGCGAAATCCGCGACGTTCGCTCTCGTGCAATGACGCCCGTTCCGTGACAGAAACGCGTGCCGCTGTCGTCGACGTTCCCGGCAATGCCCTCCGGGTCTGGCTGCGCTTCGCGGGGCTACCAAATCTTGATCTACCTGCGTGCGATGCGCGCCCCGATCGCACCTGACAGATCGTCAGGTACGCACCTGACATTTCCGGAATTGTTCGTTCGATGCCTTCTGCTGATTCTGGTGTGGGCCACCGTCGGTGGCCCGAAGACCACACACCACAGGAAGGTTCATATGCAACGATTTCATGATGTGCCGGCTGCCACACCACGATCGGCCCTGCACGGGTCTGCAGGCCTGCGCTCGCTCTGCCTGCTGGTCTGCCTGCTGGTCTGCCTGGGCTCGGCCCTGGCCAGCCCTGCCCATGCGACGAACACCGCCGGCGCGGCGGTGTTCGATGCGCACGCCGCCGATCTCCAGCCGGAGACTGCGCTCCAGGAGCAGGTGGCGAACGCGATGGACGCCGAAGGGCGCTCGGTCACGGTGTGGCTGGATCGGCGTGGCAGGAACCATCATCTGCGCCTGCAGCGGCATGATGCCGCGGGCCTGCCCTACGGCGAACCGATCCAGGTCAGCAACACCGCGATCGTCGGCTCGTATGTCTATCCGCAGGTCGCGATGAGCGCCGACGGCGCGTTCACCGTGGTCTGGACGCAGACGGAGTCCTGGCTGGGCGGCATGCCCCACGTGTTCCGGCGCAGCTTCAACCGCCATGGCCAGGCGCTGACCTACGAACAGCGCGTCGACCCGCCGGGCACGCCCGAAGCCGCCAGCGCACAGATCGCCATGCGCAGCGACGGCAGCCACAGCATCGTCTGGCTCAGTTATCCCGCCAGCGGACAACGCGCGCTGTACATGGCCGGGTTCGACCCGAACGGCATGCCGCTCGGCACACCGCAGTTGATCACCAGCGGCACCTCCACCACCCAGTTGACCTGGCCTCGGCTGGCCATGGACGACGCCGGCAATGCGCTGGTGGTGTGGAGCGAGAACCGCAGCGGTGCGACGGACGAAGTGTGGATGCGTCGACGGCTCGCGAACGGCACGCTTTCCCCGATCGCGCGTGTGAACACGCTCGCGCCCGCAACCGTGCCGCGACCGGACCTGGCGATGGATGCCGCCGGCAATGCCGTCGTCGTGTGGCGTCAGTACCATCGCACGATGGGCCTGCGCATCGCCGCCCAGCGCTTGCAGCCCAGCGGCGCGCTCGCAGGCAGCGAGATGCTGATCGCCCTGCGCGAGTCCTACCCGAAGGGAGAGCCTGCGCATCCGAATGTCGCCATGGCGCGCCAGACCGGTGATTTCGCGACCGCGTGGCGACGTGCCGATGGCCATATCTACGTGCGCCACTTCCAGGCCAACGGCACCGCGATCGGGCCGGAGCAGCGCAGCTCGCAGGGGGATGCGCAGACCGACTACCCCGACGTGGCGATGGACGCGGATGGCGATACCCAGGTGGCCTGGCAGTCCGTCGTTCCGGCGCAGTCCTATACGCATGCCTTCCAGCGCCGCTTTTCCGGCGTCGCGCCGCTCGATGTCCGTCCCCGACTGCAACACATCGCGCGCAGCGAGACGGAGTCAGGGCTTCGCATCCACGAGGTCGAGTTGCGCGGTTCCCTCATCCACGCCGCCAACACCAGCGGACGCGGCGTGGCGAGCGGACTCATCGCTCTGATCGACACGACGGATGCACTGGTGCCGCGGATGATCTCGGGCGACGGCTGGCTGTGCACACCCGCTCCTCCGCAGGCGTTGAGCTGCGCCTATCTGCCCTCGCTCTGGCCGCTGGGCACGGCGCTGGATCCCGAGACCCCGAGCAAGCCGCTGCGACTGGAAGTGCAGGTGCCCGCCGACGTTGCCCAGACCGAATTGAAGGTGCGCATCGGCGTCAACCAGTTCGACGCCTCGGCCCTCAACGACCAGACCAGTCTGCCGTTGCAGTGACGCGGTCGTGACGAAGCTCGGTGGTCCCGCGCGCGAGCAGGGGCCACCGAGCGCTGCAGCGCTTCGATCCGATGGACATGTATCGAGTGCAAGGCCGCAAGGTGCGAATGCGAAGCGGGATGCATCGATTTGATCCTCCGGCCCCGGTAACATGTGGTGACGTACGGCGCCTTCGACGGATGTGCGCCACGAAAGCAAAAGCGGTGTCGAAGACGATCTCCCGGGATGTGCAACGTTCTCGTCCCGCTGTCGCAATATGCCGGACGTATCGGCTTTTCCAATGTCCGAGGAGCTGGTCGGAGTGGCGGAATACTGCGAGAACATCCTGTTCGTGGTCATGATGCTGGGCGTCGGCGGCTGGTCGACAGCGGTTGGATACGGCTATTGGTTGCCGCCGATCAGGAACTTGGGTGAAGCGGATGGGTGGATGTCCAAGCATGGGCGCAAGCTGAGAATACTCGGGCCGTTCATGCTGCTGATTGCGGTTGTCTATGCGGTCCTGAAATTCTTCGTGCCCGTCGATGCGTAGTGCCATACGCCGGCAGGATGACATCCGCAATAACTGAAGTCATCGCTGCATGTGGTGTCGACGACATGTGGTGTCGACGCAAGGTATCGCTGCGCGCAATCCTCTCTGCGAAGACACGAACGCTGTATTGATGGTGTGCGATCGCTCTCGTCGCGCCAGGCGTGTTTCCATCCGCTGCGGTGGGCGGCACGCGCGTCTGCCTGCGGGAACCGCCCTGCGAATCGGTCGATCGCATCCGGAGTGCGCGGATCGTCGTATGTTCACGCGTTGCCGGTCGCGCCGGCATCGCCCGATTCCGAATCCGCCACCGGAGCATCTTCATGCGCAACGTCGTCCTCGGCAGCCTGATCCTTGCAGTGCCCGTCCTGGCCATCGCGCAAAGCGATGGCGTCGTCCGCACGGACGACCCGGTACCCGTCGTCGTCTCGACGCCTTCGCTGGAAGGCGATTGGGTCGTGGATCTCGCGACCGATCCCGGCAAGCCCTACACCCAGCCGATGACGCTGGTGCTCCTGCCCGATCGCCGTGTGACCGGTCGTTTCTATCAGAGCGAGATCGAGGCCGGGCGATGGAAAGAGGATCGCGGCCGGCTCTGCGCCAGCTTCCGCACCGGCGACGGCGTCGGTCCGTATCACACCGCCGTGTGCCTGATCGACGGCAAGGCGGTGGGGCAGACCTGGGCCGAGCATCGCGGGTTCCTGTTCAACTGGATCGCGACGCGTCCGGCCACGCCCTGACCGCATCGCGGGGGTGACGGGTTGTCCGTCCCGGACATTGCCGGCGCATTCCGTCATCGGGTCGCTCATCGGCGCGGCATGTCGTGCCGGTCCTCCTCATGCATTCCATTGCCGGCCCGGGACACGGCGGGGTGGAACCGATGTGCCCGCGGATCGGGCCATGTCTCGCGTGACCGAGGCGTGCGTCATGCCCGGATATCCGCGATACCGACGTCGGGGGCATCCATCGGCGGAATGCAACACATCTATATGACAACGCGTGCGGCGATCATGGAAAACGATTTCATGCGATGACCGTTGGTGCTGGACAGCGTTGTCTTGCGAATCGCTGTCCTCCGCGCGCGGCTTTCTGCGTCATCAATCGAAGCCGGAAATACCGTCCATGGGTTCGCCATCGTGAAGTCGCGTCGTCGCTCACTTTGGCGAGAACGCGAAAACCGGGTAGAAACCGGGAAGAAATCGACATCGCACTGCAACGATGCGTTGCAGTATGGTCTTCGATGGGTCATATTAGACCCGTAGTCTTTCGAGCATGAAGTTCGAACCGTAGTCAAGAGAAGGAGCTGCAGGAGTAGTGCATGAAGGGATTCCACAGGGGGATGTACGCAGCCGCAGTCCGTGCATCGCAGCCATCATCGAATCATCGCGGCACCACATCTTTACGGTTCGACATTGCGCTCGACAGTAGCGCCGCCCATGCGGGGCGACAATGAAATATCCCTTGTTTTCCAGGTTTTTCTTCACGGAGTCGTCGCGGCCGCTGTCCGGCCGCGGCACGTGTAGCCCCGGCCGCGCGCGGGAGGGCGCCGGCCGAGATATTGCATGGAGCAGTTGATGCGAATGGTCGTCGATACGAAGTGCGGGTTGATGTTGTGGTGTGGTGTACTGGCTCTCGCGTTGCCTCTGCAGGCGGTTGCACAATCGCCGGAACAGGACGTCGCCGTGACGGCGACCGAAGTCGAAACAACCGTGCCGGAAACGTCGGAAACCGGTGTCACGACGGAAGAATCCGTCGATGAAGCCTCCGTTGAAATCGAATTCAATGATGCGGGCGAGACCTCCGGAACCGAGGCGCCTGCCGAGTCTCCGCTGCGGGTCTCGACCGCGCATGAATACGGTTACAAGAGTCAGCACCCCGGGCGGACGGTCAAGAATCGCGCGTCGCTCCGGCTCGAATACGGCCGCACCTTCAACGGTCGTTTCTCGGTGCAGTTCGACGCCAAGGCCAACGTTTTCTTCGGCGGTGATCACCGCCGCGTCGCCGACGATCACGACATCATGGTCACGCAGACCTATCTGCAAAGCAGTTTCGGGCAGACCAGCATGCGTGCCGGCATCCAGACCCTGCCCTGGGGCGAGTCGATGCTGGCGCCGATCACCGACGAGATCAGTCCGCGCGACAACCGCGAGATGTTCAATTTCAATCTCGAGGAACTGCGCATCGGTCAACCGATGCTGGTGGTCGACCACTACACGGACAGCACGCGCTGGAGCGGTTTCGTCGTTCCCAAGGCGTCCTTCAACAAGTCGCCGGCCGACGGCACGCTGTACGATTTCGATACCCTGCGTTATCACCGCGGCAGCGTCGGCGACAGCGGTGCGGAATACGGCGCGAGCTGGAAAAAGAATTTCGACCACGCCGACATCACGCTGATGGCGGCGAGTCTGATCGACAACGATTACGCGCGACGCCTTGGCGATGACGGGTTGACCACCCGGGTGCGCGAGCGCTTCACGCTGACCGGAATGGCCTTCACGCGCGCGATGGGCAATTTCGTGCTGCGCGGCGAGGCGGCGGTCAAATTCGGCAAGCCTTTCAACAATCAGGCCTTGCAGATCGAGAGGAAACGGACGATCGAGACCTATCTCGGACTCGATTACCGACCGACGCCGACGCTGTCGATGTCCGCGGAAGTGCTGAACCAGCACGTCTCCGACTGGGACACGGACATCGTCGGCGTCGCCCGCAACCGGCAGACGGGGATGCTGTCGCTGCAGAAGAATTTCATGAACGACGATCTTTCGATCACGGTGCAGGCGTTCGGCTTCTGGCCGAATGCGAGCACGTTGTCGATGTTGTTGGCCTCGTGGACGGTCAACGACAACCTGACGCTGAGCGTGAACGTGGCCGTGCCCACGACGGATTCCCGTCAAGGCTCCCTGTGGGCGGTCCGCGATCAGAAGCAGACGTTGTTCAAGATCCAATGGCAGTTTTGAGGTTGTAAGTCGCAATCAGGAGTCGCGATCACAGGATGTGGCATGCGGGGGCATGCCGGTGTGATGCAGCGAGGCCTGCAGTTATCCGCTCGGGCAGGAGTGCCGTGCCCGGTTCAATGGAATTGAAAGCGTAACCGCAGAGACCCTTCCCATGACCGATCGGGATCGTTTGTTCGAATTTGCACGGCGTTATCTGAAGTCGCTCATCGCCGGGAGCGCGGAGTCGATCGACGCGGATTTCGATCCCGCGACGCCGTTCGGCGATCTCGGCATCGATTCGTTCCGCGTGCTTCGGATCGTCAAATCGCTGGAGCAGGATTTCGGCCGACTGCCGAAAACCCTGTTGTTCGAGAATTTCCACGTCAACGACCTCGCCGGCTATTTCGTCGAGCGGCATGCGGACAGGCTGCGTGCGATGGCCGCGAGCGGGGGCGGGTCCGCGGCGCCGACGAGCGACGTTTCCGTCTCGTCGCCTGCGGCTGCGCCCGCCGTCGTGTCGACGCCCGTGCCGGCGCGGGCCGCGCCGGTGCAGGTGGTGCAGACGCAGGTCGCGCAGGCGCAGGCCCCGGAGACGCTCGTCCCGGCAGTGGCCGATGCGCCGCGTCCTGCGATGCCCGCCGCCGCGATCCTGGGATTCGAGCATGCGCTGCGTACGGATCCGGACATCGGCGAATGGGTGCGCAGCGTCTTCGATGAACACACCAACGACGGTTCGGTCTCGCGCGGTACGCGCAACATCGCGCCCAATCTGTTCATCGGTCGCGAACGCAAGGGCTATTTCCACTATGCGCGCAGCGGGGATCGGGTGCTGGCCTACGCCTACACCGGTCCGGACGATCACTACGCGGAGCTGGCGGCCGAGTTTTCCCGTCACTGCATGCAGGACGGGCTGCATCCGAATCTGCTGTCGGCGCAGCCCCTGCCGGATGCCGGCGATCTGCATTTCAGTTCGACCCCTTTCGGCGTGGTCCAGCGCATCGTCGAGTTGCCACGGTTCACGCTCGCCGGCGCCTCGATGCGCCGCCTGCGCTACCTGGTGCAGAAGTTCGAGAAGGAAGGTGCCTGCCGCACGGCGGAGTTCCGCTGCGGTTCCGACCCGGAGACGACGCAGCACATCGTCGCGATCATCGACGCGTGGTGCGCGAATCGCACCATGGTCAACCCGCTGATCCACAAGGTGCGGGCCGAGATCCTGGCGGGCACGCTGGATCCGGCGCACCGGCTGTTCGTGACGTATCTGAACGACGTGATGCAGAACGTCATCATGATCTCGCCGCTGGCCCCGCGTTTCGGCGGCTATCTGATGGATCTCGAGTTCTACGGCAGCGACATGCCGCTGGGCGGACTGGAATTCGCGATCAGCCGGATCGTCGAGGCGCTGGTCTCCGAGGGCTGCCAGGTGCTCAGCCTGGGGGGCACCTACGGCTGCAAGATCGAGGAGTCGCCGCACGCCGATCCGGAGATCGATCGGGCGCTGGACGAACTGCGCGAGCAGAATCTGTTCAACGACGCCGGCAATCTGCAGTTCAAGAACAAGTTCCGTCCGGAGAACGGCACGATCTATCTCTGCCGTCCGCAGGGCACCGGTGAACCGCAGGACGTGATCGATCTGATCATGATGGTCGCCGATCCGGATCGCATGCAGACCAGCGACGAGGCCCGGCACACGACAGCGTCGACCGCTGCCGCGGTCGATGCGCCGCAGGCGGTTGCGGTGGCTGTTCCTGTGGATGACGCGGGGACGGGCGCGCCGGTGGGCGTGCGCGGTCTGCCGCGATCCTTCGCTCTCGCCGAAGCGGGATTCAATCCGCTCAATCTCGGCGACGCGCAGGTCGATTTCGATCTGAAGACCGATTCCTGGGCGCAGTTGCACACGAGCGCGATCGCGGAACGCAGCCGGCACCTGTACGCGCTGATCCGCGGCGATGTCGATACCGACGCGGCGCTGGGCGCGGTGTTCCCTTTCCCGCACGTCACCCTCACCCGGTCGGGGCGGACCGCCGAGCGCGTGTTCTACCGCGCGTGGCCGCGCAAGGGCGTCGTGCTGCAGAACCTGCTGTTTCCCACCAATCTCTTTCACCAGATCGACAACGGCTTCACGCCACGCGAGTTGCCGAAGGCGTCGGTGTTCGCGCTCGATGCGCCGACGACCGACAAGGCCGAGCTCGATCTGGACGCGGTGCGCGCCGCGCTGGCCGACGCGGCCGGCATCGCGATGGTCTGCGTCGAGGTATGCAACAACGCGTCCGGCGGGCAGCCAGTGTCGGTGTCGCATCTGCGCGCGCTCGCGGCGCTGCTCGCGCCGCACGGCATTCCGCTGGTGGTGGACGCGACCCGCGTGCTCGACAACGTGAGCACGGCCGAGCCGCGGCGGACCGGCGCGGCGATGTGGGACGCGGTGCGCGAACTGCTCGCCTGCGCCGATGTGGTCATCGCCAGCCTGCCGAAGAATTTCGGCGTCTGCAGCGGCGGTTTGGTCGCCACCCGCGATGCCACGCTGCACGCGCGCCTGCAGGCCGTCGCGGCCGAGGAAGGCTGCACGCTCGGCGCGTTCGATCGCAAGCTGCTGGGCCTGTCGCTGTGCGACAGGAGCTATCTCGAACACCGCATCGCGGCCCGTCAGGCGGCGGTCGCCAGCCTGGGCGCATCGCTGGTTCGGCAGGGCGTTCCGGTGGTGTCGCCGGTCGGCGCGCATTGCGTGCTGATCGACGTCGCCGCGATCGCGGCGTTCGCATCGCTGCAGGAACCGTCCGCGTCGTTCCTCGCCTGGCTCTACGTCGAAACCGGTATCCGCGCCGCCGGACACAACGCCGGCATGTCGCGGCATCACGCGTTGGCCGGGACCGTGCGTCTGGCGCTGCCGCTGGGCACCGGCCCGGACGAGGCCGAGGAGATCGCCGGGCGCATCGCCACCGCCATCGCCGATCCGCGCAATATTCCGGACCTCGAAGCCGGCCCGTCCTCGGGCACCGGCGACATCGCCGCCGCGTGGCGTCTGCGCGGCTATCTGCGCCCGACCGACGCGGTCGAGGCGCGTGCATCGACGCCGTCCGCGGCCGAGGTTGCCGCGACGCCCGTGCACGCGGCCGCATCGACCGCTGCACCGGCGCCGACGCCCGCCCGCGCGACGACCGACATCGCCATCGTCGGAATGGCCGGTCGCTATCCCGGTGCGAGCAGCCCGGACGCGCTGTGGCGCGTCCTCGTCGACGGCCGGGATTGCGTCGAGGAGCTGCCGGCATCGCGTCTGGCGATGCGCCGCAACGCGACCCGCTATCGCGGCGCCTTCATCGACGACGTCGAGGCATTCGACGCCGAATTCTTCGGCATCTCCGCCCGCGAAGCCTTGATCATGGATCCGCAGGAGCGGCAGTTCCTCGAAGTCGCCTACGAAACGCTGGAAGATGCCGGCTACTGCGTCGAGACGCTGGACAGCACGGACGGCGACCGCGACATCGGCGTGTTCGTGGGCGCGGTGTGGTCGTCGTATCAGCTGGTCGGCGCCGAGGAAAAGGCGGCCGGTCGCGCGGTGAATCCGAGCTCCTTCCTCTGGAGCATCGCCAACCGCGTCTCGTACTGGATGGACCTGCACGGGCCGAGCCTGACCCTCGACACCGCGTGTTCGGCCAGCCTGACCGCGATCAAGCTCGCCTGCGATGCGATCCGCGCCGGTGAATGCCGCGCGGCGATCGCCGGCGGCGTCAATCTCGATCTGCACCAGAGCAAGTTCGACATCAACGCCAGCGGCGGCTCGCTGTCGCGTGAGGGGCTGTGCCGTTCCTACGGCGAGGGCGCGGACGGCTACGTTTCGGGCGAGGGCGTCGGCGCGCTGCTGCTGAAGTCGCTGGATCAGGCGATCGCCGACCGCGACCACATCCATGGCGTGATCAAGAGCGTCGCGATCACCCACAGCGGCCGGACCAGCGCCTACACCGTGCCGAATCCGCGCACCCAGACGCATCTGATCGCGAAGGCGCTGAAGCAGGCGGACATCGACGCGCGCACGATCGGCTATGTGGAAGGTCATGGCACCGGCACGGATCTGGGCGACACGATCGAGATCGCCGGTCTGAGCCGCGCGTTCGCGGCGCACGAGGTGCCCGCGGGCAGTTGTCCGATCGGTTCGATCAAGCCGAACATCGGTCATCTGGAAGCGGCGTCGGGCATCGTCGGCGTGCAGAAGCTGTTGCTGCAGATGCGTCACGCCACCCTGGTGCCGTCGCTGCATGCCGAAGTGCCGAACCCCAACATCGACTTCGAGAGCACGCCGTTCCGTCTGCAGCGCGAAGTTTCGCGCTGGGAGCCCCGGACGGTCGACGGCCGCACCTATCCGCGCCGCGCCTGCATCAGCGCGATCGGCATCGGCGGCGCGAGCGCGCATCTGATTCTCGAAGAGTTCGTGGGGCCGGTCCCCGTTTCCGCCGACAACAACGGTCAACACGGCGACGAGGCCGCGGACAACGCGCTGCGCGTCGTGCCGCTGTCGGCACGCACGCCGGCGCAACTGCGCCGGATGGCCGAGCGCCTGCTCGACCACCTGCGCGAGGACGGCGCCGCGCTCGATCCGGACGACATCGCGTTCACCCTGGCGCAGGGACGCCGATCGTTCGATCACCGCGTGGCGCTGCTGGCGCGCGACGGTCAGGGGCTCGCTGAACGCCTGGCCGCGTTCCTCGCCGGTACGCCCGACGACCGGGTGATGGTCGGTCAGGCCGACAATGCGCGCAACATCACGTCGATGCTGGACGCGCAGGAGCGCGAGGACTTCGTGCAGCTGACGCTCAAGCGTGGCGATCCGCGCCGCCTGGCGCGGTTGTGGTGCGATGGCCTGATCGCCGAGACGCGCCGGATCGCGCCGCGTCGCGGCCGCAGGATCCCGCTGCCGACGTATCCGTTCGCGCGCACGCCGTACTGGATCGGCACGATCTCGCACGACGCCGTCGCCGTCGATGCCATCCGGAACGATGCGGTCGCGGAAGATGTCGCGGCGGACACGATCGCGGCCTCTTCCGCGCAGGAGACGCCGCCGGCCGCGGTCACGCGGGTGCGCTACCGCATCTGGACCGATGACGCCGAAGGCGCCGCAGCGTCGCAGGACGACCTGTCGGTGGCCGACAAGGCCGAGCTGTTCGTCCGACAGACGCTCGCCGATTGCCTCAACGTGTCGATCGATGCGCTGCGCCGGGATGACGGCATGCTCGAGATCGGGCTGACCTCGTTGGACATGGCCGATCTGACCACCGGGCTGAAGGCGCGGTTCGGCGCGAAATTCTCGCCGACGGCCTTCTTCGAATGCCGCACCATCGACGATTTCGGACGCCAGCTGGCCGAGCAGTATCCGGCGCACTTCGCGGCCATGCGCTTCGCGCGGGAAGAGGCCTGCGACGCCGCGTATGCGACGCCTTCGCGGAGCCTCGTGCGCGCCGAGCAGGGCGCGGCGGTGGGTGAGACCTATCTGCACGACGCCGCCCTGCCGCTGGCGCTGCCGGGCACGCCATGGCCGGCCATCGACGCGTTGCCGGCGTCGCTGCGGATCCTGCTGACCGGTGCGACGGGCTTCCTGGGCATCCATGTCCTGCACGCGCTGCTCGCGGGCGACGCGTCGCTGCGGGTGCGCTGCCTGATCCGCGCCGCCGATGCGGACGCCGCCTGGACGCGCCTGCGCCAGCAGGCCGCCCGCTACACGTTGACGCTGGACGAGTCGCGCATCGACATCGTGTGCGGCGATGTCGGCGTGTCGCGACTGGGCATGAGCGAAGCGGAATGGGACGCGTGCTGCGGGGAGATCGACCAGATCATCCATGCCGCGGCCCACGTCAACCACATCGAGGGTTACGCCAGCTTCCGCGGCGCCACCATGGGCATGCAGGAGATCGTCCGTCTCGCCGCGAGCCATCAGCCGAAGCTGGTGCAGTTCATGTCGAGCACCGCGGCCTGCATCCAGAAGATCGACGATGCGTTCGTGGTCTACGAGCACGAGAACTTCATCGACGCCGGCGAGACGGTCTACGGCGGTTACGGGCAATCGAAGTGGGTGCAGGAAACCTTCCTGAAGCGGGCCGCGGCGGCCGGCGTTCCCTACGTGATCTACCGTTTCGGCGAACTGTCCGGATCCAGCGTCACCGGGCATGCGCAGACGGACGACATGCTGCACCGTCTGCTGCAGATGCGGATGGCGGTGGGCTGCCGCGAGAAGATCTCGAACGACGTGCTCGATGCGCTGCCGGTCGACGTCGCCGCGCGGCTGATCGCCGGCGTCGCGCACCAGCCGACGCTGTGGAACGCGATCCTGCACGGCACCCACCTGCAACCCTGTCCGATCGCGCGCATCTACCGGATGGCCGAACAGCGCCTCGGCAGGCATTTCGCGCCGGTCACCCGCCAGAACTATCTGGCGGCCTGCCTGGAGTTCGTCCGTCATGTCTACGAGCGCAGCCCGGTGGACGGCTTCGTGCTCGAGTGCGTGCTGCGCGACGCGGAGGGTTCGAGCCGGCAACGCAAGATCATGGACGGTTACTTCGCGGTCCTGTTCCCGTTCGAGCAGACCCGTTTCTCGCGTGCCCTCGAAGTGCTGCAGCTGACGCTTCCGGCCTGGGACCGTCTGCTGGCCGTCTACTTCGATCGCTGGTGCGGCGAGGACTGCGATTACCTGTCGCTGCTGCACAGCTACGACGCGGCGCAGGACACGATGTCGATGGCGGTCCAGCGGTCCATGGCCGCGATCGCACCGGCGCTGAACATCAACAAGGAAGTCGCTCTGGAGCGTGTCGATGAAGTCTGATGGTGCTGTTTCCAAGGGAGTCGTGCTGGTGACCGGCGGCAATGGCCATGTCGGCAACACGCTGGCCAAACGGTTGTGCGAACACGGGTACACGGTCCGGGTCACGGTGCGCAACGTCGAGGAAGCCCGGGAACTGGGCATCTTCGACGGCTATCCGATCGAGATCCATCGTGCCGACATCCGCGACGAGGAGGCCATGCGCCGCGCGATGGAAGGCGTGCAGGGCGTGTTCCAGGTCGCGGCGCTGTATCACTACGACGAGGCCTCGCTGGGCGAGGGCATCGTCGCGAACAACACCGATGGCTGTCTGGCCGTGCTGCGCGCGGCGAAGGCCGCCGGAGTGTCGCGCGTCGTGCTGACCAGCAGCATCGCGGCCGTCGGTTTCGGCGGCAGCGAGGAGCGTCCGCTGAACGAATCGGACTGGAGTGATCCGGAAGATCCGTATTGCCGTTCCAAGCTCGAAAGCGAGCAGGCGGCACGGCGCTGGGCCGACGAACACGGGCTGGACCTGGTCGTCGTCTGCCCGGGCGTCGTGCTCGGCCCGAACTTCTACAAGCACACGCCGAGTACCGTGCCGGTCGCGGCGATCGTCCACAACCAGTTGCCCTTCCGGATCCAGGCGTCGCTTTCGGTGGTCGACGTGCGCGATCTGGCCGAGGCCCACATCCTCGCCTACGAACAGGCGCAGGCGCAGGGACGTTATCTCGCCACGGGTGCGCACGTGCCGGACCTGATGGTCGCGGTCTCGGAAGTCGCTCCCGACATCCTCATGCCCGAGCGTCTGCTGAGCGTCGCCGAATCGCGCGCGCTGGCGCAGAAGGCCGGCACGCCGGTGGAACTGGTCGGCCAGTCGTATCGCTACGACGACCGCCGCATCCGCCGGGAACTCGGCTGGCAGCCGCGTCCGCTGCAGGACACCCTGCGCGACACGGTGGCGTGGATCGAAGCGCGCGATCTGTAACCCGATCTATCAATGGAGCACGCAGTGGACAGGGAACAATTCGATGTCATCGTGGTGGGGGCGGGCGCCTGCGGCGCATCGCTCGCGCGCGATCTGGCGCGGCGGGGCTTCGCCGTGCTGCTGCTCGAGCGCGGCAGCCCGCGGAAGCCCGCTGCGGGTCTCGCGGGCATCGTGTCCGTGGCGCAGCCGTTCAAGGTCGGCCCCGACCTGCAGGCGACGACCGCCAAGGGCGTCGGCGGCGCGACGAACCTCTATTTCGGCGTGTGCAAACTGCCCACCGCGGAGACGCAGGCGCTGCTGGGCATCGATCTGTCCGCGGAACTGGAGCAGATCCGTCGCGAATTGCCGATCATGGAGATCGGCGAGGACTTCCTGCCGCCGCAGGCGCGGCTGGTGCGCGACAGCGCGGAACGTCTTGGCTACAGGATGAAACCGAGCCACATGCTGCTCGATCCGTCGCGCTGCGCGGGCGGGCGTTTCGCGGACGACGCGAAGTGGAACGCGCGCACCTACGTCGACGATGCGGTGGCGGCGGGCGCGACTCTGTCGAGCAACACGCAGGTGAAGCGGATCCTGGTCGAGGACGGGCGTGCGACGGGCGTGGAATACGTGGTCGGCAAGTCGCTGTTCGGCGGCCGCGTGCGTCGGGCGTTCGCGCGCAAGGTGGTGATCAGCGCTGGATCGCCGGCCACCCCGGGCCTGCTGATCGGCGCCGGGATCAACGATGTCGGCAGTCGCGGCTTCTTCTGCAAGCCCGGTTTCATCATGTTCGGGACGGTGAAGGGGCTTGCCGGACAGGAAGGCTACCTCGGTCAGCTCGAATGCGATCTGGGCGACGGCGTTTCGATGGGCGACGGCACGATGTCGGAGGCGTTGTACCGGCTGTTCATGCTGTCCAACGGCCGCCTGGGCCGGTGGTTCTCGCATCCCTCGACGGTCTCGGTCGCGGTCGCGCTGAACGACGAGCAGGGCGGCAGCATCCTGCCCGACGGACGCTACGAGAAATCGCTGACGGCGCGCGACATCGAAAAGCTGGCGAAGGCCGAGACCACCGCGCGGGCGATCCTCGATGCGGCCGGCGCGCGCAACGTGTTCCGCGCCCGCAACGGCGCCGGACCGCCCGGCGGCGTGCTGTGGGTGGGCGAGCATCTGGATACCGATCTGCAGACGCGCGTCGCCGATCTGTACGTCTGCGACCAGTCGGTGATGCCCGACGTGCGCATCACGCCGCTGATCACGCTCCTGTGTCTGGCCAGACGCCTCGCCGGGCATCTGACCGAGACCCTGCGGCCGGCCTCGCCGGCACGGCAGGCGGCATCGGCACCGGAGCGCGCGACCGTGCGGGCGCAGCAACCCGAAGACGCACTGACCGTTTGAAAGTTCAAGTCAATTTTCGTTTCAGGAGAACGCAACATGGCAGTTGGCAACACGTTGAAGAAGATCGGCAGGTTCGCGGTGCGCGCTGTGCTCGGTCTGGCGGTGGTGGGTTTGCTCGCCCATGTGTTCTGGGTCCGTTCGGGCTCGGGCGAATGGGAGCTGGTGCGCGACGAGGACGGGATCAAGATCTACTCCCGCAAGGATCCCGGCTACGCGCTGCTGAAGTTCCGCTCCGTCACCCGGGTCAAGACCAGCCTGACCAGCTCGGTGTTCATGTATCGCGGCGACCCGACGACCGCCGCCGATTTCGGCGGACAGAACCTGAACATCTTCCGGAAGTTCGAGACGCCGAATTCCTACCTGAGCTACTACTCGGTCGAACAACCGTTTCCGCCGCCGTTCGGCACCAAGGAAATGGTGAGCCTGCTCAATTACGCCCAGAACCCGAAGACCGGCGAAGTGGTGATCAACGTGCAGGCCGCGCCGAGCGCGATCCCGCCGACGCCGGGTGTCTCGCGCGTGACCGTGCTGAACAACATCTTCCGGTTGACCCCGCTGAAGAACGGCGAAGTGGAATGGGACCTCGTGCTCGACGCCGACATGGGGCTGTTCTATCCGATGGCGAATCTCGCGCTGGGGGACTTTCTGTTCAAGGGCACGGTCGACCAGCGCAAGCTCGTGCTGACCGAGAAATACCAGAAGGCGCGCCTGCTGTCCGTGCGCGAGTTCTGAGCGCGCAGGACCGGGGTCGTGGCCGAAGTGGTCATCCACATCAATACCTTTGCGGACGATTGTAGAAAATGAACGAGACGAAGAAAGCGGGCGGGAAGCTCGCGAAGCTGATCAAGATCGCCGGCGTCGTCGGCGTGTTGCTCGTGGTGGCGCATGTCGGCTGGGTCAGCAGCGGTTCCAGTCAATGGGAGCCGGTCAGCGACAAGGACGACATCCGCGTCTGGTCGATGAAGACCCCGGGCCAGAAGATGAAGAAGTACAAGGTCGAGGTGTTGACCAAGTCGGACTGTTCCGACTTCGTGTTCTACATGAGCGACATCAACACCGGTTACGACGTGGGTGCCTCCGAGCTCAAGCGCATCGAGGAAGTGTCGGACGATCCGTCGTATCTCGTCTACGACACCTACAAGCTGGACATGCGGGCGTTCGGCACGCTGGACGTCGTGATCGTCAATCACTACGAACAGGATCCCAAGACCGGCGTGGTCCAGGTGAACGTCCATGCCGCGGCGAACAAGGTCCCGCTGGATCCGAAGTTCTGGCGCATCAAGCATCTGAGCAACAACTTCACGTGCACGCCGCTTCCGCAGGGCGGAACGAAGATCCAGCTGTTCTCCGAAATGGATCTGGGCATTCCGTACTTTCTGCAGAACCTGATGATGCCCACGATCTCGCATGACGAAATCGGGAAGATGCGCGAGGTCCTGAAGCGCGACCGGTATCGGCAGGGCAAACCCGCATTCATCTTCGATCCGCCGGTGAACGGTGCGGGTGCGGCCAGCGCGGCACCTGCCGCCGCGCCCGCGACCGAAGCGGCAACCCAAGCCACCGCCGAAGTCGCAACCGAAGCCACTGCCCAAGCCGCGGCTGCGCCCGAGGCCGCGGCCGCAGGCAAGCACTGAGGGTCGCCGGAGCGCGGTTCGCCGCCGAACGACGTCCGCAGCGCAGCGCGAACGGGAACGTGATGGATGCGTGCGCCGCGCGCATCGCCGCCACGGTTCGTCGGGTGATGCGCACGGCGCGATCGGATTCCGCTCTCCGCACGCGGCTTCGCGCTCCGGTTCGCGCTCCACGCTCCGCTCCACTCGTTGTTCCATTGATCTTCATTCCAGCAGATGCAAGGTCGCCCCGCACCGGTACGGTGTGCCGCCGAGGCGACAGCGATGACATAAGGAAGTGCGCATGACAGCCTCCAATCCGCGCAGTCCGGTGGTCCGACAGGCCCGCCAGGACGACCTGCCCGCCCTGTTCGCCCTGAACAAGGTGGCCGCAGGCGATGGTCGTCTCGGCCAGGCCGACATCCGTCGCTGTCTGAAGGCGCACGCGTCCGGTCAATGGCTGGTCGAAGTCGACGGCCGCATCGTCGGCGCGGTCTACAGTCAGCGGCTGTCTTCGCTGGAGACGCTCGAGAGCGATGGCGCGCGCGCGACGGCGTGGTCGCACGATCCCGACGGTCCGGTCGTGCATCTCCTGGCCTGGATGGTGGCGCCGGCGACGTCGCCGCAGATCCGCGATGCGCTGCTGACGCAGGCGTTGATCGCGCTGCGCGATCTGCCCGGCGTGCAGCGTCTCGTGCTGATGGCGTCCTGCGAAGGATCGGCGCTCGCGGACGGCGCGACGCCGGAGACCGTCGATCCGTGGACGCAGGCCGGTCCGGCGCTGGCGCTGCATCGCGAACTCGGCGCGCGCATCCTCCGCGTGCATCCCGCACAGCGATCGAAATCCGGTCGTGGGCAGGACGCGTGCGTGCTGCTCGAATATATGCCGCTCGAATCCGCGCCGTCCGATCGTCCGGTGGCGCGACCGCCGTTCCTGTTCGTGCTGTCGGCCGCGACCGTCGAACGCCTGTGCGCCTACGCCGGAAAGGTGCTGCTGTGGCTGGAGCGCGATCTCTCCGAAAGCGAATTCGCCAACGCGATCTACACCTGGCAGACGGGACGCACCGCGATGCGGCAGCGTCTGGCGCTGCAGGTGCGGGATGCCGCCGAACTGCGCGAACGCCTGCGCTGCTGGCTGGACGGTTCGCCGCCGATGCCCGGCACCTGGTCGAACCACGGGGCCGCGCAGTTGGATGACGCGTCCGATGAGGATGGCGGCGTCGCGACGCTGGCGAAGGCCTGGGTCGCCGGCGAGGACGTGGTGTGGCAGAGCCTCTATGCCGGCATCGTGCCGCCGCCACGACGCATCGCGGTGCCCACCTATCCGTTCGCGGACGTGCGCCACTGGTACGCCGGCACGCAGGCGAGCGCATCGGCCGCGTCCCCGGTGGCCACCACGGACACCGCGACCGTCGATGTCGCGCCGCCCGCACCGCCCGCGCGCGAACCGCGGATCACCCTGCTGCAGCTCGCGCCGACCTGGGACACGCAACCGGTCGGCGTCGTGGCCCAGGCCGACGGCCCCGGCGCGCCCGCGCGGCACGTGGTGCTGGTCTGCGGGTTCTCCGACATGGCGCTCGAAACCGCGGGCAGCGGACTCGGCAGCGTCGAATGGCGCCGGCTGCCCGCGCCGTCCGCGGACGATGGTCATGCCTACATCGACATGGCGCTGACCGCGCTCGAGTGCGCGAAACAGGCGCACGCGACGCGCGATGGCGGCTGGGCGCTCGTGCAGGTGCTGATCGAGGATCGCGCCGACGCGCATGCGGCCACCGGCCTGTGGGGCCTGCTGCGCTCCGCGGTCGAGGAATACCGCGACTTCGTCGCCCAGGTGATCGTCTCCGACGGCGCTTCGGTGTCCGAACTGGCGCGCCAGTTGCACGACGAAACCCGCGAAGCGCGGACCGGGCAGGTGCGTTACCGGCAGGGCGTGCGTTACCGCCACGGCTGGCATCCGCTGCAGGCGCGTCCCGGTGCCTTCCGCGGACTGCGCGAGGGCGGGGTGTACTGCATCACCGGCGGTCTCGGCGGTCTCGGCGCGATCATCGCCGCGGAGCTGCTGCGACGCGGCAAGGGCGTGAAGGTCGTGCTGGTCGGGCGTCGTCCGCTGGCCGGCGAGCTGGACGCGCAGTTCCGCGCGCTGGCGTCGCTCGCCGATGCGCAGACCGGGGCGGAACTCGCGTATCGCGCGCTCGACATCGCCGATTCCGCGGCCGTCGACGCCCTGATCGAGGACATCGTCGGCCGCTACGGTCATCTGCACGGCATCGTGCATGCGGCCGGCCTCCTCGACGACGGCCGGATCGCGGGCAAGACCGCGGAAGGCGTGCGCCGGGTGCTGGCGCCGAAGGTGCTGGGCGCGATCAACCTCGATGTCGCCACGCGCGGACTGGGGCTGGATTTCTTCGCCCTGTTCGCGTCGATCTTCGGCGTGTTCGGCAACGACGGCCAGGTCGACTATGCCGCCGCCAATGCCTTCCTGGATGCGTTTGCGCATGCGCGCAACGCGCGCGTCGCCGCCGGACACGGACAGGGACGGACCGTGTCGATCGACTGGCCGCTGTGGCAGGACGGCGGCATGCACATCCCCGCCGATCGTCTCGAAATGGTGCGCCGCGAAACCGGCATGATGCCGATGCGGACCGCGTCGGGTCTGGAGATCTTCTTCGACAGCCTGCAGGGCGGCCCGGAACAGCGGCTCGTGCTGGAAGGCGACGTCAATCGCCTGCAGGTGTGGCTGGAGCGCGTGCTGCATCTGCCGCGCATCCGCGCGAACACCGCCGGCGTTCCCGCCGTCGGCGTCGCCACCGCCGCGCTGCGCGACGCCGTGCTGCGCCAACTGGTGCGCGTGTTCGCCGAAGCGATCGAACGCGATGCCGCGCAGATCGATGCCGACGACCCGATGGAACACTACGGGCTCGATTCGGTCATCATCAACCGCTTGAACCTGGTGCTGGGCGATGTCCTGCCGGGGCTGTCCAGGACGGTGTTCTTCGAGTTCCGCACGCTGTCCGCGCTGTCCGACGAGCTGCTCGCACGCCATCACGATGCCTGCCGGACATGGGTCGGCCACGGCGACGCGGCGCCTGCCGCGCCGGCCGCGACCGCAACCGCAACCGCCTCCGAGACCCGGGTCGAGACACCGTCCCGCAGCGTGCCGTACCACGCGGCGACGGCGCAGGCCGTCGCGCCGGTCGCCAGCCCCGCCTCGGGCCGGACCGTGCCCGCCGCGCGCGAACCGATCGCCATCGTCGGTCTGAGCGGTGTGTATCCGAAGGCGCCCGATCTGGAGACCTTCTGGCGCAACATCCGCGACGGCCGCGATTGCGTCGAGGAGATCCCGGCGGAGCGCTGGAGCCTCGACGGCTTCTTCGAAGCCGACGTGAACCGCGCGATCGAGCAGGGCAGGAGCTACTGCAAGTGGGGCGGTTTCGTCGACACGTTCGCCGACTTCGATCCGCTGTTCTTCAACATCTCGCCGCGCGAGGCGCTGAACATCGACCCGCAGGAGCGCTTGTTCCTGCAGGAAGCCTGGCGCGCGATGGAATCCGCCGGCTACACCCGCCAGGATCTCAAGTCGCGTTTCGGCGGGCGCGTGGGCGTGTTCGCCGGCATCACCAAGACCGGCTACCAGCTGTATGCGATGCATCGCACGCACGACGGCGAGCCGTTCCTGCCCTACACCTCGTTCGGCTCGACCGCCAACCGCGTTTCCTACGTGCTCGACATCCATGGCCCGAGCATGCCGGTGGACACCATGTGCGCGTCCTCGCTGACCGCCATCCACGAAGCCTGCGAGCACATCCTGCGCGGCGAATGCGATGTCGCGTTCGCCGGCGGCGTGAATCTCTATCTGCATCCCAACAGCTACATCTGGCTGTCGTCGCAGCACATGCTGGCGCCCGACGGTCGTTGCCGCAGTTTCGGCGCCGGCGGTCACGGATACGTGCCCGGCGAGGGCGCGGGCGTGGTCCTGCTCAAGCGCCTGTCGGAAGCCGAACGCGATGGCGATCCGATCCACGGCGTGATCCTGGCGACCCACGTCAATCACGGCGGCCGCACCCACGGCTACACGGTGCCGAATCCGAACGCGCAGGCGGCGCTGATCCGCGCCGCGATCGACGCGGCCGGCATCGACGCGCGCGCGATCAGCTACATCGAGACCCACGGCACCGGTACCGAACTGGGCGATCCGATCGAGATCACCGGGCTGGAACGCGCGTTCGCGATGGCGCCGGGCAGCGATTTCCGCTGCCGCATCGGTTCGGTCAAGTCCAACATCGGCCATCTGGAAGCGGCGGCGGGCATCGCCGGCCTGACCAAGGTGCTGCTGCAGATGCGGCATGGCGAGCTGGTGCCGAGTCTGCACAGCACGACGCTGAATCCGAACATCGACTGGCAGCGCAGTCCCTTCGAGGTCAACACGCGTCTGCAGGACTGGTCCGGCCCGTCCGGCGCACCGAAGATCGCCGGCATTTCCTCCTTCGGCGCGTCCGGCACCAATGCGCACGTGATCGTGCAGGAATATCGCGCACCCGTGCCGGTCGCGCGTGCCGTGGCGGCAGGCGAGCCGGTGCTGGTGCCGCTGTCCGCGCGCGGTGACGCGCCGCTGATGCAGCGCGCGCGCGATCTGCTGGCCCATCTGGAGCGTGTCTCGCAGGACGCCGCCGCTCCGGCGCCCGATCTGGCGGCGCTGGCCTACACCCTGCAGGTCGGGCGCGAAGCGATGGAGCACCGGCTGTGCTGCGTCGTCCGCTCGGTGGAAGAACTCGCGCAGGCGCTGCGTGCGCACATCGACGGTGTCCCCGGTCCTGTCCAGTGGCATGCGGGACACGTTGCCGAACATCGCGAAGCGTTGCGCATGTTCACCCGCGACGAGGATTTCCGGCTCACCGTGCAGCGCTGGGTCGATCGCCGCAAGCTGGATCTGCTGGCGGAATTCTGGGCCCGCGGTCTGGACGTCGACTGGCACGCGCTGTACGGCGAAGATCCGCCGGCCCGGCTGCCGCTGCCCACCTATCCCTTCGTGCGCGAGCGCCTGTGGGTCGACGCGCGGGTCGCGCCGCGCTCGTCGGCGCCGCCCAGCGCCGCGCTCCATCCGCTGGTCCATGCCAACGTGTCCGATCTGTACCGGCAGGCCTACAGCAGCGTGCTCAGCGGCAACGAACCCTGCCTGCGCGATCACGTGGTGGCCGGCGAGAAGGTGCTGCCCGGCGTGGCGTATCTGGAAATGGTGCGGGTCGCGATGGACCGGGCGTTGCCCGCCACGGACGCCCCGCGCGTGCTCGAACTGCGCAACGCGGTCTGGATCCAGCCGCTGGTCGTGGACGCGCCGCGTCCGGTCGAAGTCGTGCTGCGGCCGGAAGGGGAATCGGGACGCATCGCGTTCGAGGTCGCCAGCTCGCCGATGCCGTCGACGGGCCGCAGCGTCGCCACCGACGCCTCGCGCCGCGCGCATTGCCAGGGCGACGCGGTGTTCGTGACCGAAGCCGCGCCCGCGGCGATCGACCTGCGCCGGTTGCAGGCGCGGATGACCCGCGGCCATCGCGACGCGGAAGCGGTCTACGCCCTGTTCGACGGCAGCGGTGTCGCGTTCGGCCCGGCCCATCGCGGCATCCGCGACGTGGTGCTGGGCGAGGGCGAAGCGCTCGCGCGCCTGCAGTTGCCCGAGGTCGTGTCGCCCGCCGATCCGGCCTATGTGCTGCATCCGAGCCTGATGGACAGCGCGCTGCAGGCCTGCAGCAGTCTCGGCGCGGGCGTCCGCAACGACGCCGCGGCGCCGCTGCTGCCGTTCGCGCTGGATCGTCTGCGCGTGTTCGCGCCCTGTCGCGGCGATCTGCTGGCCTGGGTCCGCCGCGTCGACAGCGGCCGCGATCATGTCGACGCGCCGGTCGGCTTCGATGTCGACATCCTCGATGCCGATGGTCGCGTGTGCGTGCAGATCCGTGGCTTCTCCATGCGTCCGCGCGTCGATGCTTCTCCGCGCGCCGAACTGCGCACGTACGTGCCGGTGTGGAACCGGATCGCGCCGGCGCGCGATCCGCGCCCGGCCGCGAAGCCGCTGGTCGTCGCCGGTGGCGGCGAAGCGGTCCTGCAATGGGTGCGTCGCTCCGTGCCGGATGCGATCGCGTTGCCGGCCGCGCTGCTGGCCGGTGAAGGCGATCTCTCCGCGTTCCTGCGCGAACAGGTCGATCAACTGCTGTGGGTGGCGCCCGATGCGGTCACCGCCGACGCGGACGGCGGGTTCGATACGGTCGGTGCGCTGGCGGGGCTCCACGACGTGTTCCGTCTGGTCAAGGCGGCGCTGGATCTGCCGCAGCCGCCGCGCTGGACCTTCGTCACCCGAGGGATCCACGCGGTCGGCGCGCACGATCCGGTGGCGCCGTGCCATGCCGGCATCGCCGGTTTCGTCGGCAGCCTGGGGCGCGAATACCCCGATTGGGACATCCGTCTGCTGGATCTCGATGCGATCGGCACGGATGCGCAGGTTGCCGGAGTCCGCGCGGACGATTGCGTGAACATGGTCGCCGACCCGGCGCTGGCCTGTCTGGCGTATCGCGACGGCGAGTGGTTCCGGCGCGCGCTGGCCACGCTGGACGCGACGCCGACCGCGCAGGACGGTTATCGCCAGGGTGGTACCTATGTGGTGGTGGGCGGCGCCGGCGGCATCGGCGAAGTCTGGAGCCGCGACATGATCGAGCGCTATGACGCGCGGTTGGTGTGGATCGGCCGGCGTCCGCTCGATGCGGGGATCGCCGCGAAGATCGAAGCGCTGGGCCGGCTCGGCCACGCGCCCGAGTACGTGTCCGCGGACGCGACCGATCTGGCGTCGCTGCAACGCGCGGCCGAACGCATCCGCGCCGCGCATCCCGCCATCCATGGCGTGGTGCACTCGGCCATCGAACTGCGCGACCAGAGTCTCGCGCAGATGGACGAGGCCGAACTGGAGCGCGCGGTCGCCGCCAAGATGGCGGTCGCGGTCAATCTGGACCGCGTGTTCGGCGATCTCGATCTGGATCTCGTCCTGTTCTTCTCGTCGATGATCTCGTTCATGACCAGCGCCGGTCAGGCCAACTACAGCGCCGGCAGCACGTTCGCCGACAGCTTCGCGCAGGCGCTCGCGCAGCGGCGTCCCTATGCGGTCAAGGTCATGAACTGGGGCTACTGGGGCGGTGTGGGCATCGTCGCCGACGCCTTCCACCAGGAGCGCATGCGCCAGCGCGGCATCGGTTCGATCGAGGTGCCCGAGGCGATGGCCGCGCTGCGCACGCTGGTCGGTCATCCGACCCTGTCGCAGATCGGCACGATCACGCTGCTGGATCCGAAGGCGCTCGCGATCCTCGAAGTGTCCGAGCGCATCGGCGTGGAGCGCCGCGTCGCCGGTTCCGGCCTGCCGGCGGCGGTCGACGCCGCGCGCACGCAGCTCGTCGTTCCCGCCGAAGACGTGCTGCGTCGCGATCTGCCGGGCGAGGACATGGATGCGCTGTCGGCCGAACTGATGGCGGCGGCGCTGGCCGGGCTCGGCATCGACGCGGCGGATGCGCCGGAGGTCGCCGTCGCCCGCGTGCTGCCGACGCATGCGCGCTGGCTGCGGACCAGTCTGGAGATCGCGAAGGCCCGCGGAGGCGCGCCGCGCGCGTGGGACGTGCTCTGGCGCGAGTGGGATGCGCGCCGCGCGACCTGGCTGGAGAATCCGCGCCTCAGCGCCCAGGCGCTGCTGCTGGAAGCCTGTCTGCGCGAATTGCCGGCGATCCTTTCCGGCGAACGCGCGGCTACCGACGTGATCTTCCCCGAAGCCTCGATGGATCTGGTGCAGGGCGTGTACCAGGGGCATGCCCTGGCCGACTGCTGCAACGCGGCCGTGGGCGAACTGCTGGTGGCCTGGCTGCGGCGTCTGCCGTCCACGGCGCCGATCCGCCTGTTCGAGATCGGCGCGGGCACCGGCGGCACCACCACCGGTCTGTTGCCGCGGCTGGTCGAATTCGGCGCGCGCGTCGAGGAGTACTGCTACACCGATCTGTCGAAGGCGTTCCTGATCCATGCCGAGCACCGGTTCCGCGCGCAGTGCCCGGCGTTGCGCCCGACGATTTTCGACGTGTCGCGCGCGCCGGTGGAGCAGGGCATCGAGACCGCGCGCTACGACGTGGTGATCGCCACCAACGTCCTGCACGCGACCCCCGACATGCGCCGCACCCTGCGCCACGCCAAGGCCCTGCTGCGGCCAGGCGGCGTGGTGCTGATCAACGAGATGACCGGCTGGTCGCTGATGCGCCATCTCACCTTCGGTCTGCTCGAAGGCTGGTGGTTGTACGAGGACGAGGCCCTGCGCGAACCGGGCAGCCCCGGGCTGTCCCCGGACAGTTGGCGGCGTCTGCTGGAGGACGAAGGCTTCGACGATGTCGCGATGGTCGCGCCGGAGACGCATGCGCTCGGCCAGTTCGTCGTCGCCGGCGCCAGCAATGGCCTGTGGCGCCAGCGCATCGCGGCGGCCGCACCTGCGTTGCCGGCCGTGCCGAGGCCTTTGCCGGCACCGCAGCGCGACGCGATCGATGCGCCCGTGGCGTCCGTCGTCGTGGACGCGGTGCCTGAAACGTCGCTGCAGGAGCGCTGCGCGGCGTATCTGCGGCGCGCGGTGGCGGAGACGCTGCGGCTCGACGAGAGTCGTGTGGGCCTGAACCGCCCGCTGGCCGATTACGGTCTCGATTCGATCCTCGTGATCGGGTTGACCAGCCAGTTGCGCAAGGCGTTCCCGGAGATCCGCAGCACGGTGTTCTTCGAAGCGCGCGATCTGTCCGATCTGGCCGACATGCTGCTGCGCGCGTATCCGGCGCAGGCCGAAGCGCTGTTCGGCAGCCCGGCCCGCACCGCGCCGGCGGTGACGCCGGCACCGGTGGCGCACCGCGACCCGGTCGCGGTCGAGGCGCCCGTCGCCGTCGCTGCGGTCGTGTCCGAAGGCTCGCTGCAGGAACGCTGTGCGGCGTATCTGCGGCGCGCGGTGGCGGAGACGCTGCGGCTCGACGAGAGCCGTGTCGGCCTGAACCGCCCGCTGGCCGATTACGGTCTCGATTCGATCCTGGTGATCGGGCTGACCAGCCAACTGCGCAAGGCGTTCCCGGAAATCCGCAGCACGGTGTTCTTCGAAGCGCGCGATCTGTCCGATCTGGCCGACATGCTGCTGCGCGCGTATCCGGTGCAGGCCGAAGCGCTGTTCGGTCGCGCGGCGTCGGCGCCGGCCGCCGTGCGGACCGAAGCGTCCGTCGCCGTGCAGTCGCGCCCGCTGCGCCTGTCCGCACCGTCGACGGCGACAGCGTCGATCGCATCGCCGACGGTCGTGCCGACGCCGGCGCCCGCAGCGACCACGGCCGCCGCGGTCGCCGCGCCGCCGTCCGGTGTCGCGCCGTTCGATGTCGCGATCATCGGCCTGAGCGGTCGCTATCCGATGGCCAACGACATGGAGACGTTCTGGGCGCATCTGTCCGAGGGCCGGCACTGCATCGCCGAAATTCCGGCGGATCGCTGGAACTGGCGCGAGGTCCAGGGCGACGATCCGCAGACGCCGGGCGCCATCTACACCCGCTGGGGCGGATTCCTCGACCGGATCGATCAGTTCGACCCGCTGTTCTTCCGCATTTCGCCGAAGGAAGCGAAGGCCATCGATCCGCAGGAACGCCTGTTCCTGCAGGCCTGCTACCACGCGATCGAGGATGCCGGTTACCGGCCGGATGGCCTGGCACCGCCCGAGAAGGTGGGCGTGTTCGTCGGCGTGATGAACGCCCGCTACACCGAACAGCCGCTGCATTACTCGATCGCCAACCGGGTGTCGTTCGCGCTCGATTTCCAGGGACCGTCGGTGGCGGTGGACACCGCCTGCTCGTCGTCGCTGTCCGCGATCCACTTCGCGCTGGAAAGTCTGTACAGCGGTTCCAGCGCATGCGCGATCGCCGGCGGCGTGAACCTGATCATCGACGCCGGCCACTACCGCGAACTGACCGCGCTCGGGATGCTCTCGCACAGCGACCGCTGTCGTGCGTTCGGCGCCGGTGCGGACGGTTTCGTCGATGCCGAGGGCGTGGGTGCGGTCGTGCTCAAACCGCTGTGGCAGGCCGAGCGCGACGGCGATCTGATCCATGGCGTGATCAAGGGCAGCGCGATCAACGCGGGCGGGCGCACGCACGGTTACACGGTGCCCAACCCCGTCGCCCAGGCCGCGGTGGTGGCCGAGGCCCTGCGTCGGGCCGGGGTGTCGGCACGCGACGTGAGCTGCATCGAGGCCCATGGCACCGGCACGGCGCTGGGCGATCCGATCGAGATCGCCGGATTGCGTCGCGCGTTCGAACTCGAGACCCGCGAGCGCGGCTTCTGCGCGATCGGTTCGCTGAAATCGAACATCGGCCATTGCGAATCGGCTGCCGGCATCGCCGCGCTGACCAAGGTCCTGCTGCAATTGCGACACGGCCAACTGGTACCCACGCTGGATGCCGACGAAGTCAATCCCGAGATCGACTTCGCGCAGACGCCGTTCCGCCTGCAGCGTGCGCTGCAGCCCTGGACGCGGCCGACGCGCCTTGTCGACGGGCAACCGCGGGAGGTGCCGCGCATCGCCGGCATCTCGTCGTTCGGTGCGGGCGGCGCCAACGCGCATCTGGTCGTGCAGGAATACGTGCCGTCCGCAGCGCGGCCCGCGCGTGTCGGTGCGCACGACGGCCGTACCGTCGTCGTTCCGCTGTCGGCGCGCACCGCCGATCAGCTGGCGCAGAAGGCGACCGATCTGCTCGCTTTCCTAGAACGCGCGCAGGCACGCGGTGAACGCGTTTCGCTTGCGTCGCTGGCCTACACTCTCCAGGTCGGGCGCGAGGAACGCGAAGAGCGGCTGGCGATCGTCGTCGACGGCATCGATGCACTGATCGCGGTCCTGCGCCGCGGGGCGGAAGGACCGGTCGGCCCGGATCTGTTCCGCGGACGCCTGCGTCGCGATGGCAGCGGAGCGATCGTGTCCGCGCCCGCCGTGGACGACGCGCGGACGCGGACCCCGGCGCAGCTGGCGCGCGACTGGGTCGAGGGCGCGGTGATCGACTGGCGCCGCGGCTGGACCGATGCGGATCGTCCGGCACGTTTGCGGTTGCCGCTGTATCCGTTCGCGAAGGACGTGTACTGGCAGCCGGTCCGTCGCGATTCCGCGACTGCGCCCGCGCCCGTTCGCGGCAACGCGGAGATCGTCCGCGCGCCGGATCGGCCTGCGGCGATCCATCCGCTGCTGCACCGGAACGTGTCCACATTGTCGGCCACGGCCTACGAGACCGTCGTCGACCGCGCGGACGCCATCGCCTCCGATCACCGCCTCGATGCCGGCACGTTCCGCGGTCGCGTCGTCCCCGCCGCGGTCTATCTGGAAATGGCGCATGCCGCGTTGATGCATGCGGTCGAAGGGGCGGGGGCGCTCGAACTCGCGGACACCACCTGGGCGGTGCCGGCCGTTTTCGAGAACGCGCTGACCTTGCGCACGAGCCTGCTGCCGCGCACGCAGGGCGCGATCGGTTACGAGATCGTCGGCCCGGCGCCGCAGCACCCGGACAGCGTGCTCTGCCAGGGTATCGCGCGTCCGCTGGACAGCGCCGAACCGATGCGTCTGGATCTGCAGGCGCTGAGCGCGCGCACGTCGGGTGGCCACTGGGATGCCGATGCCTTCTATCGCGCGAAGGCCGATGCGGGCCTCGCATACGGCGGCGCCTATCGTTGCGTGACCGCGCTGCGGCCGGGCGATGGCGAGGCGCTCGCCGAACTGCGGCTGGCCGGCGATGTGATCGCCACGCCCTCGACGTTCGGTCTGCATCCGGTGCTGCTGGACGGCGCGATGCAGGCGGCTTCCACGCTGTTGCCGGTCGCGATGCCGCCGTCGCTGCCGTGGCGGTTGGTCTCGCTCAAGGCGTTCCGGGCGTGTCCCGCCCACGTGTTCGCGTGGGTCCGTCGTTCCGCCACCGCCGGCATGCCGGGACTCGACATCGATCTGTGCGATGTCGACGGACGTGTCTGCGTGCAGATGCGGGGGCTGAGCCACGGCGCGATCGAAGCGGACGAGGCGCCGCCGGTGCCCGTGCAGACCGCGGCACCCGCGACGGCTGCAACGTCCGCGAGCGCGCCGCGGCTGCCCGAAGCGTCATCGCCGAGCGTGGCAGATAACGTGATGCCGTCCACCGGACCCGCGCCGCTGACGACGCCGGCGACCGTATCACACGCACCGCAGGCCGCGCCCGCGAAGGACGCGGCGGATGCCTCGCTGGTCATCGGACTCGCGCCGCTGGCGACGCCGGCGACCGTGTCGCGCGTACCGCAGGTTTCGCCGGTGCAGGACGACGCGGAGGCATCGCTGGCCGAAGGGCTCGCGCCGCTGACGACACCGGCGACGGCGAGCGCGGCGGCACGACCGGAAGAAGACGTGCGCGCCCCGGACGCCGGGAAAGTGATGCTGGCGATGACGGATGACGTGGTGCAGCCGGCGGAGACGCCGGCCAAGCCGAACGGCATCAGGCTGTCGTTCGATGTGTGAGTCCACGTTCATGGTCTCGCACCGCCTGCCGACGGCGCGCGCCGGAGCGCGCGGACGCGGCCTGCGTTCGACCCGCCACCTGGGTGGCGGGTCGGTCGAACGATGCGCACCCGGAGGTGGCGAATGACGGCAGTCTGACGAGCCTTAGAATCGATCCGTCGTCGATGCATCGTCGCGATGGTCGAGACGGCGAGGCTGAATTCCGCGCAGTGGCCGCTTTCCAGTGCAGGCGCATGCGTACCGAAAATCAATGGTCGAACCAAGGGAAAAGGAAATGAGCGACACACTCTCACCCGAGAAATTTCACCTTCTGCATGGAAAGAAGGTGAATCGCATGGTGTATCGAAGCGAGGATTTCGTCGATTACGTGATCATGAACATCCTGGTCGTCGCGGTCGCCATGTTGATCTTCGGCGTGCGCCATCCGCTGACGTACATCGTGACCGCGCTCAGCCTCTGGATGGTGCTGATCTTCGGCAAGCGTCATGGTCTGAGCTTCCGGATGCCGCTGTGGCTGACGCGGCCGCAGGACGTGTACCACATGTTCGTCTACAAGCTGCAGAACATGCGTGCCGCCTATTTCGCCGGTGCGGCCTTGATCGCGGCCGAGAACGTCGCGATCTGGTTGACGCCGGATCTGCCGCATCACACCGACTTCATGCGCAAGCTGGCGTTCGGCCTGTTCTATGCGCATCTGGGCGGGTTCACGCTGTACCGCACCGTGATCCTCATCTCCCACCTCCGCCGGCGGGACCATGTGCGGGCGTTCCTGATGGAGACCTCGTGGCGGGCCACGCTGAAGCGGCAGCCGAGCATCACCATCGAGCTGTTCCATGCGTACTTCACCGGCGTGTGCGCCCACATCATGCTGGTCGCGCCCTGGTATTTCGCGATCTCGCATTTCCAGTACTCGGCGATCTTCCTGCCGCTGTCGATCCCGCTCGGCATGTACATCCACTCGCGTTTCCTGAAGGTCGTCAACCAGTGGTTCTATCGCGATCACTGGACGTCGCATCATTCCGAAATCGAGTTCGTCTACCTGCATGGCCAGCATCACGACGCCATTCCCAGCGGGCTGATCGGCGTGTCCGAAAACGGCGTGCTCGAAGGCGTGCTGCGCCATACGATCGGCAGTCCGGGCATCTTCTACAGCCCGATCGTGGATTTCCTGGTCCATGGCATCGACCTGAAGATCGGCATCGACGGCCATCAGTACATTCCAGGTGTCTATCCGCACATCCCCAAGGGAATCCAGCTGATCAACCAGCATTCCCTGCACCATTTCGGGATGATCAAGCCTTACGGCCCGGCGGTGAAATTCGATCAGCCGGGCGTGCCGGAGAACGTGCAGGCCTGGGGTCGCAGATTGACGGCGGATCAGCGCAATTCCGTGCAGCTGGATGAGCAGCTCAACGGTTACGAATGGAACAACCCGCGCCATCGGGAGTATCTGGCGCTGTACGAGAAATATCTGACGCAATGACGGGAGATGCGGTTCGGCCGGCGGAAACGCCGGCCCGGCCCGGCGGCTTCCTGTTGTCGTTTGGGGAACGACAACCCATCCGGTGCCACCGGGTGGTTGCTCGCACCGGGATGTGCGGGTGGATTGCGAGTGTTCCCATGGACAAAGGACGGATGGATGCGTTGGGTGCTGCAGAAGGGAAAAGGTGAAGTGATTCTGGTCGTGGTACTCCTGCTGTTGAACATCGTGCCGATCGTCGCGGGCATCTCGCGCGTCTGGGGCATGCAGAGCCTGACGCCCGAGAACGCGCGGTTCGTCGCCGCGCCGGTGGCGACGGGGCTGCATATCGTCAGTTCGAGCGTGTTCGGACTCGTGGGCATCGGTCAATTCATCGACCGGTTCCGCCGCGGGAAGCGCAGTTGGCATCGTCGGGCGGGCTGGGTGCTGGCCGCCAGCGGTCTGGTCTCGGCGCTGTCGGGACTGTGGATGACCGGGGCGTTCCCGCATGCGAAGGGGGACAGCACGTTGCTGGATGCCTTCCGCCTCGTGTTCGGCATCGCGATGACGCTGTGCCTGCTGATGGGGATGTACTGGGCGAGAAAGCGCAACTTCCTGCGTCATCAGGCGTGGATGGTGCGCGGTTACGCGATCGGGATGGGCGCGGGCACGCAGGTGGTGCTGTTCATCCCCTGGGTGTTGCTGGTGGCACCGCCGGATGCTTCCGTGCGGGCGCTGATTCTGGGCGCGGGCTGGGCCCTGAATCTGCTGCTCGCGGAGTGGTGGGTGTTCAGCGGCAGACGGCGTCGGCCGCAGCGCAGGGTCGCGGTATGACGGAGGGCGCCGCATCGGACGCGTGACGATGTGGTGCCGGCGATGGTTTGCAATGTATTTGCCGTAAATCGATGGAATTGTCGTAAAGCAATCGGGTCGCGATGGATTCGCCCGCAAGGGATCGCAACAGGGATCGCGCCAGGGAACAGGGATCGGAAGGGATGGAAATGGAAGACAGCCGCAAGGACGGAAGCTCGGACGCGACGGCGTGCGTGCGCGTCCACGATCGGGGCGATGGCCTCTTCGTACTGCGCGTCGATGACGCCGCGGGCGGTCATCGCCTGCGTGGCGCGCTGGCGCAGGCCCTTCTGGATGCGCTTTCGACGCTTGCGACGACGCCCGGGCTGCGTGCACTGGTCGTCGAAAGCGGAGACGCCGCGAAGGGACGGTCCGCCTTCCTGCACGGCGGACGCGCCGATCTCGATGCCGCGATGGCGAGCGGACTCTTCCGCGCCCTGCTGACATTTCCCGTGGCCGTGGTCGCGGCGGTACGCGGCGATGCGACCGGTGCCGGCTTCCTGTTCGCGTCCGTGTGCGACTTCGTCGTCTGCGACCGCGACGCCGGATGCGGATTCACCCGCCTCGACGAAGGACTGTTGCCGAGCGCGGCGGAATTCGACCTGTTCGCGGCGCGTTTCGGCGCGCCGATGGCGTGGGACCTGCTGTACCGCATGCCGGTGGCGACGGCCGCTGAGCGCAGCGCGCGCGGGTGGACCGCCCGGATCGCGTCCGCGGACGCGGTGATCGCGGAGGCCGAGCGCCTCGCCCGCGATCTGGCGGTGCAGGCGGGCCCTGCCCAGCACCTGCTGCGCACGCAACGCCGCGCGCCGCTGATCGCCGCGCTGGAGGCGTGGACGCCGGTCGGCGTCGGCATGCCGACCGGGGCGATGGCTCCGGTCCCGAACGGAGACACGGTCGGACAGGCCGATGCGAACGACGATGTCCGCGGCGACGCGAACGAGGCGGGGCCGCTGACCGTCTCCCGTCCCGCGCCCGGAGTGCTGCTGGTGCGGATCGGCGCGTGCGCCGACGCCCTGCAGGCGGTGGCGGCGCTGGAAGCACTGGACGCACCGGCCGATGCGCAGGCGGATGTGCATGGGGAGGCGCGCGTCTTGGTGTTGACCAGCACGCATCCGGATCTGCTGCCGCCGGATGCCGACGCTGCGCTGCTCGCCGCGGCGCGACGTCTGCAGCGGTGGGCGCAAGGCACACCGCGGCCCGTGGTCGTGGCGCTGCCGGCCGCCGTCGGTGAGCGCGGCCGCCTGCTCGCGCATGCGTTCGATGCGGTCGTGCAGGCGGAAACGCCCGCGGTCATCGATGGCGTCGCCGATGGCATTCCTGATCCGTCGCAGGCCGGCGACGCCTGGTGCGCGCTGGCGGCGTCGGTGTTCGGAACCCGACTGCCGCTCGCGGCAGCGCGCGCGCGCGTGCTCGGCACGGAGGCGCAGAGCGTCGCCGCGACGCCCGACCTCTGCGAAACGGTGCCGCAGGCGCAGGTGTTGCCGCGCGCGATCGCGCGGGCGCAGGCCTGGGCGGCGTGGCCGGCGGGCGTCATCGCCGAAGCGCGCACGCGCGCTTTTCCGGCGGACGGCATCGTCGTCGATGCGGCCGCCGATGCCGTCGCGTCGTCGACGCATGCGGTCGTGCCCGGTCCGCTGGAGATCGCTTCGCCGGTCGTGGAAGCCGTGCTGGATGCGGACGGCATCGTGTCGGTGCGGATGCACGATCTCGATGCGAAAAACCTGTTCACGCCCGCCCTGGTCCAGGGGCTTTCCGAGGCGTTCGACCGGATCGCCGCGCATCCGGCCTGCAAGGTCGTGGTGCTGAGCGGTTACGACCGCTATTTCTCCACCGGCGGTACCCGCGAGACGTTGCAGGACATCCAGTCGGGCAAGGTGCGCTTCACCGACGCGCCGGTGTTCGTCACCGCGCTGCGTTGTCCGGTGCCGGTGGTCGCCGCCATGCAGGGCCATGCCGTCGGCGGCGGGCTGTCGCTGGGATTGTTCGCGGATTTCGCCCTGTTCTCGGCCGAAAACCAGTACCTCAATCCCTATCTGCGCTACGGCTTCACGCCCGGCGGCGGTGCGACCCTGATCGTGCCGGAGATCCTCGGTCCGGATCTCGGCCACGAAGCGCTGCACACCGCGCTGGAATACGCCGGTCAGGATCTGCGCGCGCGCAATCCCGGGCTCGCGGTGCATCCGCGCGCCGAACTGCCCGATCGCGCGATCGCGCTGGCGCGTCGTCTCGCGCGCCATCCGCGCGAACGGCTGATCGCACTCAAGGCGGCGCTGAATCGTCCGGTCCTCGACCGGCTCGACGCGGTCTTCGCCCAGGAAATCGACATGCACGCGAAGAGCTTCGTCGGCAGGACCGACGCGCTCGAACGCATCCACGCGCACTTTGGTCCAGACGTCGTCGCCACGCCGGTCGCTGCCGCGCCGGCCGACGCGTCGCATTCCACGAACGAGCACGACATGACCCAGGCCACCTCTTCGGGCGCTCCCGCCGCGCCGCCGTCCCGCGACGAAATCGTCGGCGAACTCCGGACCCTGCTCGCGCAGGAACTGCATCTGTCCGAGCACGAGATCGGCGAAGGCGTGCCATTCGTGGATCTGGGGCTGGATTCGATCACCGGCGTGACCTGGGTGCGCCGGATCAACACGCGCTTCGGCACGAATCTCCCGGCGACCCGCGTCTACAGCCATCCGACGCTGACCGCGATGACCGACCACGTGGAACAAGCGTTGTCGGAAGCCACGGTCGCAGCGGTGCCGGTGCCGACGGTGGTCCCCGCCGTCGTGCATCCCGCCGCACAGGCTCCCATGCAGGCTCCCGTCGCCGCAGGCGCGCAGATGCCGTCCCGCGACGACATCATCGGTGAACTCCGGACCCTGCTCGCGCAGGAACTGCATCTGTCCGAACACGAGATCGGCGAAGGCGTGCCGTTCGTCGATCTGGGGCTGGATTCGATCACCGGCGTGACCTGGGTGCGCCGGATCAACACCCGCTTCGATCTCGCGTTGCCGGCGACGCAGGTCTACAGCCATCCGACGCTGGCCGCGATGGCCGGACACGTCGAGGAACGGCTGCTGGCGTCCGCGCCGATGTCGGCGGCGGTGCCGGCGCAGGCCCCGCCGGCGCAGGTCGCGCCGACGAAGCGCGCCCCGGCAGAGGCCGCAGCGACGCACGGCGCGTCGCCCGTGGTGCAGCACGCCGCGACACCGACGGCCTGGGGACGTCTGCTCGAAGCCCGCGGCAAACTCACGTCGTGGCGCGCGGCGCCGGCGGTCCGCGAGACCGCGCGTCAGTCCGACGCGATCGCCATCGTCGGCATGGCCGGACAGTTCCCGCAGGCCCGCGACATCGAGGCCTACTGGACCAATCTGGCCGAAGGCCGTCTGTGCGTGGAGGAGGTCCCGCGCGAGCGCTGGGACATGGCCGCGTACTACCAGGCGGGCGATCCCGCGCCCGGCAAGGCCAACGCCCGCTGGATGGGCTGTCTGCCGGACTACGATCGCTTCGACCCGCTGTTCTTCGACATCTCGCCCAAGGAAGCGATGAGCATGGACCCGCAGCAGCGGGTGTTCCTGCAGACCGCGTGGCACGCCATCGAACATGCGGGCTACAACCCGCGCGCGCTGTCCGGCAGCCGCTGCGGCGTGTTCGTGGGCTGCGGCCCGAGCGACTACCACCTGCTGTCGGGTGATCTGCAGAGCAGCGGGCTCGGCTTCACCGGCAACGACACCTCGATCCTCGCCGCGCGCGTGTCCTACGTGCTGAATCTGCAGGGGCCGTGCCTGACCGTGGAGACGGCCTGCTCCTCGTCGCTGGTCGCGATCTCGGTCGCCTGCGACAACCTCGTCAACGACACCTGCGACGCGGCCGTGGCCGGCGGCGTCGGCATCATCGCCACCCAGCATCTGTTCCTGAAGATGGCGCAGACGGGCATGCTCTCGCCCGACGGCCGTTGTTTCACCTTCGATCAGCGCGCGAACGGCTTCGTGCCCGGCGAAGCGGTCGGCGCGCTGCTGCTGAAGCGGCTGGCGGACGCCGAACGCGACGGCGACGCGATCCACGGCGTGATCCACGGCTGGGGCGTGAACCAGGACGGCAAGACCAACGGCATCACCGCGCCGAATCCCGACGCGCAGGCACGCCTGCAGCAGGACGTGTACGCCCGCTTCGGCATCGATCCGTCCGCGATCCAGATGGTCGAGGCCCACGGCACCGGCACCAAGCTCGGCGATCCGATCGAGGTCGAGGCGCTGAAGCGCGCGTTCGCCGCGGCGAAGACCCCGGCCAGCTGCGCGCTGGGATCGGTCAAGAGCAACATCGGCCACTGCTTCACCGCGGCGGGCGTCGCCAGCGTGATCAAGGTGCTGCTGTCGCTGCAGCACGCGACGATGCCGCCGACCATCAACTACGCGCGCCTCAACGAACACATCGATCTGAAGGGAACGCCCTTCTACATCAACGACCGCCTGCGGCCGTGGCCGGCGCCGGCCTCCGGCGCGCGCCTGGCCGCGGTGAGCAGTTTCGGTTTCGGCGGCACCAACGCGCATCTGGTGATCGGCGAATACGCCGGCGCCGGTCTCGCGGACGCCGCGTCCGACGACGGCGCGGACGCGCTGCGCCGCTTCGGCAAGCTGCCGTTCGTGCTGTCCGCGCGCAGCGTCGAACAGCTCGACGCGCAGGCGCGCCAGTTGCTCGATCTGCTGGTCGCGCAGGGCGATCGGATTCCGTTGGCCCGTCTCGCCTCCACCCTGCAGACCGGACGCGAGGCCATGGACGAACGCCTCGGCATGATGGCCGGCTCCACCGACGAACTGGTGCGGCTGCTGCGCCGGCATCTCGCCGGTGAATCCGAGTCGGGCAAGGTCTTCCGCGGCACCGCCCGCGATCACCGCAAGACGATGGGTCTGTTGTTCGGCGACGCCGAGATGTGCGCGGTCGTGGTCGATCGCCTGTTGCAGCAGCGCCAGTGGCCGCGTCTGCTCGAACTGTGGACGCACGGATTGGCGGTGGACTGGACCCGCCTCTACGGCGACGTCCGCCCGCGGCGCCTGGGACTGCCCGGTTATCCCTTCGCCCGCCAGCGGTATTGGGTCGAGTCCGGCGCTGCGCAGACCGGCGCCGCCGCGGGCGCGATCGCGACGCTGCATCCGTTCGTGCATCGCAATGTCTCCACGCTGCGCCAGCATGCCTACGCGTCGTCGTTCCGCGGCGCCGAGACGTTCATGCAGCATCCCGAAGGCGGCGAGCCGGGCACCTTGCCCGCGTCCGCATGCCTCGAAATGGCGCGGGCGGCGATCGCGCTGGCCGCGGACGACGCGACCGGCGCGGGCTGGCGTCTGACCGACATCGCCTGGGGCGAACCCTGCGTGTCGACGGCGACGGGTGCGTCGCTGTCCATCGCGCTCGTGCCGACCGCGTCGGACGACGTCGAGTTCGAGATCTACGGCCAGACCGGCGATGTCGAACGCGTGCATTGCCAGGGCCGGGCGCAGCGGATCTCCGCCGCGGATGCGGACCTGCAGACCGTGGCCGTCGAACGTTCGCTGACGATCGATCTGCCCGCACTGGGGCTGGAGCCGTCGGTCGTCGTGCATCCCTGGCTGATCGAATCGGTGTTGGCTGCGCTGGCTCAGGCCGGCGTCATCGCCACCGACGCGCAGCCGATCGCGCTCGCCTCGCTGTGGGTGTCCGCGCCGTGTCGCGGAACGATGACCGCGACGGTCGCGCATGATGTCGATGGCGGTCTCTCGGCCGCGCTGTACGACGCCCAGGGGCGGTTGTGCGCCGGTTGGACCGGCCTGCAGACGGCATCGCAGCACGAGGTCGTGTTCGAACCGGTCGCCGGTGTGACCGAAGCCGCCGCGGTCGCGGTCGCGATGCCGGCACTCTCCGCGCCGCGACTCACGCGGGCCGAGCTGATGCGCGGTCTGCGCGAAAGTCTGGCGCGCGCGTTGTATCTGCAGCCGACGGACATCGCGAACGACAAGGCGTTCACGGAGCTGGGGCTGGATTCGATCGTTGGCGTGGAGTGGATCAACGAGCTCAACAAGACCTACGGCATCCGCCTGGCGGCCGCACGTCTGTACGACTATCCGACGCTGGACGAACTGTCGACGCATCTCGAAGCCGAACTGGCGAAGCTCGCGCCGCCGGTGGTCGCGTCCGCGCCGGCAGCGACGCCCGTCGCTGCATCCGTGCCGGCTTCCGTCGCCGTCGCCGCGTCCGCGCCGCGACTCACGCGCACCGAGCTGATGCGCGGCCTGCGCGAGAGTCTGGCGCGCGCGCTGTATCTGCAGCCGGCGGACATCGCGAACGACAAGGCGTTCACGGAGCTGGGGCTGGATTCGATCGTCGGCGTGGAGTGGATCAACGAGCTCAACAAGACCTACGGCATCCGGCTGGCGGCCGCACGGCTGTACGACTATCCGACGCTGGACGAACTGTCGATGCATCTCGAAGCCGAACTGGCGAAGCTCGCGCCGGCGGTGGTCGCGTCCGCGCCGGCAGCGGCGCCCGTCATCGCTGCCGTGCCGGCTTCCGTGGCCGTCGCCGCGTCCGCGCCGCGACTCACGCGCACCGAGCTGATGCGCGGTCTGCGCGAGAGTCTGGCGCGCGCGCTGTATCTGCAGCCGGCGGACATCGCGAACGACAAGGCGTTCACCGAGCTGGGGCTGGATTCGATCGTCGGCGTGGAGTGGATCAACGAGCTCAACAAGACCTACGGCATCCGCCTGGCGGCCGCACGTCTGTACGACTATCCGACGCTGGACGAACTGTCGACGCATCTCGAAGCCGAGCTGGCGAAGCTCGCGCCGGCGGTGGTCGCGTCCGTGCCGACAGCAGCGCCTGTCGTCACTGCCATGCCGGCGTCCGTGCCCGTGGCCGCGCCGCGGCTCGCGCGGGCCGAGCTCATGCGCGGTCTGCGCGAGAGTCTGGCGCGCGCGCTGTATCTGCAGCCGGCGGACATCGCGAACGACAAGGCGTTCACCGAGCTGGGGCTGGATTCGATCGTCGGCGTGGAGTGGATCAACGAGCTCAACAAGACCTACGGCATCCGCCTGGCGGCCGCACGGCTGTACGACTATCCGACGCTGGACGAACTGTCGGCGCATCTCGAAGCCGAGCTGGCGAAGCTCGCGCCGGCGGTGGTCGCGCAGCCGCAGCCGGTCGCACCGGCGGTCATGCCGGTGGCGCGTCCCGCATCCGCCGCCGCGCGCCGCCGTCTGCAGCGCCGCACGCGGACGCAGGACGTGGCGCCGGTCGCCGCATCCGTCGTCGCCGCGGCGCCCACCGCGACCGCGCGCCGCAGCGGCTCCGGCAGGATCGCCGTGATCGGCATGTCGGGGCGCTATCCCCAGGCCGGCGATCTGGCCCAGTACTGGACCAATCTGTCCGAAGGCCGCAACGCCATCACCGAGGTTCCGCCGTCGCGCTGGGACGTCGCGAAGTTCTTCGATCCCGATCCGCGCAAGGACGGCGGCATCTACTGCAAGTGGATCGGTATGCTCGACGACATCGAGTCGTTCGATCCGCTGTTCTTCCGCATTTCTCCGGCGGAAGCCAAGAACATGGATCCGCAGCATCGCCTGTTCCTGGAAGAGAGCTATCGCGCGTTCGAACATGCCGGTTACGCCAGGCAGACGCTCAGCGGCAGCAAGTGCGGCGTCTACGTCGGCATCATCGGCGCCGAGTACGCGTCGCTGGTGTCCAGCGCGGTCGACATCACCGGCAGCAATCTGGCGATCGGCGCCGCGCGCATCGCGTATTTCCTCAATCTCAAGGGTCCGGCGATCGCGATCGACACCGCCTGCTCGGCTTCGCTGGTGGCGATCCATCTGGCCTGCCAGGGCCTGCTGTCCCACGAGACCGACATGGCGCTCGCCGGCGGCGTCAGCGTCTATCTGCATCCGGAAACCTACATGGGCATGTGCCGGGCGGGCATGCTTTCGCCGGACGGCCAGTGCCGCACCTTCGACGATCGCGCCAACGGGTTCGTCCCGGGCGAGGGCGTGGGTGCGGTGGTGCTCAAGCGTCTCGAAGACGCCGAGCGCGACCACGACACCATCTACGGCGTGATCCTCGGGTCGGCGATCAACCAGGACGGCAAGACCAACGGCATCACCGCGCCCAGCGTGAACAGCCAGATCGAGCTGGAGCGCGGTCTCTACGCCGAACACGATATCCATCCGGAGACGATCAGCTACGTCGAGACCCACGGCACCGGCACCAAGCTGGGCGATCCGATCGAACTCGAAGCGCTGTCGACGGTGTTCCGCGAACGCACGCAGAAGCAGCATTTCTGCGCGCTGGGATCGGTCAAGAGCAACATCGGCCATGCCTCCGGCGCGGCCGGCGTGGCCAGCGTGCAGAAGGTGCTGCTGTGCATGAAACACCGCACGCTGGTGCCGAGCCTCAACGTGACGAAGGAGAACACCCTGTTCGACTTCGCCGATTCGCCGTTCTACGTGTCGAAGACGACCCGGCCCTGGGACAGCGCGGACGGCGTGCCGCGTCGCGCGGCGGTCAGTTCGTTCGGTTTCAGCGGCACCAATGCCCACCTCGTCATCGAGGAATATCTGCCCGCGACGACGACCGCGCCCGCCGCGCGCGTGGCGGATCCGTTGCCGGTGGTGCTGTCGGCGCGGACCGCGGGCCAGCTGAAGCGGCGGGTCCGCGATCTGCAGGGCGCCATCGCCGCGCAGCGCAGGAGCGGCACGCTCGATCTGCCGTCGATCGCCTACACGCTGCTGGAAGGGCGCGAAGCGCTCGACGAGCGTCTGGCGCTGGTCGTGCGTTCGATCGACGAACTGGCGGCCGGACTGGAAGCCTTCCTCGACGGCGCCACCGACGGCGCCGGCTGGTGCAGCGGCCGGGTCCAGCGCGACGAGGACGGCATGCCGCGGACATCGGAAGGGAAGCGCGCGGGCGACCTCATGGCGCTCGCGCAGGCCTGGGTGCAGGGCGACACACTGACCTGGGCGATGCTGAACGTCGGCGCGAAGGTGCGTCGCATCGCGCTGCCCACGTATCCCTTCGCGGCGAAGCGTTACTGGGTCGATCCCGCGGTGACGCCGAAAGCCGCCACCGCGGCCTCGGCGCCGCCGGCCGCGGCGCCTTCGCCACCGCCCGCCGCGACTTCGGCGCCACAGCCGGAACGCGCGGCGCCGGCAGCCGCGACCGCCGTCGCCGGTCAGCGCGGTTATCGCCTCGACCCGGCGACGCTCGCGTCCTGCATGCGTCCCGGCGATGCCGCGGCGCCCGCGGCGGCGTTCCTGGAGATCGTGCGCATGTCGCTGGCCGACGCGGCGGGACAGGCCGGCACGCCGGTGCTCGCCGACGTGGTCTGGGGCCAGCCGCTGCGGCCCGCGCCGGAGCGCGAGATCGAGGTCGCCCTGCTGCCTCAGCAGGACGGGCTGTGGGCCTTCGAGATCCACAGCGCCGCGCGCGGTGCCCAGGGGCCGTTCGATGAACAGGTGCACTGTCAGGGACTGGTGCGTTTCGCCACGACGCCGTCGCTGCCCGGCGTGGATCTCGCGGCGCTCCGCGGCCGTCTGTCCGCGGTGGCGCGCGCGGACGACGACGCGCGCATCGAGACGGTCTTCCGCAATGGCCACGAACTGCTGGTGTCCCTGCGCCCACTGCAGGACACGGGTCGCAGCGGCGATCAGCCCGCGCAGCGCATCGATCGCATCGATGCGGCTCTGCGCGCGACCGCGTGGCTCAGCCGCGGCGGTGCGGCGGCGCTCGCGGAGGGCGCGCGCCCGGATGCGCTGCAGGCGATGTTCGATGCCAAGGACGGTCCGATGTCCGCCTGGCGCTGGGCCTGGGTGCGCCCGGTACCGGGGCCCGCGCAGCAGACCGGCGCGATGGTGGTCGACATCGATCTGTGCGACGCCGAAGGCGCGGTCGTGCTGCGACTCGCCGGCGCGGCCTACGACCGGCTCGCGTGGGCGCCACTGCAGGTCGATCCGGCCGCCGCACCCGCGCAGGCACCGACCGCCACCGCGCCGTCCGCCCGTCCGCACATCGCCCTGGCGGAACTGGAATGACCCTCCGCCGCACCGCCGACCGCCGACCTGACGCCCGGGCCCGCGCCCGGGCAGCGGGCGCACGCGTCCGACGCGTGGACGCCCGAAGCACCGACGTCCTTTCCGCTCATGCCCTGTCCAGGGCGAACCACATTGCGATCTCCTCATGAATGCCCATTCCTCCACGCATCGCAGCGCATCCTTCTTCGCAGGCCGGGTCATCGTCGAAGACCAGGGGCAGGGCATCCGGTCGATCCGGCTGGTCCGTGACGCCGCCGCGACATCCGATGGCCCCGATGCGATCGCGCAACTGCACGACGCGCTCGCGGACGCGGCCGCGCACGATGCGCCGAAGGTCGTCCTGCTGTCCGGTCTCGGCGAGGTGTTTTCCGACGGCGGGCGTGCGCTCGCGGACGCGCTGATCGAACGCGGCACGGTGGCGGCGCTGTCCGCGTTCCCGTCGCCGCTGATCGCCGAACTGCCCGGCGATGGTCTCGGTCCGGCGTTGCTGCTGGCGGCGCTGTGCGACATCGTGGTGTGCGGCGAGACCGGACGTTACGGTTGGCCGACGGATGCGGAGGGCGCCGGTTGCCCCACGCCTGCCGAATACGCGCTCGCCGAAACGCGTTTCGGGCCGGCGTTCGCCGCCGAGTTGTTGACGACGGGCCGCGCGCTGCAGGGGCTCGCCCTGCGCGACGCGCACTGGTGCTGCCCGGTCGTCGCCGACGCCGAGGTCGGCTCGCATGCCCGCGCGCTGGCCGCGCAGCTGGCGGACAAATCGCGCGATGCGCTGCCCCTGCTCAAGCAGCATCTGGCGCGACGGGTCCGCGAACGCGCCGCCGCGCTGGCGGTCGCTGGACCGACGATCGCGGATGCCGCGGACATCGCGGAAACGGCGCAGACCGTCGTGCCGAAAACCCTGGGCAAGCATCTCGCCGTGCGCGACGAGGGGGACGGCGTGGTGACGCTCACCCTCCGTCGCGGCGGGAAGAAACACGACACCCGGGCGATGGCGCAGGATCTGCGGGCGGCGTTCGCGCACGACGCGATCCGTGCCGCGCATCGCGCGATCATCCTCACCAGCGAGTATCCGGGATTCCTGCCCGAGTCCGACGCCGTGGCCGAGGATGCGCTGCTGGCATGGATGCGGGCGCTCGCGGACGCGCCGCTGCCGGTGGTCGCGATCGCCGGTGCGGTGCCCGGCGCGCGCGCCTGGCTCGCGCTGCAGTGCTGCGATGCGGTGATCCATCAGGATGACGGTCACTACGACGCATCGACGCTGCTGGCGTCGGCCGCGCTGGCGGGCCCCGCCGCCCGTCTGTTCGCCCTGCGCCTCGGGACCGGCGCGGCGCGCGAACTGCTGCTCACCGGTGCCGGTCGCAATGGCGCCGCGCTGGCGTCGTGCTTGCCGGCGCTGCGTTCGGTTCCGCGCGCGGCGGCGGCGGAGACGGCGATCGCCCGCGCCCGGGGATGGACGCGGTGGCCGCAGTCGGCGGTCCTGGCGTGGAAGGCCGCGCGCACGGCCGCGGTCGCCGATGCGCTGTCAGTCCGGGCCGACGAGACGGAGGCCGCGTCCGAGGGCGCCGCCGAAACGCATGTCGTCTCGCCGACGCCGATGTCGCTCGCGTCGTCGGTGGTCTCCGCCACCCTGCATCCCGGCGGCATCGTCGAAGTGGTCATGCAGGACCGGGCGTCGAAGAACATGCTTTCGCCGGCGCTCGTCGAAGGCCTGGCCGAAGCGTTCGTGCAACTTTCCGCGTCGCCGGCATGCAAGGTGGTGGTGCTGACCGGCTACGACACCTATTTCTGCTCCGGCGGCACCCGCGAGGCGCTGCGCGCGATCCAGGAAGGCAAGGTCGTCTTCACCGACGACCGCACCTTCCGTCTGCCGCTGGACTGTCCGGTCCCGGTGGTCGCGGCGATGCAGGGCCACGGCATCGGCGCCGGTCTGTCGCTGGGGCTGTTCTGCGATTTCCCGCTGCTCAGCGAGGAAAGCCACTACGTCAGCCCGTACATGACCTACGGTTTCACCCCGGGCGTGGGCGCGACCCTGATCGTGCCGGAGCGCTTCGGACCGGATCTGGCGCGGGAAAGCCTGTTGAGCGCCTGCGAATACGAGGGCTGCGCGCTGCAGGCGCGCGGCGTGTCGTTGCCGGTGCATCCGCGCGCGGCGCTGCGCGATGCGGCGATGGCGCTCGCCGGCCGGCTCGCGCGGTTGCCGCGCGCCGGACTGGCGCGCATGAAACGCCATCTCAACCAGTCGGTGCGCGATCGTCTGGACGAGGTCTGCGCGCAGGAACTGGCGATGCATGACGCGACCTTCGTCGGTCGCGCCGACACCCTGGCGCGCATCGAGACCGCGTTCGGTCGCGGCGAGGACACGGCGAAGACGACCGATGCCGCGCCTGCGGCCGCGAGCGCGTCCGCCGCAAGCGCGCCGGTCACGAACGTGCCGGTCACGAACGCGGCGCCGCAGCCGGCGCCTCGCACGGCCGAGGAGATTCCGCTGCACACGGTCCGCGACACCCTGCTGCAGATGCTCGCCCGCGAACTGCATCTGGAGGACGATGAGGTCGATGTGGATCGCCAGTACACCGATCTCGGTCTGGATTCGATCACCGGCGTGACCTGGATCCGCAAGGTCAACGACCGTTACGGCCTGTCGCTGGACGCGACCATCGTCTACACCTATCCGACGATCGCGAAACTCGCGCAGCACGTGAAGTCGCTGGTGGGCTCGCGCGATGCGCAGCAGGCCACGCCGGATCTCGCCGAACTGGAGACGCGCAAGCTGCTGTCGTTCGGGGCCGCGGAACCGCTCGCCGCCGCGCCGAAGATCGCCCTGTCCGCGGTGGACGCGGTCGTGGCGGCCGGACCCGCTGTCGATGTCGCGGCCGCCGCGCCGGTCGCGACGATCGCCCTGTCCGTGCCGTCGACCGCCGAGATCCCGCTGGGTTCGATCCGCGAAACCCTGCAGCGCATGCTCGCGCGCGAGCTGCATCTGGACGACGACGAGGTCGATCCGGACCGCCAGTACACCGATCTCGGCCTCGACTCGATCACCGGCGTGACCTGGATCCGCAAGGTCAACGAACGCTACGGCCTGTCGCTGGACGCGACCATCGTCTACACCTACCCGACGATCGCGAAACTGGCGCAGCACGTGAAGTCGCTGGTCGATTCGCGCGACGCGCATCAGGCGACGCCCGATTTCGCCGAACTGGAGACGCGCAAGCTGCTTGCATTCGGGTCCGCGGAACCGGTCGTCGCCGCGCCGAAGATCGCCCTGCCCGCAGTCGAGGTTGCGTCCGCCGCACCCATCGCGCCGGCCGCACCCGCCAGCGGTGAAGTGCCGCTGCGCACGATCCGCGAAACCCTGCAGCGCATGCTCGCGCGCGAGCTGCATCTGGACGACGACGAGGTCGATCCGGACCGCCAGTACACCGATCTCGGCCTCGACTCGATCACCGGCGTGACCTGGATCCGCAAGGTCAACGATCGCCACGGCCTGTCGCTGGACGCGACCATCGTCTACACCTATCCGACGATCGCGAAACTGGCGCAGCACGTGAAATCGCTGGTCGATTCGCGCGACGCGCATCAGGCGACGCCGGATTTCGCCGAGCTGGAGACGCGCAAGCTGCGCGCGTTCGGCGGCGATCAGGCCGCCGCACAGGGCAGCGGCATCGTGCTGTCGAACGTCGAGCCCGCCGCCGCGCCGATGGCGCCGCCGGTAGCGGTGGTCGCGCTGACGCCGGTCGTACCGGCTTCGACACCGGCTGCTTCGACACCGGCCGCTTCGACCCCGGTGGCGTTGACCCCGGCGGCCTCGTCGGAGATCGCGGTGCGCGAGACGATGCTTGCGCCGTTCCGGCAGCTGACGTCGTGGCGTCGTGGCCAGGCGGCGCTGCCCGCGGCGGCGGCGACGCAGGCGCAGGCGCCGCGGGTGCCGGAGGACATCGCCGTGATCGGCATGGCCGGGCAGTTCCCGATGGCCCGCGACATCGACGCGTTCTGGGAGAACCTGCGGACGGGTGTCGACGGCATCCGCGAGCTGTCGCCCGAGCGCTGGGACCTCTCCGCCTGGTATCAGCCGGGCGAACCGGCGGAAGGCAAGACCAATTCCAAGTGGCTGGGCCAGCTGGAGGACTACGATCGTTTCGATCCGCTGTTCTTCAACATTTCGCCGGCCGAAGCGCGGGCGATGGATCCGCAGCAGCGCGTGTTCCTGCAGACCTGCTGGCGCAGCATCGAACACGCCGGTTACGACCCGCGCAGCCTCGGCGGCAGTCGCTGCGGCGTGTTCGTCGGCGCCGCCGGCAACGATTACGGCGATCTGTCGCGCAGGACGCGGCTGAGCGCCTACGGTTTCACCGGCAACGCCAGTTCGATCCTCGCCGCGCGCATCGCCTATCTGCTCGATCTGCAGGGGCCGTGCATCACCATCGACACCGCGTGTTCGGCGTCGCTGGTCGCGATCGCGAACGCCTGCGACAGCCTCAGCTTCGGCAGCAGCGATCTGGCGCTCGCCGGCGGCGTCTACATCGGCGCCGGTCCGACGATGCACATCATGACTGCGCAGTCCGGAATGCTCTCGACGGATGGTCGCTGCTACACCTTCGATCACCGCGCGAACGGTTTCGTGCCCGGCGAAGCGGTCGGCGTGGTGATGCTGAAGCGACTCGCCGACGCCGAACGCGACGGCGACCAGATCCACGCCGTGGTCCGCGGCTGGGGCGTGAACCAGGATGGGCGCACCAACGGCATCACCGCGCCGAACCCGGCGTCGCAGGCGCGGTTGATGCGGGAGGTGTACCGTCGCCATCGCATCGATCCGGCCGAGATCCAGCTGATCGAAGCGCACGGCACCGGAACGCCGCTGGGCGATCCGATCGAGATCCGCGGTCTGATCGACGCGTTCGGCCCGGCGCCGGACGCGACCCCGTACTGCGCGCTGGGTTCGGTGAAGTCCAACATCGGCCACTGCCTCACCGCGGCCGGCGTGACCGCCTTCATCAAGGCGGTGCTGGCGGTGGCGCATCGCGAGCTGCCGCCGACGATCCACTTCGAGCGGCTCAATCCGCACATCCGCCTCGACGGCACGCCGTTCTACGTGAACACCGCGCTGCAGCCGTGGACGACGCGGGGCGATGCGCGACGCCATGCGGCGGTCAGCTCCTTCGGCTACAGCGGCACCAATGCGCACATCGTGATCGGCGAATACACCGGCGCGCCGCGCAGAGCGGCCGCGCAGCTGCCGCCGGCCTTCATCGTGCCGTTGTCGGCCAAGACCGCGGCGCAGCTCACGGACGTCGTCCGCGAGTTGCTCACGTTCGTCCGTCGACATGGCGACGAAGTCGCGCTGGCCGATCTGGCCTACACGCTGCAGGTCGGCCGCGCGGCGATGGAGGAGCGCCTGGGCTTCGTGGTCGATTCCATGGCCCAGCTCGCCGATCGCCTGCAGGGGTACCTGGACGGGCGCCGCGATCTGCCCGACAGCAGCGCCGGTCAGGTGCAGAAACATCGCGAGAGCCTGAGCCTGATCGATCAGGACGAGGAGTTCCGCGAGGCCCTGCTCGAACGCTGGATGGCGCAGCGCAAATACCCCCAGCTGCTGAAACTGTGGGCCAAGGGCATGACCCTGGACTGGAACCGGCTGTACGCTGACCGGCCGCGGCGCATCGCGCTGCCGACCTATCCCTTCGCCCGCGAACGCTACTGGATCGACACGCCCGACGCGTTGCCGGCGACGGTCGCGGCCGCGCCGACGACGGCGACGACAACGGTCGCCGCCGCGCCGGCCGAAGCGCCCGCGCACCTGTTCTTCGAGGAGCGCTGGGTCGAAGACACCGCCGCCGTGCCGTCGTCGTCGATCGCGGGCCCGGTGTCGGGCGGCGTGGTGCTGATCGCGCCGGCCGATCTCGGCTGGACCCTGCCGGGCGCGGTGCGCATCGATGCGGTGGCGGCACTGGCTGCTGCCGTCGATGACGCCTTCGCCCGCAGCGGCGGCCCGGTGACGGTGGTCTGCGCCACCGCCGCGGGTCGCGGTCGCGAGGGCATCCACCAGGTGTTCGATCTGTTCCGCCGGGTCCGGGCCTGCGAGGACCGCGTGCGGCACGTGCTGCTGGTCGGTCTGCACGATCCGGCGCGTGCCGAAGGCGTCTGGGACACCTCCTGGATCGGTTTCGAGCGTTCGCTGCGCACGGCGATGCCGGCGCTGCGGGTGTCGCTGTTGTTCACCGATGGGCGTGCCGACGCCGGTCCGCAGGTCGCCGCGCTGCTGCGCACCGGCGGCATCGTGGCGTATCGCGGCGGCAGGCGTCACGTGCTGTCGCTCGACCGCGTGGCATCGCCCGCGCACGCGTCGTCGCCGTCTCTCAAGCAGCACGGTCACTACCTGATCACCGGCGGCAGCGGTGCCCTCGGCGGGCTGTTCGCGCGGTTTCTCGCGGAGACCTGCCAGGCCGATCTGACCCTGGTGGGTCGTCGTCCGGCCTCGGAAACGACCGCGCGGCAACTGGCGGAACTGCGCGCGGCGGGTGCGCGCAGCGCGACGTACGTGAGCCTCGACATCACCGACGGCGACGCGGTCGCCGCGTGGGCGCGCACGCTGGCTACCCCGCTCACGGGCGTCATCCATGCCGCCGGCGTTTCGCGGATGCAGCGCTTCGACGAAAAGACCGACGCCGATCTCGACGCCGTTCTCGGCCCGAAGACCACGGCGACGGTGGCGCTGGATGTCGCGCTGCGCGATCAGCCGCTGGATGTCGTCTGCTATTTCTCGTCGTCGTCCGCGATCCTCGGCGACACCGGTGCCTGCGACTACGCCGTCGCCAACCGGTTCCTGATGGCGTACGCGGATCACCGCGCGCACGCCGGTCTGCCCGGCAAGACGCTGGTGATCAACTGGCCGCTGTGGGATGCGGCCACCTCCGGCGGCACCGGCATGGGGCCGGAGAATGCGGCGCAGACCGCGTTCTATCTCAAGAGCAGCGGTCAGTCGGCGCTGTCGGGCCCCGACGGTCTGCGCCTCTGGCAGGACCTGTTGGCCGAGGATCGCGTGCAGACCCTGGTCCTGTACGGACAGCCGTCGCGGGTCGTGCCCTTCCTCGATCGCCTGTACGCGGCGGACGCCGCGGCATCGTCGTCGTCGACCACGGCGATCACGATGGCGCCGGCGTCTGCGCTTACCGTCGCGCAGGCCTCCGCGCCGACGGCGGCATCCGGCGATTGGCGCGCGCCGTTGCGCGACGAACTGCGGCGACTGATCGCGGGCGCGCTGGAGCTGGCCCCGGAGCGCCTCGACGATGAGACCAATCTCGCGGACTACGGGTTCGATTCCATCGGTCTGACCGCGCTGGCGAAGCAGTTGCAGGCGGCGCTGTCGGTCGAGGTGACGCCGGCGCTGTTCTTCAACCGTCCCAACGTGCAGGGGCTGATCGAACATTTCGCCGCGGAATTCCCGGCGCATTTCGAGGCGCGCTATCGCGTCGACGACATCCCGCGGACACCGGCCGCCGCGCCGGCACCGGTCGCGGCGACGGTGTCGCCGATGGTGGGCGCCCCCGTGCCGGCGGTCGCGTCCGCGCCCGCGATCGCGGCGCCGGTCGTGCCCGCGCACGGCGGCACGGCATCGCCGATCGCGATCGTCGGCATGGCCGGCCGGTTCCCGAAGGCCGCCGATGTCGATGCGTTCTGGACCCTGCTGGCGGAAGGACGCAGCGGCGTCGACGACGTGCCGCCGTCACGCTGGAACTGGCGCGACTATTTCGTCGCTCCGGGACATCGCGAGAACCGGATCCACGCCCGTCGCGGCGGCTTCCTGGACGGCATGGACACCTTCGATCCGCTGTTCTTCGAGGTCTCGCCGGCGGAAGCGGAAGAGATGGATCCGTCCGAACGCCTGCTGATGATGGAAGCGTATCGCGCGATCGAGGACGCCGGCATCGCCCCGTCCTCGCTGCGCGGACGCAATGTCGGCGTGTTCGTCGGGATGGAGGAAAGCCAGTACAGCATGGTCACCGAAGCGCCCGGCGTGACCACGCTCGGTGCGGCGATGATCTCCTCGCGACTGTCGTATTTCCTCGATCTGCGCGGTCCGGCGCTGGCCACGAACACGGCCTGTTCGTCCGGTCTGGTCGCGCTGCATCAGGCCGTGTCCAGTCTGCAGCAGGGCGAGTGCGAAGCGGCGCTGGCCGCCAGCGTCGCGCTCAGCCTGTCGCCCAAGCCGTGGATGAAGATGAGCGAGGCGGGGATGCTCTCGCCGGATGGGCTGTGCCGCAGCTTCTCGAAGCATGCCGACGGCATCGGCATCGGCGAGGCCGTCGTGGCGCTGCTGATGATGCCGCTGCAGGCGGCGCTAGACCGCGGACTGCCGGTGTACGGCGTGATCCGCGGCAGCGGCACCAATTTCGACGGCAAGACCAACGGCGTCACCGCGCCGAACGGACGCGCGCAGGAGCAGCTGATCGAGACGGTGTACACCCGTCACGGGATCGACGCGCGCGACATCTCGCACGTGATCGCCCACGGCACCGGCACGCGTCTGGGCGATCCGGTGGAACTCAATGCCCTGCACGGCGCGTTCAGGACATTGGCGCAGCAGGCGGGCGACGACGGCAAGGCCGCCTTGCCCTGCGCGGTCACCAGCGTCAAGAGCAACCTCGGCCACACCATGGCCGCCTCCGGTCTGGTCAGCCTGGTCGCGCTGTTGCAGGGCATGGCCCATCGACAGATCCCGGCGAGCCTGCATTGCGAAGAGGACAACGACTACATCGCCTGGCGCGACAGTCGTTTGTACGTCAACAAGACCACGCGCGCCTGGGACGTGCCCGACGGTCGTGTGCGGTTGGGGGCGGTCAGCGCCTTCGGGCGCAGCGGCACCAACGCGCACGTCGTGATCGAGGAGTTCCGCGATCCGCGGCCGCTCGCGACGACGACCGGCGCCCGCCTCGTGCCGCTGTCCGCGCGGACCACGGAGCAACTGCGTCAGCGCGTCGAGGATCTGCTCGCGTTCCTGAAGCGCACCGAGACCGCCGATCTCGCCGCCGTGGCGCGGACGCTCCGGGTCGGACGCGATGCGCTGCCGCAGCGGCTGGCGGTGGTCGCCACGTCCTGCGCGCAGTTGCGGCACGAGCTGGAGGACTGGCTGGACGGCAAACCGTCCGAACACGTGGCCACCGGCAGCGCGGATTGGCGTCATGCCATGGGCCGGGCCGACGCGCAATCGCGTCCGGCGCAGCGGCACGAAACGCTGATCGCGGCCGCGGAGGCCTGGGTGCGGGGCGGTGCGATCGAGGATGCGCCGGTGGATGAAGGCGTGGCGGACCTGCGTCCGTGCCTGCATCTGCCGACCTATCCCTTCGCGCAGGACCGCTACTGGATCGAGGACGTACCGGTGTCGTCCGCGCCGGCGCGTCCGGCCGCGGCGCGCGGATCCGTCTCGCTCGAGGACATCCTCGATCAGGTGGACGCGGGCACGCTGGCGGGCGGCGATGCGGCCGCGGCGGTGAAGACGATGTCAGGCAGCAGGACCCGTTAGGGAAGAACGAACGGATGCACCGCGCGGCGCGGATCCGGCCGCGCGCATTCAGCAGGATTTGGCAGGAAATTTCATGATCGATTTCGTCGAGTACGTCATTGGGGAATTGTCGAGCAAGCGTCTGGCCAAGGCGGACGCGCTCGACCTGATCCGGCAGTTCCAGGCCGCGCCCGGCCACGAAGCGCCGCAGGGCGCCGTCGGCGCGCTGCGCCTGCGCAACACGTCCGGGTTCGACCAGCAGAGCTATGAAGCGGTCTTCGACGGCGACGAACCGTTCCTGCGCGATCACGTCGTCAAGGGTCATCGCATCCTGCCGGGCGTGGCGTATCTGGAGATGGTCCGCCAGGCGCTGGCCGACGCGTTGCCGGACACCGCCGGTGCGGTCGTGGACTTCCGCAACGTCGTGTGGGCGCAGCCCATCGTGGTCGATGCGCGCACGGCGGTCACGGTCGCGCTGTTCCCGGCCGAATCCCACGAGCGCGACGGCGCGATCGATTACGAGATCTACAGCGTCGCCGACAACGACGACGGCACCGCCTCGGAACGGATCCATTCGCAGGGCCAGATCGTGCCGGTGCGCGACGGAGCGCCGGTGCCGCAGCGGGATTTCGTCGCGCTGCGCGCGCGGATGACCCGCGGCCGCGTGGATGCGGATCGTCTGTACGCGGCGTTCGACGCCATGGGCATGGCCTACGGCCCCGCGCAGCGCGCAGTGCGCCGGTTGCACCAGGGCGCGGACGAAGTGCTCGCGCATCTGGTGCTGCCGTCGGTCTGGCACGATCCCGAGGGCGCCTATGCGCTGCATCCGAGCCTCATGGACGGCGCGCTGCAGTCGCTGCTCGGCTTCATCGAGGACATCGATGCGGTGCCGGCGCGGCCGCGTCTGCCGTATGCGCTGGATCATCTGCGCATCCATGCCCCGTGCACGGGCGAGATGGTGGCGTGGCTGCGTTCGACGCCGGGCCAGGATGCGAACCGGCGCGTGAACCGCATCGACATCGATCTGTGCGATGCCGAAGGCCGGGTCTGCGTGGAATGGCGCGGGTTCACCTCGCGCGAGCTGGGTGCGGCACCGGCCGCGTCGACCGATGCGGCTGCGCACGATGTGTTGTACGCCGCGCCGCGCTGGGAAGACCGGGCCGCAGACGAGGTCGATCCTGCGACATCGTCGCCGGTCTCCGGAACGCCCGCCATCGAACACCACGCGCTGTTGTGCGCCGGATTCGCGACCTTTGCCGGAGCGCTCGAAGGTGTGCAGGGGCATGCCCTGGCCGAGGATCCGGCGCAGGATCCCGTGCAGGACCCCGCGACCCGTTACCGCGATGTCGCGCTCGCCTGCTTCGCATGGCTGCGGCAGTGCTTCGAGGCGCGTTCGACCAATCCGGTGCTGCTGCAACTGGTCGTCCCCGACGATGCCTCCGGACAACTGCTGCTCGGCCTGGCCGGCATGCTGCGCAGCGCCGCGCTGGAGAATCCGCGATTGACCGCGCAGATCGTGGCGGTCGTGCCGGATGCCAGTGCGGATGAACTCGCGGTGTGGCTGCGCCGCGCGGCGCGTCTGCCGCAGGACACCGTGCAGCGCTTCGGCCGCGACGGTGCGCACCAGACGATGGTCTGGCGCGAGATCGAGACGCTGCCCGACGACGCGCCGTCGGCCTTCCGCGACGCGGGCGTCTATGTGATCACCGGTGGGCTCGGCGGATTGGGCATGCTGTTCGCCCGTGCGATCCTGGCGCACGGCCCCGGCACCCGGGTGATCCTGACCGGGCGCGCAGTGCCGGGCGAGGACATCGATCGACGGCTGCAGGCGCTGTCGTCCATCGACGGCGTCGAACCGCAGGCGAGCGGCGAACGGCGTATCGCCTACCGTCAACTCGATCTCGACGATGCGCGGAACGTCCGCGACGCTGTCGCCGACATCGTCAGGACCCATGGCCGGATCGACGGCATCCTGCATTGCGCGGGGTGTCTGCGCGACGATTTCATCCTCAAGAAATCCGCCGCCGACGTGCGCGCGGTGCTCGCGCCCAAGGTCGCCGGCACGTGGCATCTCGATGAGGCCACCCGCGATCTGCCGCTGGATTTCCTGGCGCTGTTCTCGGGCGGCGCGTCGGTCACCGGCAACATCGGGCAGTCGGATTACGCCGCCGCCAACGGTTTCATGGACCGCTACGCGACGTATCGCAACGCGCTGGTCGCGCGCGGCGAACGCCACGGCGTGACCCGCGCCGTGAACTGGCCCTTCTGGCGCGACGGCGGCATGGCCGCGAGCGCGGAAACGCTGGCGCGCGCGGAGCGCATCGCCGGTCTGCATCCGCTGGAGACCGACGCGGGCCTGCAGGCGTTCCATCGCACGCTCGCGCTGCCGCACGATCGCATCCAGGTGGTGCAGGGCGATGCGGTGCGGCTGCGCCGGGCCCTGTTCGCCGCGCCGGTGCCGCAGGACGTCGCCACGGCGCCGGCCGAGGCATCGCAAGACGCACCAGAGGGCGCGCCGGCCATCGCCGCCGACGATCTGCGCGAGGCGGCGCGTGCCTTCATCCGCCGCGAACTGTCGGGGCTGCTCAAGCTTCCGGCCGACCAGATCGAGATCGATGCGCCGCTGGAGAAGTACGGCATCAACTCGATCATGATGATGAATCTGACGAACGTGCTGGAGGAGACGTTCGGTTCGCTGCCGAAGACCCTGTTCTTCGAATACCAGACGCTCAACGAACTCACCGAATACTTCCTCGGCGCGCATGCGGAGGCGCTGGCGCGTTCGCTCGGTCGGACCGATGCGGCCGCCCGCCGCGAGGCCGATGCGCCGCGCGCGTCGCTGCCCGCGACCTCGCTGGCGCCGGATGCGGCGCTGCCGTCGTCGCGCGCCGCGCGTCGTCGCCAGCGCTTCACCGCCGGCGGATCGTCGTCGCGCGACGCCGCGCGTCGCGGCGAGCCGGTGGCGATCATCGGTCTCAGCGGCCGTTATCCCGGCGCGCGCGATCTCGACGCGTTCTGGCGCAATCTGCGCGATGGCGTCGACAGCATCGAAGAGGTCCCGGCGGACCGCTGGGACTGGCGCGACTATCTCAGCGAGGATCGCACGCAGCCCGGGCACCACTACAGCAAGTGGGGCGGTTTCATCGAGGGCGTGAGCGAATTCGACGCGCTGTTCTTCAACATCCCGCCGGTCGAGGCCGAGCGCATCGATCCCCAGGAACGTCTGTTCCTGGAGCATGCCTGGATGGCGGTGGAAGACGCCGGCTACACCCGTGCGCGTCTGCAGATCCCGCACGGCACCGACCAGCCGGGGCAGGTCGGCGTCTATGTCGGCGTGATGTACGGCGAATACCAGATGTTCGGCGTGGAAGCGAGCCTGCTGGGCAAGCGCGGCGTCACCCCGACGAGCTACGCCAGCATCGCCAATCGCGTGTCGTACGTCCTCAACCTGCACGGACCGAGCATCGCGCTCGACACCATGTGCTCGTCGTCGTTGACCGCGATCCATCTCGCCTGCCAGGACCTGCGCGAAGGGCGCACCGACCTCGCCATCGCCGGCGGCGTGAACGTCACCATCCATCCGAACAAGTATCTGATGCTCAGTTCGGGCCAGTTCATCGCCACCGAAGGCCGTTGCCAGAGTTTCGGCGAGGGCGGCGACGGCTACATCCCCGCCGAGGGCGTGGGCGCGGTGGTCCTCAAACGCTTGTCCGAGGCCGAACGCGACGGCGATCCGATCCACGGCGTCATCCTGGGCAGCGCGCTGAACCACGGCGGCAAGACCAACGGTTATTCGGTGCCCAACCCACAGGCGCAGGCCAGCGTGATCGCGATGGCGCTGCAGGCCTGCGGCGTCGATGCGCGCCGCATCGGGTATCTCGAAGCGCACGGCACCGGCACCAAACTCGGCGACCCGATCGAGATCGCGGCCCTGACCCAGGCGTTCCGCCGGCAGACCACCGACAAGGGGTTCTGCCTGATCGGTTCGGCCAAATCGAACATCGGCCACGCCGAATCCGCGGCCGGCATCGCCGGGCTGACCAAGGTGCTGCTGCAGATGAAGCACGGCATGGTGGCGCCTTCGCTGCACGCCACGGTGCTCAATCCGCACATCGATTTCGCGAACACGCCGTTCGAGGTCAACCGCGTGCTCCGCCCGTGGATGCCGATCGAGCTCGATGGCCGGGTCCTGCCGCGTTTGGCCGGGCTGTCGTCCTTCGGTGCGGGCGGCTCCAATGCCCACCTCATCATCGAGGAATACGTGTCCGCCGCGCCGCGATCCCCGCGTGCGGCCGGACCGCAGGCGGTGGTGCTGTCGGCGCGCACCGCGGAACAGCTCGAACAGAAGGCGCGCGATCTGGTGACCTTCCTGCGCGCGCCGGACCGCGAGGTCGCGCTGGCGGATCTGGCCTACACGCTGCAGACCGGTCGCGAAGCGATGGAAGAGCGCTTGGCGCTGATCGTCGACTCGGTCGACGCGCTGGCCGATGCGCTGCAGGCCTGGCTGGACGATCCGAGCGCCGCCGGCGTCCATCGCGCCCGCGCCCATGCGGGCGGCGGTGCGCTGGCGCTGTTCAACACCGACGGCGAACTGCAGACGACGCTCGATCGCTGGTTCGCGACCGGCCGGCTCGACCGGATCGCCGACCTGTGGGTCAACGGCGTGGCGATCGACTGGAGCAAGGCGCACGACGCGGCATCGCGTCCGCGGCGGATCGGTCTGCCGACCTATCCGTTCGCCCGCGAGCGCTGCTGGATCGAGCGTCCCGGCGCGACGTTCCGCGCCACCGCCGCGGCGCTGCATCCGCTGCTGCACGCGAACGTTTCCGACCTGCACGCGCAGGCCTACCGGGCGACGTTCGAGGGTCACGAGTTCTTCCTCGACGATCATCGGGTGCGCATGGGCGGCGATGCCGCGCAGCGACTGCTGCCCGGCGTGGCCTATCTGGAAATGATGCGCGTGGCCGCGGTGCTCGCGGTGCCGGAATGGCGCGAAGGCGCGCTGGAGCTCCACGACATCGCCTGGTCGCGCCCGCTCGCGGTGGCATCGCCGACGGCGGTGACCCTCGCGCTCGCGCCCGCCGCAGGTGGCGATGTCGAGATGCGCGTCTCCACCGTGCCGCAGGACGACGAGGTCGTGCACTGCAGCGGCAAGGCGCGGCCGATGGCGGCCGACGCGCCCGAGCGGATCGATCTCGCCGGACTGCGTGAACGTCTGCGCATCGGCACGCTGGCCGGCGCCGACCTGTATGCCCGCTATGCGCGCATGGGCGTCGAGTACGGCCGTTCCTTCCGCTGCGTCGATCAGGTGTCGCTGGGCGCCGACGAAGTACTCGCGCAGCTGCGCCTGCCGTCCGCGGCGGTGGTGCAGGCGGCCGAGGCGACGGATGCCGCGGATGCCCTGTGGCTGCATCCGGCGCTGATGGACGGCGCGCTGCAGTCCGCGCTCGGGCTGCTGGTCGCGGCCGGGCGCGACGTCGATCGCGCGCCGCTGCCGTTCGCCCTGCGCACGGTGCGCATCCTCGCGCCGTGCACGCCCGAGATGTGGGCGTGGATCCGCTACGCCCCGCAGCACGGCCCCGCGTCCAGCGTGGTCGAGCTCGATATCGATGTCTGCAACGCCGCGGGCGAGGTCTGCGTCGCGCTGCGCGGCCTGGCGTCGCGCGCCGCGCGCCGCGAAGAGGCGCAGGCCGAAGCGGTCGTGATGGCGGTCCCGGGCTGGGAGCGCGTCGCCGCGCCGTCCACATCCGCGACCGTCACCGACCTGCCCGGCGCACTGATGGTCTGCGATCTTCCGCGCATCGATGCCGACGCCGTGTCCGCCGCGGACGGCCTGCGTGGACGGACGTTCCATGCCTCGTTGTCCGCGCCCGGCTCCGATCCGGCCGAACGTTACGCCCGACATGCGCGGCGTCTGCTCGCGCTGCTGCAGGACGATGGCGGTCTGCCGGCCGGCGCGCGGCGCCTGCTGCAGGTCGTGGTGCCCGACGACGACGCGTCCCGGAACCTGCTCGGGCTGGATGCCATGCTGCGCACCGCGGCGATGGAGAATCCCGCGATCCGCGCGCAGATCGTGCTGGTCCCCGCCGACACGTCCGCCGACGCGCTCGCGCGTCATCTGCGCGAGACCGCCGGCCTGCGCCACGAGCCCGTGGTCGCGTGCACGGACGGTGCGATCCGCGTGCGACGCTGGCAGGTGCTGCCCGAGGCGGCCGCGATCGACGACCGCTCGGCGCTGCGCGACGATGGCGTCTATCTCATCACCGGCGGCATGGGCGGACTCGGACAGGTGTTCGCCGCCGATGTGCTGGCGAAGACCTCGCGTGCCCGGGTCGTCCTGACCGGTCGCGCCGATCTCGATGCCGAGCGCCGGTCGCGATTCGACGCGCTCGCGGCCGGTTCCGGCCGTCTGCACTACCGCGTGCTCGATCTCGCCGACGACGGCGCCGTGCGCGACACCGTCGCGGAGATCGTGCGGACGTTCGGCGGTCTGCACGGCGTGCTGCACAGCGCCGGCATGTCCCGCGACGGCCTGCTGCCGACGCGCACCGCCGCGCTGCTCGACGAAGTGCTCGCGCCCAAGGTCGGGGGCACCCATCGGCTCGATGCGGCCACCGCGGCGCTGGATCTCGATTTCTTCGTCCTGTTCGCGTCGGTCAGCGGCGCGCTGGGCAACGTCGGCCAGGCGGATTACGCCGCGGCCAACGGTTTCCTCGACCGGTTCGCCGACGAGCGCCAGCGTCTGGTGGACGCCGGTCTGCGCCGCGGCCGCACCGTGTCGATCGATTGGCCGCTGTGGGCCGAGGGCGGCATGGGCCTCGATGCCGCGGCGATCGATCTGCTGTGGCGGACCGCCGGCGTGCGGCCGCTGTCGACCGACGCCGGATTGCGGGTGTTCGAACGCAGCCTGCTCGACGCGACCTCGTCGCAGATGCTGGTGCTTTCGGGCGACGCGACGCGTATGCGTTCGCTGCTGGAAACGCCGCCGGCACCGGAGGCGCTCGCGCCTGCGGCCGCGCCGGCGAAGATCGAAACCGCGCCGCGCGCCGCGGAGGCCGCCGCCGCGGCGCCGGCCGGCGATTCGATCCATGCGCAGGTCGAAAGCCATCTGCGCGGGATCTTCTCGCGCGTGCTCAAGGTGCCGGCGCACCGCATCGATGCGCGCGCCTCGCTGGAGCAGTACGGCATCGATTCGGTGATCGCGATGACGCTCACCAACGAACTGGAGAAGGAGGTCGGCGCGCTGCCGAAGACCCTGCTGTTCGAACACCAGACGATCGAACGTCTCGCCCGGCATCTGCTCGCCACCTTCCCGCAGCGCATGCGTGAACTCGCCGCGCCGGTCCGGGGCGCGGACACCGTGCGCGCCGCGTCGCCCACGCCGGCCGCGGCGCCCGCGCGCAGCCGCACCGCGCCGGTCGCGCACCGGTTCCTCGCCGCCGCGCCGCGTGCCGAGCGGCGCGTGGCCATCATCGGCATGGCCGGCCGCTATCCGCAGGCGGATTCGCTGGATCGCTTCTGGGACAATCTGCGCGCCGGCCGCGACGGCATCACCGAAGTGCCCGGCGACCGCTGGGATCATGCCCGCTACTTCGACCCGGCGCGCAACCAGCCCGGTCGCACCTATTCGAAGTGGGGCGGATTCCTCGACGACATCGGCGGGTTCGACGCGCTGTTCTTCAACGTCTCGCCGCGCGAGGCGGAACTGATGGATCCGCAGGAGCGCCTGTTCCTGGAAACCGCGTGGGAGACGATCGAGGACGCCGGCTACAGCCGCGAGCGTCTGGCCGGCAGGAAGATCGGCGTGTACGTCGGCGTGATGTGGAGCCATTACGAGCTGTACGGCGGTGAGGGTGCCGCCGGCATCCCCACGTCCTCGCACGCGTCGATCGCCAACCGCGTGTCGTATTTCTTCGATTTCCACGGCCCCAGCCTCGGCCTGGACACGATGTGCTCGTCGTCGCTGACCGCGATCCATCTGGCCGCCGAGGACGTGCGTCGCGGCACGGTGGAAGCGGCGCTCGCCGGCGGCGTGAATCTGTCGCTGCATCCGCAGAAATACCTGAACCTGAGCCAGGGCAATTTCATGTCCAGCGACGGTCGCTGCCGCAGCTTCGGCGCCGGCGGCGACGGCTACGTCCCGGGCGAAGGCGTGGGCGCGGTGCTGCTCAAGCCGCTGGACGATGCGCTGCGCGATGGCGATCACATCGACGCCATCCTCGAAGCCAGCGCGCTGAACCACGGCGGCAAGACTCACGGCTACACCGTGCCCAATCCGGTCGCGCAGGCGTCGCTGATCCTCGATGCGCTCAAGGCCGCGGACATCGATCCGCGCAGTCTGGGTTACATCGAAACCCACGGCACCGGCACGTCGCTGGGCGATCCGATCGAGCTGGCCGGACTGCGCCAGGCGTTCGCCGAGTACACCGACGACACCGGCTTCTGCGCGATCGGTTCGGTCAAGTCGAACATCGGCCATCTCGAAGCCGCGGCGGGCATCGCGGCGGTGACCAAGACCCTGCTGCAGTTGCGCCACGGCGAACTGGTGCCGTCGCTGCACGCGGAACCGCCGAATCCGCACATCGATTTCGCGTCCTCGCCGTTCCGGGTGCAGACGCAGCTCGCGCCGTGGCCGCGGCGCGACGGTCAGCCGCGTCGCGCGGCGGTCAGCGCGTTCGGCGCTGGCGGCGCGAACGCGCACGTGATCCTCGCGGAATATCCGCAGGACGCGACCACGCATGCGACTGCCGACGCGGGCGCGGACACCGCGCCGGAGCTGTTCCTGCTGTCGGCCCGCGACGAAGCCGGGCTCGCGCGTTACGCGGTGCGCATGGCCGAGTTCCTGGCACGGGATGGCGAAGCGTCGCTCCGCGACCTCGCCTACACCTCGCGCATCGGCAGGACCGCGCTGCCGGTGCGTCTGGCGGTGCTGGCCACGAGCCGCGCCGGACTGCGCGACAAGCTCGCGCGCTGGGCCGCGGCGCAGTCGATGACCGCCGGCGCGCTGCGTGCGTCCGGGGTCGAGGACTGCCTCGTCGGTCGGGTCGTCGATGCCGGCGCCGGCGGTCTCATTCCGGGCGATGCCGGCCAGACCTTCCTCGGCGAACTGCTCGATCGCGAAGACTGGCGCGCGCTGGCGCGGCTGTGGGTCGCGGGTGCGGAAGTGGACTGGACGCCGCGCTCGACCGCGCTGCCGTCGAAGCGGGTGCGTCTGCCGACCTATCCCTTCGCGCGCGAACGCTACTGGATCGGCGGACATCTGCCCGCGCTTCCGGCGCCGATGCCGGCTGCGATGCCGGCGCGTTCCGCATCCGTCGCGACGCCGGCACCGGTGTCCGCGGAAACCCTGCTGTATCGCCCGGAATGGACGGCGCAGCCGTTGTCGCCCGCACATTCCGGAACGCCGCATGCGAGCCCCGTGCTGGCGATCGGCGCCACGCCGGAATGGGCGCAGGCCCTGTCCGCGCGTCTCGGCGGCGCGCCGCTGGTGCGGGTCTCGGTCGGCACCGCGTTCGAAGTACGCGCGCCCGATCACATCGTGGTGGATCCGGGCTGCGAGGACGATGCCGACCGGCTGGTCGAGGCCCTGCAGGCGCAGGGACGTCTGCCGCGCGCGATCGTGCAGCGTCATGCCGGCGTCGCCGACGGTGACGGCGACGTATCCGGCATCGCGCGCGCGCTCGACATCGACGCGCATTTCCCGGCGGCGCTGGCGAAGGCGCTGATAGCGCATCGTCAGGGCGGCGAAACGCGGTTCCTGTCGCTGGTGACCGGACCCGATGCCACGACGCGGGCGACCGGTGTCGCGCTCGGCGGCTTCCATGCCAGCCTGCATCGCGAGAACCCGCAGTTCCGCAGCCGCGTCGTGGAGATCGTGGACGCGGCGGTCACACCGGTCGACGAGATCGATCTGGTCGTCGCCGAACTGGCCGATGCCGCATGGCACAGCGACGTGCTGCGGATCGTCCCGGATGAAGGCCGCACGCGCCGCGAGCGGCGGCGCTGGGTGCCGCAGACCTCGGGCCGCGTCGACGCGCAGGCCGTGCTGAAGCGGCATGGCGTCTATCTGATCTCGGGCGGCATGGGCGCGCTCGGCCGGCTGTTCGCCGAATCCCTGGCCCGCGACCATCAGGCACGCCTGGTGTTGCTGGGGCGGTCGCCGCACGGTCCGGAGATCGAAGCCCGTCTCGACGCGCTGCGGGCGCTGGGCGGCGAAGCGATCTACGTGCAGGCGGAGGTCGCCGATGCGGCGCAGGCCGAGGCCGCCGTGCGCGAAGCCCGGCAGCGCTTCGGCCGGCTGGACGGTGTGCTGCACGCCGCCGGCATCCATCGCGATGCCTATCTGCTGAAGAAATCGCGCGCGGATCGCGCCGCGGTGTTCGCGCCGAAGATTCTCGGCGCGGTGAATCTGGACCACGCCACCCGCGACGATGCGCTCGATCTGTTCGCGGTGTTCGCGTCGGTGGCGGGCGCGGTGGGCAACGCCGGGCAGACCGACTATGCCTACGCCAATCATTTCCTCGATGCCTTCGCCCATGCGCGCAACGCGCAGGTCGTGCAGGGGCAGCGTCGCGGGCGCACCGTGTCGATCGACTGGCCGCTGTGGGCCACCGACGGCATGCGGCCGCACGACGATGTCGTCGCGGCATCCGAAGGCGCCGGCCTGTGGCCGCTGCCGACCGCGGCCGGGCTCGAGGCGTGGACGCGGATCCTCGCCGGAGGCGAGACTCAGACGATGGTGCTGCACGGCGATCCGGGCCGGATCGCCGCCACGCTGCGGACGATGACCGACCCGCAGGGCAGCGACGCCGTCGCGCCGGTCCCGGGATCGACGGCTTCGGCATCGGCAACGACTGCCGCGCCGGCCGCCGCCGACCTCGTGCGACTGACCCAGGTCTATCTGCGGCAGAAGATCGGCGAGGAAATCCGGCTCGATCCCGCGCGCGTCGACCCGAACGAACGCTTCGACGCGTTCGGCATCGATTCGATGATGGTCAGCCGGCTCAACGATCGGCTGATGGCGGATCTCGGCCCGCTGCCGAAGACACTGTTCTACGAGTATTCGACCGTCGTCGAACTCGCAGGGCATCTGGTCCGCGAAGTGCCGGGACCGCTGTCGACCCTGCTCGCGGTTTCGCCGGAGACGCAGCCCGGACCGGTCGCGCCGGTGCGCGAAGCGGCGCTTCCGATCGCGATCGCGGAGACCCGTGCGCTCGACCGGACGCCTGCCGACACGCAGGTCGCGGGCGCGCAGGACGCAGGCATGCATGTCGCCAGCATGCCTGCCACAAGCACGCCTGCCGGCGGTGCGGTCGAGCCGATCGCGATCGTCGGTCTCCACGGCCGGTACCCGCGCTCGGCCGACCTCGACGCGCTCTGGGAGCACCTGCGGTTGGGGCACGATCTGATCGATGTCGTGCCGCCGGACCGCTGGGATGCGGAAGCGTTCCACGATCCGGATCCGGCCAACGCCGATCACGGCCGCATCTACTGCAAGTGGGGCGCGTTCCTCGACGACCACGACGCCTTCGACGCGGCGTTCTTCCGGATCGGCGACACCGAGGCGCTCAGCATCGATCCGCAGGAGCGTCTGTTCCTGCAGTCGGTCTGGGCCGCGATGGAAGATGCCGGCCTCACCCGCGACGAACTGCGCCGGCGTTATCCCAAGGGCAAGAGCACCGATGTCGGCGTGTTCGTCGGCGTCACCAGCAACACCTATCACCTGCTGGACGCGGAGCGCTGGCAGAACGATCGCGAACCGTCGCTGAGCTCGCTGCCCTGGTCGATCGCCAACCGGGTGTCGTACGTGCTCGATCTGCAGGGGCCGAGTTTGCCGGTCGACACCGCCTGCTCGTCGTCGCTGGTGGCGATCCATCTGGCCTGCGAGAGTCTGCGGCGCGCCGAATGCCGCGTGGCGGTGGCCGGCGGCGTCAATCTCTACCTGCACCCGGCGAAGTATCACGGCCTCTGCCAGCGCCGCATGCTGGCGGAACATGGCCGTTGCCGCAGCTATGGCGCCGGTGACGATGGTTTCGTGCCCGGCGAGGGCGTCGGCAGCCTGATCCTGAAGACGCTCGCGCAGGCGACCCGCGACGGCGACCGCATCCATGGCGTGATCCTCGCCAGCGGTTACGATCACAGCGGCCGTTCGAACGGTTATTCCGCGCCGAATCCGGGCGCGCAGACCGCGCTGGTCCAGGACGTCCTGCGCCGCGCGGACATCGGCGCCGACAGCATCGGCTACGTCGAAGGCCACGGCACGGGGACGCAGCTGGGCGACAGCCTGGAAGTGCGCGCCCTGTCGCAGGCGTTCGGCACGACCGCCGCGCAGTCCTGCGTGCTGGGGTCGATCAAGGCGAACATCGGCCACACCGAATCGGCCGCGGGCGTGCTCGGCGTGACCAAGGTGCTGCTGCAGATGCGTCATCGCCGGTTCGTGCCGTCGATCCACGCGGAGCCGGTCAATCCCGACATCGCCTTCGAACGCACGCCGTTCCGGATGCTGCAGCAGTCCGAGGCCTGGGACGTCGCGCCCGGCCGACGCCGGCGCGCGCTGATCAACGCGTTCGGCGCCGGCGGCGTGAGCGCCTGCCTGGTGCTGGAGGAATACGTGGCGGAAGCGGCGGATCCGTCCGCCGTGTCCCCGCGTGCGCCCACGGAGGAGTTGTTCGTGCTCTCGGCGCGGACGGAAGAGCGTCTGCGCGCCTACGCCGAGGCCTGGGCGGTCCGTCTGCGCCGCGAGGGCGACGGGTCGGAGCTGCCGGAAATCGCGCGCCTGCTGCAGACCGGTCGCGAGCCGATGCCGGAGCGGATCGCGGTGATCGCGTCGACCGCGACCGGGCTCGCCGAACGCCTCGAATCTTGGTTGAAGGGCGAAGCATCCGGCGTGTATCGTGGCGGCAAGGGTGCGGATCGCACGGACGACGGAATTCCCGGGCAGGAAGAAGGGATGTTGATGGCGCTGGTGCAGGCGAGGGACCTGCATGGAATTGCCCGGGCTTGGGTCGCTGGATCGGATGTGCCGTGGCGGCAGCTGCCTTCCGTCGCCAGCCGGCTGCCCTCGGGAATGCTTCCCACCTATCCCTTCGCCAGGACCCGCTACTGGCCGTCCGCGGCCCCGGCGCGCACGCCGGCGGATGCGTTCCCGGCGACCGCGCTGCAGTTGCATCCGCTGATTTCCCACAACGCGTCCAATCTGTGGGACACCCGCTACACGTCGATCCTGTCGCGCGATGCCTTCTACGCGCAGGACCACCGCGTCCATCGCGAGCCGCTCCTGCCCGGTAGTGCCTGGCTCGAAATCGCGCGCGCCGCGGGCAGTCTCGCCACGATGTCCGAGGTCCGGCGGCTGCGCGACGTGGTGTTCGTGCGCCCGCTGGCCTTCGCCGATCCCGTCCAGGTCGCGGTCACCACGCTGCGCATCGAGGCCGGCGAAGTCCTGTACACCATCGCCTCGCACGATCCCGCCGAGGGCCCGGTCGTGCATTGCGAAGGTGTGCTGGAGTGCGGCCCGGCGTCTCATGCCGGACCCGAGGCCGATCGCAGGGTGCCGATCGACGCGCTCATGCGTCAGGGCACGCGCCGGATCGCGGGCGACGACTGCTACGCGCGATTCGCGCGTTCCGGGATCGACTACGGCCCGACCTTCCGCACGATCCAGGTGCTGCATGCGGGCGCGGGGTTCGTCCTCGCCAGGCTGTCGCTCGCGCCGTGCGGCGACGATGGCGAATTCGGTCTGCATCCCTGCCTGATCGACGGTGCGCTGCAGACCATTTCCGGCTTCGCGGACGGCGATGCCGTCGCCGGCGCCTTCATTCCGTTCGCCATCGACGAGATCGCGATCCACGGCGCCGCGCCGATGGACTGCTTCGCGCATGCGGTCGAAAGCGAGCGACCGGGATCCGCCAGGGACGGCATCCGCAAGTTCGACATCGACATCGCCACCGAGGAAGGCGTGGTGGTGGTGTCAATCAAGGGGCTGTCGGTGCGTTCCCTCAAACCGCGGTCGTCCGTCGCAACCACCCATTCGAGTACGCGCGTTTCATGAAGAAGATCCTGGGGTTCATCGAAAAATGCCTCGCCGCGATGCCGGCGCTGGTGCTCCGCTTCCGATGGCTGGTGGTGGTGTGCGTGCTGGGCATCACGGTGCTGTCCGTGTACGGCATGGGCCGGCTGAAGTTCGATTTCACGATCGAGCGCTGGCTGAAGCAGGACGACGCCGCGTTCGTGGCGTTCGAAGCCTTCCGCGAGCAGTTCGGCAGCGACGATGGCGTGGTCATCGTCTACAAGCCGAAGGACGGCGACGTCTTCTCGGCCCGGTCGTTGACCCTGCTGCAGGGCATCCGCAACGATCTGCTGAACTATCACGAGACGTTGAAGGAAGGCGAAACCTCGGCGCTGGAACGCATCGTCAAGGTCGAATCGCTGATCAACGCGCCGATCCTGACCGTGGACGCCGACAGCCTGCAATCGCGCTGGCTGGTCGGCGACAGCGTGCCCGCCGATCCGGCCGCGCTCGACGCCATCCGCAAGACCGCGCATGCGGAGCGCGATCTGCGCAAGCGCTTCTTCTCCGACGACGAGCGCTACGGCGTGATCTACGTCAAGACCGATTTCGGCGCGGTGCCGGTGGACAGCGAGGCGACGACCTCGGCCATCGTCGACGGCGCGGAGAATCTGACCCTCGTCGATCCGACCGCGCAGGTCGATGCCGCGGCCGACCCTGCCGCAGATCCGGCCGCCGCGCAGGCCGATGCCGACGCGCCGTGGTCCGAAGGCGATGCGCCGAAGTTCAAGTCGACCGGCATGGGCGACTACGTCGCGCTGAACGCCGCGATCAACGAGGTGCTGCAGCGCGACGCCTACAAGGGGCACTTCGAGTACTACCGGGTCGGCAACACCGTCGACTCCGAGAATCAGGTGCGCATGGGCGAGGAGATGGGCTTCCTGTACATGATCGGCCTGCTGATCATGGTCGTGACCCTGTTCGCGATCTTCCGCTCGTTCGCCGGCGCCGCCTGGCCGATCCTGATCATCCTCCTCAGCACGATCTGGACGCTCGGCATCGGCGGCTGGCTGGGGCTGTCGATCTCGCCGTTCGTGGTGCTGACGTTCCTGCTGATCCTCACCATCGGCATGGCCGACGTCACCCACATGGTGTCGGGCTATCTGTTCTTCCGCGAGGGTGGCCTCGATGCCGACGCTGCGCTGCGCGAGACCTACGAAAAGACCGGTCTTGGCTGTTTCCTCACCGCCGCCGCCACGATGTCGGGCCTGCTGGCGTTGATGTGGGGCAATCTGGTGCCGGTGATCAATTTCGCCCTGATGTCGGCGATGGGCGTCGCGCTGGCCTTCCTGCTCACGATCTTCCTGCTGCCGATCCTGCTCAAGCTCAGTTCGCCCGCGCCGCAGGACCGGAAGAAGCCCGGGCGCGGCTGGGTCGCGCGCATCATCCCGACCTTCGTACCGTGGCTGCAGCGTCAGCTGGAGAAGATCGTTCCGCTCGTCGAGCAGCGCCCGTTCGTCTTCATCCTGCCGTTCGCGCTGGTGCTGGGATTGTCGATCTACGGCGCGCTCAAGGTAAAGGTCGACTACAGCCTCTACGACCAGTACCACGAGACCTCGAATTTCTATCAGAGCATCAAGCTGCTGGACAGCGAGCTCGCCGGCGCTTCGCAGATGTCGCTCTACGTCGATCTGGGCAAGGACGACGGCTTCCAGGATCCGCGGGTGCTGCGCGAGATCGACGCGCTCCAGCGCAAGCTCGAACGCGACTATGGCCGCTACGTGATCCGCACCTCGTCGATCGTGGAGACGGTCAAGGACGCCTACCAGAAGCAGAACGACGGGCAGGCGGACAAGTACGCCATTCCGCCGACCCGGGAGATGCTCTCGCAGACCCTGTTCACCTTCAATCTGGCCGATCCGGAGGAACGCGCGAAGCTGGTCGACGAGACCTACCGGAAAGCCAACATCACGGTCAATCTGCGCAGTTACGGATCCTACGAATACACCCGCGTCTTCGAGGCGATGACCCGCGACATCGACGTCACCGTCGCCAGGATCCGGGCCCACTACCCGGATGCGCGGGTATCGATCACGGGTCTGTTCGCCATGGGCATGAAGGCGGCGAACTATCTGGTGATCAACGAACTGCAGAGCTTCGGTCTCAGTCTGCTCATCATCTCGATGGCGCTGCTGCTGATCTTCGGATCGGTCAAGGCCGGGCTGATCTCGCTGATCCCGAACCTGGTGCCGTCGCTGCTGGTGCTCGGGCTGCTCGGATTGTTCGACATCCCGCTCGACTTCTACACGATGATGCTGGCGCCGATCGTGGTCGGCATCGCGGTCGACGACACCATCCACTTCATGTCGCTGTACCGGATCGAAGTGGCGAAGGACGGCGACATCCGCCGCGCGCTGATCGACACCATCAAGGAATGCGGACAGTCGATCGTGTTCGCCTCGATGATCCTCGGTCTGGGCTTCGGGATCATGGCGACGGCGACGACCCCCGGACTCGCCAGCCTCGGGAAGTTCGGCGCGCTCGCCATCTTCTCCGGCCTGCTCTGCGAACTGTTCCTGACGCCCGCGCTGATCTTCGCCTTCCGGCTGAAGTACCAGGGCGGCCACGCCGCCGAAGCGCTCGCGCCGGCAACGCACTGAACCGACACTCCAAGAGGAAGAATCGATGAACACCGCCGTTTCCATCGCCCTGAAGGCCGCGCTCGGCGTTTGCCTGCTCGCTCCGTTCTCGCTGTTCGCGGACGGCCAGGGTGCGGATGACATCATGAAGGCGTCCGACCGCGCCTACCGCGGCGCCTTCGGCACCGCGATCGTCAAGGTCCAGCTCACCACCTGCCGCTACGCCCTCAAGGACAACACGATCGGTTGCCGCGAAAAGCCGCGGGTCAGCGTGCTGGAGGCGGTCGAGAAGAAGCGCGGCGCCGACCGCAAGGATTCGCAGTCGATCGTGCTGGTGCTGCAGCCGGTGTCCGACAAGGGCGTCGGCATGCTCAGCTACGAGTATTACGACGTCAACAAGGACAACGACATCCTGCTGTACCTGCCCGCGCTCGGAAAGGCCCGGCGCATCGTCTCCGGCGGCGCCGGCAACGAGGACGGCGGCAGTTTCTTCGGCAGCGAATTCTTCGTCGACGACACCCAGCTCCGGAAGATCGAGCAGTACACGTACCGCACCGTGCGGGACGACGTATACGAAGGGCGTCCGGTGTGGGTCGTCGAGGCCACGCCGACCGCCAAGCGCGCCACGCGCACCCAGTACGGCAAGATCCATCTGTGGGTCGACAAGGAGCGCAAGCTGGTCGTCCGCGAGGACATCTTCAACAAGGCGGGCAAGCTCTACCGGCAACGCGTGAACACGCAGTACACGCAGGTCGACGGCGTCTGGCTGGCCAAGCGGCAGGTGATGAAGAATCTGCTCACCCAGCGCATGACCGTGCTGAGCAATCTGTCCGCGGCCTACAACCGCGATGTGCCGGACGACGTGATGTCGGAGCGCAGCCTGACCGACGTGACCTTCCGCGAGCGCGCGCTGGCGGCCATGCGCGGCCAGCCCAAGTGAGAGCGGACATGAGCGCGCACGACAAACCGGCGGAACGCGCCGAGGCCCGCGGGGCCGGGCCGGGCGACGACGATGTCGCGATCATCGGCATGGCCTGCCGTTATCCCGGCGCCGACGATCCGGAAACGTACTGGCAGAACCAGATGCAGGGGCGCATCGGGATCCGGGAAGTGCCTCCGGATCGCTGGGACTGGCGCGAATTCCACGGCGATCCGCGCGAGCCGAACCGCACCCAGGTGAAGTGGGGCGGTTTCATCGACGACGTCGACCGCTTCGACAACGATCTGTTCCGCATTTCCCCGGCGGAAGCGCGGCTGATGGATCCGCAGCAGCGGCTGATGCTGGAGCTGACCTGGAGTTGCCTCGAAGACGCGGGGTATGTCCCCGCCAGCCTCGCCGGTTCCAACACCGGCGTGTACGTCGGCGTCGGCACCCTGGACTACCGCGAACGGCTCACCGCGCACGTGCCGGTGGTCGAAGCGTACCGTTCCACCGGCAACTACATCACGATGTTGCCGAACCGGGTGTCGTACGTCCTCGATCTGCACGGGCCCAGTCTGGCCTTCGACACTTCCTGTTCGAGCAGCCTGTACGCCGTGCATTTCGCGGCGCAGGCGATCCGTCGCGGAGAGATCGGCATGGCCGTCGTCGGCGGCATCGCGCTGCTGCTGAGCCACATCACGATGGTCGCGTACGCCAAGAACGGGATGTTGTCGCCGACCGGGCAGTGCCGGACGTTCGACGCCGGCGCCAACGGTTACGTGCGCGGCGAGGGCGGCGGTGTCATCCTGCTGAAGAAGCTGCGCGACGCACTGCGCGACGGCGATCGCGTGCTCGGCGTGATCAAGGGCTCCGCGATCAATCATGGCGGCAAGGCGCAGACCCTGACCTCGCCGAACACCTACGCCCAGTCGCAGGTGATCCAGGACGCCTACGAGAACGCCGGCGTTCCGATCGACCGGGTCAGCTACGTCGAAGCGCACGGCACCGCGACGCCGAAGGGCGATCCGATCGAGATCGTCGGCCTGAAGCGTGCGTGGCGCAACCTCGAACGCAGCTTCTCGGTGCGGGTCGCGCCGCAGAGCTGTGGACTGGGGTCGGTCAAGACCAACATCGGTCATCTGGAAGCCGCCGCGGGCATGGCCGGCCTCATCAAGTTGCTGCTGGCGTTCCGGCACCGCCGTTTGCCGGCGCTGGCGAACTTCGAGCGGTTGAACCCCCAGATCCAGCTGGACGATTCGCCTTTCTTTCTGGTCACCGAGCCGCGGGACTGGGTGCCGGAGCGTCCCGATGCGCCGCTCACCGCGGGCCTGAGTTCGTTCGGCTTCGGCGGCACCAACGCGCACGTGGTGCTGCAGTCGCTTCCCGACCACCTGCGAGCGGTGGGCTGAAGGCCATCCGTCCTCCATCGAGAACACAGACGATCATGACGACCATCCATCCAACGCGTTGCCACGGCCATCCCGTCGATCCGAAGAGCGGAGGCGACACGCCATGAGCGCGACATCATCCGAGCATGACTGGGTCGCGGAAGTCTTCCGCGCCCACCGCGATTGCGGCGAGAGCATCGCCATCGTGTTCGGTCAGGTCGATGCCCGGGCACCGACCGCGAACGACATCACCTGGCACGAGCTGCAGCACGACCAGTACGACGGCGTCAGCGGCCTCGCGTCCCTGCTCGCGAAGCAGGGCCTGAAACCGGACGCGCTGCCGGTGCTCCGCGAAGGCCGGCCCTCGTGGTTCCGGCGGATCCGCGGTCTGCTGTCCGTGCTGCGTTATCTGAGCGTGCGCCGCCAGGCGTGGAACGTGGAATTCGACTGGAAGGAGCCCGATGGCTGGCCGTCGCCGGCCGATCGCGTCGCCTGGATCCTGTTCGACGAGGACCAGACCCGCGCGTTGCTCCAGGCCGCGAAATCCGCCGGATCGACGGTGAACACCTTCCTGCTCACGCATCTGGACGCGGTCGTGTGCGGCCGCTGGGTCCCGCGCGATTCGGAGCGGTGCTGGATGCTGCCGGTGAACCTGCGCGGTGCCGTGCAGCGCCACGCCGAAGCGCCGCCGCACATGTCGCTGCTGGCCGTGGACATGACCGGCACGCCGACGCCCGGCGCGGTGCAGACGCACATCGACGGTCTGCTGCGACAGGGCCAGCACTGGGGCATGTGGCCATTGCTTCATGCCGGACGCGTGATGGGCGCGGAAGGCATGCGCAAGGACATCAGAAAGCGCGCGCTCCAGGGTCACAGCAATACCGGCATGTTCTCCAATCTCGGCGTGTGGAACGTCGCCGGCGGCGGCAGTTGGCTGTTCTGCCCGGCCATCACCCGGGTCTATCCGATCGGTGCCGGCTGCATCACCGTGAACGGCCGTCTGGCGCTCACGGTGCAGTTGCACACAGGGCTCGGCGCCACGCTGGCGGAGGCCCGCGAGACCCTGGAGGCATGGACGCAGTCCTGTCTCGACGCGATCGAACAGACGCACACCCGGCCCGCCGCCGCCCCGGCCATCGGCCCGCGCCACGCGACCGCCCCACAACCCGCAATCCTTCCCGATCCGACCGGATTCTCTTCAGAAAGGTGATTTTCCCATGGTAAAAGTTGGCATTGAAGCAATGAACGTGTTCGCCGGCACGACGTTTCTCGACGTCGAGAAGCTGGCGATCCACCGCGATCTGGATCGGACCCGTTTCGAGAATCTGCTGATGAAGCAGAAAAGCGTCGCGCTCCCCTACGAGGATCCCATCACCTTCGCGGTCAACGCCGCGAAACCGATCATCGACCGGCTGACGCCGGAAGAGAAGAACCGCATCGAGATGGTGATCACCTGCACGGAGTCGGCGTTCGACTTCGGCAAGTCGATGAGCACCTACTGCCACGATCTGCTAGGGCTGAACCGCAACTGCCGTCTGTTCGAGGTGAAGAACGCCTGCTTCTCCGGCGTCGCCGGCTTCCAGAACGCGGTCAACTTCATCCTCGCCCAGGTCTCGCCCGGCGCGAAGGCGCTGGTCATCGCGACCGACATCTCGCGCTTCATCATCGAAGAGGGCGGCGACGCCTTCAAGATGGAATGGTCGTTCGCCGAACCGAGCGGTGGCGCCGGCGCGGTCGCGATGCTGCTCAGCGAGACCCCGTACCTGTTCCAGGTCGATCCGGGCGCCAACGGCTCCTACGGCTACGAAGTGATGGACACCTGCCGTCCGTCGACCGACTCCGAGGCCGGCGACTCCGATCTGTCGCTGCTGTCCTATCTGGACTGCAGCGAGAACGCCTTCCTCGAATACCAGAAGCGCGTGCAGGGCGCGGACTACGCCAAGAGCTTCGGCTATCTCGCCTATCACACGCCGTTCGGCGGCATGGTCAAGGGCGCGCACCGCAATCTCATGCGCAAGCACGCCAAGGGCATTTCCGCCGCCGACATCGAGGCCGATTTCCACAAGCGCATGGGGCCGGGCATCACCTATTGCCAGCGGGTCGGCAACATCATGGGCGCGACCGCGATGATGTCGCTGGCCAGCACCATCGACAACGGCGATTTCAGCAAGCCGCAGCGCGTCGGCGTGTTCTCCTACGGCTCGGGCTGCTGCTCCGAGTTCTTCAGCGGCGTCGTCACCCAGCAGAGCCAGGACCGGTTGCGCGAAATGAAGATCGCCGACCAGCTCGGCCGCCGCTACGAACTGTCCATGGACGAGTACGAGAGCATGCTGGTCGGCAGCAAGGCGGTCCGTTTCGGTACCCGCAACGTCGTGCTCGACACCGGGTTCATCCCGCAGGCGATCAAGGCCCACGGCAGGCCGACCCTGTTCCTGAAGGAAATCAAGGAATACCGGAGGATCTACGAATGGATGTCGTAGACGCCGGCGCCGGATTCGAGACCCTCAAGGTCCGTTTCCAGGAGGACGTCTGCTTCGTCCAGCTGCATCGCCCGGATGCGAACAACACCATCAACGATCGCCTCATCGCCGATTTCAACCGGCTGCTCGATCTGCACGAGGCGCGGATCCGCATCCTCGTGCTCGAAGGACTGCCGGAGGTGTTCTGCTTCGGCGCCGATTTCAAGGCGCTGGAGCAGGACATCGCGCGCGGCGTCGGCGGTCCGCTGTTCGATCCGGCGCCGATGTACGACCTGTGGCTGCGCCTGGCCATGGGGCCGTTCGTGTCGGTGGCCCACGTCCGCGGGCCGGCGAACGCGGGCGGCATCGGCTTCGTGGCGGCCTGCGACATCGTGCTGTGCGACGAGACCGCCACCTTCGGCCTGTCGGAGCTGCTGTTCGGACTGATGCCGGCCTGCGTGCTGCCGTTCCTGATCCGCCGGATCGGGCCGGCGAAGGCCAACACCATGACCCTGCTGACCGAACCGGTGTCGGCGCAGACCGCGCTCGACTGGGGCCTGGTCGACGACCTCTCCGCCGACAGCGTCAACCTGCTGCGGCGCAAGCTGCTGCGCCTGCGTCGTCTGCCGGTGTCGGGCATCCGACGCTACAAGCGCTACATGGAAGGTTGGGGCGAGGATCTGGTTTCCGCGCGTTCGCGCGCGCTGGCGGCCAACGTGGAAGTGTTCTCCGATCCCGAGAACCGCGCCAAGATCGCGCGCTACGTGACCACCGGAGCGTTTCCATGGGAGGACTGATGACGTCCGGGGACGCGGTCACCCTGCACGAGGTCGAGCCGGGCATCCTGCAGATCACGATGCAGGACCGGGCCAGCAAGAACACGTTCTCGACCGCGCTGGTCGAGGGCCTGATCGCGGCGTTCGACGCGATCGGCCGGGACACGCGCTGCAAGGCGGTGATCCTGACCGGCTACGACAGTTATTTCGCCAGCGGCGGCACCAAGGAAGGTCTGTTCGATCTGTCGGAAGGCAAGTCGAAGTTCTCCGATCGCGATTTCTACAGCTTGGCCCTGCATTGCCCGGTGCCGGTCGTGGCCGCGATGCAGGGGCACGGCGTCGGCGGCGGATTCGTGCTCGGACTGTTCGCGGATTTCCCGATCCTCAGTCGCGAAAGCGTCTACACCACCAACTTCATGAAGTACGGGTTCACCCCGGGCATGGGGTCGACGTTCGTGCTGCCGGCGAAGCTGGGGCTGAGCCTCGCCGAGGAGATGATGATCACCGCCCGCACCTATCGCGGCGAGGATCTGCAGCGGCGCGGCGTGCCGTTCCCGGTGCTGCCGCGTCACGAGGTGCCCGGATACGCGCTGGAACTGGCGCGCAGCATCGCCGAGAAGCCCCGGCTCTCGCTGGTGACGCTGAAGGATCATCTGGTGGCGGGACTGCGCGCGGGACTCGATGCGGTGATCGCGCAGGAAGAGGCGATGCACGAGAAGACGTTCCGCCAGCCGGAGGTGCGCGACCGCATCCGCGATTACTTCGACGGTTGAACGATCCGCGTCCGCTCCGACCGGCGTGCGCCACGCGCGCGACGGGAGCGGCGCGCCTTGAGACCGGTCATTTTCAAGCCCGTCATCCGCCAGACCCGAAATTCCCGATCCCGACGATTTCCGTCCCCCGCAACGCCGCTGCCCATCGACGGGCCGGCGATGCCCATCCAGGAGCACCACCGCAATGAGCGTCAACAAGGACACGATTCTCGAAACCCTCTATCGCCACACCCGCGAAGTGCTGCCCGAGCTGGCGGACCATGCGTTCAAGGCAGGCGATTCGCTGCGCGAGCTGGGCGCCAATTCGGTCGATCGCGCGGACATCATCATGCTGACCCTGGAATCGCTGTCGCTGCGCATCCCGATGGTCGATCTGGCGCGCGCCGAGAACATCGACGCCCTGGCCGAGATCATCCATGCCAAGAGCTGAGCCCTCGGCGATCGCGGTCACCGGGCTCGGGATCGTCAGCGCCATCGGCACCGACGCCGTGGCGTTCCAGGCGGCGTTGCTGCAGGGACGCGGTGCGTTCGGCGTGATGGCGCGTCCCGGCCGGCAGGTGCCCGTGCGCGATGGCGACGGCACCGGCGTCGCTTCGGCGTTCCTCGGCGCGGAGCTGCCGGTGCTGGACCGGCCGCTGGCGCGCTCGCGCATCGCGGACCGGAAGATGTCGTTGTCCGCGCAGGCGGCGCTGCATGTGGTCGACCAGGCCTGGATCGACGCGGATCTCGACGCGTTGCCGCCCGAGCGCATCGGGCTGGTGGTCGGCGGATGCAATGTGCAGCAGCGCGAACTGGTGCTGCAGCACGATCGCTATCGCGGCCGTGAAGCGTATCTGCGCCCCACCTACGGCATGTCCTTTATCGACACCGATCTGTGCGGCGTGTGCAGCGAGGCGTTCGGCATCCGCGGCCGCGCATGGACGGTCGGCGGCGCTTCGGCCAGCGGCCAGCTCGCGGTGATCGAAGCCGCCGAAGCGGTGCTGTCGGGCCGCGTCGACGCCTGCATCGCCGTCGGCGCGCTGATGGATCTGTCCTACTGGGAATGCCAGGGACTGCGCGCGCTCGGCGCGATGGGCTCGGATCGCTATGCGACGACCCCGGATCTCGCCTGCCGCGCCTTCGACACCGAGCGCGACGGTTTCATCTTCGGCGAGACCTGCGGTGCGGTGGTGCTGGAGCGCGCCGATGCGCTCGCGCGGCGTAGCCGGTCGCCCTACGCGCGCCTCGCCGGCTGGAGCGTGTGCATGGACGCGCATCGCAATCCCGATCCGTCCGCGGACGGCGAGACGGCGGCGATCCAGGGCGCGCTGGCGGCCGCGGGTCTGCGCCCGGCGGACATCGATTACGTCAATCCGCACGGCACCGGTTCGCCGCTCGGCGACATCGTCGAGCTGGAAAGCCTGCGCCGCAGCGGACTCACGCACGCCTGGATCAACGCGACCAAGCCGTTGACCGGTCACGGGCTGACGGCCGCGGGGGCGACGGAACTGATCGCGATCCTGCTGCAGATGCAGGCCGGGCGATTGCATCCCGTCCGCAATCTCGTGGAACCGATCGATCCCGGTTTCCGATGGGTCAGCCCGCAGGGGCAGGCGCACGACATCGACAACGCCATCAATCTCAGCATGGGCTTCGGCGGCATGAACACCGCGGTGTGCGTGCAGCGCTGGCGTTGACGCCGCCGCGGCCCCTGCTTCGATCCCGTTTCCAGACTCCATTCCAAGACTCCATCTTCAACGATCACGCATCGAGACGAACGACCATGAAGATCTACATGTTTCCCGGCCAGGGCGCCCAATCCAAGGGCATGGGCGAAAGCCTGTTCGACCGCTTCCCGGAACGGACGCGCCAGGCGGATGCCCTGCTCGGTTACTCGATCCGCGAGCTGTGTCTGCAGGACCCGCGCGAGGAGCTGGGCCAGACCCGGTTCACGCAGCCGGCGCTGTACGTGGTGAACGCGCTGGCGTATTTCGCGCGCCATGAAGACGATGGCGGTCGCGATCCGGACGTGGTGCTCGGTCACAGCCTCGGCGAATTCGATGCGTTGATGGCGGCCGGCTGTTTCGATTTCGAGACCGGTCTGCAACTGGTGCGCAAGCGCGGCGAATTGATGAGCCGCGCGCAGGGCGGCGGCATGGCCGCCATCCTCAACGCCAGCCGGGAAGAGATCGAGGAGATCCTGCGCGAGAACGATCTGCGCAACGTCTATCTGGCCAACTACAACTCGCCGTCGCAGATCGTCCTGTCCGGTCTGCGCGACGAGATCGACCGGGCGGAGCCGCTGTTCCGCAAGGGACGCATCCGCTTCTATCCGCTGGCGACCAGCGGCGCCTTCCATTCGGTGTTCATGCGCGAGGCGATGGAGCAGTTCCGCGAGCATCTCGCGGGCGTGACCTTCTCCGCGCCGCGCATTCCGGTCGTGGCCAACGTCACCGCCCGTCCGTATCGCAGCGACGCGATCCTCGAAACGCTGGCCGACCAGATCGCCAGCACCGTGCGCTGGTCGGAGAGCGTGCAGTACCTGCTGGCGCAGGCCCGGCGCGAGGGCCGCGATCCCGCCTTCGTCGAACTCGGCCCCGGCGAAGTGCTGACCCGGCTGGTGCAGACCATCCGGTCGCAGACCCCGGAGGCCGTGCTCGACCAGCTGATCGCGGAGACCGCGGCGGAGACCGTGGCGCCGACGGCCGCGCCATCGGCGGCACCCGCGGTCGCGGTCGATGCGCCCGCGACCGGCGCGCCGGTGACGGTCGAGCGCAAGGTCGCGGACTGGAACGCGCGCCATCGGATCGGCACCCGGGTGCAGTCGACCCGCGAAGGCTACGGCGCGCTCGAGACCCGCACCGAAGCGATGATCCTGTTCGGTCACCGCGCCGCGGTCTACATGAAGGGCTACAACGGCTATTTCGATCTGGACGAACTGACCGCCGCGTGATCGACGCATGCGCTCGCCGCGGACTCGGGTCGCGGCGAGCGATGCGTCGGAACAGGATCCTGCACGGGCGGCGCCGGCATGACGGGCCGATGCGGCAGCGGATTCAGCGCAGGCGCTTGGCTTCCGCGGCGAACACCGGCTGCAGGCGACGCAGGGTGGCGAGGGCTTCGATGAGATCGGCCTCGGTCCCGTAGTTGCGCTGCTGCAGCCAGTTGACCAGTCCCTCGCAATAGCGAACGCGATCCTGCTCCGAGCCGGCGAGCAACTCCGTGCGGATCGAGGTCTTCAGTGCGTCCTGGTCTTCCGCGAAATTGCGATCCACGTCCTTCCGTTGCGCGGCTTTGCCCCCCGACATCAGGGTTTTGAGCAGTTCCATCCCGGCGAGGACTTCCTTGTGCGCGGCATCGTTGCGTTCGTGCCACGCGGTCATGGCGCTGGCGTTGGCCGCGGTGGTCGTGGGCACGATCTCGTCGCAGAGACTCTGGATGGTGAAGCCGATGTTGCTGGCGGCGTTGAGGGCGAGCGTGGCGGTGTAGAAGGTCTCGAAATCCGCTTCGTCCGGCGGCGCGGCGGCGGCGGGAAAAGCGGTCGAGGACAACAGCAGCGCGACCAGCAGGCGACGGGTCATGGGAATCGCTCCGGAAAGAGTGGGATGGGGTGAGCGTGCGCTGCGCGACTCAGACCACCCAGGCCGCATGCAGCGGGGCGGCGCCGTTCCAGCGGGCGCGACCGCCGAGCGCGGCCAGTTCGATCAGCACGCCGGCGCCGACGATCTCGGCCTGCAGGCGTTCGGCGAGGGCGCGCGCGGCGTCGAGCGTGCCGCCGGTCGCGAGCACGTCGTCGACGATCAGCACGCGCGCGCCGGGACGCAGGGCGTCGGCATGCAGCTCCAGGGCGTCGCGCCCGTATTCCAGCGCATAGGCCTGCGACAGCGTGCGGCCGGGCAATTTCCCGGGTTTGCGCACCGGAACGAAACCGGTGCCGAGCGCGCGCGCCAGCGGTGCGCCGAAAATGAAGCCGCGCGCTTCGACCGCGATCACCGCGTCGATGGTGCGGTCGCGCCACGGCGTGGCGAGCGCATCGATCGCTTCGGCGAAGCCGTCGGCATCGGCCAGCATCGGCGTGATGTCCTTGAACACGATCCCGGGTTTGGGGAAATCCGGAACGTCGCGGAGCAGGCGCGTCCAGGGCGGCGGGGTCGATGCGGTCATGCGCGGTTCCGGCGGGCGAAAGCCGCATCATGCCGCAGTCGCGGGGCGGGACGCCATCGACGTCCCGCCCGTGCGCGGACGCTCAGCGCACGATGCCGTTGACGCGGTCGCTTTCGCTCTGGATCAGTACGCGGAAGCGCTGCGCCAGGTCGGCGTCGTATTTCGGGTTGGGCGCGCCGAGGATGGTGTCGGCGCCGACGCGCGGCGTCCAGTAGCCCTCGCATTCCAGCCACAGCGGCTGGCTCATGCCGTGTTCGGCGAGCACCAGCATGTAGTGGATCTTGTTGCCCAGCGGGTCCTTGCGGTTGGCCATTTCGGCATGGATCTTCGCGTAGAGCTCGAGCGTGCAGGGCTCGGCGCCGCCGCGCGCCCGCGACTGGGCGGCCTGGTACAGCGGCATGAACGCGAGCGCGGTCCTGCCCATGTCGGCGGGGTCGCTCATCTTCGCGGTCCAGCCGGCCTTCGAGGCCCGCCATGCGTCGGCGTCGACGCCATGTTCGGCGGCGATCGCGAGTTCCTTCGCTTCGTCGCCTCCGGTGTCGGCCATCAGGGCGCAGAGTTCGGCGTACTGTTCGATCGGGATCATGAGTCGGCGTCCTGGGGGCGTGACGAAGGGTCGTGGCGATGCGGAGACAGTGGCGCGCCCGGAGAGGCGCATCGTTCACGATGAACGCGTTGCGGTGCGCGGCCCGGCCAGGCGCGCGGGAAGCTGTCCGCGCGCGGGACCGGGCCGGCCGATCGTGGCCGTTGTGACCGCCGCAGACCGTTCTGCCGGACACACCCGCGCGTTCGCGAAGCGATGCGCAGGGGGAAGGGCGCTCCCGGAGCGCGACGGATCCGGGCCGGACACGATCAGCGCAGGAAAACACGATGAGCGCCTATCCGAACAAGATGCACGAAGTCACCCTGCACGGCGGGAAGAAGGTGCTGCTGCCGGAGTGGCAGGATCTCAAACCGCCGGTCCATGGCGAGGGCATGAGCGCCTCGGCCTACAACCCGAAGACCGGCGAACGCCCGCAGTTCTACGCGTCCACCGCCGAGTGGATGCGCAACGAGGGCGCGATGAAATCCCTGCCGGGTGCGAACGTTTCGCTGGGCGGCCAGCATCTGCGCTTGTTCTATTTTCCGACGACCCGGACCTGGCATGCGTCGGACGCGCTGGATATCGATCACATCAAACCGTGGCGCGAGCATCTGCAGGCCAAGGGCGTCGACAATCGCGCCGACGCCGCGCGCGCCTACAACGACGTCGACAATCTGCGGGTGATTCCGTCGGTGTACAACCGCGCCCGCGACAGCGCGGACAAAGTTATCAAGGCGCACGGGGTCGACTCGAAGCAATGGCACCAATGGACGCAGCAGCGTCTCGGCTTCGATCCGAAGGTCGAGGTCCCGGCCTTCGATCCCGAGCGCGATGTCGCGCGGCGCACCAAGGCGACCACCGGCCAGATCTGGACCGACAAGCACACCCGCTCGGATCTGGGCTTCGATACCCGCGTGCTCGACAAATGGTTCAATCACGCGCTGAAAGCCGCATACGCGGGCACCGTGACGGTCGTGAATCCGGTCACCCGGAAGCCCGATGCAGTCCCTCTGTTCCGGTGCGGCGCCTCGAAACAGCTGACGACTCGCGACGCGCTGGACATCGACCACGAGATTCCGTTCGAGCTGGTCTGCGACAAGATGCGCGAACTGTTCCCGAAGCATGTCCTGACCAAGGCCGACATGCTGGATGTCTACAACGACACCGGCAACCTGCGACTGGTGACCCGCGGCGCGAACAGCTCGCACGAGTACGAGCTGGGCGTGGATGGCCAGTGGCGCGACCCGGTCGCGCCGCAGAAGCCCGGCGAATTTTCCGGATTCATCGTGGCCGGACCGTCGCCCGACGACAAGGCGCTGCAACTGATCAAGGCGCACTTCTCCAGAGAAGGGGCCGTGCCTCCGAAACAGGCGGATGACCGCGTGGTCAACATGCTCATTCCGCGCCGTCCGCACGAGCCCGACAATCTCAAGCCACTCGCGCCGCAGGCACTCGCGGCGGCCGACACGGCCCTGACCCGGCCGGAAAGCCCGTATCACGGCATCTACGGCAAGGTGTCGGATGCCGTCGAGTGTCTTTCCGACAGCGATCCGCATTTCTTCGCCAGCATGAAGCAGTGCCTCGGCGGCAAACCGCCCGCGCCGGGTCACATCGAGAACATCGCGACGACATTGATCGCGGCTGCCAAGCATGGGCAGTTGACCCGCATCGACGCGATCGTGACCAATCAGGAACGCACCCGTCTGTTCGTCATCCAGGGGCAGGGCGAAGCGGCGAAACGGGTGGATGTGCCGTTGACCACGGCGATGCAGCGATCGGTGGAAGAGAACTCGCGACAGGTGTCGCTGATCGACCGGCAGGCGGTGCAGCAGCCTGCGGTATCCGTGCAGCCGCAGCTCGTCGTGAGCACGCCGATGGGGAGCATGCAGGCGCAGAGCATGCCATCGCAGGGCGCGCCATCGCAGGGCATGCCATCGCAGGGCATGCCATCGCAGGGCATGCCATCGCATGGCGCCGCGCCCGCCCTGCCGATGGACACCGGCCAGGGCTCCGCGACGGATGCCGTGAAGGACACCGGAAAAAGTGGACAGCGTCTGTAAGTCCGGGCCGGCTGCGGATCGCGGGCTGGCGATGCGCCGGCCCGCGAGGGCTTCAGTCGTCCGCGGAGCCGAACCGCGCCCAGCGTTCGGCCGCGGTCGCATCGGCGAAGATCCGTACATTCAGGCCGAGCGACCGCGCATGGATCTCGGCGTGTTCGATCGCGCTCATGAATTCCGCGGTCGGTTCGACCACCGCGATCCGGTCGAAGGCCGCGTGCAGATCGCGGAACGCGAAGGCCAGTTCGGCGAGCTCTTCCGGAGTGGCCGGCCGTCCCTTCTTGCGGTCGATCACCACCACTTTGCGGCAGTCGTGTCGACGCGCGGCGGACAGGATCTCGCGCCAGTACGCGAGCCGGACCGGCTGGGCGTCGACCTCGCCTTCGACCCGGGCCGTGAGAAGGTCGTCGACCACGGTCCACGAGAGCCGATAGGCCGGTTCGACACCCGCCGGTGTGCTCGTCCTGCGTTCATCGTTCATGGCGCGACCCTCGGAAGCGCTTCCAGCATACGCTCCCGGGCGGCGCGCGCGCGCCCGGCGACCACGGGCGGCCGTGCGATCCTTGCGGGCGGCGACGCAGGGGGCGCCGACCGATGCCCCGTCCGAGATGAGGAGTTTCCCGTGTCCCTGCGCCCCGCCGTTCCGTCGTTGTTGTCGCCGTTGTTGACCGCGCCATTGTTGACGGCCCCGTTTCTGGCCGCGTCGTTCGCCGCTCCGTTCGCCGCCGAGGCCCGCACCTGGACCGTCGGTCCGGCCGGCCGCGACTACACCCAGCTGTCCGCCCTGTTCAACGCCCAGAATCTCGCGCCGGGCGACATCGTCGAGGTCGACGGCAGCACGACCTACGGCAGCGTGGTGCTCGGCGAGGACGATGGCGGTGCGCCGGGCAATCCGGTGATCCTGCGCTGGAAGCGCGTCGCCGGCGCCACCCGCCCGGTGTTGCAGGGCGGGACCCACACGATCAAGTTCCAGCGCGCGAATCACGTCGTGTTCGAGGGCTTCGAGGTGCGCGGCGGCACCAGCACCTGCGTGTTCAGCGAGGCCCACGACATCACCGTGCGCGACGCGGTGATCCACGCCTGTCCCGGCCACGGCATTCTCGGCGCGGATCTCAATTCCGGCTCGTTCACGCTGGAATACAGCGAGATCTTCGATGCCGGCGCCGGCAGCACGCGCCACCCGATCTACATGCAGTCCGACGAGATCGCCTGGCCGGGGTCGGTGTTCCGCATGCGCTTCAACTACGTCCACGACGGCAACGGCGGCAATCTGCTGAAGAATCGGCACGAGCGCGCCGAGATCCATTCCAACTGGTTCGAGGGCTCGGTCTACCAGGAACTCGAACTGATCGGCCCGGACTGCGAGACCCAGGCCGCCGGCTGGACCCGCGCGACGAAGCGCGAGGACGCGGAGCTGCTGAACAACATCATCGTCCACACGTCGACCAGCTGGCCGAACGCGATCCGGATCGGCGGCGACCTCAACGGCGCCAGCGACGGACGCGTGCGGATGGTCGGCAACACCATCCTGTTCGATCGTCCGGGCAACGCGACCGCGGTCTACGTGCAGCTCGGCGCGGGCAGCGTGGAGATGCACAACAACGCGATCTTCCAGACCGGCGGCGCGGCGCCGGCGATCCTGCGCGAGAACACCACCGCCGACACGCCGGTGTGCGCGCCCTTCGTCACCACGCCCTGGAGCGGCGCGCGCAGCGTCTCCGGTACCCGCAACTGGGTGCAGTCGACGGCGACGTTCGTGCCGGCGGAATGGACCGGGACGGTCACCGGCGCGGATCCGGGATTCCGCGACATCGCAGCGCGCAACCTCCGCCCGCTGCCGTCCAGCCCGTTGCGCAACGCCGGCGGCAACCGGCCGCCATCGCCGCCGGCATTTCCGATGCCGTGGCCGCTGCCGGCCGTGACCTACGATCCGCCGCTGCGGACCAGGCTCGCGGCGGGCGATCAGCGGGCGCGCATTCCGCAGGGCTATTTCACGGTGGACATCGGCGCGCTGGAGGAGGTCGACATCGACAGCCTGATCGGCCCGTTCGAACTTCCGGGCGCCGCGCCGCGGCGGCGACCGCGCGCCTCGCCGGCCACCGTGCCATCGGCCGCGCCGCCGATCGCGCCACGTACGTCGATCACGACATCGGACGATGGCGCGGGCACGTGCCTACGCCGCGGCGCCACCTGTACAGTGCGTCCCCCCGGTCGCCGCTGAGCCTCTCCCGCTCGCGACGAGCGAGCTCCCATCACGAACCCAAGAGAAAAGACAATGCCAACGGATGACGTCGAACTGCTGAGCGGCTACACCGTCAAGATCCCGTATACCGACGCTTTGCAGCCGACCCAGCACGGTGAGGGCTACGACAAGCAGTGGAAGCAGACCAAGGGTCGCACCGGTCTGAGTTTTTACGATTCCACCGTCGACTACATGCGCAACGAGTGGGTCGAGATTCCGGGCAACATGCGCAGTGTCGAAGGCACCATCGAAGACAAGAAGCTGCTGCTGTTCTTCGACGAGCGGACCCGGACCTGGAACTCGGCCGAAGCGTTGGACGTCGACCACAAACAGCCGTGGCTCGAACATTTCCACGAGCTCGAAGGGTGGTCCAAGAGCGATGCGATGCTGTGCTACAACGACGCCAGCAACCTGCGCATGGTGTCCGCCACCTACAACCGCGCGCGCACCTCCGCCGACAAGATCCTCGACGAGAAAGGCGCCGACTCGAAGGAATGGCGCGACTGGGTCGATAAGAAGATGCGGTTCGACGTCGACAAGGAGTATCCGGCCTATGACGTCGCCACCAATGGCACCACCCGCAACAGCAAGACCAAGGACGCGGAGTGGACCAAGGGCGTCGATCGCGAAGGACTGAGTTTCGACCCCGGCATCAAGAAGGTCTGGTTCGAGCATGCGCTGAAGGAGGCTTATGCCGGCGAGGTCACGATTCCCGATCCCGACCATCCGGACGACCGCAGCCGCGATCATTCGGTGCAACTGTTCAAGTGCGCCGCGACCGGCCAGTACGTGACCATGGGCGGGATCGACATCGACCACAAGATCACCTTCGCCGAGAAACTCGGCGAGATGCTGGAGCAGAATCGGCTGCAGCGCGAACAGGCGGAGCTGCTGGGGTTGGATCCGGTGCCCCCGATCACCAAGGCGCAGGTGATGGATCTGTACAACGATCCGTCCAACCTGCGTCTGATGTCGCGCTCGGCCAACAGTTCCCACGAATGGGAAGTCGGCCTGGATGGCCAGTTGTACGATCCGACCTTCGACGACTACGAATACGCCAACGAAGAGCCGAAGCCGGTCGTCGAGGACGACGATGAGGCGCCGATCCAGTACGAGGACGACGCGCCGCTGGTCAATCTCAAGAAGCGCGGACGCGACGACCCGCATGCCCCGAAGCCCAGTCTGGACGACGGCCACGCGCCGGAGCCGGTCAACAAGCGCGAAAAGCCGACCAGCGATCCGCTGGCGATCGACCCGCGCGAGGCCGTGCTCCTCAACCTGCAGGGGCGCGATTTCGAGATGTACCAGAAGATCGTGGGCGAAATCGGCAAGCTCGATCCGGCGGAGACCGGTCCGCTCAACGACAGACAGCGCGAGAATCTGGCGATGTCGCTGGTGTCCTTCGCGCGTCAGCAGGGGCTCGACCAGGTCGATCATGTGGTGACGTTCAACGAGACGGGCCGGGATCCCATCCTGTTCGCGGTACGGGGTCCGCTCGATCACGACACCGGCAAGGTCTGGCTCCCGATCGACCGCTTCAAGCAGCAGCCGATGGAAGTCACCGCGCAGTTGCTGATCGATCATCCCACGCCGGTCAAGCAAGAGCCGCAGCATCTGCGCACGACGAACCTGCAGCAACTCTGATGCCGCCCGGGAGAACCTCCGTGTCCTATACCGCCGCCTACGCCGATCACGAACCCGCGCGCAGCGACGTCGACGCGTTGCCCGGCGTCACCGTGCTGGAGTTCGGTGCGCCGTGGTGTCCGCACTGCATCGGCGCGCAGGCGTCGATCGAGGCCGCGCTGTCGGCGCACGCCGATGTCCGCCATCTCAAGATCGAGGACGGCGCGGGGCGGCCGCTCGGTCGTTCCTATCGGATCAAGCTGTGGCCGAGTCTGCTCCTGCTGCGCGATGGCGTGGAAGTCGCGCGCGTCGTGCGGCCGACCGACCGCGCGCAGATCGACGCGTTGTGGTCCGCGGGATGAGCGCGGAGCGGGTTTCGTCGCATCCGCATTCGTGAAGGTTGTGTTGGATTCAGGCTGAACGCCGCTTCGGGCGTTCAGTTTGTCGCCGTGCAGGCCTTGCGCGTCCGTCGCGTTCATGTTTGGGCTGTCACAAGCGTCGTGCGCGCGGGTTAAGCGCGCGTTGCGTTCACGTTCGCGTTGCGGTCGCGATTCATTCGTGGATTCGCATGGTGGATCGCGTCGATGCGGCACGCCCATCGACCGCGACTTTCGTGACTTCCAACGATTTCAAGCGACTTCAGGAGCATTCCGACGATGAACACCCATTCCCATCCGCGTTTTTCCGGTCTCTTGGCGCTCGCCGCCGCGCTCGCGATGCCCGCGGCCTTCGCGCAGGACACCACGGCCGCCGCTGCCGACGAGGCGCAGGCCGAAGGCAAGACGCCGATCACCGCGTCGCAGCTGGCGCAACCGGCGAAGAAGACCTGGGCCGACCTCGACACCGACAAGGACGGCAAGCTCAGCAAACACGAGACCGAGACCATTCCCGCGCTGCAGGCGGTGTTTGACGAGGCCGACGCCAATGCCGACGGTGCGCTGACCGGCGAGGAATACAAGGCCTATCTCGCGGTCCACGACCGCAACGCCGCACCGCCGGCCGCGCCGCCGAAGCGCTGATCCGCTCGCCCGGTATCGCGAACGCCGCGATCCCGGCGTCGCGCCGCTGATGCGCGCGAGCGTGTCGACGATCGTCATTCCGGCGTGTCGTGCCTGCGCATCACATCCATGGCGGACGAAGCGCGTGCCGCCACCGCGACGGGACGGTCGCGGATCCGTGTCCCGCCGCTGCGGGACCTGCCGCCGCGCGGTCGCCAGGGAGGGCGGCCGCGCGGAATGCATCGGCTTCGGCCGGAGCAGGTTCGACGCCGGAAGTTCAGCCGGCAGCGCCGGCGAATCCCTGCTGGCGCCAGGCTTCGAACACCATCACCGCGACCGCGTTCGACAGATTGAGGCTGCGGTTGTCCGGACGCATCGGCAGCCGCAGCCGATGCGCTTCGGGCAGAGTGGCGAGCACCGCATCGGGCAGGCCGCGGGTTTCCGACCCGAACAGGAACGCATCGCCCGGCGCGAACGCGATCCGGTCGTAACGGGTCGCATTGCGCGTGCTCAGCGCGAACAGCCGCGGTGGTGTGCCGTTCGCGTCCGCGATCGCGGCCAGCGCGTCCTCCAGCGTGTCGTGCACGCGGAGTGAGGCGTACTCGTGGTAATCCAACCCCGCGCGGCGCAGCTGCGCATCCTCCAGCGTGAATCCGAGCGGCCGGATCAGATGCAGTCGCGCCCCCGTGTTGGCGCACAGGCGGATGACGTTGCCGGTGTTGGGCGGGATCTCGGGCTGGTGGAGCAGGACATCGAACACGGTGCACTCGGCGGCGGCGGGGTGCGCGCAGTGTAGCCATCCCGTGCGCGCCGCCGGTCGCGTGCGGTCACCTGCCGAGCGAGCAGGTCGCCAGCGGTTGCTGCAGGGCCGCCTGCCAGGCGTCCGGCGCGGCCAGGCGCGGCGCGCGCGGGAAGGTGATCTCGGCTTCGATCTGTTCGCCGCGACCATCGCGGAGGTTGGTCGGCCCGATGAATCGCCGCAGCCGCCGGTCCTCGGTGTCGTAGTCGACCCGGATCGCGCCGGCGATGCGGCCGAGCAGGCCGTCCAGGCGCAGCTCGAACCGCTGCAATCGGTCCCCGCCCTCCTGTCGCAGCCCGGTGCTGCGCACCTTGAAGGACAGGCTGCGACCATAGGCCGGGATCGCGAAGGCCAGCGCCTGGCTCCGGCCGGCGGTCAGTTCCGGCCAGCGCAGTCGCAGGAATTCGTCGAAACCGGCATCCGCGACCAGCGGGGCCGCGCTGGCGGCCACCGCGCGCGGCGCGTCGTCGCCACTCCAGACCAGGGTCCTGCCGCGTTCGCGGCGCAGGCCCTCGCGATGGCCGCGCGCGTCGATCAGCTCGAACGCCGGCGCCAGCACGGAATCGCGGTAATCCACCCGCTTGCGCGCGAACGCGGTGCCGTCCGGACAGCGATACAGGACCAGGCGTTCCAGCGGCCGTTCGCCGTCCTGGCGGATCAGGTGGGCCTCACGGTAGAGCAGACGCTTGCCGTCCGGTGCGCGCGCATCGCCGTCGACGGCGAGGACGCGGGCCTGCACGGGCAGGACGCCGGCGAGTGCGAGCAGGACGAGCGCGGGACGTCGGAGCAGGGCGGGAAGTCGCATGTCCATGGATACGTCCGGGCGCGGTGTGCGGATGCGGTGAGCGGTCGTCGCTCTGGCGCGGATCGCGTTCGCGTGGCGCACGGTGCCCGTTCACCACGCCATCGTGTGGCCTTGCCAGTCGCGGTACGCCCCGGTGTCGTCCGCGCCGAGGCCGTCGATCACGCGCAGCAGGCCGGCCACCGATTCGGTCGGCGTGAGCGGCGCGCCATCGCCGCCCATGTCGGTCTGCACCCAGCCCGGGTGCAGCGCCACCACCCGGATGCCGCGCGGCTGCAGGGCCTGCGCCAGTTGCGCGGTGACCATGTTCAGCGCGGCCTTGCTGATGCAGTAGCTGGGGTGGCGGAAGCCGGCGACGGCGGCGATCGAACCCAGATCGGACGAGAGGTTGACGACCATGCCGCCGTCGGCCAGTCGCGGGCTCAGCGCCTGAGTGAGCAGCAGCGGCCCGACGGTGTTGGTCCGCAGAGTGTCTTCCAGCGTCGACTGGGCCAGCGCGCCGAAGCGTTCGCCTTCGTGCAGCACTCCGGCATTGTTCACCAGCAGGCCGATGCGTTCGCAGACCAGCGGCAGCTCGCGCGCGAGTTCCGCTCGCGATTTCTCGTTCGCCACGTCCAGCGGCAGCACGTGGAGGTGGCCGGGGTATTCGCCGGCGAGGGTGTTCAGCGCGACCGACCGGCCCGGATGGCGACAGCCGGCGACCACCCGATCGCCGCGGGCCAGGCATTGGCGGACGAGTTCGAGGCCGATACCGCGGTTGGCGCCGGTGACGAGGCAGTGCAGGGCCATGGCGACTCCATCATGAGGTCGGGCGGCGGACGGGCCGACGGGGCGGCCCGGGACCGTGCGGGACTTGTGGCCTAGTGCCTGCCCGGGGTCGGGTCGCTAGCATGCAACGCCGGCCCCGGCCTGTCGAACGGCCGCCGCGGGCGCGGATCGCCCCGCCGCAGATCCCGCCACGGCCCGGCCGCCGATCACCCTTCCACGCTTCCAGGAGTTCCGCATGTCCATCGCCCGTCCGCGCCAGCCTGCGCTCAAATACGGCCTGCTCGCGCTGTCCCTGACCCTCGCGCTCGGCGGCACGCTGTCGCTGGTGCCGATCGAGGCCCAGGCCCAGGCCCGGACCGCCAAGGGCGCCGAAGTCGATATTCCCTACCAGCAGTTCACCCTGCCCAACGGTCTGCGCGTGATCGTGCACACCGACCGCAAGGCGCCGATCGTGGCGGTGAACATCTGGTACCACGTCGGCAGCAAGGACGAACCGGCCGGTCGCACCGGCTTCGCGCATCTGTTCGAACATCTGATGTTCAACGGCTCCGAGAACCATCCGGGCGAATTCTTCGAACCCTTCGAGATGGTGGGCGCGACCGACCAGAACGGGACCACCAACCAGGACCGCACCAACTACTTCCAGAACGTGCCGACCACCGCGCTGGACATGGCGCTGTGGATGGAATCCGACCGCATGGGCCATCTGCTCGGTGCGATCGATCAGGCGACCCTGGACGAACAGCGCGGTGTGGTCCAGAACGAGAAGCGCCAGGGCGAAAACCAGCCGTACGGCCAGGTCTGGGACCTGCTGGGCAAGGCGATGTACCCGAAGACCCATCCCTACCACCACAGCGTGATCGGCTCGATGGCCGATCTCAACGCCGCCACCCTCGACGACGTCAAGAACTGGTTCCGCACCTGGTACGGCCCGAACAACGCCGTGCTGGTGCTGGCCGGCGACATCGATCTGGCCACCGCGAAGCAGAAGGCGGCGAAGTACTTCGGCCATATCCCGGCCAGCCCGACCATGGCCCAGCCGAAGGTCGACGTGTCGCCGCTGGCCACCGACTCGCGCGCCGAGATCACCGACAAGGTGCCGCAGGCCCGCATCCATCGCGCCTGGAACGTGCCGCAGGCCGGCACCGTGGACATCGATCGCCTGCAACTGCTCGCGCAGGTGCTCGGCGGCAGCCGGTCCTCGCGTCTCGACCAGCGCCTGCTCCACGCCGACCAGCTGGTCGACAACATCAGCGCTTCGGCCTATTCCTCGCAGTTGGGGTCGACCTTCTTCATCAGCGCCACGGTCAAGCAGGGCGCCGATGTCGCCAAGGTCGAGGCGGCGATCGAGGAGGAACTGCAGGCGCTGCTGCGCGACGGTCCGACCCAGGCCGAACTCGATCAGGCCCGCACCGTCTTCAAGGCGGGCTTCATCCGCGGCATCGAGCGCATCGGCGGCTTCGGCGGCAAGGCCGACGTGCTCGCCGAGTGCGCGGTCTACACCGGCAACCCGGGCTGCTTCCGCACCAGCCTGAAGACCATCGACACGGCGACCACCGCCCAGATCAAGGCGGCCGGCAACACCTGGCTCGGCGCCGGCAAGGGCAGCCATACCCTGGTCGTGGTGCCGGGCGAGCGCAAGCCGCTGGCCGAGGAGCCGGCGGTGACGCCGACCGCGCTGACCCTGCCGCCGGTCGATCGCAAGTACAAGACCCGGCCGGCCGGCGTCGATCGCAGCACCGGCGTCCCGGTCACCCAGAACTTCCCGGAACTGAAGTTCCCGTCGCTGCAGCGCGCCACCCTCGCCAACGGCACCAGGGTGGTGCTCGCCGAGCGCCGCGGGCTGCCGGTGGTGCAGATGAGCTACCAGTTCGGCGGTGGTTTCGCCGCCGACCAGGGCGGCAAGCTCGGCACGTCCAGCTTCACGATGGGCATGCTCGACGAAGGCGCCGGCGACTACAGCGCCATCGCCTTCGGCAATCGCGCCGAAGCGCTGGGCGCCAACCTCAGCGCCGGCGCCAGCCTCGACGGCGCGAGCGCCGGGCTCTCGGCGTTGAAGCAGAACCTCGATCCGTCGCTGGCGCTGTTCGCCGACATGGTCCGTCGTCCGCGCTTCGAGCCGGCCGAGATCGACCGCGTGAAGGCCAACTGGATCGCCGGCATCCGCCAGGAAAAGGCGCGCCCCAACGGCGCCGCGACCCGGGTGCTGCCGCCGCTGCTGTACGGCGAAGGTCATCCCTATGCGATCCCGTTCAGCGGCACCGGCACCGAAGCCTCGATCGCCTCGCTCGGTCGCGACGATCTGAAGAACTACCACGCCCGCTGGGTGCGTCCGGACAACGCCACCCTGCTGGTGGTCGGCGACACCACGCTCGGCGAGATCGTGCCGCTGCTGGAGAAGCACTTCGGCGACTGGAAGGCCGAAGGCGAGGCGCGCAGCAATCCGCAGGTGCCGCGCGTCGACGTGCCGAAGAAGCCGCGCGTGTTCCTGATCGATCAGCCGGGCGCGATCCAGGCCAACATCTACGTCGGCCAGCTGGTCGCGCCGACCAACGATCCGGGCGCGGTCCGTTTCGACATCGCCAATTCGGTGCTGGGCGGCGAATTCTCCTCGCGTCTCAACATGAACCTGCGCGAGGACAAGCACTGGGCCTACGGTTCCTACAGCAGCATCTCCAGCGCGCTGGGCCAGCGTCCGTGGATGGCCTTCGCCGCGGTGCAGATCGACAGGACCGCCGATTCGCTGAAGGAACTGCATCGCGAGATTTCCGAGTACGCCACCGGCAAGGCGCCGCCGAAGCCCGAGGAAGTCTCGAAGATCCAGGCCACCGAAATCCGCGGCCTGCCGGGTTCGTACGAAACCGCCGGTGCGGTGCTCGGCACGCTCGCGGGCATCGTCCGTTACGGGCGTCCCGACGACTACGTGTTCCAGCGCAAGGCCGAGATCGAAGGCCTGACCGTGGATCAGGTGAAGGCCGCCGCGATGGCGATCTCACCCGACGCCCTCACCTGGGTGGTGGTCGGCGATCTCAAGCAGATCGAGAAGCCGGTGCGCGAACTCAAGCTCGGCGAGGTCACCATCGTCGATGCCGACGGCAAACCCGTGAAGAAGTGATCCACGCGGGCTGTTGCACCGGCGCCGACGGCGCCGGTGCTTGCCGCATTCTCGCGATGCCCGCCATGATGGCGGGCATCGTCGTTTCCGGAGTCCGTCGATGTCGGTCCGTCGTTGTGTCCTCGCGGTCCTCGTGAGCGTGTCCGTCGCCGTCGCCGCGGGATGCACGTTCGTGCGGATGGCGCCCGGTGGCGCGAAGGTGCGGGTGGTCGAGCGCGCGCCGAGCGGATGCGTGCGGCGCGGCGAGATCGAAGTCTCGGTGCGCGACAGTATTCCGTTCCATGAACGCAATCCGCTGCGGGTGCGCGACGAACTCGAAGTGCTCGCCCGCAACGAGGCCCCGGGACTCGGCGCCGACACCGTGCAACCGGTGGCGCCGCCGGTGGCCGACGCGCAGCGCTTCATCGCCTGGCGTTGTCGCGGGTGAACAAGAGCGGCAAACAGCGTCGCGAGGAGATCCTGCGCAGGCGGCTGACCCGTGCGCAGCGACTGCAGGCCGAAGCCCAACGGCCCGACGTGCGCTGGGCCGAGCGTGGTGCCGGCGGGCAAGGCGTCCCGGGTGTCGAGCCTGCCGATCACGCGATCCTGGCGCGTCTGAGCCATGCTCTTGGGCCGTTGCCCGATTGCTACGTCGACAAGCCCTTCGTCTGTCGCGATTGCGGCGAGGAGCGCGTGTGGACGGCGAAACAGCAGAAATGGTGGCACGAGGTCGCGCAGGGGGCGATCGAGAGTACCGCGGTGCGCTGTCTGCCCTGCCGGCGACGACGGCGTGCCGAATCTTCGCGGCTCGGAGCCAATGCAACGGGAGAGGCCTGCGATCGCGTGCGTGCGCTCGGGTCGGTCGTGCCGGATGCCGTCGCCCGGGACGAGATCGAGTCGGCGCTGACCCACAAGTGGTGGGGTGTGCGGATCGTGGCGATCGGTACCCTGGGGCGTTGGGGCGACGACCAGGCGGTGCGACGGTTGAAGGCCTGCGTCGAAGCGGGCGCGGCCTCGACGTGCTGGGGCGATTGGCCCCATCAGGCCATGCAGGCCGCCCTCTCGGCGCTCGGCGGCTGTCTCCCGGCCACGGAGTTGCCTTGGGCGCTGGAGATCGTGCTGTCCGGCACGTGGAACACCTGGCCGCTGCGTGATCCCCTCGGGCGGGCGCCGGTGGCCTTCTGGGATTCGGCCCTCGACACCGAATGGCGCCGCAACGACCCGGCACGGCTGCACCGATTGGGCTGGCTGCTCGGCGATCTGCCCGTCGAGCCGTCGATCCGCGAGCGCTGGCATCGGCGATTCCTCGCCCATCCGGCGCCGGGGGTCCATCGCATGCCGCCGGGAATGTGGATGCCGCGGCGACCGTGATCCATCCGATCCACCTCGCCCTGCGGTGCCCGCGGCCCCGGGATCAGCAGCGCGACTGGCTTTCCAGGCGCAGCGCGGTCTGGCCCATGTGGGCGATGCCGTCCTCGCCGTCGGCGCGCACCTGCAGGCCGAAGCAGGCGGCTTCGAGCTTGTTCCACTCGCTCAGTTCCCCGCTGTGCGCCCATTTGCGCACGATCCGCAGGCTGTAGCAGCCGGCGGCCTCGGTGTCGGCCGGTTCCCATTCCACTTCCCGGCTGTCGAGGATGTTCATCTCGTACACCGCGCCCAGCGGCGAGCACACCCGGAAGTGTTCGCGGGTCAGTCCATTCACCGGCGCGCCGGTGTCCGCGCGCGAGACCGACACGAACAGCAGCAGCACGTAGCCGTCCTCGTGGACGGACTGGGACTCCTGCGATACCGCGTCGACGATCAACCGTGCCATCGATGGGTTCTCCTTGAGATGGGGAGGGGCGGGCGGCGGAGGGCGATGCCGGACGCGCCCTGGCCGGCCAGTGTGCCGGCCCGGGCCCGGGCTGCCATGGGCCGATCGGCACACCGCACGGGTCGCGGACGGCCTCCGGAGCGGCGCCTCGGCCCGCAGGATGCGGGGCCGGGCGGGACGCGGAATCCCGGAATCGGGACGGCCGGCGCCCGATGGCGGCCGGTTTTGTCCCGATGTCCACCGCGGGAGCCCGAAAATGCGAAGTCCGACGCCGTTTTCGCATGCGCCGGGGAGGGGAAGGCGCTACCCTATACGGTTCCTGACTGTCTCATGGCCCTCTGCCCATGCTGTTTCAACATGTCGCCATCGCCGGACTGGCCCACGTCGACGCACCGCGTCAGCTGACCACGGATGAGATCAACGCCCGTCTGAAGCCCACGCTGGACCGCCTGGGCATCAAATCCAACGTCCTCGCCGACGTCGCCGGCATCCATGCCCGCCGTCTCTGGGACGATGAAGTCCAGGCCTCCGACGCCGCCACCCTCGCCGGCGTGAAGGCGCTGGCCGATGCCGGCGTGGACCCCTCGTGCATCGGCCTGCTGGTCAACACGTCGGTGAGCCGCGACTACCTCGAACCGTCCACGGCCAGCATCGTCAGCGGCAACCTCGGCCTGTCCGACACCTGCCAGAACTTCGACGTCGCCAACGCCTGTCTGGCCTTCCTCAACGGCATGGACATCGCCAGCCGGATGATCGAACGCGGCGAGATCGACTACGCCCTGATCGTCGACGGCGAAACCGCCAATCTCGCCTACGAGAAGACGCTGGAGCGCATGAGCCGCCCGGACGCGACCGAGGAAGAGTTCCGCAACGAGATGGCGACCCTGACCCTCGGCTGCGGCGCCGCCGCCATGGTCCTGGCCCGCGCCGAACTGGCTCCGGGCGCGCCGCGCTACCGCGGTGGCGTGACCCGTGCCGCGACCCAGTGGAACACCCTCTGCCGCGGCAACCTCGACCGCATGGTCACCGACACCAAGATGCTGCTGACCGAGGGCCTGAAGCTGGCCCAGAAGACCTTCATCGCCGCCCGCCAGGCGCTGGGCTGGGCGGTGGACGAGATGGACGAGTTCGTGATCCATCAGGTCAGCAAGGTCCACACCCAGGCCTTCGTCGACGCCTTCGGCATCGACCCGAAGAAGGTCCTGACCATCTTCGGCGAACACGGCAACATCGGTCCGGCCTCGGTGCCGATCGTGCTCAGCAAGCTGCGCGAGATGGGCCGCCTGAAGAAAGGCGATCGCGTCGCCCTGCTCGGCATCGGCTCCGGTCTGAACTGCTCGATGGCCGAAGTGGTCTGGTAAGCCGCTTTCCGGCGACTGCGGTCGCCGCTGCAGTGCTCCGCAAGCCCCCGGCCCGCCGGGGGTTTTCGTTTCCGCCTCCCGAAAAGGATCGTCCATGACCGGCAAGCTCCGCAGCCACCACGAGATCGCCATCGCCTCGATTCATGTCTTCACCGACGACGGTCGCCTGGATCTCGCCGAACTCGAAAAGCTGCTGGCGCTGGCCGTGCGCGACGAAGTCGTGGATGCCGACGAAAAGCGCGTCCTCGCCAACATCCTCGCCCGTGCCGAGCGCGACGGTGTCGCTCCCGAGGTGCAGGCGCGCATCGTCGAAGTCCGCCGGCAATACGGCTTCGACTGAGGTTCGTCCCGACACGCGAAGACCCCGGGCCATGCCGGGGTCTTCGTTCGGGCCGCCCGGATCGCTGGCGTGCGCCGGGTCGCGACGTCTACTGCCGTGTCGGCGCGGGTTCGGCACGGCCTTCGCGCAGCGCGCGTTCGATGTCCCGGCGGATCTCGCTGTCGATCGCCGCCATCTCCCGTTCCATCTGCTCGCCGAGCGCTTCCATTTCTGAGCCGAGCGCCTCCATCGGCCTGGACGCGATTTCCATCTTTTCCCCCAGGGCTTCCATCGGTGCCGCGCGCGCGGTCATCGTCTCGGCCTTCGCGTCGATGCGCTCGGAGATCCGCTCGATCTCCGCGCCCAGCGCGTCCATCTGCCGTTCGATGTCCTGTTCCGCCGCGGCCTGCGCCGCGGTGTCGGCGCCGATCGCCAGTTCCGCCTGCCGTTGCGCGAGTTTCGCCTGTTTGTTCGCCAGCCGTTCCAACTGCGCGATGTCTTTCTGCATGTCCGGCGAGGGCCCCTGTTCCGCGGCGAGGGCACTCATCTGCGCGCTCATCGCTGCCATCGTCCGGCTGTGCGTCTCCATTTCACGGCTCAACGCTTCCATTTTCGCCTGGTTGGCGGAAGAAACGGCCCAGGCGCGCTGGGCGCGCGCAAGCACCGCGGGGTCGCGCAGCACGTAGGGCTTGCCGTCGTGACGGAACCACAGGAAATCGCCGTCCAATGCGGCCTGCGCCGCGCGCACGTCGTCGACCTGACGGGTGTCGCCGGAGAAGAAGAAGTCTTCGGCGTCCCCGTTCACCAGGGCGTAGCCCTCATGCGCCGGATCGGTCTGCACGTGCACGGCATGACGGGTGCGCTCCACGCTGCGCGGGCCGTGGGCGACCACGGTTGCGGGCGCTGCGGCGGGGCGATCCGTCTGCGCATGCGGCGTCGCCTGCCGTGCGGTCTGCGGCGATGCCCGGTCGGCCTGCGCATAGGCATAACAGGCCGCGCCGGTGGCGAGCAGGGCGAGCGCCGGCAGCGCGATGCGGGCGCCGATGCCGGGGCGCGTGGGGCGGATCAATTGCTGGATGCGGGTCATGAGATGGCCTCCTTGGGCGGCCTGTGCGAGGGCGTGCGTTGCGTGTGGGCGGGGCGCGGCCGCATGGCGGTCCAGCGCGGAAAGCGCGAGCGCGAGACGGCGCGGTTCGCCGATCGCGCTCGCGGCGATGTCGTCGGCGATCAGTTCGCGTTCGATCCGGATCCGATGCGACAGCCACCACACCGCGGGGTGGTAGAACAGCAGCGATTCGACCAGGGTCTGCAGCAGATTCACGAGGTAATCGTGACGGCGGATATGCGCCAGTTCGTGCGCGAGCAGCGCCTCCAGCAGTTCCGCGGGCATCCGCGCCAGCAGCGCGGTCGGCACGATCACCACCGGGCGGAAGATGCCGACGGAGAGCGGGCCATCGTCGTCGTCGCTGATCAGCAGGCGGATGCGATCGTCGAGCTGCATGCGTGCGCAGAGCGCGCGCCACCGCGACTGCCAGATCTCCGGTACCTGCACCCGCGCGCCGCGGCGCGCACGCCGCACCCATGACAGCCCGGCCAGCAATCGCAGCAGCATCGCGCCGACGCCGACGCCCCACAGCGCGACCACCCAGGGCGTCGCCGCATCGAGCGGTGCGGTGCGGGTGCGGAAGGCATGGTCCAGCGTCGCCAGCATGCCGGATGCGGCGGGTGCGCGTGCGGCATCGGTCGTGTCGGCGGCGGCGAGCGGTGTCGAATCCGTCGGTGCGGTCGCCGGCTGCAGCCCCTGCCACAGCGTCTGCAGCGGCAGCCACAGGCACGCGGCCAGAGCGATGCAGGCGACCGCATAGCGCGCCTGCGGGCGCGCGGTGCGCAGCATCCGCAGCACCAGCCAGGCGCTGGCGCCGATCGCCGCGCCCTGCCAGAGGAAATGCACGAGCGCCTGCGCGAGCGCCGGCATCAGGGACGTGGCCAGCGTGGGCATGAGGTCATTCGTCACGGCTCTGCTCCAGGAAGCGCTGGATTTCGGCACGTTCCTCATCGGTGACGTGACCGCGCAGCGCGGTCATCACCAGTGCCTTGCCCGAGCCCGAGAAGGCCTTGTGGATCAGCTCCTGCAGCAGATTGGTCTGCAGCGAGTCCTGCGCCGCGGCCGCGGCGTACACGTGGGAGCGCTCGCTCTCGTCGCGGATCACCAGCCCCTTGCCGTGCATGACCTGCAACAGGCGCAGCACTGTGGCCTGCGCGGCCTCCGGGCGTTCGAGCCGCTGCGCTTCGTACACCTGCTTCACGGTGCTGGGCCCGAGGCGCCAGAGCAGGCGCAGCAGATCGAGTTCGGCGGGCGTGGGTTTCGGGAGCGGGGTCGCGGCGGCGTTGCGGGACATGCGTGGGTCGTCCGGGTGCGGGAAGCGGGATGGGTCCGTGCAGGTACCTTGGCTGAACTAGACAATTTTGTCTAGACAAATTTGTCTAGATTGATGCCCGTTCGTCGGGCGGCCTTCAGCAATCCGCCCCGGCTGGCGCCGCGGAGGCTGACGACCGCTGGTCGGAGCATCACATGTGACGTCTTGACAGAACTCACATGTGACAATTAAGGTCGCGCTCATGGAACGCCGCACCTCCGCCTACTACCAGCGCCGCCACCGCGAACGTCTGCGGGAGCAGGGGCTGTTGAAGAAGGAGCTGTGGGTGCTGCCGGAATACGCCGACGAACTGGCGGAGATCGAACGCCGGATGCGCCGGCCCCGCGGCACCCCGCCGCGGGCCGCGCCGGGCGAAGGGGAGCAAACGATGGGCAATGCATCGACGGCCGTGTCGCAGGGTGCGATCGGCAGCCACTGGCCGACCGCGAACGCCGGCATCGGCGCCCCGCTGTGGACCGCCTCCGCGCTGTGCGCGGCGATCCTCGCCTCGCAGCCGGTCCGCGACGGCGCGGTGTCGGTCGAACTGATCGAGGGCGCCGAACCGGGCCTGTACCTGACCATGCACGAATACGGCGACCTGCCGCTGTTCATGGCCGTGGTCGGCCGCCAGGTCGTGGTCGAGGCCATGCTCTGGCCGGTGTCGCAGGTCCGCGATCCGGCTCGTTTCAACGAGGCCCTGCTGCGCACCCACAAGCTGTTCCCGCTGTCGACGCTGGGCATCGAAACGCTCGACGGCGAAGCGGTCTACATCATGTTCGGCGCGCTCAGCGCGTCCTCGTCGTTGGCCGACGTGCTGTTCGAGATCGAAACCCTGGCCGACAACGTCATCCGGGCCACCGAGGCCTACGAAACGCATCTGCGGGAGGCGGCATGAACGCGGAACGAGACGACAACGGGCGCGACGCGCAGGCCCCGGGCGGGCCGGGCGCCGGCGATGCCATCGCAACTCCGATCTGGCGCCGGCTGGTCGACGCGGTCCGCGGCGGCGCGCACGAACTGGGCGAAGCCATCGCCGACAGTCAGGCGCTGCGGATCCTCGATCAGGAGATCCGCGACGCCGACACCGAATTGCGGCGCAATCGGGACGCGCTGGCCGAACTGCTGGCGCACTACAAGGTCGCGCTCGACCGCAGCGCGGCATCGGCGAAGCGGGTCGAGGAATACGAAGGCTATGCGCTGAAGGCGCTGAAATCGGACGACGAAGCGCTGGCGCGCGAAGTCGCCGTCAAGATCGCGGCGTTCGAGAGCGAACGCGACGGCGACGCCGCACGCGCGGACGAACTGTCGATGCAGGTCGCCGATCTGCGCAAGGCCGTGGCCCAGGCCGAAGCCCACATCCATCGGTTGAAGCAGCAGGTCGACACGGTACGCGCCACCGAAACGGTGCAGCGCGCGCAGGTCGCGGTGGCGCATCGCCATGCCGGCCAGGACTCGCGCCTGCGCACCGCGCTGGAATCGCTGGAACGGATCAAGCGCCGTCAGGCCGAGCGTGGCGCGCGGATGGAGGCGGCCGCCGAACTGGCCCGCGAGCGCGAGGAAGACGCGCTGGAAGCGAAGCTGCGCGAGGCCGGGATCATCGCCGAAGAGACCGGCGTGGATGCGGTGCTGGCGCGGTTGAAGAAAACGATCGGGGACTGAGCGCCGCGCGCGAGCCGTCCGGGGACGGCGGGAGAATGGGGATGATCGAGTTTCTGAAGATCGTGACGTCGTTTCCGACGGTCGTGTACAGCGTGCTGCTGGTCGTGGTCGTGGTCCACTGGCTGCTGTCGGCGCTGGGCATTCTCGAAGTCGACACCGTCGACGGGTTGATGCCGGACGGCTTCGGCGGTCATGGTCACGGCATCGGCGGGCACGACCTCGGTGGGCATCAAATCGGCGGGCATGCCGCAGGCGGCCACGACATCGTCGCCCACCACGGCGGCATGCCTCATCACGTCGACGTGCATCATGCCGGCCACGCGCACGCGCATCACCACGACAGCGAGAGCGGCGAGGCCGGTGGTCTGCTGATGAAGTTCGGCCTGCATGGCGTACCGATCATGGTGGTGTTCACGATCATCGCCGTCGTCGGCTGGAGCTTCTGTTTCTTCGTCGACCAGTACGTCCTGCGCGTGTACCCGCTGGGCGTGTTCGAGATTCCGGCCGGGATCGCCACGATGCTCGGCGGTCTGCTGGTATCGATTCCGGTGGGGCGGCTCGTGCTCACGCCGGTGCGCCGGGTGATGCGCCGGTTCGCGCCGGTCTCGCAGCGTCCGATGCTCGGACGTTATGGCGTCGTGCGCAGTCCCGAGGTCACCCAGAGCTCGGGCACGGCGGAGATCGACGACGGCGGCGCCGGCCTGATCCTGCAGATCCGCGCCGATGTGTCCGGACGGTTCGTCCGCGGAGACCGCGTCGTGCTGATCGAATACCTCGAAGAACAGAACGCCTACCGGGTGACGTCCGGCGAGGAGTTCGAGCGTCTCTGACGCAACGCGATCCGGCGCGGGAACGCGCCGAGGAAACATTCCGATACAACGATCTGGAGAACGTGAGATGAGCGAACTTGGTCCGAACCTCGTATGGGCGGCGGCGATCGCGGCAGTGGCGGTCGTGTCCCTGCTCGGCTTCGTTGGGATGTTCAAGGCCTTCTACATCAAGGTGCCGCAGGGTACCGCGCTGATCGTCAACGACATGTCGTCGACGCCGAAGGTGCATTTCACCGGCGCGCTGGTCTATCCAGTGATCTACAAGAAGGAGTTCATGCGGATCTCGCTGATCACTCTCGAAGTGGATCGTCGCGGCAAGGACGGCCTGATCTGTCAGGACAACATGCGCGCCGACATCACCGTCGCGTTCTATCTGCGCGTGAACGAGACCGCGCAGGACGTGCTGAAGGTGGCCAAGGCGATCGGCGTCGACCGCGCTTCGGACAAGGTCGCGGTGAACGAGCTGTTCAACGCCAAGTTCTCCGAGGCATTGAAGACCGTCGGCAAGCAGATCGACTTCGTGAAGCTGTTCGAGAATCGCCAGGAATTCCGCGATCGCATCATCCAGGTGATCGGCAACGACCTCAACGGTTACGTGCTGGAGGACGTCGCGATCGATTACCTCGAACAGACGCCGAAGAATTCGCTCGATCCGAGCAACATCCTCGACGCCGAAGGCATCCGCAAGATCACCGAGCTGACCGCGGCGCAGAACGTCATCACCAACGAGCTGGCGCGCAACGAGGAACTGGCGATCACCAAGAAGAACGTCGAGACCCGCGAGGCGATGCTGGCGCTCGAACGCCAGCAGGCCGACGCCGAGGCGCGGCAGAAACGCGAGATCGCGACCATCCGCGCGCGCGAGGAGGCCGAGACGATGAAGGTGCAGGAAGAAGAGCGCCTGAAGGCCGAGCAGGCGCGCATCGCGACCCAGGAAGCGGTCGACATCCGCGAACAGAACCGTCTGCGCGAGGTCGAGGTGGCCGAGCAGAACCGGCAGCGCGCGGTGGTGATCGAGGTCGAGAAGGTCCATCGCGCCAAGGACCTGGAAATCGTCTCGCGCGAACGCGAGGTCGAGCTGCAGAAGATCGACAAGGAAAAGGCGCTGGAAATCCAGCGCAAGGACATCGCCAACGTCATCCGCGAACGCGTTTCGGTCGAGAAGACCGTGGCCCAGGAGGAAGAGCGGATCAAGGAAGTGCGCCAGGTGTCCGAAGCGGATCGCCAGAAGCAGGTCACCGTGCTCGCCGCCCAGGCCAAGGCCGAGGAGGCGCTGGTGCGTCACGTCAAGCAGGCCGAAGCCGACGAGGCCGCATCCAAGCACAAGGCGGTGGAGCTGACCGTGATCGCGCAGGCCGAACTGGAAGCCGCGGCCAAACAGGCGGAAGCGAAGAAGCGCATGGCCGAAGGCATCGAGGCCGAGCGCGCCGCGCCGGGCCTGGCCGATGCGCGGGTGCGTGAAGTCGCCGCCGCGGCGCTGGAGAAGGAAGGTCTGGCCAAGGCCCGCGTGGTCGCCGAGACGCTGTCCGCGGAAGCCCGCGGCGCGCAGGACAAGGGCGTGGTCGAGGCCAAGGTCATCAAGGACGTGGGCTTCTCGCAGGCCGAAGTGCTGCGCGAGAAGTATCGTTCGGAAGCCGAAGGCCTCACCGAGAAGTTCGCGGCGCTGGGTGCGATGAGCGATCAGGCGCGTGCGCACGAGGAATTCCGCATGCAGCTGGAGAAGGGCTTCGAGCAGGCGATGGCCGCGATCGGCGCCAACAAGGAGATCGCGCGCGAACAGGCCGAAGTGCTGTCGACCGCGCTGGCCAAGGCCAACATCGACATCGTCGGCGGCGAGGGCGCGTTCTTCGACTCCTTCGCCAAGGCGCTGTCGGTGGGCAAGGCGGTGGAAGGCGTCGCCGGCAAGAGCCCGATCGTGCAGGAGGTGCTGCAGAAACTGTTGTCGATGCAGGTCGGCGGCAAGGAACCGAAGGCCAGGGCTGCCGAAGCGGAAGACGCCTGATCGCCCGACGACGGCGCTCCGTGCGGCGTGCCGTCGATGCGCTCCGGGCCTCCGCATTCGACGTGCGTGCACGGGTGATGCGACGGGAACGGGGCTGTGCAACGAAGGAGCGGAACCATGATGCGGATCGTGACGATGCTGGTGCTGGCGATGACGCTTTGCGTGCTCGGTGCATGCAAGGCGCGGATCGCCTCCGCCGACGCGTCGACCGGGACGACGCAGCAGGCCACCGCGGTCGCCGAATCGGAGCGGGCATGGGCCGAATCGGCGGCGCGCGACATCCTCGCCGACATCGACGCCGGCCGTTACGGCGCGGTCTGGGATGCCGGCGCACCGGCGTTGCGCGACGACGTGGAGCGGGAGGACTTCGTGCGCTCGACGATCGTGGCGCGCGAGTACAGCGGCGACTGGGGCGTACGCCGGCGCAGGACGCTGGCGTTCTACGCCGGACCGGATCGCCCGCGTACGCTGCAGGCGACGCTGGTCAACGAGGTCGTGTGCGGCGGCAGGACCTGCGTGGAGCGGGTGTTCCTGCAGCGGCTCGATCGTGGCTGGGCGCTCGTCGCTTACAGCGTCGAGCCATCGGCGTGAACGGTTCCATTTGACAACGATGCGCGGCCGTCGGGGCCGCGCCATGACAGCGGCGATCGGAAGACATGGCGGACAACACCACGGCAAGCGCGAAAACGGACGGCACGACACAGACCACGTCGCTCGTCGACAAGGCCGTCGCCGAGGGCGGCGCCTACGAGGTCCTGCGCAAACGTCTGGCCGAACAGGGCCGGCAACTGCGGGAGCGCGCCGAAGCGCTGAACGCGCAGCGGCTGCAGACCTTCGGCAGCAGCCGGATGGAGGTCGTGGGCCGCCTGCGCATCCGCACCGAGCACAACTGCGTCGCCCGCGACATCGTCCAGGTCGGCGACTGCCTGCTGTTCGGATACAACGTCTTCATCGGATTGAAGAAGGAAATCCGCATCGAGGACGTGTTCTCGCTATACCGGCTGGTCGAAGGGCCGGAGGGATACGACGTCACGCCGCTGGAGATCGCGAACAGCTTCCTCGGCGATCCGGCGTTCGCGAAGGAATTCGCCGAGCTCTTCGCCTATTACAAGAATGCACGCCTGCTGCAACTGGTCGTCCGCGACGGCAAGCTGCTGGCGAGCTTCCAGATCGGCGAGCGGATCGAGGACGTGCGCGTGTTCCGCTGGCAGATCGAGCGCGACCGCGTGCGCTACATCGACAATCGCGGCGAGCGCGACATCGCGTTGCCGGCGCCGTACGACTTCGAGTGGGTCCGCGCCACGCGCGAACTGGCGGTCGGCGGCCGCCATCCGCATCTGAACATTCTCGATACGGTGTTCGTGGAGACGGTCGAGGGCGACCTCACGATCAAGATCGAGAACAACACCGAGGACGGACTCGGCATCTATCGCGAACCGGTGGACGACCGCAACCAGTCGCTGGACGACGCGCAGATCGACTATGCCCGGGTCGGCAGCCTGATCCTGCTGCGGGTCCTGCCGTACCGCGAGCATCAATGGCGGCATCTGGTCTACAACACGCTGTCGCGGAAAGTGCATCGCATCGACGCCATCGGTCAAGCCTGCGTGCAGTTGCCGGAGGATCACGGCATCGTGTTTCCGGGCGGCTACATGCTGCAGAACGGCGAGACCCGGACCTTCGATCAGGCCGTGCAGGGCATGCGCTACAAGCGCACGATCCGTTCGCCCAACGGCGAGGACGTGCTGTATCTGTTCTACGAACCGCTGGATGGGCGCATCGCGCTGTTCGTGTACAACACGATCCAGCGCGGCATGCAGTCGCCGGTGATGGGCCTGGGTTACGCGCGGCTCGAAGACGGGCGGATGGTCATCGCCGGCAGCGAGACCGGCGAGCCGACCCGGGTGCATCCGATGCAGGTCTGGCAGACGCCGTTCGCGTCGGAGGACTATGCGCACCAGCATCCGGTCGGCAACGGTTTCCTGGGCCGGATCGGCAATCCCGAGCTCGTGCGCGGCATTTCCGACCTGCTGAGTCTCGCGCGCGGCATCGAGGACGACGATGTCTCGGCGCAGCGCTACCAGTTGCTCACCCAGACCACGCGCCGGTTGTTCGATCAGTACCACTGGATCGAGGACCGGCACTGCGATGGGCTCGCGCCGCTGCTGCGCGAGATCGTCGCCAGCAGCGAGGCGGTGCTCGACGAATACGAGAAGGTCGAAGGCATCCGCCGCCAGTCTGCGGCGGCGATGCGCGATCTCGCCGAACGCCAGAAGGCGCTGCTCGAGAGTCTGGTCCCGGATGGCTGGGAGCGGGTGCAGGATTGCGTCGATGCGCTGAACGGGATCGCCGCCCAGCGTGGACGCCTGCTGACCGTGCGCGAACAGCGCTACGTCGATACCGATGCGATCGACGCGATGGAGGCCGCGCTGCTGGAGGCGCAGGCCCGCACCGGGACTGCGACCGGCGCATTCCTCGCTGGCGACAAGGCATTGCAGCCTTACGTCGACGGCGTGCAGGCGCTCGATGCCGAAGCACAGAAGGCGGCCAGCGTGGCGGCGCTGCGCGAGCCGTTGCAGCGGATGCAGGCGTTGTCGTCCGATCTCGACATGCTGTCGGAGCTGATGGCCACGCTGCAGGTGGACGATGCCACCCGGCGCACGCGGATCGTCGAAGCGATCTCGACCATCTACGCGAAGCTCAATCAGGCCAAGGCGCGCGCCGAACAGCGGCGCAGGACGCTCGGGTCGGGCGAGGCCGTCGCCCAGTTCGGCGCGCAGTTCACCCTGTTCGGCCAGAGCGTCGCCAACGCGCTGGCGTCGGCGCGCGATCCCGAGCGCTGCGACCAGGAACTGTCACGGTTGATGGTGCAGCTGGAAGAACTGGAGAGCCAGTTCGGCGAACACGAGCGTTTCCTCGCCGACATCGTCGCCAAGCGCGAGGAACTGCTGGAGGCCTTCGAGGCGCACAAACAGACCTTGCTGGACGAGCGCCAGCGCAAATGCGGCGCGCTGGCCGATGCCGCGGCGCGGATCCTGGAGGGCCTCGGACGGCGGACCGCGCGTCTCCCCGGCATGGACGAACTGAACGCGTTCTTCGCCGGCGACCCGACGATCCTCAAACTGCGCGATCTGGTCGAAAGACTGCGTGCGCTGCACGACAGCGTCCGCGCCGACGACATTGAGGCCAAGCTCAAGAGCGCGCGCGATCAGGCGGTCCGTGCGCTGCGCGATCGCAGCGAGTTGTTCGAGGCGGGCGGCAACGTCATCCGTCTCGGCCCGCGTCACCGCTTCAGCGTCAATACACAGGAGCTCGATCTCACCGTGCTGCCGCGCGAGAACGGTCTCGCCCTGCACCTGACCGGCACCGACTTCTTCGCCCCGGTCATCGATCCGGAACTCGATGCGTTGCGTCCGTTCTGGTCGGTCGGGCTCGAATCCGAATCGCCGCAGCTGTATCGCGGCGAATATCTGCTCGGTGAGCTGTTGTCCGCGGCCGACGCGGGCCGCGAAGGTCTGAGTCTGGATCTGTTGCGCCAGCAGACGAAACAGCCCGAGGTGCTGATGCGCACCCTGCGCGATTTCGCCGCGCCGCGCTACCGAGAAGGCTACGAAAAGGGCATCCACGATCACGATGCCGCGCGCCTGCTGGCCGCGCTGCTGCCGCTGCGCGACGCCGCCGGTCTGCTCGCGCATGCGCCCGCCGCGCGGGCATGGGCGGGGCTGTTCTGGGCGCAGGCGGGCGAACGCGCCGATGCCGCGCGCTGGATCGATCGCGCGCGCAATGCCCAGGGCATCGACCGGGTGTTCGCGCATCGTGGCGGGCTGACGCATCTGCGTGCGGACATCGCCGTGGCGATGCGCGCCGAGGCGGAAGCGCAACAACTGCCGGTCGATGCGTCGCTGGATGGCCCCGCGGCCGACTACCTGATCGCGGTGCTCGCCGCGCCGCGGCCGACGTTCGCATGGAGCAAGTACGGTCGCCAACTGCACGACGCGCTGCGCCAGCGGTTGTCCGCGGAACGGCTCTGGGACGAACTGCAGGCGACGCTCGTCGCGCTTCGACCCGACACCGGTGCGCGCTGGCGCCTGGCCGCGCATTGGTTCGAGGCGCTGCTGTCCGATCCGACGCATGCGGGATGGATCGATTATCTGCCCGAGGCCGTCGCCCTGCTGCTGCTCGGCGAGGACGCGCTGTCGCGGGTCGGTGAAGCCGATCTGCGCGCGACCGTCGACGGCCTGCTCGGCGAACATCCGAGGATCGTCAATGGCGCCATCGTCGTCGGCGTCGACGATCTCGACGAGCGTCTGCGGCGCCATCGCGACGATTTCCTGCCGCAGTTCCGCCGTTGCCAGGCCTTGCGCCAATCGCTGGTCGCGCGCGAACGCGAGGCGCTGCGGTTGTCCGAATTCAAGGCGCGGCCGCTGACGTCGTTCGTGCGCAACCGGCTGATCGACACCGTCTATCTGGGCGTGATCGGCGACAATCTCGCCAAGCAGATGGGCACCGCCGGCGAGAGCAAGCGCAGCGATCTGATGGGCATGCTGATGCTGATCTCGCCGCCCGGTTACGGCAAGACGACGTTGATGGAATACGTCGCGCACCGGCTCGGCTTGATCTTCATGAAGATCAACGGCCCCGCGCTGGGTCACGATGTCCGTTCCCTCGACCCCGCGCAGGCGCCGGACGCGACCGCGAAGCAGGAGCTGGAGAAGCTCAATCTCGCGCTGGAAATGGGCAACAACGTGATGCTGTACGTCGACGACATCCAGCACACCCATCCGGAGTTCCTGCAGAAGTTCATCTCGCTGTGCGACGGCACCCGGCGGATCGAGGGCGTGTGGCAGGGGCGTACCCGCACCTACGATCTGCGCGGCAAGAAGTTCTGCGTGGTGATGGCCGGCAATCCGTACACCGAGTCCGGCGAAGTCTTCAAGATCCCGGACATGCTGGCCAACCGCGCCGACATCTACAACCTCGGCGATGTGCTCGGCGGCATGGAGGACGCATTCAAGCTCAGTTACATCGAGAACTGTCTGACGTCCAATCCGGTGCTGGCGCCGCTGGCCACGCGCGATCTCGCCGACCTGTACGCGTTCGTCGACAAGATCGAGGGCCGGCCGTTCTCGTCCAACCGGCTGAGCCACGCCTACGGTGCCGCGGAGATCAACGAGATCGTCGCGACCCTCGAACGGTTGATCCAGGTGCGCGAAGTCGTCTATCGCGTCAACAAGCAGTACATCGCGAGCGCCGCGCAGGCCGACAAGTACCGCACCGAGCCGCCGTTCAAGCTGCAGGGCAGCTACCGCAACATGAACAAGCTGTCCGAGAAGATCTCGCCGGTGATGAACGCGGCCGAGCTGCAGCAGCTGATCGCCGACCATTACCAGGGCGAGGCCCAGTTGCTCACCACCGGCGCCGAGGAGAATCTCCTCAAGCTGGCCGAACTGCGCGGTGTCATGAGCGAGACGCAGGCCGACCGATGGGCGCAGATCAAGCGCGATTTCCTGCGCAACAAGGCGATGGGCGCGGACGATGCCGAGGTGGGTCCGCGCGTCGTCGCGCAGCTCAACGACCTGGTCGAAAGCGTGCGGGGACTGGAAAAGTTGTCGGATCTCGCGAAGCCGGCGCCGGTCGTGGAGAAGAACGATGCGCCCTGGCCGGCGTTGCTGGCTGCGCTGGCGCAACTGTCCGATCGGCTCGCCTCGCCTCGCGACGCTGCCGTCGCGCCTGCCGCCGCGGCACCGTCGCAGGTCCTGCCGCCGGACTGGTTCGAACGTCATGCAGAACAGCAACTGCAGCTGCAACAGGTGCTGACCCTGCTCGCGGAGCGGATCGCCGCGCTGCAGAGCGCCGCGCCCGTCGCGCCGTCGAAACGGACGCGCCCCATGCCCACCGAAGGTCAGGCGCTGGCGGATGCCCTGCGCGAAGAGCAGCTGAAACAGGCGCTGGAGGAATTCTCCGATCGCCTGCTCGGGAAGACCCGGCGTTGAGCGCCGGGGGCGACCGCACCATGATCGATTTCGCCGAACTCGACCGCGTCCTGCGCGACAGCGTCGTCGATGGTGTGCTCGACGACGGGGAGAAGTTCGAACTGCGCGAAATCGGCAGCGGCCTGAGTCGCGACCGCGTGCGCTATCTGCGCAATCGCGCCTTCGATCTGGTGCGCGAACGCTGGAACGGACCGGAGGCCGCGCCGCTGGAGCTGTTGCGCTGGTTGGAGCAGGTGATCCGCACCCTGGATGCGGGTGCCGATCCGCCGCCGGTGGAGGCGCAGGCCTGGTTCGCGCCCGGCGACGATTGTCTGCGCCGCCTGCGCGAACTGTGCCTCGGCGCGAAGCGCACGATCGACGTCTGCGTCTACACGATTTCCGACGACCGCCTCTGCGACGCGCTGCTCGACGCCCGCCGCCGCGGCGTCGCCGTGCGCATCCTCAGCGACGATCACAAGGTCCACGACGCCGGCAGCGACGTGCTGCGCCTGCGCGACCGTGGCCTCGACGTGCGCCTGGACGACACCGCCTTCCACATGCACCACAAGTTCGCCGTGTTCGACGGCCAGCGCCTGGCCAGCGGCAGCTTCAACTGGACCCGCGGCGCCAGCGAGGGCAACGAGGAGAACCTCGTGGTCACCGACGACGTCCGCCTGGTGCGGGCCTTCGCGGGGCATTTCGAGGGGTTGTGGGAGAAGTTCGCGGGTCGCTGAGCCAGATTCGATCCGAAACCGCATGCAAATCAAGGCCCTGGGACATGCGGCGGTGCCAAATCGAGGGGCAGGGCTTATCCTTGGCGGCCTTGTTCCGCGGCCGGTCACGGCCGGGCCGGCGTCGCCGGCGATGGAACCGTTCCCTGCCGATGCCTTCCATGACCGCACACGCCTTCCCCGACTACCCCTTCACCCCGAACCGTTTCGAGGTCCGTCCCGGAATCGCGATGTCATATCTCGACGAAGGTCCGCGCGACAGCGAAGTGGTCGTGATGCTGCACGGCAATCCGTCGTGGAGTTTCTACTGGCGGCATCTCGTGCTGGGGATGAGAGACAAGTACCGCTGCATCGTGCCCGATCACATCGGCATGGGCCTGTCGGACAAGCCCGGCGATGACCGCTACACCTACACGTTGCAGTCGCGGGTCGACGATCTGACGACGCTGCTCGATCATCTGGGCATCACCGGGCCGGTGACGCTGGCGGTGCACGACTGGGGCGGGATGATCGGCTTCGGTTGGGCGCTGTCGCACGAGGCGCAGGTGCGCCGGCTGCTGATCACCAATACCGCCGCGTTCCCGCTGCCGCCGGCCAAGCCGATGCCGTGGCAGCTGAATCTCTGCCGCAACACCGCGCTCGGCGCGTTCCTGATCCGCGGTTTCAACGCGTTTTCCGCAGGCACCGCGCGCGATTGCGTGACGCGCAAACTGTCGAAGGACGTGTATCGCGGCTACGTCGCGCCCTACGATTCGTGGGCGAACCGGATCTCGACGCTGCGGTTCGTGCAGGACATCCCGCTGGCCGAAGGCGATCCCGCGTGGACGCTGGTGAAGACCTCGGGCGAGCGTCTGGCCGGCTATGCCGATCGCCCGGCGTTCATCGGTTGGGGCCTGCAGGATTTCGTGTTCGACCATCATTTCCTCGAAGGCTTCCGCAGCGCGCTGCCGCAGGCCGAGGTGCATGCGTTCGAGGACGCGCATCACTACGTGCTGGAAGACAAGCACGAGGTGCTGGTGCCGGCGATGCGCCGGTTCCTGGATGCGCATCCGCTGGACGGATCGGGGGCCTGACGCGGCGATGTCTCCGCTCGCGACCCTGGCGGCGATCCTCGGGACGGCCGTCGCCGCGGGTCTGCTGGTGTCGCTGCCGTTCCTGTGGGTCGTCCGGAGATCCCGTCGCAGGGGGGCGATCGCACGCAGCCCGGTGTTGACCCGATCCGGGGTGTTCCTGTCGATCCCGATGGTGGCCGTCCTGCTCGCGTTCTTCGCATGGCCGTTGTTCGATCCGCAGGCGCCGGGCTGGGTCTCGTCCTGGTGGGCGCGGGCCGGTGCCGCGGTCGCCCTCTGGCTCGCCTCCATTCCGGTCGAGCACGCCCTGGCGCGCCGGGGGCGTCCGACCACGCGTCCCCGCAACGACCGCAGCGACGACCCGCCCGCGGCTTGACCCGGATCAACGTGCGGCCCGCCTGCGGGGCCTAACCTCCCGGCTTCGCCCAGTCCGCGGGGATGTCATGTCCGGTTCCGACAAGAGGTTCGATATCGTGGTGGTCGGCGCAGGTCCGGCCGGTCTGTGCTTCGCGCGCGCGCTGGTCGGCAGCGGCTTGTCGGTGGCGGTGGTCGAGCGGCAGACCCGTGAAGCCCTGGCCGCGCCGCCCGACGACGGCCGCGAGATCGCGTTGACCCACCGTTCGCAGCGTCTGCTCGACGGTCTGGGGGTGTGGGCACGGTTCGCCGACGACGAGACCGCGCCGCTGGCCGACGCCCTGGTACTCGACGGCGACAGCGTCGACGGTCTGCGTTTCCGGCACGAGGACAGCGGTCGCCCGCAACTGGGCTGGCTGGTGCCGAACCATGCGATCCGGCGGGCGGCGTTCGCCGCGTTCGCGGAGACCGATGCGGCCACCCTGTACGACGGTCGGCGCACGACCGCGGTGGCGGTGGACGACGACGGCGCGGTGGTGACGCTGGACGACGGCACGCGCCTGCGCGCCTCGCTGCTGGTCGCCGCCGACAGCCGCTTCTCGGAAACCCGCCGCGCCATGGGTATCCCTGCCCGCATGCACGATTTCGGCAAGACGATGCTGGTCTGTCGCATGCGTCATGCGCTCGCGCACGCGCGCACCGCCTGGGAGTGGTTCGATTACGGCCAGACCCTGGCCTTGCTGCCGCTGCACGATGCGAACACGTCGTCGGTCGTGCTGACGGTGCCGCACGCGCAGGCGCAGACACTGCAGGCGATGGACGCGGACGCCTTCTCCGCGGAGATGACGCGGCGCTTCAAGGGCCGCCTCGGGGCGATGACCTTCGTCGGCCCGTGCTGCGCCTATCCGCTGGTCGGTGTGTATCCCGGACGTTTCGTGGCGACGCGCTTCGCCTGCATCGGCGATGCCGCGGTCGGCATGCATCCGGTGACCGCGCACGGCTTCAATTTCGGCCTGCGCGGCGTCGACACCCTGGCGACGCTGCTGCGTGAGGCGCACGCCGCGGGTCGCCCGATCTGGGGCGATGCGCTGCTGCAGCGCTACGAGCGCGATCATCGTCGCGCGACGCGGCCGCTGTATCTCGCGACGCAGACGCTCGCCGGGCTGTACACCGACGATTCCGCGCCAGCGAAGTTCGTGCGCCGCGCGGCGCTGCGATTCGCGCAGCGGGCGCGTCCGTTCCAGCGTGCGGTGATGGCCGGATTGACCGACGACGGCCGCACGCCGCCGGTGCTGGGAGCGATCGCGCGAGCCTGGCCGGGCTTCAGCGGCCGAGGGCCCGTGCCACCGTCTCCGCCGTGAGCGGCGGCAGGCCGTGACGCGCGCGCGCCCGATCGCACTGCGGATTCGGCGCGCCGTCTTCCCATGACATCCGCAGCTCGCGACAGGGCGTCGGGCGGGCCTCGTAGATCGTGCAGCGCACCGAGGTGCCGACCGTGCCTTCGAGCGCGACGCAATGCGGGTGCTCGGACCACGTGCCGCGCATGCAGCGCTGGTGCGCGCCGAGGGTTTCGGTCAGTTCGACCGGAACGGCGCCGCCGAGCGTGGGTTCGGCTTCCGACCAGTGCATGCTGACGCGATAGGCGGCGCAGCAGGCGCCGCAGGACAGGCAGGGATGCGACATGCGATGCGGGCACGGCCCGGGCGCGGACCCGGGACCAGGAAAGGAGATCGCCCGGATTCTGCGGATTTTCCCGGGGTTGGCAAGCCGGGTTGGCAAGCCGGTCGAGCGTGCGGGCGGGCGACCGGATCGACGGCGGGCCGGCGGCCGGGGGAGAATGCCGCGATGGATCGATCCGACAGCTCACGCGACAACGCGCCCTGCAACATCGCCGCGAGTCTGCCGCGGCTCGCCCGCGAGCGCCCCGGACAGGTGGCGATGCGCTGCCCCGGCCGCGACGGCCGTTACGACATCGCGCTGAGTTATGCCCAGCTCGACGCGCGCAGCGACGCCATCGCCGCCGGTCTCGCGAAGCGCGGCATCGTCCGCGGCACCCGCACGGTGCTGATGGTGCGGCCGACGCCGGAATTCTTCCTGCTGATGTTCGCGCTGTTCAAGGCCGGCGCGGTGCCGGTGCTGGTCGATCCCGGCATCGACAGGCGTGCGCTGCGGCAGTGTCTCGACGAAGCGCGGCCCGATGCCTTCATCGGCATCCCGCTCGCGCAGTTCGCGCGCGCGCTGCTGGGCTGGGCGCGCAGCGCGAAGATCCACGTGACCACCGGCGCGCGCGCGATCCTCGCCGACGTCACCCTGGCCGAGGTCGAACGCGATGGCGCCGGCGCGGGGCCGCAGCTCGCCGAAACGCAGCCCGACGACGTCGCCGCGATTCTCTTCACCAGCGGCTCGACCGGGATTCCGAAAGGCGTCGTCTACCGGCACCGTCATTTCGTCGCCCAGATCGCGATGATGGGTGAGGCCTTCGGCATCGCCCCGGGCGGCGCGAACCTGCCGACCTTTCCGCCGTTCGCGCTGTTCGATCCCGCGCTCGGCACGACCTCCATCATTCCCGACATGGATCCGACCCGTCCGGCGAAGGCCGATCCGCGGAAACTGCATGCCGCGATGGCGGCATTCGGCGTCGACCAGCTGTTCGGTTCGCCGGCGCTGATGCGCGTGCTGGCCGACCACGGCCAGCCGCTGCCCGGACTGAAGACGGTGATGTCGGCTGGTGCCCCGGTGCCGGCCGACGTGGTCGCCAAGATCCAGTCGCTGCTGCCGCCTGACGCGCATTTCTGGACGCCGTACGGCGCCACCGAATGCCTGCCGGTGGCGGTGATCGAAGGCCGCGAACTGCTCACCCTGCGCGAACGCACCGAACAGGGCGCGGGCACCTGTGTCGGTCGCCCGGTGCCGCCGAACGAGGTCCGCATCCTCCGCGTCGACGACGCGCCGATCGAGCGCTGGTCCGACGATCTGGTCGTCCGCGGAGGTCAGGTCGGCGAGATCACGGTCGCCGGCCCCACCGCCACAGACGCCTATTTCAACCGCGACGCGCAGACGCGCGCGGCGAAGATCCGCGAAACGCTGGCCGACGGCAGCGAACGCATCGTCCACCGCATGGGCGATCTGGGCTATTTCGATGCCGAAGGCCGGCTCTGGTTCTGCGGTCGCAAGACCCAGCGCGTGGTGACCGCGGACGCCACGCTGTGCACCGAGCAGATCGAACCGGTGTTCAACGCCCATCGCGACGTGCGCCGCACCGCGCTGGTCGGCGTCGGTGCATACGGCGCGCAGATCCCGGTGCTGTGCGTCGAACTGCGCGAAGGCGTCGCCGTATCGGAATGGCCGCGGATCGAGACCGAACTGCGTCACCTCGGCGAAGGTCACGTGCATACCGCGAAAGTCCAAAGGTTCCTGCACTATCCGAAACCCTTCCCGGTCGACATCCGTCACAACGCCAAGATCGGACGCGAAATGCTGGCCGTATGGGCGGCGAAGCGGTTGGCGCGGTGAGTTGTTGCCGGGAATCCGTTGCCGTCCGTCTTCATGCGGCGCAGGCGCCTGTGAGATGAAATCGCCAGGTTGCGCGGATTCGACGGTCCGATGTTCCGCGAATCGATGCCACAGCATGGTCAGTGCACCGGAAACTCCGACAGATAGCCTGCCCAGGCGGCAACGCTGCCGTCCATGTCGATCTCCCGCTCGAGCCGGTCGATATCCAGGGACGCGCGGACATAGCGGAAGCGCGTTGCGGAGAGCTTGACGGTGCGCAGCAGCGTCCGTGCGGCATCGCGCTCCCCGCGCATGGCCATCAACGCGACCATCAGCACCAGGCCGGAAACTCGCTTGAGTCGCATGCCGTTGAGCAGGGACAGGCAGATCGCGTCGATGATGGCTTCGCGAGCGCTCTCGGTCTGTTCGAGGAAAAGAAGCGCCCGGGCGCGGATCAGCAGAATGCCGACACGCGCCTTGTGGGATCCGAGTGCGTGCGCTGTTTTCTCCAGTTGTGCGAGTGTCGAAAGTGCGGACAGCACGGTCGCACGGTTTCCGCCGCAGTGGCGGATATGGAATTCCGTTTCCGCGATTTCGAGGCTGAGGATGAAGTCCGGTCGACGGGATCCCCGCGCTGCGGCGAGCGCTTTCTTCCAATGCATGCCGGCCATGCCATCGTCGCCGGAAGCCGAAGCGATTTGTGCGCTGAGTCCGTAAAGCCAGCCGACGACGCCCATCATGTCGATGCCGTGGGCATGTTCCGTGATCGCTTCATCGATGGAAGTGCGCGCCTTGTCGAGGTTGGCCGTCAGCAGATCGATCTGCGCAATGCATCCAAGCGCGAGTGCGCGCAAGAGTTTCGACTCCGGCTGGCTGTAGAATTCCACTTTCCTGCGGTGTTGATCGCGAAGGCGTGAGTTTTCATCCTCTTTCGTGGTTGAATCGGTGTCCGGCTGGCGCTCATCGATGTTCCGGTCGATGGTGTCGAGCCTCGCAATGGTCGAGTCGATGAGCTTCGAAGCCTGTTCGAAATGCGCGCGCTCGATCAGGGCCATGGACAGGTTGATGCGGATGCGGGGCACGATCGCGGGGTCGTGGTCGATGCTGTCTCCCCGGATGGAATAGGCCCTGTTCTTCTCGCTGTTGACGAAGTCGAGGCACTCCCTGAACAGCATCACGGCGTCGTGAAAATCGCCCTGGATGTACTTCATCACTCCGATTTCGTTGGTGACCCATACCTCGAAATGCTCGAAGTGGGAGGGCGCTTTTCCCGATGCCTTCAGTCGCGCGGCGGAAGAGCGAAGGCGCGAGAGCCTTCCGACGTGGATGTCCAGCACGGATCTTCCGTCGTTGCCGGATGGATACATGAGGCCCGCGCGCAAGGCATTGGGGGCGTAAAGGTGTCCGCGGATGATCGCGTAGGCGCACTGGAGCGGCCGTCTTTCGCCGGATTGCAGGAATGCTTCATAGATCTGGCAGCTCTTTTGGTAGTCTTCCTCACTGAACAGCGGGCCGCCATCCATCATGGCATTGCACAGTGTCGCGGAATTCCATTCGCGATGATCCATCCATCCGATGGATATGCCGCGCTTGTGCGCAAGGTAGCGAGCCACGTGTTCATGCAGCACGTATCGAATGGTGTCTTCTGCGCTCTGGGTCGTGTCGTAATGAAGCGGATCGACCTCCAGGATGAAATTCAGCTGGTGGAGGTCATGCAGCTGTCTGTCGATGAAAACGATGAACTGGTCATCATCGATGTCAAGAACAGAGGCGTAGTGTGTTCTGATTTCCTTGATTTCTGGAATGATCAGGATGGAGGCCAGGTCCACCGGGATGCGGATCGCGAACATCCATTTCAGGATGGTGTGCTGGGTGGCCAGCCCGATGCGATCATCGGCGCTCATGCTGCGCTGGCCATGCGCGTGCAGCGCATCCAGGACCGCGCCGCAGAAGACGGACTGTCGGTTCTTGGCATCCACGCTGTGGATGCGGGAGCTCAGGAACGACTCCATGCGATGGAGGATGTCGTCTATTTTCTTCTTGTCCGTGTGCTTCTTCCGCAGTGATCGGATCACGAAGTTCGGCCAGCGATAGCGCGTCAAGACATTGGCGATGGCGGGATACTTGCTTTCATCATGCTTTTCGTCATTGAATTCACGGCCGAACTCTTCGATGATCGGCGCAGTGTGGCCGAACAGCTTGCAGAGTTTTGCTGCCGTCCTGCGTCTGCGGGAAAGAAAAAGTACGCGAATCGAAGGTTCATGTTTCGCCGGATTTTCCCCGAACAGTTCTTCAAGGGAATAGAGAAAATAAAGCGATGCGAGGTTCTGGGTCTCATCGCCGCTCTGGTCCATCATGCGCTCGGCGTCATGGATCAGAAAAACATGGATCGTGTTTTTTTCTGCGGTTCTTGTGCGCGCGGTGATCGCATCATGGATCATCGGCAGGATCGAGTTCGCCGCAACCATGTGGTTGATGTTGATCACATGGCAGAAGATGGTTTTCTTGATGATTTCGTCCAGGTAAGGGTTCAGTACGCTTTTGGCGATGGACGTGAATGCGGCGAGGCCTCTTCCCTCGTTGAACAGAACGATCTGGACCGCCGATCCTTTTTTGATCGATGATCGGATGAGGGACTTTGTTTTGCTTTCATCTTCATCCAGGCTTTCTTCCAGACGAATGGCGTGCAGGCTTTCCAGTGCCTGTATTTTCGCTTTTTCGGATTGATTCGGGTTCCGGGGATCGTCGGCGCGACGGATGTGCCAGCGTCGACGCCATGCCTTGGCGGTTCCGGCGATGACGTCGATCGCGTTGTTGAGGGCGATGCTGATCGAAATCCCGGTGGCGGCGTCGTAGAACTTCTTGATTTCTCTTTGTTTGCGAAGTGCTTCCAGGCTTTTATCGTCGGCGCACGAGGTGCTCAGGGCGTTGTCACTCAGGATTCCAGCAAGGCCGAGCAGGATATCCGCATAGGGCCTGCCGGCATGGAATAACCGGGGCGCTTTTTCGGTATCGAGGGTGGCGCTTTCCCCGAGCAGAATGTCCGAGATGTACTTTTCGATATTCTTCTTTTCCTGGTGCAGCGGAATGAAGGGTTTCGGCAGCGGGTGCTCGATCTTCAGTTCTTCGACCAACTGCGGGATCTGGTCGCTGCCCGGCCCATACGTGATGGCGTTGATCCTGTAGGCGGACTTGATCTTTTTCTTCAGCGAAAGATCCTGTTCGTGCGAATCGAGCGATGGGATCAGGGCGTAGATCGGCCGTTCGGATACGACGGTGGCGAGATAGCGCAGAGGGCGGAGTACATCCTCTTCACGCATGCCGACGCCGACATACAGGATGCTGTTGCCGCCAAACATCAATCGCCTGGCGTCCTCGAAGGCGTTCCTCTGGGGGTGCTTCTCGATGTAGACGGCATCGTATTCCTGCTGGCTGACCACCATGTCCTTGGGACAGTTCACCGATCCGTGGAGGTGGATGACGGTTTCGTCGTCATCTGCCGGGACGGCCGCAAGGGAGATCAGGTCCGAGGAATTTTCCTGGGACAGCGAGATGGCGCGGGCGACCGATCCGAGGCGGGACTGCCGGTGCGAAGATCCTCGTTCGTCGCTTTGCGTGAGGGTTTCATAGGGGTAGTCGTAATCTTCGAGCAGCGATTCGATTTCAAGATCGTAGTTGAACGTGGCGAATCTGCGGATTCTGAGCGTCGATCGGAGATTTTCGAGCGGGTCCACGAAATTCCGGTCGGTCGAAATGCGAATGCTCCCGCTGTCGTTGCTGGCGCTGCCGGAAAGCAGTCGCTTCGACAGTGAGTGATCTTTGCCGTTCGGATCCTTCAGTCGGTCGATGAATTCGGCCAGGGCCTGCAGGAAGTAGGAATAGTCCTGGGGGAGGTGATCGCCGTTGCACTTCGGGAGGTCCATGCCCGGAAAGACGGATTTCGCAGACGCTTTCGAGATCAATCTTCTTGCGCCGAACAGTTTCTTGTACTTCTTGAAGATCGATTTTCTGCCGAGATCGGTCAGCAATGGAAAGAGGGTGCCATAGACGGTCAGATCATAGTCCTCGTGACTCTCTTTTCCGTCTGCTCCATTGGCGCTCGCGAAGAAGTTTGCGGCATGCTTCCTTCCGTAGGTGTTGAAGCGGCATTTGCCTCCGCTCGTCGTCTTTTCGTTTTCGGAAGCGGTTTTCTCGTATTCGACGTCCTCCTCGTACATCTTCCGGAGGTGTCCGACCAGTTGTCTCAGCATTTCTCCCCAGGAGGGATAGCCATACGTGGTGGTGACGCCGCTGCCGATGACGGCGATCATCTTGCCGATGCTGATCGAACGGAAGAGGTCGAGCTGTGCGCGCTCTTCCTGGCGCGTGGTGTCCTTGCCGTCGATTTCCAGCGAAATCTGTGCGCCTCCGCTCTTGCCGTTCATGTCATCGGGCTCCGGATTCGATTCGAATGGATGAGTGTTGTCCCGTCACGCGTGCGCGAACCGGTACACGCCATTGAGCGGCGTGATCGGTCTGTCGTGATGGAGGATCGGGAAGTTCAGTCGCGGTGATGCGCGACAGGGATGGCTCGGGTACCGAGCAGTGTTCCATCGAGATCGGCTGTCCGCGTATTGACGCGGACGCTCACGGATTTGTTTCCGGATTTCATGATGCGCACCCCCTGTGCGTGTCGTCTCTCGTCCTTGCCTGCGGTAACGCGTTGCAGGTGGCGACGTTGGGGGATGTTATGCGTCGAACCTTTCCCGGATGTCAAGAGGGGCTGATCGTGGTTCTGTCGCCGCACGACGAGCGGTTGTCGCTCCCGCGTCGATGCGCTTTCAACGTATCAGCGAAACACCCGCCGCAACAGGTCCGTCGTCCGCGATGCCGGGTTGCGGCGGATCTGGCGTTCCTGTTCGGCGATCACATGGAACAGGCCGTCGATGGTGCGGCGGGTGACGTAGTCGTCGAGGTCGGCGCCGTTCATGCTTTTGCCGTCGCCGCCGAGCAGTGCGCCGGCGAGGGCGTTGCCGCCGGCCTTCTTCGTGAAGTCCTTGTACTTCTGGGTGACGCCGACGGAGGCGGTCTGCTTCGCGACGATCGGCAGGAACGCGTCGTAGAGTTTCTGTTCGCTGGTGCGGCGGAAAAAGTCGGTGGCCGAGGTTTCGCCGCCGCGGACGAGGCCGATCGCATCCTGCAGGGTCATCTGCCGCACCGAGTCGGCGAGGATGCCGGCGGCGAGGGGCACGGCTTTTTCCGCGGCGCGGTTCATCGAGAGCTCGAAGGCGTCGACCTTCTTTCCGGCGCCGAGCTGGCGCGCGAGGTCGGCGATCCTGCGCAGTTTTTCCGGAACGAGAATCTTCACCGCCTGATCGCGGAAGAACCCGTCCTCCTTGCCGAGCTGGCGCACCGCGCGATCGACGCCCTGCGCGAGCGCTTCGCGGACGCCGCCGGCGGCATCGCGTTCGGTCAGGCTGCCGTTGCTGCTGCGGCTGCCCAGCAGCCGGTCCTTGAGCTGGTCTTCGAGCGATTGCGCATGCGCGCCAGCCGCGGCGGCGAGCACGAAACAGAGGGCGAAAGCGGTCGTGGATCGACGCATGGCACGGCTCCGGTGGCGGACGCGCCGAGCATACGCCGAACCGGCGCTGCGGGCGATGAACGTGTCGACGCCCGCGGATGCGCGTGGAGACGGACTACCAGGCGTAACGCGCGCCCACCACCACCTGTCGCGGATTGCCGAGCAGGATGCCGCGCGTGCGGTCGACGATGTATTCGCGATCGCTGAGGTTCTTCACGGTGACGAACGCGCTCCAGCCGACGATCCCGGGTTCCCAGTTCAGGGTGGCGCTCCAGACCGCGTAGCCGTCGAGCGCGCCGAACTGGCCGCTGCCGTCGATCGGGCTGCGGTGGTTGGCGAAGTCGGCGTACTGGCGGCCGGTGTGCTGCACTTCGATCGAACCGTCCCAGGGGCCTTGGACATAGCCGATGCGGAAGGTCGAGGTGAGCTCCGGTGCGTAGGGCAGGCGGTTGCCGGCGACGCTGCCGTTGGCCGCGGCGCCGGTGTCGACGCGACGCAGCGTCGTGTGCTGGTCGGCCGTGGGCAGCCAGGTCACGGCGAGGTTGGCGTAGACCTCGCCTTCGCGGCGGCTCAGCGCGCCGCGGTTGTAGCCGATGGCGAGTTCGAGGCCAGCGTATCGGGTCTCACCCTGGGCCAGCGGCGTGCTGCCGCCGGCGATCGAGCCGACCACGACCTGATTGTCGAAGTCGGTGCGAAACACGGCGGCGTGGGCGTCGAGTTCGTTCCAGCGCGCGCGCAGGCCGGCTTCGAGATTGAGGCTTCGTTCGGCGTCGACCGCGGTGCTGGCGCCGTTGCCGGCGATCAGGTCCTCGACCCGCGGCGGGGCGAAGCCTTCGTGCGCGGAGGCGTAGAGGTCGATCGCGTCGTTGATGTCCCATTCGGCGGCGAGCCCCCAGGCGGTCTCGCGCAGGTTCTCGCGTCCGCCGGCGCCGCCGGGGAGCCGATTGCGGCGCCCGAATTCGACCCGTTCGTGACGCAGGCTGGGCGTGAGCTGCAGACGGCCGAAATCGAAGGTCGTGGTGGCGAAGGCCGAGACCGCTTCGGCGGTGCGCAGGTTGTTCTCGACCAGCGTGCCGGTGCGTGCGTCGGCGGCGGTGCCGTTGCGCTGGTAGCGGATCTGTTTTTCTTCGTGCCGGCGCAGGCCGATCTCGCTGCTGCCCGCGGTGCCGAACAGGCTGCGATCGAACGTGAAACGACTGTCCACGCCCCAGGTGTAATAGTTGCGCAGTCGTCCCTGGGTGGAGGCGCAGGTGTTCGGGTCGACGTGCAGACCGGCGAAGCGCGCGTTGCGGAACGCGGTGCCGCACTGGGTGTCGCTGGTGGTGCTGGACTGGCGCCACCAGTCGCGTTCGAAACTGCTGTAGTAGGCCGATGTCAGCAGTTGCAGGCCTTCGGACGGCGTCCATGCGTGGCTGAGCGAGAACGCGGTGTGGTCGATGTCGAAGGCATCGTTCTCGAAGGGATAGTAGCCGGCACCGAAATTGCGGTACTCGGCGTCGGTGATGCCGGAGTAGCCGACCTGCGATCGTTCGCGCAGCACATTGGCGCGGATCGAGAGGGCGTGCTGGTCGTTCAGCTGTCGCTGGTACTTGGCGAACAGGTCGCCCTGTTCGAGCGCGGTGTTGTCGCGCGCGCCGTCGCCGCGCTTGTAGCCGAAGTCGATCAGTAGATCGTTGCCGCCGACGCTGGCGTGGACCGCGCCGAACCCGCGGGTGCCGGCCGAGACCTGCACGTGGCCGGCGAATTCTTCCGGCGGGGTCGGGGTGATGTAGTTGATCGCGCCGTGGATGGTCTGCGGGCCGAAGCGCAGCAGGCCGGCGCCCTTCAGCACCTCGATGCGGTCGTAGCGCTGGATCGGCGCGTGGTAATAGCTGGCGTTGTCGCCGTAGGGCGCGTACATCGCCGGCAGGCCGTCCTCCAGCAGCAGGACCTTGGTCGAGCGCGTCGGGTTGCTGCCGCGGATGCCGATGTTCGGCCGCAGGCCGAAACCCTCCTCGTCACGGACGGTCACGCCCGGGACCTTGCGCAGGGCCTCGTTCACGGTCAGCGCACGGCCGGACACGATCACGCTCTGGTCCAGCACCTCGGCCGTGCCTTCGGCGGTGCGGTTCTCGCGGTGATTGCCGACCACTTCGATCGTCGCGAGGGTACGGGCATCGTCGCGGGCTTCGGCGTTGGCGGGGTCTCCCGCTTCGATCGCCAGTGCCGGGACGGGGAGGGTCAGGCAGAGGGCGAGGGCATGGCTGAGCTGGCGACGACGATACATGCGGCGACTGTCTGGATGATAATGATTCTCATCATACGCGTGCTCCCCGGCCGGCTGCAACGCAGCCTCATCCGGGGCGCTCGCCGCGATGGCCGCTTTCGCGGATCATCTGCGGCCCATGTTCCGGCCCGCTTCCCTGCGGCCGGCTTCCGGAGAGACGCATGAAGATTTTGGTGACGGGTGGTGGTGGATTCCTGGGCCATGCGCTCTGCAAGGGGCTGGTCGAACAGGGGCATGACGTCGCGAGCTACAACCGCGGCCATTACCGCAGCCTGGAGCCGTTGGGCGTGCGCCAGATCCGGGGCGACCTGGCCGATCGCGAGGCGATGGTCGCGGCCTGCGCCGGCATGGACGCGGTGTTCCACAACGCGGCCAAGGCCGGCGCCTGGGGCAGTTACGAGAGTTACCATCAGGCGAATGTGGTCGGGACCGGGAACGTGCTCGCCGGCTGCCGTGCGCACGGGATCGGTCGGCTGGTCTACACCTCCACGCCCAGCGTCACCCATCGCGCCACCCATCCGGTGGAGGGCGGCACCGCCGAGACCGTGCCCTACGGCGAGGGCTTCAAGGCGCCCTACGCCACCACCAAGACTCTCGCCGAGAAGGCGGTGCTGGCCGCGAACGATGCTGACCTCGCCACCGTCGCGCTGCGCCCGCGATTGATCTGGGGGCCGGGCGATCAGCAACTGCTGCCGCGGCTGGTGTCGCGGGCGCGGGCCGGGCGGCTGCGGTTCGTCGGTGGCGGCCACAACGTCATCGACACCACCTACATCGACAACGCCGCCCAGGCGCATTTCGACGCCTTCGCGCATCTGGCCCCGGGCGCGGCCTGCGCCGGCAAGGCCTATTTCATCAGCAACGGCGAACCGAAGCCGGTGCGCGAGATCGTCAACGCCCTGCTGCGCGCGGCCGGCGCGCCGCAAGTCGACAAGACCCTGCCGTTCGGGGTCGCCTACGCCATCGGTGCGCTGTGCGAGACGCTGTGGCCGCTGCTGCGGTTGAAGGACGAGCCGCCGATGACCCGCTTCCTCGCCGAACAATTGAGCACGACGCACTGGTATTCGATGGCGCCCGCGACCCGCGATTTCGGCTACGTGCCGCGGGTGACGATCGCGGAAGGCCTGGAACGGCTGACGGCGAGTTGTGCGGGCGCGGGCGACGCCTGATCGACGCAGTCGTGTCGTCAGCACCCGGTGTTTCGCAGAAGGGCCTTCAGGCCCGAGCTCTTCGCCCGGCAAATCACCGCACACAACACACCAGCTCTGCGGTACCCTTCAGCCCCCGACTTGGTCGGCGATCAAATAGTCGTCGGCAGGGGGGGGCGGGACACGACGAGGGCAGCGCCGGATCGTCGCGCAGGGAAACGGGGTGTTGACGGCAACGAAAACTGCCCTATAATGTGCGGCTCCCTCGGACGCTTTGGCGACGAAGAGAAAGAGACAAAGGGATGAGGCGCTGAGGCCGATTCCGACGATCTTTGACAGTGTGCGCAGGTGACTTGTGCGGGCGTCTGGCAAGTGGATGGTTGTCCATCTTGCAGACGTTCGTAACAGAACCAAGTCAATTCAAAGCATGCAAATGCAGTGAGTAATTTGGGGCTGGGACGACGACTGCACTCAAAGCATTAGGACTTCGGTCCGAAAAGTTTAAGTGAAGAGTTTGATCCTGGCTCAGAGTGAACGCTGGCGGCAGGCCTAACACATGCAAGTCGAACGGCAGCACAGCAGTAGCAATACTGTGGGTGGCGAGTGGCGGACGGGTGAGGAATGCATCGGAATCTACCTTGTCGTGGGGGATAACGTAGGGAAACTTACGCTAATACCGCATACGACCTACGGGTGAAAGCGGAGGACCGCAAGGCTTCGCGCGATAAGATGAGCCGATGTCCGATTAGCTAGTTGGCGGGGTAATGGCCCACCAAGGCGACGATCGGTAGCTGGTCTGAGAGGATGATCAGCCACACTGGAACTGAGACACGGTCCAGACTCCTACGGGAGGCAGCAGTGGGGAATATTGGACAATGGGCGCAAGCCTGATCCAGCCATGCCGCGTGGGTGAAGAAGGCCTTCGGGTTGTAAAGCCCTTTTGTCCGGAAAGAAAAGCATCGGGCTAATACCTCGATGTTCTGACGGTACCGGAAGAATAAGCACCGGCTAACTTCGTGCCAGCAGCCGCGGTAATACGAAGGGTGCAAGCGTTACTCGGAATTACTGGGCGTAAAGCGTGCGTAGGTGGTTCGTTAAGTCTGATGTGAAAGCCCTGGGCTCAACCTGGGAATTGCATTGGATACTGGCGGGCTAGAGTGCGGTAGAGGATGGCGGAATTCCCGGTGTAGCAGTGAAATGCGTAGAGATCGGGAGGAACATCTGTGGCGAAGGCGGCCATCTGGACCAGCACTGACACTGAGGCACGAAAGCGTGGGGAGCAAACAGGATTAGATACCCTGGTAGTCCACGCCCTAAACGATGCGAACTGGATGTTGGGTGCAACTAGGCACTCAGTATCGAAGCTAACGCGTTAAGTTCGCCGCCTGGGGAGTACGGTCGCAAGACTGAAACTCAAAGGAATTGACGGGGGCCCGCACAAGCGGTGGAGTATGTGGTTTAATTCGATGCAACG
>JAYRSY010000014.1:0-105118 GCA_041919915.1 Lysobacteraceae bacterium
GCGCCCCCCCCCCCCCCCGCCACCCTACGATGCATCGTGAGAGTTCACCCTACGCGCTTACGGGTTGACCCCTCTTTTTCCCAAGCGCTCATGACTCCATAAGTGTCGTAGGGCGCATAAGCCGAAGGCGTCATGCGCCATGATGCGTCAGCGATGCCGGAACCTCAAAAACGGTGCATGACGCTTCGCTTATGCACCCTACAAAAGCGTATGCGCCTTACGGCCTTTCTATTGATTCCAGATCCGTAGGCGCACAAGCCAAAGGCGTCATGCGCCGCCATACCGCGATACGAGCTTTTAAGTGGATTTCCTCTCGAGCGACTCCGCCAGCAGCACGGCGTGCAACTCCAGCCGCAGGCGCACACGAGACACCTGGAACGCGGCAGCGGACACAATCAAGGCCGAAAAACCGATAAAGACCTTCCACAACGGTATATCGAACCCGGTTGTCGAAAAGGCATCAAACTGCACATAGATCGCAGTGATCAGCGGGACAATGCCAAGCCGGTCCGCGCCACCGTAGAACAAGCCCATTTTGGCGGCGATTCGCGCTTGGGCAGCCTGTGCGAATCGTAGACGGTGCTCCAGCACATCGCGCGGAAACGCAGTCAACCAGGCCAGCAGGCCTTCGAACGCGACGAAGTCGTGATCCCATTGCCGAATGAACTCCTCACGGGCACGACCGATGGACCGAAACAACACCCACAGATCACGAACGAGCACGGGAAGGAAACCCGCGGCAGTGAGCACAAGCCCGAGAACCGCGACGGACAGCATCCACGCCGCAGGCTGCAGAAACTGGGCGACAAGGGCAGGTGTGAGCCCCAGAATCATGCCGGCGTAGCCCAGACGTTCCAGCCACATCATCCATGGCGGGCGACGCATCGTGGCCACCGGCCCCTCCGGCAGCGCCTCGATGCGCCGATCCATCTCTGCGTATGTGAGCAACTCCTGTCGCATCCAATGCATCCTTCAACGTCGATTCCAAAGCGTCGCAGGGCGCATCAGCCGCAGGCGTCATGCGCCATGATGCGTCACCGATATCGGAGATCAAAACGGTGCATGACGCTTCGCTTATGCATCCTACAAAAGCATATTCGCCTTACGACCTTCCCATGACACCGCTCCGCCCACGGCGGGTCAAGAGCCGCCTTACGGGTTTACGGGTTACGCAGCCGTCCCGAAGTCCGTGGGCGGCAAGCATGCCTCGTATTTCTTCTGCAATTCCGGCAACTTGGGCGATAGTACACCGCGCGACATGCGCAGAAGATTGGTCGCCCAAAGCAGCATGCCGTTGGCATTCATCACCACGCCGGCAACCTCGTGTTCCGAGAATGGAGAAAGTCCCTGCGCCAACGGTCGAATCCCACCGTGCACATAGGAATGCATCGCGCGCCAGGTCCTCTTCTTCATTTCAACCAGCGATTGGTGAATATGTACAGGATGATGCGGCCGGATCTCGTCGAGCATCTTGTTGACGCCCGGCCCCATCTCCGTTTCGGCGTCCGAATGCAACGCCTCCGGATTCGGACTGAGAAACTTGCGGATCCATTCATCGCTGGCACCGCCCATGCACCAGATCGCGCGAACCATCGCCTCGAAAGCCGGACGTACCAGCGTGGTCGCGGACACATCCATCTCCGCATCCGCGAGGAGGGCCTGACTGACCGCATGATGGCGAACGATTTCGCAGTATCCGGTGACGAGAAGAGCCCGATGGGAGGCCGGATCAGGCAGGCCGCGCCACAGGTCGAACAGCTCCTCGTGGAACTGTGCGGTCTGTTCGAGGGTGGGCTGAAGGGAACGCTTGGTCATATCGCTTCCTTGCAGTGGCGGATTCGAGCCGTAGGCGTCATGCGCCATGATGCGTCACCGATATCGGAGATCAAAACGGTGCATGACGCTTCGCTTATGCACCCTACAAAAGCATATTCGCCTTACGGCTTTCCCATGACACCGCTCCGTCCATGGCGGGTCAAGACCCGCCTTACGTAGGGCGGGCTTTAACCCGCCATGCGAGTGACCCGCCTTACGGGTTACGGGTTTTTCTTGCTCACTGAATTCGACCACGCCTTCGGCGCCGCATCAATCCAGTAAAAATTCCCTTATTGATTTCCAAGGACAACGATTTTTCACCGTTATAGATGGCTGTAAACAAAGATTCAGAAATAGAAACAAAGACCAGCGCCGTGTACGCAAAGAAAGCCCCCCCGAGACAGAGGCGTTTCTTTATCTATCGAGAAAGAAGAGAAAATGGAAAAAAGCAAAACAGCACTACACAAAACAAAAGAAGACCTGTATAGCGATTTTATTAATCTGTGATGCCTTTCCGAATCCGGAGTTTTGTTAATCGGCTTTCCGGAAGAAAGGGCAGCTACAAAGTTTGGATAAATGATCGCAACCCATATTCCGAATATTGTTACGATCACACCAGAAGCATCAACAATAGAGCCGAGAAATTCGGATCTCTTGATGCTCACATTCGACATTGCAACAACGTAAGCAACAACACCAATCGCGGTAGCGATCAGAATGCGGTAAACAACAAATTGTACATTAGCATTCACGGCACCACTTCTAGTATTAACCTTTCCAATTCGCCATCAGCCAAAGTCGCAGCCAAGGCTTCGGTCTCAATCAAGCCATTTGCATCCCTAGACACGTCAAGCCGACACTTTTCTTTCGCATACTTTCCGCTAAGCCAGTGGATCTTTTGAGACATTTTTGCCATAACGAAACCCACATCAGCCCAAGGCAGATCGGTCTCATTTTCTTCATAGTTCCCAATAATTTCTTCCAACTTCTCATCAGTAAGTCGCGTCTTAAACTCGTACTCGAAGTTGATGGCTGCCTTGAGCCTGTTATTTGGTCGGAGCCCTAGCAGGATCAACGCATGATCGAGAAAAGTTTTATGCTCTTCGATAGCTGGTCGAACTAAAGCTCGCCGCACGACCTTTCTGATATTGCCAACTTGACGCCGCAGGAACTGTATATCTTCCGCTCGTCTCAAAAGCTGATACTTGAACTCTGGGAGGAATGACGAATTTTTGTCCAATTTCCCACTGTCGCTATAGCCCAGCAACCGGGTCTCATCATTCTTTGACCACACACAGTATTTCGAGCGCTCCGCCATAAATCCATGAATATAGCGTTTAAACCCTTGACTTCCGTTCAAGCGATGCTCAAATCGCAGATTCAACAACAGGGCTCTTTCCGGCAACACTAAAAAATACGCCGGGTAGCCGGGCCGAGTCTGAGGGTCAATGTCGACAGTAGAAAGGTCGGGTTCGCCGATGGGCTTATCTACGCTTAACAGCTGTATCTGATCTTCTTTGCTCTCGAACTCATTCCATGTGGAAATCAGATATGCCCGGGTTCTTCCTGGTATTTCCCTCACATCGAAGCAATAGACATGAAGAAAAGCATCTTTGTCCGTTGGTTCGAATGTGGATGACTCTCCTATTGTTCCTAGGCCACCCACCCACTCTATAAATTCCTCTATGACATCAGAAATACTAGCGAACTCGACATCTCGCGCCTCATCATAGAATCGGCACGACGAAATTCCGTATGCAGTAACGCTGACATCCTCCATGTCTCCCCCCTACTGACACTGGCCATCAATTTACCCGCACTTCGAATACCCACAATTCAAACAAGTCGCGCATCCGTCCATGATGACGACCGCTTTCGTCGAGCACTTGTGACACATCGTCGCCGACGGCGGGAAACTCACGCCTTCGCCGGTGACTTCGATCTCTTCGTGGTGGACGGCCGGGGCGGCCTCGCTCACGTCAGGCTTTTTTTTTGAGCGGTTCTCTTCGTAGGCGCGGCGCTTTTCGGCGATCAGGGCGCGCTGGTGTTCGCTCATTTCGGGATCGTGCATGAGGCCGATCGTCTTGAGGTGATCCTCGACGATCATGCCCAGTTCGGCGACCAGCGAGGGCATGTAGACGCCGCCGGCCTTGTAGTAGCCGCCCTTGGGGTCGAACACGGCCTTCATTTCCTCGACCAGGAAGGTCACGTCGCCGCCCTTGCGGAACACGGCGGACATGATGCGGGTGAGGGCGACGATCCACTGGAAGTGTTCCATCGACTTCGAGTTGATGAAGATCTCGAAGGGGCGGCGCTGTTCGTGCTCGTTGCCGGCGTTGAGCACGATGTCGTTGATCGTCACGTACATGGCGTGTTCGACCAGCGGGGATTTGATCTTGTAGGTGCTGCCGATCAGCACTTCGGGGCGCTCGATGCGCTCGTGCATCTGGATGACGTCGGCGACCGGCAGCGGCTGCTCGGCCTCGACGGTGGCGCGCGGCACGGAGGCGCCGGCGATGGCGGCCTTGTCTTCGGGTTTGACGACGGCGTAACCCTTGATTTTCTTGTCGATCTTGACGGCCATGGCGCGTGTTTCCGGATGCGGTGTGTGGTGTGGGACGGTACGCCCGTCTCCCCGCCGGGGCGGAGAGACGGGATGCGGCGGAATTACTTCTTCTTCGCGGCCTTTTTCGCCGCTTTCTTCGGGGCGGCTTTCTTCGGCGCCGCCTTCTTCGCGGCCTTCTTCACGATCTTCTTGGCGGCGGCCTTCTTCGCCGGTGCCTTCTTCGCGGCGGCCTTTTTCGCGGCCGGTTTCTTCGCCGCGACCTTCTTCACCGCCTTCTTCACGGCGGTCTTCTTGGCGGCGGCCTTCTTCGCGACTTTCTTGGCGGCCTTCTTCGCGGTCTTCTTGCCGCCGGCGACCTTGGCCTTGACCGTCTTCACGGCGGATGCGGCCTTGGCCTTGGCGTCGTCGACGACCTTGCCGGCCTTCTTGCGGGCCTTGGCGGCGGTCTTCTTCGCCTTGCCGACGGCCTTGGTGACCGCCTTGCCGGCCTTGGTGTTGGCGACGGCGTCACCGACTTCCTTCGCTTTGTCCGCCACCGCTTCGGCGGCGTCGGAAATCGCATCCGTAATCACATTGCCATTGCTCATGGTGGTTCCTCGTCAGGGGGCACGGGCGGAACGCCCGCAAGCGAAATGTAGCGCGATCCAGGACAGTGCGGTGAAGCAAAAGGTTGAAGGCGACGGGCGGAGGCGCGATGTGCCCCGGCGACGTCGCCACGCCGGTTCCGGCCTTCCCCGGCGCACCGGGGAAGGGGAACGGCGGAGGATCAGAATTTGCCGTAGTAGCCTTCTTTCAGCGCATCGAAGAGATTGGCGGCGGTGTGCATTTCGCCGTCGTATTCGATCTCTTCGTTGCCCTTGACCTCGATGAGGCTGCCGTCTTCCAGCTCGAAGCGGTACAGGGTGTTCTCCAGGTCCGATTCCTTCACCAGCACGCCCTGGAAGGCGGCCGGGTTGAAGCGGAAGGTGGTGCAGCCCTTGAGGCCCTGCTGGTAGGCGTAGCGGTAGATGTCCTTGAAGTCCTCGTACGGGTAGTCGGTGGGGACGTTCGCGGTCTTCGAGATCGAGCTGTCGACCCACTTCTGGGCGGCGGCCTGGACGTCGACGTGTTCCTTGGGGCTGATGTCGTCGGCGGAGATGAAGTAGTCCGGCAGCTTCGCGGCCGGGTCGTCGCTGAAGGGCATCGCCTTCGGGTTGACCAGTTCGCGGTAGGCCAGCAGTTCGAAGCTGAAGACGTCGACCTTTTCCTTCGACTTCTTGCCTTCGCGGATGATGTTGCGGCTGTAGTGGTGCGCGAACGAGGGTTCGATGCCGTTGGAGGCGTTGTTGGCCAGCGACAGCGAGATGGTGCCGGTGGGCGCGATCGAGCTGTGGTGGGTGAAGCGGGCGCCGTGCTCGGCCAGTTCGTCCACCAGTTCGGGGGCGACCGAGGCGATCCGCTGCATGTAGCGGCTGTAGCGGGCGTGCAGGACCTTGCCGGGAATCTCCTGGCCGATCTTCCAGCCGTCCTTCACCATTTCCGGACGCTTGCGCAGCATCTCGGCGGTGACCGCGAAGCGCTCCTCCATGATCGGGGCGGCGCCCTTCTCCTGCGACAGCTGCAGGGCGACTTCCCAGCCGGCGACGGCCATGTCGCGGGCGATGCGGTCGGTGAAGTCCAGCGAGTCCTTCGCGCCGTACTTCATGCCGAGCATGGTCATGGTGCTGCCCAGGCCGAGGAAGCCCATGCCGTGGCGGCGCTTGCGCAGGATCTCGGCGCGCTGCTGCTCCAGCGGCAGGCCGTTCACTTCGACCACGTTGTCGAGCATGCGGGTGAACACGCGCACGACTTCCTTGTATTCCTCCCAGTCGAACGCGGCCTGGTCGGTGAAGGGATCGCGCACGAACTTGGTGAGGTTGACCGAACCCAGCAGGCAGGCGCCGTAGGGCGGCAGCGGCTGTTCGCCGCAGGGGTTGGTGGCGCGGATGTTCTCGCACCACCAGTTGTTGTTCATCTCGTTGACCTTGTCGATCAGGATGAAGCCCGGCTCGGCGTAGTCGTACGTCGAGACCATGATCATGTCCCACAGGTGACGGGCGCGGATGTGGCCGTAGATCCTGCAGGCCACCATGCCGTCGTCGCGGGTGATGTAGTTGCGGGTGGTCGGCCAGTCGCGCCAGACGACCTGTTCGGCGTTGGCGATGTCGATGTCGCCGACTTCCTTCTCGTTGATCGGGAACACCAGCGGCCAGTCGGCGTCGCTTTCCACCGCCTGCATGAAGCCGTCGGTGATCAGCAGCGACAGGTTGAACTGGCGCAGGCGGCCGTCCTCGCGCTTGGCGCGGATGAAGTCCTTCGCGTCCGGGTGGGAGACGTCGAAGGTGCCCATCTGGGCGCCGCGACGGCCGCCGGCAGAGGACACGGTGAAGCACATCTTGTCGTAGATATCCATGAAGGACATCGGGCCCGAGGTGTAGGCGCCGGCGCCCGCCACGAACGCGCCGCGCGGGCGCAGCGTGCTGAATTCGTAGCCGATGCCGCAGCCCGCCTTCAGGGTGAGGCCGGCTTCGTGGACCTTTTCGAGGATGCCGTCCATCGAGTCGGTGATGGTGCCCGACACGGTGCAGTTGATCGTCGAAGTGGCCGGCTTGTGCTCCAGCGCGCCCGCGTTCGAGGTGATGCGGCCGGCCGGGATCGCGCCGCGACGCAGCGCCCACAGGAAGCGGTCGTACCAGTACTTCTGCTTCTCGGCGGTCGGCTCGGCGTCGGCGAGGGCGCGCGCGACGCGCTGGTAGGTGGCGTCGATGTCGCCATCCACGTCCTCGCCCTGCTTGGTCTTGAGTCGGTATTTCTTGTCCCAGATGTCCCAGGACGCCGGCTGCATCGGAATCTCCGCGGTGGCTTCCGCTTTGGCGACAGCCTCAAGACGCACAGTGCTCATCCACTCCCATCCTCGTCGTTGCGGGCCGCGGCGGTGCCGTCGGCCTCTTGTTCTGATGTGATGCCGGCAGCGGAGCCCCTGCTCCACGCCGCCAACGGATTCCGTGATGCGGTTCCGGGTCAGACCGCGTTTCGACGCTCCTATTCGACCCGTTTCTGTTCGCCTGCCTCCTGCGTTTCCGCTCTGGCGATACCCGCGACCCGTCCGTGCTTCCGTCCAGATGTCCGTTTGGTGACACCGTGGAACCAAATCTTCCGTGAAACACCATCAGTTGGGTCTATCGCCACACACACCCCAAGATGTAGTGGCGACGCGGGGTGCCAAGCTACGCCCCCGGCCGCTGCAAGTCAACGGCTTGACGTGATCGGAATGCGCACCCCGTCTCAACCTCCGGGTGGCGCCCCGGCGAGCGGCAGGGCGTTGGCCGGGGTCGTTTTCATCCCGCGTTTATGCCGGCCCGCGGAGACTGCGGCGTCCGGCGACAGGGACGTGCCCGGCCCGCACAGGGGCTTGATTCCCCGGGCCCGCACCGCGATGTTCTGTCGACCCGCCCTTCCCGCGCCGCTCCGGCCGCGCCCTTGATCCGTCCGAACGATGACCGCCGAACGCCCCGCCCGCCGCGCCCCGAAAGCCCCGCTCCTCCTGGCCCTGACCGCCGCCGCCGCGTTCGGGGGCTTCGCCGCCACGTGGGTGCGCGAAACCCTGCAGACGCCGGCGATCGCCGCACCCGCGGTCGCGGTGCCGCCGATGGCGGCCCTGCCCGGCGCGGTCGATGGCCAGGCGCTGCCCTCGCTGGCGCCGATGCTGCAGAAGGTCACCCCGGCGGTGGTCAGCGTGCACAGCAAGCAGCGGGTGCGGGTGAGCCCGTTCGGCAACGATCCCTTCTTCCGCCGCATGTTCCCGGACCTCACCCAGGAGCGGATCAACGAGTCGCTGGGCTCGGGCGTGATCGTCGACGCCCAGCGCGGTCTGGTGCTGACCAACCATCACGTGATCGAAGGCGCCGACGATGTCTCGGTCACGCTCAACGACGGCCGCACGCTCAACGCCGAATTCGTCGGTTCCGACGCCGATACCGACGTGGCGCTGATGCGGATTCCGGCGGAAAAACTCAGCGCCCTGCCGCTGGCGAACTCCGACCAGCTGCGGGCCGGCGATTTCGTGGTCGCGGTGGGCAATCCTTTCGGCTTCAGCCAGACCGTGACCTCGGGCATCGTCTCAGCGGTGGGCCGCAGCGGCCTGCCGGGCATGGGCTTCCAGAACTTCATCCAGACCGACGCCTCGATCAACCCCGGCAATTCCGGCGGCGCGCTGGTCAATCTGCGCGGCGAACTGGTCGGCATCAACACCGCCAGTTTCAACCTGCAGGGCAGCGCGGCCGGCAACATCGGCCTGGGATTCGCGATCCCCACCAATCTCGCCCGCAACGTGATGGAGCAGTTGCTGGCCAACAACGGCGTGGTCCGGCGCGGCACGCTCGGCATCGACAGCCAGAACGTGGACGAACGCATCGCCCGCGGCCTCGGCCTGAAGGAAGCCCGCGGCGCGGTGATCACCCGGGTCCATCCGGACTCGTCCGCGGCCGCCGCGGGCCTGCGCGAAGGCGACGTGATCGTGTCCGCCAACGGCCAGCGCATCGACGACAGCGCCGCGCTGCGCAATTTCCAGGGTCTGCAGCCGGCGAACAGCCGGGTGTCGCTGGAACTGCGCCGCGACGGCAAACCGCTGACCATCGCCGCGACCCTGCGCGAACAGCCGCGCGAGATCGCCGGCGCCAGCCTCGATCCGCGCCTGACCGGCGCCACCTTCGCCGAGCTGCCGGAATCGCTGCGTCGCCAGAACGTCACCGGTGTGCTGGTCGAGGAGGTCGCCCGCAACAGCCGTGCGGCCCGCAACGGTCTGCGCAAGGGCGACGTGATCCTGGCCGGCAGCGTCGGCGAATTCGGCGACCTCGGCGGCTTCCGGGCGAACTTCTCGGATCCGCCGTCGCAACTGGTGCTGCGGGTGTGGCGCAACGGCCAGCAGGGCAACCTGCTGATGCAATGAATCCAGCGCCCGGCGGCCCCGCCGCGCACGACGCGGCCGGCGCGCGCGATGCACTAGAATCCTTCCGGTGAACGACCGCATCCGCGCCATCACCCTCGATCTGGACGACACGCTGTGGCCGTTCGCGCCGATCGGCGCGCGGATCGAGCAGGTCCTGGACGACTGGCTGCGCACGCACAGCCCGCGCACCGCCGAGCGTTTCCCGATCCCGAAGATGCGCGCGCTGCGCGAATGGGTCTTCGCCGGTCATCCGCAGCTGCTGCACGACATGAGCGCGCTGCGCCGCCTCACCCTCGAATACGCCTTCCGCGACAGCGGCGAGGATCTCGCCCTGGTGGAACCGGCGTACGCGGTGTTCTACGCCGAGCGCAATCGCGTGGACTGCTATCCCGACGCGATCGAGGCGCTGGCGCGGATCGCGGCGCGATGGCCGGTCGCGGCGCTGAGCAACGGCAACGCCGATCTCGACGCGATCGGTCTGGGGCGGCATTTCGTGTTCCAGCTGGGCGCGCGCGAACACGGCGCCGCCAAGCCCGCGGCGAGCATCTTCCTCGCCGCCTGCGAACGTCTCGGCTGCGCGCCGCACGAGGTCCTGCACGTCGGCGATCACATCGAGATGGACGTGCTCGGCGCCGCCCGCGCGGGGCTGCGCACCGCCTGGGTGCATCGCGAGGACGCACGCGAGCGCCACCCGCACTGGCCGCATACCGACATCGTGCCGGACATGATCGTGCCCGATCTGGCCGCGCTCGCCGAACGCCTCGACGCGATGCCCGCGCCGACGCGCACCGCCTTCTCCACGCCCGTCATCGAGACCTCGTCATGACCGCACTGCCCGGACTGGTGTCCGACGCCGAACGCCCCTACGCCCTGTCGGCGGTCACCGCCGCGCAGTTCCCGGCCTGGGCGGCCGCGCGCTCCGAATCCACGCGCCGCTGGCTGGAGGCGCAAGGCTTCACCGGCGCCGCCGGCAGCCACGCCCTGCTGCCCGGCACCGAGGGTCTGGCCGGCGCGGTGCTGGGCATCGGCGACCCGAAGGATCCGTTCGCGTGGGCGCACGCGCCGACCGCGCTGCCGGTCGGCGACTGGCGCATGGCCGACGACCTCGACACCGAGGCGCGCGATGCGCTGCATCTGGGCTGGGGGCTGGGCAGTTACCGCTTCGCCCGCTACCGCGACGCGACGCGCGCGCCGGCGCGGCTGGTCGCCGACGTCGATGCCGACATCGCCGCCCAGCTCGCCGCCTGCGTGCGTGCGCGCGATCTGATCAACACGCCGACCGAGCACATGGGACCGGACGAACTGGAAGCGGTCGTGCGCGGGATCGCGCAGACCCATGGCGCCGACCTCGACGTGCTGGCCGGCGAGGATCTGCTCACCCACAACTTCCCGGCGATCCACGCCGTCGGCCGCGCCTCGCACCGCGCGCCGCGCCTGATCGTGCTGCACTGGGGCCGCCAGGAACATCCGCAGATCGTGCTCGTCGGCAAGGGCGTGTGCTTCGACACCGGCGGCCTCGACATCAAGGCGGCGGCCGGCATGCGCAACATGAAGAAGGACATGGGCGGCGCCGCGCACGCGATCGCCCTGGCCGAACTGATCATGGCCCGCGCGCTGCCGGTGCGGTTGACCCTGCTGGTACCGGCGGTGGAGAACGCGATCGGCCCCAACGCGTACCGTCCCGGCGAAGTGATCGCGACGCGCAGGGGCCTCAGCGTCGAGATCGACAACACCGATGCCGAAGGCCGGGTGATCCTGTGCGACGCACTCACCTACGCCGCCGAACAATCGCCGCAACTCATCCTCGATTTCGCCACGCTCACCGGCGCCGCGCGCGTCGCGCTCGGACCGGATCTGCCGGCGCTGTTCAGCAACGACGACGCGCTCGCGAACGACTGGCTCGCCGCCGGCGCGCGCGGTTTCGATCCGCTGTGGCGCATGCCGCTGCATCGTCCGTACAACCGCTATCTGAGCAGCGGCATCGCCGATCTCGCCAACGGCAGCAGCACGACGATGGCCGGCTGCATCACCGCCGCGCTGTATCTCGATCGTTTCGTGCCGCCGGAACGCAAGTGGGCGCATCTGGACGTCTACAGCTGGAACGACAACGACCGCCCAGGCCGTCCCGCCGGCGGCGAAGCGCAGGCGCTGCGCAGCTGTTACGCGATGCTCCGGGCGCGCTATGTCTGACCGCCGCTCCGCTCGGCGCATCCTCGCGCCCTCTGCCTCCGCGCTGATCCTCGGCGCGTCGCTGGCGCTCACCGTCGTGTCGGCATTCACGCTGGCGTTCTCGCCGGCCTTCGCGCAAACCGCGCGCAAACCCGCGCCCGTGGTCGCATCGAGCACGCCCGCCGCGCAGCGCACCGTGCTGGTGATGGGCGACTCGCTGTCCGCCGGTTACGGTCTGGCCGCATCGCAGGGCTGGGTCGCGTTGACCGCGCGCAGGATCGAGAAGGAAGCGCCCGGCTGGCGCGTGGTCAACGCCAGCATCAGCGGCGAAACCACCGCCGGTGGCGCCGCGCGGATCGCCGCGGAACTCAAGCGGCACAAGCCGGCGGTCGTGGTGATCGAACTCGGCGCCAACGACGGCCTGCGCGGCCTGCCGGTGGTGCAGACGCGCGCCAATCTCGAAAAGATGATCGCCGCGGCGAAAGGCGCGAAAGCGGACGTGCTGATGATCGGCATGCGCCTGCCGCCGAATTACGGGCCCGACTACACCCGCGGATTCGAAAGCGCGTTCCGCGAGCTCGCGAAGAAACACGGCATCGCCTTCGTGCCGTTCCTGCTCGAACCGATCGCACTCGACGAGCGCGCGTTCCAGGCCGATCGCCTGCATCCGACCGCCGCCGCGCAACCGAAACTGCGCGATCACATCTGGCCCGCGCTGGCCCCCTTGCTGCGCTGACGCGCGCAACTCCCGTCAGATCATTCTTCAGATCACCGGTCACATCATCCGCCACGCCATCCACGATGCCGACGCGCACCGCCCGTCGGCCATGGCGATGAATGTGAAAAAAATGTTTGCAAATCGAAAAAGACGGGTGTAACGTGCGCGCCCATCGCATGAAGCGCAACGCCGCTTCGCGCGAAAACCCCTGAATTCCGATGGATTCCGAGAGTCCCGCGATGAAATCCGCCCTCCTCAACCACCGCCTTCCCGCAGCGTCGCGCAATCTGCGCGGCACGCGCGAATGCGTGCGGACGCCAGGGCAGACACGGCGGGACCGCAACGACTTCCACGACGCCTGATCTTCGTTTCCGGAGATCGGCACCCCGATCTCCGAGGCACGCGAACGCCCTCGGATTCCCATCCGGGGGCGTTTTCTTTTCGGCGTACGCAAAGAGAGTTCTTCGAACACGCGCGCGGGATTCCGCGGCGCGAACGGTTTCGCTCACGCATTTTTTCCGACATCCGAAGCATCCTGTCGAGAACGTCCGGGCATCGAGGTCCGAGCACGGGTCCGGCAGAACGGGATTCCGCCATGAGGCGCGCAAGCGCTGCGCCGCGATGCTCGGCGCGGGCGGCGGCGGAAATGCGTGGGCACACGGATTGCCGACTGGCGACAGTCGGCAATGCGAAGCATCGATCGAACGGTGTCCAGCGGTATGGGCTTGCGTCCCATCCGGTGCGCGCGGCGCTGCCGTGGCGTATGCCGAATGCCGGGAGAAGGTGTTTCGCGATGACGGTAGCTCAGTCGGGTAGAGCAGCGAACACTTCGTTCGCGGGTCGCCGGTTCGATTCCGGCACGTCAACCACTGGATAGCTCAGATGGGTAGAGCATCGGACGGTTAATCCGAGTGTCGCGGGTTCGACTCCCGCTCCAAACACCAGACTGAAACTCTGGATATCCGGGACGCAAGTCCCTCACCGGGAAACGCCCCTTGCGGTTCCCCGTGACGCGTGCAGAACACCGCACGCGCCGCGAGGGCCGCAGCGGCGATGCCGCCGGACCTCCGCCCTCGAATCGCACGGGCCGGTCTCCGAAGCGACGCACGCGGAACATCGCGCCCGTCGCGGACGAAACCCGCCTTCGCGCTTGGAGCGCGCGGGTTCCGCGCCATCGATGTCGGGGGCGTTCCCCACCTCTTCCGTCTGCGCGGCGCATGCCGCGACGAGGCATCCACGCGACGCGGAATCCGATCCGCCGCGCCGCACCGAATTCCAGGATCGGACCACCAGAGCCAACACCCGAGGAGGTATTGACCATGTTCTGGAAAATGAAGGTCGTGATCGGCGACGGCGAGCGCGGCCTGGTGTATCGCAACCGTCGGTTCGAGCGCGTGCTCGGCGCCGGCGTCCACCGCTTCTACGATCCGTTCGGCCGCGTGCAGATCGTCGTGCACAACGCCGCGAAGCCGGAGTATGCCGGCAACGACGTCGACACCCTGATCGACGCGCTCGGTGCTCGCCTCGACGAGAACTTCGTGCTCGCCGACCTGGGCACCGAGGACATCGGCCTCGTGCGCAAGAACGGCAAGATCGAGGACGTGCTCTTCCCGGGCACGCGCAAGCTGTACTGGCGCGGTCCGGTGAAGGTCGAGATCGAGCGCGTGGCGCTCGGCGACGGCCTCGAAGTGCGTCCCGACGTGGCCCGCCGTCTGCGCCAGCTCGGCGTTCTGCCGAAGGTCGCCGCGGTGGCCGACGTACCGACCGAGTTCACCGGCCTGGTGTTCGTCGACGGCAAGCTCGTGCGTACGCTCGAACCGGGCAGCTACGCCTTCTGGAACGTCCAGAAGAACGTGGTGCTCGACATCGTCGATCTGCGCGTGCAGGCGATCGACGTGGCCGGCCAGGAGCTGCTCACCCGCGACAAGGTGTCGCTGCGCGTGAATCTGGCTGCGAGCGTGCGCGTGAAGGATCCGGTCGCCTCGCGCACCAAGGTCGCGAAGTTCAGCGATCAGGTGTATCGCGAACTGCAGTACGGCCTGCGCAAGGCGGTGTCCGCCAAGACGCTGGACGAACTGCTCGGCGACAAGGCGTCGCTCGATGCCGACATCTTTGGCTACGTGCGCGGCCAGGTCGACGGCATCGGCGTCGAAGTGCTCGGCGTCGGCGTCAAGGACGTGATCCTGCCGGGCGAGATGCGCGAAATCCTGAACGGCGTCGTGCAGGCGGAAAAGGCGGCCCAGGCCAACGTGATTCGTCGTCGCGAGGAGGCGAACGCCACGCGTTCCCTGCTCAACACCGCGAAGCTGATCGAGGAAAGCCCGGTGCTGATGCGCCTGAAGGAGCTCGAAGCGCTGGAGCGCGTGACCGAGAACATCGACAAGCTCACCGTGTTCGGCGGCCTGGATGGCGTGCTGAAGCAACTGGTGAACATCAAGACCTGAATCGGCGCGGTGGATGGAACCGCCGCGCCGCCTTACCATCGGAATCGACATGGACATTGCACAGTTTCAATTCCTGCACGCCGAAGAAACCGCCACGCCGATCAAGGGCTGGGTGAACGGCGTGCCGCTGGAGGCCGAGGCCCATCAGCAGCTGAAGAACATCGCCTCGATCCCGTTCGTCGGGCCGTGGGTAGCGGTCATGCCCGACGTGCATCTGGGCAAGGGCGCGACCGTGGGCTCGGTGATCCCGACCCGCGGCGCGATCATCCCGGCCGCGGTCGGCGTGGACATCGGCTGCGGCATGGCCGCCGTGCGGACCACGCTGCGCGCGGAAGATCTGCCGGACTCGCTCGCGCTGCTGCGCAACTCGATCGAACGCAGCGTGCCGGTCGGCAACGGCCCTGGAGGCGACCACCGCAAACTGCCCGACAGCATCGAGACGCGTCTGGCGCAGTCCGGGCTGGCGCAACGGCTGGAGGCGATCAAGGCGAAGCACCGCGGCATCCGGACCGACAAGATCGACAGGCAGATCGGTACGCTCGGCGGCGGCAACCATTTCATCGAGATCTGTCTCGACGAAGCGGGCTCCGTCTGGGTGATGCTGCACTCCGGATCGCGCGGCACCGGCAATCTGATCGGCACCTATTTCATCCAGCGCGCACGCGAGGAACTCGCGCGGCGCACCCTCCACTTCCACGTGCCGGACAAGGACCTGGCGTTCTTCATGGAAGGCGAGGCGCTGTTCGACGACTACGTCGAAGCGGTATCGTGGGCACAGGATTACGCCCGCGCCAACCGCGAGGCGATGATGGCCAGGGTGCTGCACGAGATGCGCCATCGGCTGCCGAAGTTCCAGCTCGACAAGCTGGCGGTGAACTGCCACCACAACTACGTGCAGCGAGAGCAGCATCACGGCCAGTCGCTGCTGGTGACCCGAAAGGGCGCGGTCAGCGCACAGGCCGGCGAGCTGGGAATCATTCCCGGCAGCATGGGCGCGAAGAGCTTCATCGTCCGCGGCAAGGGCAATCCGGACAGCTTCTGCAGTTGCAGCCACGGCGCGGGCCGGAAGATGAGCCGCACCGCGGCCAGGAAGGAGATCACGCTGAAGCAGCACCGCGAGGCCACGGCGCACGTCGAATGCCGCAAGGACGAAGGTGTCATCGACGAATCGCCGGCCGCGTACAAGGACATCGACGCGGTGATGGCGGCGCAGAGCGATCTGGTCGAAGTGGTGCACACCCTCCGTCAGGTCGTGTGCATCAAGGGGTGAGGGACAGCACGCATGCGCGGCACTGCCGCGCAGCTGTCCCGAACGCCCGCACAGGGATGTGCGGGCCGGGCGCTCCGGAGCACGCTCCGTTTCGCCATGGACGGCAAACCTGACGCATCCGATCAACAAGCCCAGCGGCACTGCCGCGCAGCTGTCCCGAACGCCCACACATGGAGGTGCGGGTCGGGCGTTCCGAAGGCACCGTTTCGCCATGGATGGCATGCCATTCATGCCAGACCCCGAGAACGGAAGACGCCGTGCGCAAGCACGGCGTCTTTTTACATCTCCCTCAGCTCAATCACACGCGCGTGGGGAATGTCTTGCCGGCAATTCGCGCGTTTCCACGTCGCGGCCGCGCATGCATGAATTCCCGATCTCGCAACCAGGAATCAGATGAGATCACTCCGGCGCGCAGCAATCGCACAGCGGGCTGCCATTGGGAAGCAGGCCGTAGTAGGTGCCGCCGGCATCGCCACAGGCGGCCATGCACGGCAGGACGTCATCGCAGAAGCCGCGAAGCTCGCGACCCGGGCGATCGGTGGCGGCCGCGTAGGCCTGCAGCGCACCGAACGACATGACAACGGCGAACGCAGCAACGGGGATCCATGTGCGCAACGAAAATTTCTTCTTCATGCTCAACTCCTTGGCGTGGGCCGCACCGGCGCCTCCGTGCGCGCGAGCGCGGCGATCAATGCGTCGACCTGCTCCCTGGTATCGATGACGCCTTGCACGGCGTGACGGACACGACCTTCGCGATCGATGGCCATCAGCGCAGGCACACCGCGCGCCCGGAACAGGGCGATGCTGCGGCGATCGTCGAGAACGACGACGGGAAATCCGAGGCCATGATCGCGCACGAACGTGCGCGCCTGGGCCGGCGAACACTGGCAGACGCCGATCATCTCGGCGCGATCTCCGGGACGCTCGCGCAGCGCGCGCGCGAGCGCGACCACCTGCGGTGCGGAAGCGCGACAATGCGGGCACGTGTGATTGAAGAAGAACAGCACCTGCCGCTCGCCTTCGGGCGCGCCGAGCCGTACGCGAGCGCCGTCGATCGTCGTCGCTTCCACGATCGGGACGTACATGCCCGGATAGGCGTATGCCGCACGATCCGTAAGATGATCCCGTTCGGTGCGGAGCCCGCGATTCTGCCAGGCAAGAACGGCGACCAGAACGGCCGCGATCGTCAATGCGATCCCTGCAAGCGACACGCGCCACATCCTGTCGACTCCGCGAAACACGATGACTGCATACTGCGAGGGCGACCAGAGGGTGTCAAGCTCGCCACGGCCGCTCAATCGACCGCCACCACCTCGCGCTCCTGCTGCTGCAACGCCCACATCTGCGCGTAATGACCGCCGCGCGCGAGCAGTTCCGCGTGGCGGCCGCGCTCGACGATGCGGCCCTGATCCATCACCAGGATCTCGTCTGCGTTCATCACCGTGGAGAGGCGATGGGCGATCACGATCGTGGTCCGGTCCTCGGCGATCCGGTCGAGTTCCGACTGGATCGCCTGTTCGGATTTCGAATCGAGCGCCGAAGTCGCTTCATCGAAGATCAGGATCGCCGGATTCTTGAGCAGCGCGCGGGCGATGGCGACGCGTTGTTTCTCGCCGCCGGACAACTTCAGGCCACGCTCGCCGACCTCGGTCTCGTAGCCGTCGGGCAATCGCAGGATCAGCTCGTGGATATGCGCGGCCTTCGCTGCCGCCTCCACTTCCTCGCGACTGGCGTCCGGTCGCCCGTAGAGGATGTTGTAGCGGATGGTGTCGTTGAACAGCACCGTGTCCTGCGGCACGATCGCGATCGCCCGGCGCACCGAGGCCTGGGTGTAATCGCGCAGGTCGCGGACCACGCCGTCGTCGCCTTCGATCGCGATGTGTCCCGCGTCCACGTCGTAGAAGCGATAGAGCAGCCGCGCGAGCGTCGATTTGCCCGAACCCGAATGGCCGACCACCGCGACCGTTCCGCCCGGCGGCACTTCGAAATCGACGCCGCGCAGGATCTCGCGCCGCGGATCGTAGCCGAAACGCACGTCCTCGAAGCGCACCCGCGGTCGCGATGTACGCAGCGCCACCGCGTCGTCGCGGTCGCGCACGTCCATGGACTCATCGAGCAGGCCGAACAGGCGTTCGAGATTGGTGAAGGCCTGTTTGATCTCGCGGTACATCATGCCGAGCAGATTCAGCGGCACCGACAACTGCAGCAGGACGGCGTTGACGAAGACCAGGCCGCCGAGGGTCATGCTGCCATCGACCACGCCGGCGGCGGCGCGCCACATCATCGCGGTCACGCCGAGCGAGACGATCGCGACCTGGCCGAGATTGAGCACGCCGAGGGTCTTGCGGCTCATCACCTGCGCTTCCTCGCGGTGCTGCAGGCTGCGGTCGTAGCGCTCGGCCTCGTGCTCTTCGTTGCCGAAGTACTTGACGGTTTCGTAGTTGAGCAGCGAATCGACCGCGCGCTCGTTGGCGTGGGTGTCGGCCTCGACCGCGGCGCGGTAGTAGCGCGTGCGCCATTCGGTGATCCGGAAAGTGAAGGCCATGTACGCGATCAGCGTGATCAACGTGATCAAGGCGAATCCCCAGTCGTACATCCACACCAGCACCGTGGTGACCAGCACGATCTCGAACAGGGTCGGCAGGATGGTGTAGATCATCCAGTCGAGCAGGTCGGCGATCGCGCCGCCGCCGCGTTCGATGTCGCGGGCGACGCCGCCGGTGCGCCGGGCGAGATGGAACCGCAGCGACAACGCGTGGAGATGGCGGAACACCTGCAGCGTCACCCGTCGCGAGACCCGCGCCATCACCCGCGCGAACACGATCTGGCGGACTTCGGTGAACAGGGTCATGCCGATGCGCGATGCGCCGTACGCCAACAGCAGCCCGAGCGGGAACGCGAGCGGCGCGGCGGCCGCGCCGACATCCACGTCCAGCGCGTCGACCAGCTGTTTGAGCACCGCGGGCACCGCGAGTCCCACGACCTTGCCGGCGACCACCAGCGCCAGCGCGAACAGGATGCGGCCGATGAACGGGCGGAGATACGGCGTCAGTTCGCGCAGGATCTGCCACTCGCCGCGAGCGCCGGCGGCCCGGGCGACGATCAGGGGCGGGTCGGACGGGTCCGTGGGCGCGATCGGTCCGGGAGGCGCGGCGGCGGATGGTGCGGAGGAGGCATCGGTGCCGACGGGGGCGGCGGGCGGCGTGGTCATCCGCGCATCATGAGGGTCGGGCGGGCGGAATCAAAGATCGCTGCGTGCAGTGGACGCGCACGCACCAGCGCTTTTTTGCCGCGACCCCGTCGGCCATGCTTCACTGTGGCCATGGCCGTGTACGTCGACAACGCTGTGTTCTGGTGGCGAGGCCGGCGCTGGGCGCATCTGCTCGCCGACGAACTGGACGAACTGCATGCATTCGCCGCCCGGCTCGGACTGCCGCGCCATGCCTTCCAGGACAAACGCAGCGGCGCCCATTACGACATCGATGCAGCGCTGCGCGAGCGCGCCCTGGCGTTCGGCGCGATTCCGGTCTCGCGGCTGCAGGACCGCGCCCGGATGCGCGCGATCATCGCCAACGCGCGCCGGCAATGGAGCGGTCATGCCGCCGATCGCACCACAACCGACGGCCCGCCTTCTCCCTCCTGATCGGCAACGCCCCGTCCACGTTTCCGGAGTTCCACATGACCAGCTTCGACCTCACCCCGCCGACCGCCTCGCAGCGCGACACCCTGGCCGCCGCGCTGTCGCCGGAAGAGCGCCGCGTGCTGCTCGCGCACGGGACCGAAGCCCCGTTCTGCGGCGCGTTCCTCGACAACAAGCGCGACGGCGTCTACGTCTGCCGCCTTTGCGGCCTGCCGCTGTTCCGCGCGAACGCGAAGTTCGATTCCGGCACCGGCTGGCCGAGCTTCTTCGCGCCCTACGCCGACGGCCACGTGAAGCATCTGCGCGACACCAGCCATGGCATGGTCCGGATCGAGATCGTCTGCGCGCGCTGCGACTCGCATCTGGGCCATGTCTTTCCCGACGGGCCGAAACCGACCGGCCTGCGCTATTGCCTGAACTCGGTGTCGCTGGGCTTCGTCGGTGCGGGCGAACCGCTGCCCGATCCGCTGCAGCGCGGCGGCGCCGAGGCCGTGGTCGCGGACTGATCCGGCGCCCGGCGGGCACCGCGGGGACGCAGGGCGGATGCCGGGGCCGTCGGCAGCGGGTATCCTGTCGCCCCGCGGCCCGCTCCGGCCGCCGTTCCGTCCAACGACCATGACCGACACCCTTCCCGACCGCCTGTCCAACGATCCGCGCAGCCCGTTCCACGACGCCGAACTGCTCGAACGCGGCATCGGCATCCGCTTCAACGGCATCGATCGCAACAACGTCGAGGAATACTGCGTCAGCGAAGGCTGGGTGCGGGTGATCGCCGGCAAGGCGCTGGACCGCCGCGGCCAGCCGATGACGATGAAGCTCAAGGGCACGGTCGAACCGTATCTCCGCGACACCGGCGAATAACCGGGCGTCGCGCCGGCCGAGGGCCGATCGATCAGCCGTCGGGCAGCAGCACGCGCCCCATCTGCGCGACGGTCGGAGCCTCGAAGAAGGTCTTGAGCGGCAGTTCGATGCCGAGGCTGTCGCGGATCGCCGCGATCAGCCGCATCGCCATCAGCGAATGCCCGCCGAGGTCGAAGAAATTGTCGAGCGCTCCGACGCGTTCCACGCCCAGCACTTCGGCCCAGATCAGCGCCAGCACTTCCTCGATCGGGGTGCGCGGAGCAAGGTAGGGGCGCCCCGAAGACGCGACCGTACCCTGCGGTGCCGGCAACGCCGCGCGGTCGAGCTTGGCGTTCACCGTCAGCGGCCACGCCACCAGCGCGACGAAGGCCGACGGCACCATGTAGTCGGGCAATTGCGCCTGCAATGCCGCGCGGAGCGCTTCCGGCGCGATCGCTCCGGGCGCCGTCTCCAGACAATACGCGACCAGCTGTTTCTCGCCCGGCACGTCCTCGCGGGCCAGCACCACCGCCTCCTTCACGCCCGGCAGCGCCGCGAGTCTGGCCTCGATCTCGCCGAGTTCGATGCGGAACCCGCGGACCTTGACCTGGAAATCGTTGCGACCAAGATGCTCGATCGTGCCGTCGGCACGCCAGCGCGCGAGATCGCCGGTGCGATACAGACGATCGCCGGCCACGAAGGGACTGTCGATGAAGCGCTCGGCGGTCAGTTCGGGACGATGCAGATATCCGGTGGCGACACCGATCCCGCCGATGCACAGTTCGCCCGCGACACCGATCGGTACCGGCTGCAGATGGCGGTCGAGCACGTAGACGCGCTCGTTCGCCAGCGGCCGGCCGATCGGCACGCTGTCGGCTTCGATCAGCGTCGCAGGGCATGCGTGGGCGGTGCTGATCGCGGTGGTCTCGGTCGGTCCGTAGATGTTGAAGAAACGACGATCGCGGTTCCAGCGTCGCAGCAGCGCCGGCGGCACGGTCTCGCCGCCACAGGTGAGCGTCCGCACTGTCGCCAGCGCCGCCGTGTCCGGCATCGACGCCAGCACCACCGGCGGGATCAGAGCATGGCTGATGCGCCGCTTCGCGACCAGCGCTTCGAGCGTATCGCCGAGCAAGGTCTCGCCGGGTTCGGCCAGATGCAGCGAACCGCCGCCGCCGAAAGCCATCACCCATTCCAGCACGAACGCATCGAAACTGAAGGACGCGAACTGCAGCACGCGGGTCTGCGGCGACAGCGCGAACGGCTCGCGCAGCGCGTGCATCAATCCGGTCACCCCGCGGTGGCGCGCGACCACGCCCTTCGGCACGCCGGTGGAGCCGGAGGTGTAGATGATGTACGGCGCGTCGTCGGGTTCCAGGCCGATCGCGGCGGGATCGGGATTCTCCGCCGACAGGGTCGCCCAGGGAGCCTGCGCGTCATCGATGGCGAACACCGGCGGCGCGACGCCGCCATCCTGCACGAGGCCCGCGAGCGCGCGTTCGAGCGCGTCCCGGCTCGCGGCATCGCACAGCACCAGCGCCGGCCGCGCATCGGCGACCATCGCCGCGATGCGCGCCTGCGGGTACGCCGGATCCATCGGCACGTAGGCGGCACCGGACTTCATGATCCCGAGCACGGTCGCGATCGCACGGACCGAGCGCTGCAGACAGATCGCCACCCGGTCGCCGCGACCGATGCCGCGATCGCGCAACCCGTGCGCGAGCCGGTTGGCGCCGGCGTTGAGCGCGGCATAGTCGAGACGCTCGTCGCCGCAGGTCACCGCCTCGGCCGCGGGCGTGTTCACGGCGTGATCTTCGATCCAGGCATGGAACGGGCGCCACGGGCCGAAGTCGCGTTCGGTCGCGTTCCAGTCGTGGACCAGTCGCCGCCGCTCTTCGTCGCCGATCAACGGCAACGCACTCACCGGCCGCGCGGGATCCGCCACCATGCCGCGCAGCACGGCGACGAAATGACCGGCGTAACGCTCGGCGGTCGCGGTATCGAACAGCGCGGTCGCGTACTCCAGCGAACCGACGATCGCCTCGCCATCCTCGGCGAGGCTCAGGGACAGATCGAACTTCGATACCGCATGCGGCATGTCCAGCATGTCGGCACGCAATCCCTCGAAGCGCAGATCCGCCGGCGCGGTGTTGTGCCACGCGAAACTGGTCTGGAAGATCGGCGTCCAGGCGAGACTGCGCTCGGGATTGATCTGCTCCACCACCTGCTCGAACGACAGTTCGCCGTGTTCCTGCGCCGCCAGCACCCGGGTCCGGACCTGCGCGAGCAGGGTCGCGGTATCCGGGTCGCCGCTCAGGTCCAGTCGCACCGCCAGCGTGTTGACGAAGAAGCCGATCAGCGCCTGCACTTCACGGCGACCGCGATTGGCCACCGGCGTACCGACGACCAGATCGGTCTGTCCCGACAATCGCGACAGCACCACGGCCCAGGCCGCGAACAGGGTCATGAAGAGAGTCGCGCCGTGCTGCTGGGACAACGTTTTCAGCGATGCCGCCAGCGCCGGCGGAATCCGCACCCCGCACAACGCACCGCGGTGATCCTGCATCGACGGACGTTTGCGGTCGGCCGGCAATTCCAGCAGCGGCGGCGCACCGGCCAGGGTTTCGCGCCACCAGCGGCCTTCCTGCTCCAGGCGCGTGCCGGACAGGCGCTGGCGCTGCCAGACCGCGTAATCGGCGTACTGCACCGGCAGTGGCGGCAGCGGATCGGGCGCACCGCGCATGTGCGCCGAGTACAGCGCTTCGAGTTCGCTCGCCAGCAATCCCAGCGACCAACCGTCGGACACGATGTGATGCATCGTCAACAGCAGGGCATGACGCTCGTCGCCAAGCCGGACCAGGCGTCCGCGCACCAACGGCCCGTGCACCAGATCGAACGGCGCCGCGGCCTCGGCTTCCTGCAGCGCGCGCAACGCACGCGCGGTCTCGTCGGCTTCCAGCCCACGCAGATCGTGTTCGTCGAGCGCGAACGCCCGAGGCTCGCCGATGCGCTGATGCGCGACGCCCTCGACCTCCTCGAAGGTCGTGCGCAGCGCTTCATGGCGCGCGATCACGCGATCCAGCGACCCGCGCAGCGCGGCGCGGTCGAGCGGTCCACTCAGTTCCACGCCCAGCGGCACGTTGTAGGCGCCGGCGGCCCCGCCCAGTCGCGTCAGGAACCACAGCCGTTGCTGCGCATGCGCCGCAGGGAACGTACGGCCATCGCGCGGCTGCGGCGGGATCGCCTGCGCCTGGCGACGCAGGGCGCGCAATTGTTCCGGGGTGGGTCGGCCGGCGGCCTCGGTGGACGACATCGGTGACGCTCCTTGCTGCGACGGTCTCGGCAACGCTCGGGTTGCCGCCGAACGGACACGTCGATGCCGCATCCGGACGCCGATGATCGCACAGGGGCGCCGGCACCCGCACTCGCACGCCCCGGAACGACGAAGGGCCGGCGATGCCGGCCCTTCGTTCGGGCGACGCGACCGCGCCGTACGGGTGCGGCCGCAGGTTTCACCAGCGGCCCGGAGGATCCGCCGCGAAGCCGTTCGGGAAGGCCTGCGGCTGACCGCGACGTCGCCCCTGGTCGTAGTACGGCCGCGGGATCACGCCCATCGCGACCAGATTGTCGATGTCGTCGTAGCGGACCTGGGTGACCTGGGTCGGCGTGCGCGAGGCGCGGACGAAATCCGTGCGGCTCACCGGCGACCATTCGCGCTGGCCGTGACCGGTGCCGAGGGTCGGCGCCGGACCGGAGGCGGCATCGGCGGCCGCTTCCGCACTGCGGCGCGAGGCCGGCGGCGAGGCCGGCGCGGACTTGGCTTCGGCGCGACCGGCCTGGCCGCGATAGCGGTCGTCGCGATCGTATTCGTTCTCGCGCGCGATCGGCGGCGGCGCGTAGTAAGGCTGCGGCTGGGCGCGTTCGCGGAACACCGCCACACCGATCACGCCGACGTTGTCCGGACGACCGGTCCGCGCGGCGTAGCTGTCGGGCAGATCGGTGAAGTAGAACTGGGCGATGTCCTGCCAGGATTTGCGCCAACCGGCGATCTCGGTGCTCTGCCACGGCCCCAGCACGTAGCCGGTCTGACCGGCGGCGGCGGTCTCGCCGCTGATCGCGTTGACGCCGTCGACCGACAGCACGACCAGCACGCGTTCGCCGGTGGTGTTGGTCAGACGCACGCTGTAGCGATGGCCGGGGACACCGGGCACCCAGTCGCGGCCGCGGTGACGGTACTCGGGCAGCCATTCGCCGGTATCGCGATCGACGATGTCCACGTCGACCAGCGGCTGCGCCGAGAGCGGCGCACAGGCGGTGGCGGAAGCGAGGGCGGCGAGCAGCAGGGCGGTGGGGCGCAACATGGCGGGGCTCCGTGGTGGATGGATGTCCAGACTGGACGCCACGGTGAACGCACGCCCCTGAACATCGGGGTTGCGGATCGCGATCCCGGGCGACCGGCGGCGGGCGTGTTCAGCCCCGGGTAAACTGGACAACCGCTTTCCCCCGCGTCCGCCATGACCGCTACCCGCATCCTCACCGGCATCACCACCTCGGGCACCCCGCACCTGGGCAACTACGTGGGCGCGATCCGCCCGACGGTGGCCGCCAGCCGCACGCCCGGCACGCAGAACTTCTATTTCCTGGCCGACCTCCACGCCCTGATCAAGGTGCAGGATCCGGCGAAGGTGCAGCGCTCGACCCTGGAGATCGCCGCCAGCTGGCTGGCCTGCGGGCTGGTGCCGGACAACGACCGCGTGTGGTTCTACCGCCAGAGCGACATCCACGAGATTCCGGAACTGACCTGGTTCCTCACCTGCGTCACCGGCAAGGGCCTGCTCAATCGCGCCCATGCCTACAAGGCCGCGGTCGACCGCAACCGCGCCGAGCAGCAGGACGACGATTTCGGAGTGACCGCCGGCCTGTTCATGTATCCGGTGCTGATGGCCGCGGACATCCTGGTGTTCAACGCGCACAAGGTGCCGGTCGGCCGCGACCAGATCCAGCACATCGAGATGGCGCGCGATTTTGCCCAGCGCTTCAACCATCTGTACGGCGAACACTTCGTATTGCCCGAACCGGCGATCGAGGAACATGTCGCCACCCTGCCCGGCCTCGACGGCCGCAAGATGTCCAAGAGCTACGACAACACCATTCCGCTGTTCTCGCCGCGCGAGCAGCTGAAGAAGCTGATCTTCTCGATCGTGACCGACTCGCGTGCGCCGGGCGAACCGAAGGACACCGAAGGCTCGGCCCTGTTCCAGTTGTACCAGGCGTTCGCCAGCGCCGACGAGACCGCCGCGATGCGCGCCGCGTTCGCCGACGGCATCGGCTGGGGCGACGCCAAGCAGCGGTTGTTCGAGCGGATCGACCAGGACATCGCACCGCTCCGCGAGCGCTACGAATCGCTGATGGCGACACCGACGGTGATTGAGGCGATGCTGCGCGATGGCGCGCGCACCGCGCGCGAACGGCTGGGCACCCCATTCATCCGCCAGTTGCGCGATGCGGTGGGGTTGCGGGATCTGTCGCGGATGCAGACAAATCAACCCCTGATTATTCAGGACAAGAAGAAAAAGAAAACAGCCGAAAGCCGAATTAAGAGGTTCAAGGGAGGGGACGGGCTGCTGCGCTTCAAAATTCTTAAAAATTTGACCGATACAGTAGCCAGCACCGAAGAAAACGATGATCCATGCATTATGGAAAGCATGGGATTCGCAACCAAAGAAGAAATGCAAAACACCTACTTCTTATTGCTTAATAATTTCTCAAACGATTCCATACTCAACGTTATCAGCTCCTCAACTTGCGGCCACATCGTTCAATTAAAAAATGGGGATAAAGTCGTCGCAGAATCACCGAGCTATTCAAGCCTTGAATTTGCCATTTCAGTACGAGCGTTGATTCAGCAAATCTGCCGGCAACTAAAAGAGAACGATGATTCCTAAAGAAACGACCACCTGATCTCAAGAAGTTAAATGACTCCCGGCATCCAGCTCAATCTCGCCCTGATCCTGTTCCTGCCGTGGTTCCTGATCCTCGGCGCGCTGTACTGGCTGTTCCCTCGGCAACCGCGCGGCGCGGCGCGGATCGCGTTCGATCTCGCCGCTCTCGCGCTGTCGTCCGTCTCGTTCGTGGTCGCGATCCACTGGTCGCACGACATCGCCGACGGGCGCTACGGCCGGATGTGGCCGCAGGTGCTGGCGACCTCGGTGGGTTACGGCGTGTTCCTGGCGGTCCTGAGCGCGGCGTTCCTGATACGCCGGGCGTGGCTGCGGCGCAGGCGCTGAGGCACGGCGCCGCGGCGGCCTACCACGCGTTCGGCGTCGCCCCGCGTTCGGGATGCTTCATCCGCACGACGCAGAACCGCTGTCCGGTCGGCGCTTCCATCACCACCCAGGTGTGCACCGCGGCCACGCGCTTCGCGCCCAGGGCTTCGAGCCGGCGCACTTCGGCCTCGATGTCGTCGGTCTCGATGTCCAGATGCACGCGCGAATCGTGTCCGACCTTCTGCACCTCGATGTGCAGATCGCCCGGGGCGTCGTCGAGCTTGGCGTAGGTCGCGGATTCTTCCGGCGAGAGCTCGCCGATCGGCAGGCCGAGCGCATCGCTCCAGAAACGGGCCGCGGCGTCGAGATCGTCGGTCCTGCAGTCGATGATGAAGCCGGCGAGGCGGCTGCGATGCGTCATGGTCCCGCTCCCTGTCGTTGCCCGGTGCCTGCGGAATCGACCGGCCCCGGGACGGACCGGTCCGTTTCCTCGGCGCGATGCCTCAGTCCGATTCCCACCACATCAGCAGCTCATGCCACAGCCGCTTGAAGAAGCCGGCTTCGGCCACGCCTTCGACGGCCACGAGCGGCGCCTCGATCACCGGTTTGCCGTCGAGCATCACCCGCACGGTACCGATCACCTGGCCGGCCTTGATCGGCGCGATCAGGGTCTTGGGCACGTCCATCTGCGGCTTGAGATCGGCGTAGCGGCCGCGCGGCGTGCTCACCAGCAGCGGCTGTTCCAGGCCCAGCTTGACCACGTTCTCGCCGCCCTTCCAGACCTTGTGGGTGGCGATGACGGTATCGGCCTGATACAGGCGGTGGGTTTCGTAGAAGCGGAAGCCCCAGTTGAGCAGGGCCTGCGAATCGTTCATGCGCTCGTCGTCGCTGGCGGCGTGCATGACCACGCTGATCAGGCGCTGATCGCCGCGCTTGGCCGACGCCATCAGGCAGAAACCGGCGCCGGAGGTGTGACCGGTCTTGATGCCGTCGACCGACTCGTCGCGCCACAGCAGGCGGTTGCGGTTGGGCTGGGTGATCGGGCCGACGGTGAATTCGCGGATCTTGTTGTACGCGTACTGCTGCGGGTAGTCGCGGATCAGGGCGCGACCGAGCAGGGCGAGATCGTGGGCGGTCGAGTAATGGCCTTCGGCCTGCAGACCGGTGGCGTTGGCGAAGCGGGTGTTGCGCATGCCCAGACGCTTCGCGTAGTCGTTCATCAGGGTGGCGAAGGCCTCTTCGGTACCGGCGATGTGCTCGGCCAGCGCGATCGCGGCGTCGTTGCCGGACTGCACCGCCATGCCCTTTTCCATGTCCTCCAGCGGCGCGGTCTGGTTGACCGTGAAACCGCTGTAGCTGCCTTCGGTGCCGGCGCCGCCCTTGCGCCAGGCGTTCACGCTCATCGTCACCCGGTCGTCGGCCTTGATGCGGCCGGCCTGCAGCTCGGCGGCGACGACGTAGGAGGTCATCACCTTGGTGATGCTGGCCGGTTCCAGTCGCTGGTCGATGTTCTCGCCGGCGAGAATCCGGCCGGTGGCGTCGTCCATCACCAGCCAGGCCTTGGCGCTGACCGGCTTGGGCGCGTCGGGGATGGCCAACGGCGGCGGCGCGGGCTTCGCGGCCGGCGTGGCCGTGCCGGCCGGCGCCTGGGCCAACGCCAGGCCCGTCATCCAGACCGCGCAGGCGGTGATCAGCCACCACCGCGCCGTCGTCCGACCCGAACCACTCCGCCGCCACGCACCCGACATCTTCATCGAACCCTGCACTCCGGAAAACGGCCGCGAAGACCGTCGAATCACTGACAAGCCGTCTATTCTGAAGCAAGCGACGGAAGATTCCGAGGCGCATGCGACGTTTCGGCGATGTTTCGACGACAGCGCCTCATCGCCGCCGCCGCGCGCGTCAATCGCGCACGACCTGCACCTGACCGAATCCCAGAGCGGCCGCACGGCCGGAAAGTTCCTCGATCCGCGCCGACGGCACCGGACCGATGCGCAGGCGCCATACCGGCTGCCCGTTCACGATCGCCTCGTCGATGCGCAGCGGCGCGATCCCTCCCGCGGCGAGCTGCTCGCGGGCGCGCTCGGCATTGTCGCGGGCCGAAAACGCCGCCAGTTGCAGCAGCACGTCGCCGTCGCCGGGCATGACCGCGGACACGGATGCGGGCGCCGCCGCCGCGGCCGGGGGCGCTGCGGCCGTTCCGGCGGCGAAGCGGATGCCACGCTCGCGCATCCAGCGCTCGAATTCATCGGCACGGACCGCGTTGTCCTCGACCGTCGCCACCGGGGTTGCCACCGACGTTGCCGCCGGCCGACCGCCCCCCTCGTCCGGCATCAGCGCGCGCACTTCCACCCGCGCGGTGCCCTGCTTGATGAAGCCGAGCTTGGCCGCGGCGGCGTAACTCAGATCGATGATGCGGCCGGAATGGAACGGACCGCGATCGTTGACCCGCACCACCACCGACTGGCCGTTGGCGAGATTGGTCACCCGCACGTAGCTCGGCAGCGGCAGCGTCTTGTGCGCCGCGGAAAAAGCGTACATGTCGTAGACCTCGTGATTGGAGGTCTTGCGGCCGTGAAACTTGTTGCCGTAGAACGAGGCCATGCCTTCCTCGACATAACCCTCGGCGGAATCGCGGACGTGATAACGCTTGCCCATCACCGCGTAACTGCGATTGCCGATCCGCGAACGCGGCTCGGCCTTCACTTCCGGCTCGGGAATCGCATCGACGTCGGGCAACACGTCCGGCACGCTGTCCTTGATGTGCGGCGCGTACAGGCCGCCGGCGACGTAATCGCCGCGCTTGGACGGATCCTCCTGGGCCGCGGGATAGGGCGAACGCTTCGGGGCATCGGCGACGTCCGCCGCGCCGGCGCCGGCGCCGGGATCGGGCGCACGCTCGGCGGCAGGCGGGGCGTCGGCGCGCCGCGGCGCGCTGGCGCAGGCCGCGAGCGTCGTCGCCAGCAGCACCGGCACCAGCGCCCGCGCGGTCCGCGCGATCGCGCGACTCATGGCTGCGCCCCGGCGCGGATCGCCTGCGCCAGCTGGTGCACCGCCAGCGCGTACATCGGCGAGCGGTTGTAACGAGTGATGACGTAGTAGTTGCGGTAACCGATCCAGTACTCGCGGCCGGCCGCGCCATCCAGGTTCACGACGGTCGCGCCTTCGGCGGCGGGATCGCGGGGCGTGGGTTCGCCGGCCTGCGGCCGATAGCCGCGCTCCGCCAGCGCCGACAACGGACGCACCGGCTCGAAGTTCTCGGGCACGAATTCATCGCGACCCGGATCGAGCGCGGCGCGGGCGACCACCGGACCGTCCGCCTGCCAGCCGTGGACGACAAAATAGTTGGCGATCGACGCGAACACGTCGGGCTTGTGGGTCAGCAGATCGCGGCGGCCGTCGCGGTCGCCGTCCTTCGCCCACAGGCGGTAGCTCGACGGCATGAACTGGCCCATGCCCATCGCGCCGGCATAGCTGCCCTTCAACGCCAGGACGTCCAGTTGCGGTTCCTCTTTCGCCAGCGCGAACAGCTGCGCCAGTTCGCCCGCGAAGAACGGCGCGCGCTTGGGATGATCGAACGCCAGCGTGTACAGCGCGTCGAGCACCCGGTAGCTGCCGGTGTTGCGGCCGTAGAAGGTTTCCACGCCGATGATCGCGACGATGTACTCGGCCGGCACACCGGTCTGCGCGGCCACCCGTTCCAGCGGCTCGCGGTTGTCGCGATAGAACGCGATGCCGCCATCGATCCGCGCCGGGGTCATGAAGATGGTGCGGTAATCGCGCCAGGGTTTGACCGCCTCTGCCGGGCGGGTGATGGCGTCGATGATGCTCTGCTTGTATTCGGCCTGCGCCAGCGTGTCGCGGAGGTACCGGGGGTCGATGCCGTAGGTCCGCGCGGCGTAGTCCACGAACGCGGCGATGCGCTGCTCGCGCGGGATCGCCGGGTCGGTCGCCTCGGGCGGAGCCACCGGCCGCTCCTGTGGCTGCGGCACCCGCGGCAACAGGACCTCGGCGGGCGCGGACGGCGGCGGCGGGGCCGATTCCGGCGGCGCGACGACGGCCACGGGTTTCGGCGGAGGCGTCTGGGTGGCGCAGGCGACGAGCGAGAGGCTCACCGCGACCGCAGCCACGCGGGGCAATGCACGGATAATCAAGGGCTTACGCCTCTTCTGGCGGGACAACGGCCAGAGGGTAGCACGCGCGCGCCGAACGCCTCACCCCTGCCGTTCAGGTTCGGCACTGTGCGGGAAAGCGCTCCGTTATGCTGGCGACCCCGTCCCATCCGTCCGCCCATGCCCCACACGATCACCACCACCGAGCTGTTCCTGATCGCGATGGTGATCATCTTCGCGGTGCCGTACCTGCTCTGGCGGGTGTTCCGGACCGATTACTTCGCGCCGCTGGTGGTGGTGCAGATCATCACCGGCATCCTGCTCGGGCCGGGCGTGCTCGGCGCGATCTTTCCCGAGTACTACCAGTTCGTCTTCACGAAAGACGTGATCCAGTCGCTCAACGGCGTGGCCTGGTGGGCGGTGATGCTGTTCGTGTGGATCGCCGGGATCGAGTTGGACCTGGGCGAGGCCTGGAAGCATCGGCGCGAGAGTTCGATCACCGCCGGACTGGCACTGGGCACGCCGATGCTGTTCGGCTGCGGCGTCGCGGCCGCCATGCTGGCCTTCGACGGCTGGATCGGTCCGAAGGGACTGACCTGGCAGTTCGTGGTCGGCGTGGGCATGGCCTGCGCGGTGACCGCGCTGCCGATCCTGATCCTGCTGATGGAAAAACTGGAAATCCTGCGCCAGCCGATCGGGCAACGCATCCTGCGCTACGCCAGCCTCGATGACGTGGCGATCTGGGGCGTGCTCGCACTGGTGCTGATGGATTGGGAACGCATCGGCCGCCAGATCGCGTTCATCGCCGTGTTCTCGTTCGCCTGCGTCCTCTTCCGCAGACTCATGGTGCGCCTTCCGGAACGCGACCGCTGGTACGTCGCGCTGTTCTGGCTGGCGGCCTGCGCGTTCGGCGCCGACTGGTCGGGCCTGCATTTCATGGTCGGCGCCTTCCTCGCCGGCATGGTCATGGATCACCACTGGTTCGACCGCGAAAAGATGGACACGCTGCGCCACAACGTGCTGCTGGTGATCATGCCGGTGTTCTTCCTCAGCACCGGACTGCGCACCGGCTGGGACATGGGCGGCATCGCGGTGTTCGTCGCCGCCGCCGCGCTGCTGGCGGCGCAGCTCGCAGGCAAGCTCGCCGGCGTGCATCTGGCCGGCCGATGGCTGAAATGGAAGCCCGGCGAGGCTTCGATCATCGGCTGGCTGCTGCAGACCAAGGCGCTGATCATGATCATCTTCGCCAACGTGCTGCTGGACAAGGCCATCATCACCAGCGCCACGTTCACCGCGCTGCTGCTGATGGCGGTGGCCAGCACCATGCTCACCGTTCCCTTCGTCGCTCCAAAGCTCCGGCGCATGCGCGAACTCGTCGCGCGCGACGCCTGACCTTCCCGAGGATTGCCGCATGACCGCTCCGCTCCGTTCCGTCGTCGCATCGTTCGCCCTGCTGGGCGCGCTCGGCCTGGCGACCGCCGCCGTCGCCGCCGAACGCGTCCACGCACCGGTGCCCTGGAAGGCCGGCGAGACCGTGATCTACGAGACCGAATCCCTGCATCGCGAGCGGGTCGACGGCGCACCGGTCGCACGCCGGGCCACCGACCGCACCGAAATCCGGGTGGACACGGCCGGTCGCGACGGTTACGCGCTCACCTGGTCCACCTACGACAGCCGGGTCGAGGCGATCGAAGGCGATCGCACCACGACCGACCTCATCGCGCCGCTGCTCGACACCTTCGACGGTTACGGCATCCAGCTCGAACTGGATCGCGACGGCCGCTATCGCCGCGTGCGCAACCTCGACGCGCTCGCGGCCAAACTGCGCACCGCGATGCTGCCGATCTTCTCGGCCAATCTCGACCGGATGTTCGCGACGACCGACGCGAAGCATTCGAAATACGACCAGGACGCGGCGCTGACGATCGCGCGCCAGGAACTGGAACAGCACATGGACGAACTGATCTCGCTCGACAGCGTCGAGACCATGGCCAGCGCGCAGATCCGCAGCTTCAGCGCCTTCGTCGGCAAATCGCTGACCCCGGGACGCCGCTACCGCGACGCCGAGCCACTGCGCTCGCCGCAGGAAGGGACACCGCTGCCGGCGACGCGCGAGTACGTGCTGACCCTCGATCGCGACGATCCGGATCTGGCGCGGATCCGCTGGACGCACACGCTCGATGCGAACGGCGATCCGAAGGCGCTGTGGGCGCTCGTCGAGGAATTGGGCGACACCGCCGAGGACGACGCACCGCGCAAGGGCAAACCACAGGGCCTGTCCCTGCACGAGGAAGGCCTGATGGTGTTCCGCCGCGACACCGGCGCGATCGAAATGGTGGAAACGATCGTGACCACCCGCTACGGCAAACTGCGCGACGAACACGAACGCAGCCGCATGCGCCTGCAGGGCAGCGCCCGCACCTGGGCGCAGGAAGACGCCGCGCGCGATCGCTGAACGTCGCGCCTCCGCGCGCCATGTCGCTGCGTACCGCCTCCATCGCCGTCGCCCTCGTCCTCGCCCTGACCGGCGCACCGGTCGAGGCGCGCACGGTCTGGCGCTGTGTCCGCGACGGTACCGTGAGCCTGTCCACCGCGCCCGAACCGGGCTCGAAGTGCGAAGCGAAGGAGATCGACGACCACGCGGTGCAGACCCCGAACCTCTGGGGCGAGATGGGCGTGTTCAGCGGCACGCTGTACGAACGCGAACAGGACGGCAAACTCGTCTACGGCACCCGCAATCTGCCCGGCGCGCGGGTGTACCTGCGCTTCACCGTGGAAACGCCCGAAGGCGAACCCGCGCACGAGGGTCTGGGCACCCTCGGCGCGCCGCGCCTGGACCGCCACGCACCGCTGTTCCGCGCGGCGGCGAAGCGGACCGGCGTCGAGGACGCCTGGCTGCGCGCGATCGCGCACGCCGAGAGCGGCTTCGACGAGAAGGCGGTCTCGCCCAAGGGCGCGCAGGGCGTGATGCAGCTGATGCCCGAGGTCGCACGCGAATACGGCGTGAAGGACGCGTTCTCGCCGGCGGAATCGATCGAGGCCGGCGCGCGGCACTTCCGCATGCTGCTCAAGCGCTTCGACAACGACGCCACCCTGGCGATCGCCGCCTACAACGCCGGCATGGGCGCGGTGGCGCGCTACGATGGCGTGCCGCCATACAAGGAAACCCGGGCCTACCTCGACAAGGTGCAGGGGCTCTATCGCGCCTATCGCGCCGCGCTGGCGCCGCCGCCGCTGCGACCGGCGGATGCGATCCCGGTCACTGATCGGTTGCGCACCACGCTGCCGTGAGCGCCGCGCCCGCGCGCAGGCGCGGGAAGCCCGGCATACTGCGCGCATGACCCGCGATCTGAAACTGATCGGCTTCGACGCCGACGACACCCTCTGGCGCAGCGAGGACTACTACCGCGACGCCCAGGCCGAATTCGAGCGCATCGTCGCCGGTTACGTCGATCTCGACGACGCCCACGACCGCCTGTATGCCGTCGAGAAGCAGAACATCGCCCTGTTCGGCTACGGCGCCAAGGGCATGACCCTGTCGATGATCGAGGCCGCGATCGCGATCACCGGGGAGCGCATCTCGGCGCGCGATCTGCATCGCATCGTCGAACTCGGCAAAGCCGTGCTGCAGCATCCGGTCGAACTGCTGCCCGGGATCCGCGAAGCGGTGGCCGAGATCGCGCGCGACTACCCGGTAGTGCTGATCACCAAGGGCGACCTGTTCCACCAGGAAGCCAAGGTGCGCGAGTCCGGGCTGTCGGAACTGTTCCGGCGCATCGAGATCGTCAGCGAGAAGGACGAACCGACCTACCGGCGCCTGCTCGCGGAATTCGGGCTCGCCGCCGAGCAGTTCGCGATGATCGGCAATTCGCTGCGTTCGGACATCGTCCCGGTGCTGGAACTCGGCGGCTGCGGCGTGCACATGCCGTACCACGTGACCTGGGCCCACGAGGCCGAGGCCGCACCGCCGACCGCGACCGAGCGCTTGCGCAGCGTGAGCGGGCCGGCGGAGCTGCCGGCGGCGATCCGCTCGCTGGCGGCCGGCTGAACGCGCCCCCGATGGCCGCGAAAGGTTAAAACGGCATTCACCGCGACGACGGCATCGTCGTTCCCGACCGCAGCCCCGCGGTCCGCCGGAGATTCCACCATGCTGCCCCTCGCCCGCTGGCTCGCCCCTGCCGCCCTCGCCGCCGCACTCGGCGCCGGTGCCCTGATTCCCGTTCCCGCCCGCGCCGACGACGACCTGCTCCGCGTGATCGTCGATGTCGCCGACATCGTCTACCGCAACGGGCAGCCCTACTATCGCCACGGCGGTTACGGTCATGACGACCGCATCATCGTCGAGCGCAACCGCTATGGCCGCCCGGTCTACTATCGCTACGTACCGCGCGACCACGACCGCTACCGCGACGGCCCGCCCTACGGCAACGCCTACGGTTACCACCGCACGCGCGACGGTCGCTACAGCCGCCAGCGCTGCGACAGCCGCGGTCGCTGCAGGGTCGAGTACTACGATCCGCGCTATGACCGCAGCTACAGCGACCGACACGACGATCGCTACCGCGACCGCCGCCACGACCGCTACTGGGACGGCCGGCGCTGGCGCGACCACGACGACCACTGATTCGCCGACGTCCCGAAAGCGCCGCGGTTCGCCGCGGCGTTTTCGTTTGCGATGCGCTCGACTGGACGCCTCGCGCGCTTCGCACCATCATCCGCCCACGTGTTCCCATCCCGGACTCCACGACATGCGCAGACTGCTCGCCACTTCCGTACTCGCCACTTCCGTCCTCGCCCTCGGCCTCGCCGCAGGCAGCGTCCGCGCCCAGGACTTCACCTTCGGCTGGAACCCCCGCAGCGGCGACGTCTGGGTCGATGCCTGGCTCGGCGACATGAACCGCTACGGCAACCGCTATCGCGACCCGTTCGTCGACGAGCTCGTGCGCTATCACGGCGCACCGCGCGATCTGGTGGTGGACCTGCTCGCGCGCCGCTGGGCGCCGGGCGACATCTATTTCGCCTGCGCACTGGCGAAACTCGCCGGCCGCCCGTGCCGCTACGTGGTCGATCTGTGGGAACGCGACCACGCTCAGGGCTGGGGCGCGATGGCCAAGCGGCTGGGCATCAAGCCCGGTTCGGCGCAGTTCCATCAGCTCAAGCGCGGCATGGTGCCGAGCTACGACCGCTGGGGCCGACCGATCGAACTCGACAGTCAGCTGCAACGCGACTTCCCGGGTCGCGGCAAGGGGCCGCAACGCGGCAACCCGCCCGGCCAGACCCGCGATCGCGGCCACGATGACCATCGCGGGCACGGCAACGGCCAGGGGCCGGGCAACAGCAGCGGAAAGGGAAAAGGCAAGGGCAAGGACTGAACGCATGAGCGGACAGCGGATCACCCACCGCGGCGGCTGCCATTGCCGCCGCGTGCGCTTCGAGATCGACGCGCCGGCGACGATCGAAGCGCTGGACTGCAACTGTTCGATGTGCCGGATGACCGGCTTCCTGCATCTGGTGGTGCCGGCCTCGCGCTTCCGTCTGCTGTCCGGCGACGCGGACCTCACCGAATACCGTTTCAACACCGGCACCGCGCGGCATCTGTTCTGCCGCCACTGCGGCGTGAAATCGTTCTACGTGCCACGCAGCCACCCGGACGGTTACAGCATCAACGTGCGCTGTCTGGATCCGGGGACGATCCTCGCGACGACCATCGTGCCCTTCGATGACGGCGACCGCGATGCGGCGACCGCGGCGATCGCGCATCTGTCGCGGGATTGAAGCCGCGATCCCGAACCAGGCCGTGCGCCTGGCACGGCCCGCAGCGCGCACCGCGTCCCGCCCGCGCATTTCCGGCGCCACGCCGCAACCGCCGAATTGATCTCGATCAGACGCCCCCGCACCGCGTCGTCATAGGATCGTCGCGACAGACGAGGCATCGTCGCGGCGAGATGGGTTGCGCGGGATGGACACGACCCGCCGCATCCGCCGATGTCCTCGCCTCCGCCGCGCGGCGCCGCCCATGTCGGCCTCCTCGCCCGCGCACGGTGGACAACGTCAGGCGTCGCGGCATCGCCGTTCATGCCGCATGGCTCAAGGAGAAGGATCATGAGCGTTTCGGACCAGACGAGTCTGCAGACACTGCTGGCGCAACTGAAGGACAAGGGGTTCTCGCTGGACGAGCCCCTGCCCGGATTGATCGAACGACTGGCCGCCGGACTGCATGTCGATCCGGAGGCGCTGAAGCGCGCGACGGAGACGGACACGGCCCTGTCGAGCGAACAGGCGGCGGTCGTCCCGGACATCGATTTCACCGTCAACGAATGGGGGCTCGTGCTGATCCTGCGCGAGCCGGCGGTGAAGTATCTGCAGGGCGGCGGCACCATCACCGCCGCGATGCTGAGCGCGGCCGCCGCCGCCGCGGGCGTCGTGATTCCGGTCGCGGGCGTGGCGATCAGCGCGCTCTGCGGGATTCTCGCGGCCGTGGTCGCCGGCTATCTGGGCGTCGTCACCATGGTCGACCAGGGCAAGGGCGTTTACCTCACCGAATCGTGGGGACAGATCGTCGCCGCGATTCTCTGGGCGATGTTCGCGCCGCTGATCCTGATTCCGGTGATCGGTCCGATCCAGTAACCATGCGATGCCGCGGTCGCGCGCGACGCGGCGACCGCGCCGTCACGGATTCCCGGTGCCCGCACACGCGAGCGCCGGGCGATCCGGCGCGAGCGATCGACGGATCGGGCGATGTGCACGCCGTCGAGCGCACCCATCGACGAGTCCATGCGCCCGCTAAGGTCATCCATCGAGAGGAAACGACGCGGGATCGAACCACTCGGCCGTCTCCATCCGGATGCTGCGCAGGTGCGCGGTCTTCAGGTGCGCGGGGTAGCGCGACTCGGCGAAATAACCGATCAGGATGGAGCGCCGTCGCGCGCCGGACGGATTGAGACTGGCCGCATGCAGCAGATCGGCATCGAACACCAGAATGTCGCCGGCGGATCCCGACAGTTGCACCGATCGCGACTCGTCGTTGAGATCGAACGGCGCGTCCTGCGGGTCGGGACGATGCGTGCCCGCGACGAGCCGGGTCGCACCGTTCCCGGGACCGTAATCATCGAAGAAGGCCAGCGCGTTCACCGTATCGCCGGGGCGCTCGGCGGACAGATCGCGATGCAGACCCTGATGACCACCGCCCCCCAGAGGCTCGCGACCCTCCACCTGCGACAGGAAGAAGCGTTCGCCGATCAACGCACCGGCCACGGCCAGCAACGACGGCAGACGACAGACCTCCCGCACCTTCGGATCGAGATCCAGCCATGCATGACGCCAGTCCGCACCCCGCGGCACCGCCCACTGGTCCGAGGGTTTCACGCCCGCATCGAAGGCAGCGCGCAGCTCGTCCAGCCATTCGGCCGGAATCGCGCCACGCAGCAGCGCATAACCGTCCCGATGGAGTTGTTCGCGATCGATCATCGCTCCCCCGATATCGTCATCAGGGCGAAGTGTCGCAGCCCCGCAGGGCGGGAGACAACCGCCGTCATGAATCCCGGCAGGGAAGATCGCATCGCGCGACACCCGCGTCGATCACGTCCCGCAGCCCACGTCGGCACGCCTCTTGAGCGCGGGATCGGGCATCACCCCTGCCGCTGCATCCCGGCCAGCACCGCGGCCATCCGTTCGTGGATCAGGTGGATGGCCTTGAGCGGACGCAGCATCACCTTGAATTCGACGATCTTGCCGGCCTCGTTCCACGTGATGATGTCGACGCCGTTGACCACGATCCCGTCCATCTCGGTCTCGAACTCCAGCATCGCGTCGGACGTCCCCACGATCTCGCGCACGTAGCGGAACGAGGGATTGAAGAAGACGGTGAAGGCGGCGGACAGATAGGCCGCGGTCAGCGCCTTCCCGCGCTGCGGTGCATGCACCACGGGCGAAAAGAACACGGCCTCCTCCGCGAGCAGCGTCTCCAGTCCGGAGGGATCCCGCGAACGGACGAGTGCGTGCCAGGCGGCGATGGGATGTGTCGTCATGTGCCCAGCGTAGCGCATCGGATCGCGCGTGACATCCGACGTCCGATCGAGGCGAAACGCGAAGCGCCAGCCCCCGTGGATCCGCGTTCTGCGCGCTGGTACCTGCGATGAAACCACCATGTCCATGCCGGCTTCCGACACCGGGCCTGTTCGGCTGTCACACCGCACCGCTGTGTCGCCCAGCGGTGCGGAACAGACACGATCGGGCAGCGTCTTCTGCGTTCGCGGCGCGACACCGGGCCCGAAAGCATCGCCCGGACATCGCCCTCGCCCGCGGACAGCGCTAGAATCCGCCCATGCGCCTCGCCCGCCCCGTCCTCCACGCCCTGCTCTGCCTCGCCCTGGTGGTCAACGGGACGGGGGCGGCGATGGCGTCGGTACACGGCGCCTGCCGGCAGGCCTCGACCGCCGCAACGCCGCAGGTCGATCCGCATGCGGGGCATCGCATGAGCGGCGATGGCGGGGCGCACGCTTCGGGAGCCCATCACGGCGTGGTCGGCGATGCGGCCGGTCATCACGCGGCGTCCGTGCCCGCGGTCGACAGCTCCTCGCACGACGCCGCACACGGCGGTTGTCCGCACGGCGACGACTGCGGCGGTTGTTCCGCCACCTGCCGCAGCATCTGCATCGCGCAGTCCGTGTTCGCGTTGTTGCCCGACGCGACGCCGTGGTGGTCGCCCGCACCTGCCGTCTATGCGCAGTCGCCGATGCGGGCGCGTCCCGCGCCTGCGCTTCCGCACCCCGTCCGACCTCCCATCGGCTAAGCGGTCTCCGGGCGCCCCACGGGCGCCGTCGCCGTGCGCATCGCGCGCATTCGTCGCATTCCGACGCGGCTCCGCCATCGCGGACCGTCGTCGTCGCGGAGTTCATCGATGTCTTCTTCCTTCCTTCCCGGCGACCTCTCGCGTCGCCGATTCATCCAGGGTCTCGCCGCAGGCGGCGCCCTCGCCGGCCTGGGCTGGCCTTCGGCCGGTTTCGCATCCTCGACGCGCGCCGGCACGCCGGTGCTGACCGGCACCGATTTCGATCTGGTCATCGGCGAGTCGCCGGTGAATTTCACCGGACGCACGCGACCCGGCGTGACCGTCAACGGCACGATTCCCGCGCCCACGCTGCGCCTGCGCGAGGGCACCACGGTCGAACTGCGCGTGCGCAATGCGTTGCCGGCAGATTCGATCCACGGCCGCGTCACCTCGATCCACTGGCACGGCATCCTGCTGCCGGCGAACATGGACGGCGTGCCCGGCATGAGTTTCGACGGGATCGGACCGGGTGAAACGTATCGCTACCGTTTCGACCTGCGCCAATCCGGCACCTACTGGTATCACAGCCATTCCGGTTTCCAGGAACAGGCCGGGCTGTATGGCGCGCTGATCGTCGACGCCGCGGAACCGGAGCCGTTCACGTACCAGCGCGACCATGTCGTGCTGCTGAGCGACTGGACCGATCTGTCGCCGGCGGCGCTGTACGCGCGGCTGAAGAAAATGCCGGGACACGACAATTTCCACAAACGCACGGTGAGCGATTTCGTGCGCGATGCGCGTCACGACGGTCTCGGCGCGACGCTGCGCGATCGCAGGGCCTGGGGCGAGATGCGGATGACGCCGACCGATCTGTCCGACGTCAACGCGCACACCTACACCTATCTGATGAACGGCACGACCACGCTGGGCAATTGGACGGGCCTGTTCGCGCATGGCGAGAAGGTGCGGCTGCGTTTCATCAACGGTTCTGCGATGACCCATTTCGACGTGCGCATTCCGGGCCTGAAGCTGACCGTGGTCGCGGCCGACGGACAGAACGTGCATCCGGTGACGATCGAGGAATTCCGGATCGCGCCGGCGGAAACCTACGACGTGATCGTCGAGCCCGCGGGGCAGGATGCGTTCACGATCTTCGCCCAGGACATCGGCCGCACAGGTTACGTCAGCGGCACGCTGGCGGTGCGCGACGGCCTGCGCGCGCCGATCCCGGCGGTGGACCCGCGTCCGATCCTGACGATGGACGACATGGGCCACGGCGGACACGGCAGCGGGCATGCCGGCGGTCATGGCGGACAGGTCAAGGCGATGGAAGGTGGCTGCGGCGCGGCGATGAAAGGCATGGAAGGCGGTTGCGGCGGCAACATGCAGGCCAGCGGTGGGCATGGCGGGGGACATGGCGACGCGCACGGCGGCGGCAGCGGGATGCAGACGCATCCGGCGAGCGAAGCCGGCAATCCGCTGGTCGACATGCAGACGATGGCGCCGGCGCCGAAGCTCGACGATCCCGGGATCGGTCTGCGCGGCAATGGTCGCAGGGTGCTGACCTATTCGATGCTGCGCAGTCTGTTCGACGATCCCGACGGACGCGATCCCGGGCGCACGATCGAACTGCATCTCACCGGCCACATGGAGCGCTTCGCGTGGTCGTTCGACGGCGAACCGTTCGCTTCGGCCGAACCGCTGCGGTTGAACTACGGCGAGCGGATGCGCATCGTGCTGGTCAACGACACGATGATGACCCATCCGATCCACCTGCACGGACTGTGGAGCGATCTGGAGGACGAACACGGGGCCTTCATGGTGCGCAAGCACACCATCGACATGCCGCCTGGCACGAAGCGCGGTTATCGCGTGCGCGCCGATGCGCTCGGCCGCTGGGCCTATCACTGCCATCTGCTCTACCACATGGAGGGCGGGATGATGCGCGAGGTGCGGGTCGAGGAGAATAGGATCGAGGAAGACCGGACATGACGATGCGATCCGTACCGATGATGGCAGCGCTCGCGATGGCGATCGCGACGACGATCGCCATGGCACCCGCGGCATGGGCGCAGCAGCACGCGCATGCCGCGCACGACGAAAAGCCACCGGCGCAAACGGCGACGACGCCACCGCCGTCCGGGCATGATCCTTCGACGATGGATCATTCCGCGATGGATCAGGCGGGCATGGACCATTCGGGCATGGAACACGCGCAGCATCGACCGCAGGATGCGACTGCGCAGACGCCGCGCACGCCGATTCCGCCGATCACCGACGCCGATCGCGAGGCGGCGCGACCACCGGCGCACGGACATGCGCACGACGCGGAGACGATGACGTTCCTGTTGTTCGACCGGCTCGAAGGCTGGAACGAAGACGGCGGCGGCCAGGCCTGGGAAGCGCAGGGTTGGATCGGCACCGACCAGCACAAGCTGTGGCTGCGCAGCGGGGGCGAACGCGAGGCCGGAAGCACGCACGCGGCCGATGTCGAAGTGCTGTACGGACGACCGCTGGCGCGCTGGTGGGACGTGGTCGCCGGCGTCCGCCACGACACCCGGCCCGGACCATCGCGCACCGCCGCGGCGCTGGGCGTGATGGGCGTGGCGCCGTACAAGTTCGAGGTCGAGGCGACCGCATATCTCGACGGCGATGGTCGGCTGTCGGCACAGGCCGAAGCGGAATACGAGCTGCTGCTGACCAATCGACTGATCCTGCAACCGCTGATCGAGGTCGAATGGCACGCCCGCGACGACCGCACGCGTGGCATCGGCGCCGGATTGTCGAAGGTCGAGGCGGGGCTGCGCCTGCGCTACGAGATCACGCGACGGTTCGCGCCGTACGTCGGCCTCGTGCACGAGCGCAACTTCGGCGGCACCGCCGACCTGCGTCGCGACGAAGGCGAAGCGATCGAGAGCACGAAGGTCGTGGCCGGTCTGCGGTTCTGGTTCTGACGCGCAGGAACAACACCACGGCCCCCGATCGGGGCCGTGGTGCGCGTGGCTCAAGACTCAGAAGCCCAGACGCAGTTGGGTGTAGATCAGGCGGTTGTCGCGCAATTGGCCGAAGAAGCCGAGGCGACGTCCCAGGTAATCATCGAAACCGGCCTGGAAGGTCAACCGGTCGTCGATCACGATCTCGACCTTGGCGCGCAGCAGCGTGCCGTCGTGCGGAAACAGCGTGGCACCACTGGTTTCCAGACGCACGGTGTCGTTGCGCAACGACTTGGCGATCCGCCAGGTCAGGCCGTACTGGTTGCGATCGGTCTGATTGACGAAGCTCGCCTGACGTCGCGCCAGCTGGGAGACCGGATCGTCGCCGAGATCGGACAGGTCGCGGTGGTCGAACACATGCCGCGCGGTCAACTGCAGACCGACGGTGGCGCCGTTCAACAGCTGGCGTTCGCCGCCGGCGATCAGCCACACCTGATTCTTCTTGCGGAAGAGATCGTCAGGGCCGTCGTTCTCGAACCGCGCCCACGCCAGTTCCGCGCGCCAGACGATCTCGTTGCGGGTCATGCTCAGATCGGCGCCGAAGATGCGGGCGCGGTGATTGTCGAGCGCGACCTCGAAGCCCTGCGGACTGAAGCCCTCGGGCGAAAGATCCGGCATCAGGCTGTGCCCGTCGAAGTACGACAGCGAGCCGTCGTAGCCGTCGCCGGAGGTCTCCCATTTCACCGCCCACTGCGAACGTCGCGAGGGACGGTGATGCACGTAGCGCACGCCGGGCACCGCTTCCAGCGGCGGTCGATGACTCGCGGCATCGTCGAACCAGTGCAGCGAGATCGTGCCCTGCCCGACCGCGACTTCGGCTTCGACGCCATCGTTGCCGAAGCGTTGGTCGGCGTCCTCGGGCACGAGGAGAGTGAAATCGCGCGGCGAGAGATTGTCGGTGGGATTGAGGCCGTCGGCGCGCCCCCAGGCCGGCATCATGCGGCCGACCTTCAGCGACACCGGACCGAAGGCGCGACGCCAGTACAGCTCGCGCACCTGCGCGTTCGAGGGGTCGCGATCGCCGACGCCTTCGTGGTCGGTCGTCGCCCGCGCCCAGGCGTTGGCGACCAGATCGCCGCCCGCGCCCAGTTCCAGCGAGCCGCGCAGCCACAGGCTGGCGGTCGCGACCGCCTGTTCCTCGCCCAGATCGCGATCGCCGCTCCACAGATCGGCGCGCAGCGAACCCGCGCCTTCCAGTTCCACCGCCTGCGACAACGCGGGCGTGGCGAGCAATGCGAGCGACAGCGCGGTCGGGGCGAAGCCTCGGATCACTTGCCGAGCCTCTGCGACTGGAACAGGGTGGCCTCGACCTTCTGGTCGGCGTCGAAGCGGTTGAACTTGATCGTCGTGCGATGCCCGCTCTGCAGGTTCTCGACGACGGTCTGCATCGCCTGCCAGCGTTTGCCGCCGGCGACCGCGCGCAGCTCCGAGACGCGCAGGCGCTTGAGCGGACGCGAACCGGTATCCCAGAAGTCGACGCGCACCGCGACGAAGTTGTCCTTGCGCACCCAGCTCTGCCGCTTGGCGTAGCCGGAATTGCGCTGCACGGTGGCATCGCGCGGCAGCGACTCGATCACGTAGCAGGCGGCGCCATCGACGGTTTCCTCGCCGACCAGACGATGGGTCCATTCCGCGGTGCGATGCCCGATCACGTCGCCGTAGCTCAGATCGGTGCCGATGAAGCTGTCGCGCTTGTTCGACGCCGACAACCGGCGCACTTTGCCCAATGCCGGCAGGAAGACCCACATATCGTCTTCCTTCGCCTGATTCTCGATCAGCAGGGTTTCGGTGCCCTTGATGTCGGCCGGGGACACGAAACGCACCAGACGCATGTTGTCGCTGCCGTTGGACTGCAGCTTGGTGTAGCCCATGGTGCGGCGCACGCGGCTGGCGCCGTCCTTGTTGGTCAGGGTGAAGGTCGCGTCGGTGATCGAATTGTCGACCTTGATCGCGTCCACGCTGCGCTGGATGATCTCGGCCGGCGCCGGCGCCGCCGCCTGCACGCGACCGGTCGCGAACAGCGTCGCCACCGAACCGGCGATCAGCACCAGCGCCAGCGCCAGCGCCCAGACCGGACGCCGACGTTCCGGTTCGAGGATGAAGGCGGGGCGGAAGCTCATCACCATGCCCGGCACCAGCACCAGCGAGACGATCACGCTGACCAGCATCGCCAGCACGATGAACAGCGACAGCCACAGGTGCACGTTGTAGCCGATCGACAGCGCGAGCACGCCATAACCACCCGCGACCGCTGACGCCACGAACAGCGAGGCCTTGCCGGCCGTGGCCAGGGTCCCGCGCAGGGCATCGTCCGGCGTGGCGCCGTTGCGGATCTCCTCGCGCATGCGGTAGAGCAGATAGATCGCGTAGTCGGCGCCGATGCCCACCGCCATCGCCGAGATCAGCGAGTTCGGGATGTTCAGCGGAATGCCTGCGAGACCCATCACGCCGAACACCGCCGCCACCGCCATCGCCAGCGGCGTCAACACGATGCCGCCGGCGATCACCGAACGGAACGCCAGCGCCGAGACCACGAAGATCGCGAGCGCGATCTGCACGATGTTGCGCAGCTTGCCTTCGACCATCGTTTCGGTCAGGCCGATCGTCTGGGCGACGTCGCCGCCGAAGGTGATGCCGACCTCCGGTCCGAACAGCTGCCGGGCCTTGTCCTCCAGGTCCGAGACCAGCTGCTTGATGTGGGCGTTGCTGCCGGTGCGCAGGAGGATGGTGATCTTGGCGCGCTGATAGTCGTAATCGACGTAGGAATCGAAATCGCCGGGCTCGCCGGACATCGAATACAGCAGCAGGTACTGCGCGACGAGATCGGCATTGTCGGGAAGCACGCGCTGGGCGGGATCGTTGCCCTTCATCGCGCGGTTCATCTGCTGGATGTAGTCGACGATCGAGATGGTCTTGCCGACGTACGGGTCCTTCTCGGCGAAGCGCTGCATCTGCTCCATCGCGCGCAGCACCGCCGGCGACTTGATCGCATCGGCGGACTTGCCTTCGACCATGATGTAGAGGCTGTTGGTGCCGCCGAGATGGCCGTTGAGGAACTCGTCGTCCTTCTGGATGTCCAGCCCGGACGAGAAGAAGTTCTTGCTCGCGTTGTCCACCACCACCATGCGCATGCCGATCGCGCTGATCACGGCCAGCACCGCCACGGCCGCATACAGGCGACGACGGGAGGCGGTGACCAGCAGCTGCGACGCGATCCAGGCCGGGATGCGATCCCAGATCCGGTTCTTGCGCTCACGCAGCAGTTCGGTGGCCTTGGGCGGGGGCAGCAGCGAGCGGATCGCCGGGATGAAGGTCATCTCCAGGACCACGGCGCTGAGGATACCCATGCCGGTGAACACGCCGAAGGCGCGGATGGTGGCGATGTCGAACACCAGCAGCGAGAAGAAGCCCAGCGCGGCGACGCCGCCGGCGATCAGCATCACCGGGCCGACGCCGACCAGCGAACGGATCACCGCCTCGCGATTGGCCTCCTTCGGCGACAGACGGCCGCGATCGATCAGCGCGGCGTACTCCTCGTAGTAACGCTTCAGCAACTGCACCGCATGACCGGCGGCGATCGCCAGGATCAGGATCGGCGTGGGCGAATTGAAGATGTCCAGCGGCTGGCGGAACAGGCCCATGAAGCCCATGCCCCAAGCCACCGCCATCAGCGCGGTCACCAGCGGCAGGATCAGGCCCTGCTTGGTCCGGAACGCTTCGTAGTGCAACAGGCCGATGATCAGGATCGCGATCGGGAACAGCAGGTTGATGCGCTCGGCGAAGGTTTCGGTCTTGTCGAGGTACACCGGATTGCCGCCGAGGGCGATGGTCACATCGTCGCCGCGCTCCTTGTCGACGATCGCGCGGACCGGGTCGACCATCTTGCGGAAGCCATCGGGACGTTCCTTCAGCTCGACCAGGATCGCGGCCGTGCGCAGATCGCCCGAGACCACGGCGCTCTGGTAGACCGGATTGTCCTGCAGGACGCGCTTGAGCTCGGCGTAGTCCGCGGGCGCGAGCTTGCCTTCCTCCAGCAGCGGCCGGACCTCGAAGCCGTCGGCATTGCCTTCGATCGACTTGGCCTGGCGCGCGCCCAGACTGATCAACGTGGACTTGACCACGCCGGGCGTGTTCTCCAGCGCGCGGGTGATGCGCAGCACCCGGTCGGTGACCGCCGGCTGGAACACATCGCCCTGCTTCGGCGTGATGCCGATCACCATCATGTATTTCGAACCGAAGACTTCGTCGATGCGGTTCGTCGCCTTGATGTACGGATGTCCCTGCGGCGCGAGCGCGGCGGGATCGATGACGACCTTGAGGCCCGATCCGAAATAGCCGAGCAGTCCGGTGATGAGCAACGTCATCACGATGACCGGCCAGCGGTTCCTCAACAGCCAGTTGGCGTAAGCGTTCATGAAAATCTCCTGTGGAATCGAATACCGGCGCGGCGGGTCACGCCGTTGCCGCCTGCGCCTGGGCCGCGAGAAAACGTTTGCGCAAATTGCCGGAATCCTTCTCGACCTGGCTGATCAGCACCTTCCTGATCAGGGCGACGGGCAGGATGCCGAAAAATCCGCCCGGTTCGGCATCGAAGCGCCAGTGCACTTCGGTGCCCTCCGGATGCGGACGGAAGGTGTAGCGTCCTTCGTAGAGGAACGGCCCTTCGACGACGCGGAACGCGTAGACGCCGGCGACCGGATCGCTCTCCGCGATCACCGCCTGGAACTGCATCCTGCGCCCCAGGAAACTGAACACGATGGCGTAACGGCCACCGACCTGCGGCGGTCCGTCCAGCAGACGACATTCGAGACAGGAGCTCTGCCACTCGGCGTCGTTGGCCGGGTTTCCGAGATAGGCGAACGCCGCGTCCGGTGCGAGCGGAAGCGTGAACGTGTATTCCGCGTTGATCACGATGCGAATCCTTCCATGGGTTGCGGGGGGTGTGTGCGGTCGATGCGGGCGGCGACCTCGGCGATCTGCGGCGAGTACATCACCGAGTTGTGATCGCCGGCCACGTCGATGGCTTCCAGCGCGTCCCCGACCAGCGTCTCCCAGCCGAGCCTCGGCCCGAAGTCCTCGAGCTCGTCGCGGGCGACGAACAGCAGCACCGGCAGCGGTTCCGGCTCGGGGAAATACATGCGCAGCGCCATGCCGTTGGCCATGTAGGCCTCGAAGTAACGTGCGATCTGGCGGTCGTCGGCGTCCTGCGGCAGTACGCCGATCGCCTTGGCGGCGTCGAGCACGTGCGCGAACATCGCCTCGTTCGGGAGCGCGCGCAGCGTCTCGGGCGCGACCGTCAGGGTCTTGCCGTACGGTGTGGCGAGATCGCGGGCGAACCACGACAGCAGGGTCGCGTCGTCGGCATCGTCGGGCACGTTGGCTTCGATCGGCGCGCGGGTGTCGATGAGCAGGATGCGCTCGACCTCCTCGCCTTCCGCACGCAACTGGCGCGCCATCTCGAAGGCGATCACGCCGCCGAAACACCAGCCGCCTAGCAGATACGGCCCTTGCGGCTGCCGCTCGCGCAGATGCGCCAGATAGCGCGCGGCCATGCCTTCGACCGTGACCTCGGCCTCGCCGTCCGCTTCCATCGCGGGCGACTGGATCGCCAGCACCGGCCGCCCCGGCGCGAGCGAACGCGCGAGTTCCAGATAACAGAAGATGTTGCCGCCGATCGGATGGAACAACCACAGCGGACGGGTGTCGGCGGCCTTCTTCAGCGCCACCACCAGTCCGGTCTGCACGCCGTCCGCGTTGCCGCGCACGCGGCAGGCCAGTTCGGCGACCGTCGGCGCCTGCACCAGCTCGGATACCGCCAGTTCCACGCCGTATTCGCGCTTGAGCGCCGCGACCAGCTGGACCGCGAGCAGCGAGTGACCACCGAGATCGAAGAAACTGTCGTGCAGACCGACCCGTTCGATCCCGAGCAGCGCGCCGAACTGTCCGGCGATGCCGATCTCGAGCGCGTCGCGCGGCGCGACGTAATCGGTTTCGGTGGCGCTTTCGTCCGGTTTCGGCAACGCCTTGCGATCGATCTTGCGGTTGGCCGTCTGCGGGAAGGCATCCAGGCGCACGAACGCCGAAGGCACCATGTAGTCGGGCAGCGATTGACGCAATCCCGCACGCAGTTCGGCGCCCGAGAACGCGGCCTCCGGCGCGTCGGCCGCGGCGGAGGTTTCCACCGGAATCACGTAGGCTACCAGGCGCTTGTCGCCGGGCCGATCCTCGCGCAGGCTGACCACGGCGTCGCTCACGCCGGGAAGCGCGCGCAGCGCGTTCTCGATCTCGCCCAGTTCGATGCGATAGCCGCGCAGCTTCACCTGGAAGTCGAGGCGTCCGTGATGTTCGAAGCGACCGTCATGCCAGCGCACGAGATCGCCGGTGCGATAGAGACGGCCGGCGCCGGGCAACGTGTCGAGCGTGCGGAAGCGGTCTTCGGTGAGCGCCGGAAGATTCCAGTATCCGAGCGCCAGTCCGTCGCCGCCCAGCCACAGCTCGCCCAGCGTGCCCGGCGGCACCGGGCGGAAACGCTCGTCGAGCACGTAGGCCTGGGTGTTGTGCAGGCAGGTGCCGATCGGAATCCGCGCGGCATCGACGATCCGCGCCGCGGTCGACCACACCGTGGTTTCGGTGGGGCCGTAGACGTTCCACAGCGCAGCGGTGCGTTCGAGCAGCGCCGCTGCGAGCTGCGTGGACAGGGCATCGCCGCCGCACAGCGCACGCAGGCGCGGCGCACCGGTCCATCCGGCATCGACCAGCATTTTCCAGGTCGCCGGCGTCGCCTGCATCAGATCGACGCCCCAGTCCTCGATGCGCTGCATCAACCGCTGTCCGTCGCGGATGTCCGCGCCGTCGGCGATGCAGACGCGTGCGCCGACGGTCAACGGCAGCAGCAGTTCGAGCACCGAGATGTCGAACGCGGGCGTGGTGACCGCCAGCAGGCGCATCGTGGCGCCGACATCGAGCAGTTCGCGCATCGATTCGATGAAATTGGCCACCGAGCGGTGACCGACGCAGACGCCCTTCGGTTTTCCGGTCGAGCCGGAGGTGTACATGACGTAGGCGATCTCGCCGGCGCGATCGGCATCCACGACAGCGTCCGCGACGACAGGCGCGGCGTCGGGCAGCGCGTCCAGGCAGACCGCCGGCGCGATCGTCGGCCAGTCCGCTTCGAGCGCGCGCACGCTGACCAACGCGGACAACCCCGCATCGTCGGCGATGTGACGCAGCCGGTCCGCCGGGAAATCCGGATCCAGCGGCACATAGGCCGCCCGTGCGCGCCAGATGCCGAGCAGGGCGACCAGCAGCTGCGCGCCGCGCGGCAGCATGAGACCGACCCGGTCGCCGGGGCGCACGCCATGCGCCCGCAACGCGTCCGCGACCTGACCGGCACGACGCCAGAGCGCGGCATATCGCCACTCGCCTTCGGCATCGATCACGGCCACCGCATCGGGCGTCCGCGCGGCCTGCGCGGCGATCGCTTCCAGCGTGTCGCGTCCATCGAGCGCGCGCACCGGACCGTCGCCGGCGCGCAACCAGGTCTCGCTGGCGGCCGCATCGCCCAAACGCGCCGCGTGCAGCGGCGCTTCGGGATCGGCGACGAGATCCGCGACCAGACGCACGAACGCGTCGGCGAATCGCTGCACCGTCGCCGGTTCCCACAGCGCGGACTGGTACTTGAGCACGCCCTGATAGGCACCGTCGCGTTCACCGCCCATTTCGAGCGCGAGATCGAACTGGCCTTCCTGTTGCGGCACCGCGAACGGACGCAGGCGCATCGCGCCCAGCGACAGTTCGGTCGCGGCGGGATCCTGCAGGAAGAAGGCCTCGAAGGCCTGCAACAACGGCAGACGCTCCCAGGCGAACGCGATCTGCGCCAGCGGCGGCATGCTCGGGTCGCGCACCGGCGCGAGGGCCTCGACCAGACGGGAAAAACCGCAGTCCTGATAGCGCATACCGTCGACCACCAGCGCACGCACCTGCGTCAGCAGCGCCGAGAACGACTGCTCGACATCGGTGTCGACCCGGAACAGCACGGTGTTGACGAACTGTCCGAGCTGCTGCCGCTGGCGACGGTCGGTGCGACCGGCGACCGGCGACGCGATCACGACATCGTCTTCGCGACCGAGGCGGCGTACCAGGGTCGCATACGCGGCAAGCAGCACCATGAATGGCGTGGCGCCGGCGTCGCGCGCCAGTTGGCGCACGCCTTCGCTCGTCGTCGCATCGAGCGCGAACGGCAGCGAGCGACCTTCGTAGGTCTGGGTGGAGGGACGCGGGCGATCGAGCGGAATGCCGTGCGACGGTGGCAGATCGCGCAGCTTCCAGGACCAGTAGGCGAGCGAGGCGTCCTCGACGCCGTCGGCGGCCGCCGCACGGCGGCGCGCGGACTGGATCGCCGCGTAATCGCCGAAGCCCGAACCGTCCACCGCGGACGCAGGCGCGTCGGACAGGCCCGCGCGGGCGAGGAAGTCCTGCAGCACGAGACCGAGCGACCAGAAGTCGAGCAGCGCGTGATGCGCGACGAGCACCGAGAGTACCCGACGATCGCCGCGATCGTAGAGATGCACGCGCCACAGCGGCGGTGCCGCGAGGTCGAACGGGACGCGGCTGTCGGCGCGCGCGCGTTCGCGCAGGGTCGCGTCATCGAGACCCGCGGCGTCGACGATGCGGATGTCCGGCATCACCGTTTCGTGCACCCGCTGCCAGGGCGCGCCGTCCTCGGCGGCCAGGGACGTGCGCAGCACGTCGTGCGCGGCGCACATCGATGCCAGCGCTTCGCGCAGGAACGACGCGTCGAAACCGGGCGGCAGCGCGGCTTCGGCGCTGAACAGCAGATGATAGGCGCCGCAGTGCGGCGCGAGCTGTTGCAGATACCACAGGCCGAGCTGCTGCTCGGCGAGCGGATGGCGCGTATTCACGCCGCACGGCAGCAGCCCGGAGGGCTGGCTGAGGACGTTCATGCCACCACGGCTTCCTTCTTGTCGACGACCAGGTTGCCCAGGTAATCGGCGATCTGATTGACCGTGGGGCAGTCCCACAGCAGGGTCGGCGGCAGTTCGACGCCGAGCATGTCTTCCAGTTCGCCGGCGACGGTGAGCGCGGAGATCGAATCCAGGCCGTACTGGGTCAACAGCTTGTCCGGATCGATGGACTCGATGCGCAGCTCCTTCATGAGCATGCCGATCAGGGTGAAGCGGATGCCGTCGGTATCATGCGGATTGGCGTTCATGGGTGGTTTCCTCCGTGAAAATGGGTTGATGGAACTGCGCGCTTCCTGTCGGCGCGAGCGGCCAGTCGAACAGCGAGAACATGCGGTCGCCGTCGAACTGCTGCACCATCCGGGCGATCAGGGCATCGACCAGCGCAGGATCGAGCGCACCACTGCGATGCGCGGCGTCGCCGCGCCGGACAAGCGCCGCTTCGAGCCAATGACCCGCCGCGAAGAAGCCGGACGCCGCGTCGCGGTTGTGCAGCCACACGCCGAGCGCGGCGATCGCCGCATGCAAAGCGCAGTACTGCTCGGCCAGCGCGAACCGGCGCGCGCTGTTGCGCTCGCCGCGACGCACCGGTTCGGCGAGGATCCGGGCATCGAGATCCGTCAGTTCCGCAGACAGGCCGCCGGCCAGAGCGACGATGCGCGACAGTGTCTCCGGCGCGCAGTCGGTGTCGGGCACGACACGCCCGAGGCGTTCGAGCAGCGCGGGCAGGCTGTCCACGACCGGATCGCGGCCGCCGCCGTAGAGCTTGAAGCGATGGAAGTCGATCGCCGGCAGCGGCGCATCGAAGCGATAGAGCATGCCGCCGTCGCCGTGCTCGCGGACCTGCGCCTGACGCGCACGGACCATGCTCGGCAGCAGGGTCGCCAGACTGTCGAGGCAGACCGGCGCGCTGCCGTCGAACAGCGAGACCACCGCACCGTCGCGCAACATCTTCTGGAAGATGCCGTCGGCATGGCGCTCGCGCATGAAATAGCGGGCGCCCAGCACCGTCGCCAGCTTGCGGCAGGACTCGTCCACCTCGTGCGCGACCTGAACCTTGGCCACGCTGGACCAGGACGAATACTGCTCCGGAAACAGATGCAGACCGCGCGCGGCGACCATCGACATCGCCTCGGCCGCGAGCTGGGACGCATACGCGTTGGCGAGAATGTCGCGGGCGTGCGGCAGATCGAGCACGCGCCCGCCGTAGAGCTGACGTGCATCGGCGAATTCGAACACGGTGCGCAGCGCGGTGTCGCCGACCCCAAGCGAGAGCGCGACGCAGAACGTGCGCGTCAGCTGGAATCCCTTCAGCGCCAGCTCGATGCCGTGTCCTTCTTCGCCGACCATCGACGATGCCGGCACCGCGCATCCTTCGAATCCGATGCCGCTGATGTCGCAGCCGCGCAGTCCGTGCGTGCGGACCCGGGGCAGATGGTAGTAGCGACGACTGTCGAGTTCGGTCTTGTCGACGAAGAACAGACTGTGATTGCGCAGATGACTGGCTTCATCGGTGCGCGCGAGCAGCACCAGGAATTCCGAACGCGTCGCGCGATTGATCGGCCATTTCTCGCCGTGCAGCACGTAGCCACCTGCGGCATCGCGTTCTGCGCGCAGATCGTTGGCGTTCAGATCGGCACCGTGATCCGCTTCCGAGTACGCCAGACACGGGAAACGTCCGTGCTTGCCCACCCATTCGGCGACCTTGCGCTTCTGCGCATGCGTCCCGCCGATCCAGGCCAGCGCGCTCCACAGCATCGTGCTGTAGCTCACCGCCGCCGACATGTTGCGACGCGCGAGCGTGCGACCGATGGCGACGAAGGCCTCGGCGGAACGGAAATGCCCGCCGAGCGGCTCCGGCACGTAGGCCGACGGCACGCCCAACCGCTGCAACAGCGACACGGCGTCTTCGGGAAAGGCATCGATCTCGTCCAGTTCCACCGCACGCCGGAAGGACAAGGTGTTGTCTGCAAGGCGCGGGTCGCCGAGCGCGGCTTCCAGCCGCAGCGCATCATGAAGCGAGTTCGGCGTCATCGAGCACTTCCTTGTCCATTTCCGTGATTTTTCCGGTCAGCAGATGCTGGCGCGTGAGATAGCGCTGCACCTTTCCGCTCGACGTCTTGGGAATGCTGTTGGCACGCGTCAGCGCGAGCCGTTCGACCTGCAGCTGATGCTGGCGCGAAACCGCTTCGCGCACCGCCTGGGCCACCGCCTCCAGTCCATCTCCGGCGTCCCCCTCGTTCCAACCGCGATCGATCTCGATCACGAGCGCGAGCGACTCGGCGCCGTCGACGTCCAGCGCGAACGCGGCCACCCCGCCCGGCCGGATCGCCGGATGCGCCAGCTGCGCGGTGCCTTCGATGTCGTGCGGATAGTGGTTCTGGCCGCGGATGATGATCAGATCCTTGGTCCGGCCGGTGATGTACAACCTGCCGCGATGGATCGCGCCGAGATCGCCGGTGCGCAGCCAGCCGCGTTCATCGCCGACCATCCGCGCGCGGAAGGTCCGTTCGCTTTCTTCTTCGCGTCCCCAGTAGCCATCGGCGACCGTTTCGCCGTGGATCCAGATCTCGCCGACCGCGCCAGCCGGTCGTTCCTCGCCGGTCTGCGGATCGACGATGCGCACGTCCACTTCGGGATTGGGCGCACCGCACGCGACCATTTCGACGGTCGCGAGCCGATCATCCGCCTGGCCGACGGCCAGCGCCGCGACTTCACCGCTCGCCAGCGCCTCGCGCGAGGCACGCAGACTGATCATCTCGTCGCCGAAGGACTGGCCGCTGACGAACAGCGTCGTTTCGGCCATGCCGTAACTGGGGAAGAACGTCCGCGCCCGGAACCCCGACGGTGCGAACACCTGCGCGAAACGGCGCATGCTCTCGGCACGCACCGGCTCGGCGCCGTTGACGACCAGATCCCAGTTGGAGAGATCCAGCGCTTCGATCTGTTCCGGGCGCGCGCGCTTGACGCACAGCTCGAACGCGAAGTTCGGCGCCGCGCTGACCGTGCCGCGATGCCGGCTGAGCGCTTCCAGCCACAGCATCGGCCGGCGCAGGAAGGTCGCCGGCGCCATCAGCCGGGTCGGAAAACCGGCATAGAACGGCTGCAGGATGCCGCCGATCAGGCCCATGTCGTGATACGGCGGCAGCCAGAAGACGCCGACGGAATCCTCGTTCGTGCCGACGCTGTTCTGGATCATCCGCGAATTCGTCAGCAGATGACGATGCGCAAGACGCACGCCTTTCGGCGATCCGGTGGAGCCAGAGGTGTACTGCAGCACCGCGAGCGTGTCGCGATCGATGTCCGGCATCGTCCAGTCGTCGGGATCGGTGTCCAGCGTATCGGTCGCGATCAGCCGGATCGGTCCCGACTGCCAACCGCTGCTCTGCAACGCCGCGATCGAACGCGACGTCATCAGGATCGCACCGGCCCGGGCATCGGCCACGATCAGCCGGATGCGCTCGAACGAATCGTTCGCGCGCGGCGCATAGACCGGCACCGCGACCACGCCGGCATACCAGCAACCGACCAGCGTGCAGATGTAATCGTCGCCCGGCTGGAACAACAGCACGGCACGACCGCCGCCGAGACCCTGCGCGCGCAGCGCGACCGCGATCCTGCGTGCGGACCGGTCCAACGCGGCGTAATCGTAAGCGACGTCGTCGATGCCGTTGTCGCTGAGGAAGGAAAAAGCGAGGCGTTCCGGCGTACGTTCCGCGCGGGCACGCAGCAAATGAGCAAACGAATGCTGTCTGCTCTCGTCCATGAGGCGAATCTCCAGGGTTGGGTTTTCAAGAATCGAGGCGGGGTGGATCACGGGATGAGACGGCCCGACCCATAGACCTTCGATTTATTCCGAGACAAGAACCGCCCATTCAAAAATTGGCGGCGGGATTCTACAAGATTTTATTCCGGCAGCAAGTTCCTTTTGAGCGGTTCGGCACAATGCATCCAGCATCGCGTGTCTGGAGTCACGACATTTCCGGCACGAACCGGCCACGATTTTCGAAGTTCGATGACATCCATCGCAATGACATCGCTGTCGTCCGCATCGACGCGATTCAATGCAGCCTCCGGACGCGATTGGGCAGCGGAACTCTGCCTCAAATGCAGCCGCAACCTCGATGCGTCGATGTCATATCGTCATGAAAAACAGATGATCTGCGCATGCTCGCGCTCAATGTCGACCGATGGACATTCGGCATCGGACCAGGCTGCATTCGCATTGCCGTGCGCGCGACGAGACGGAGGCATCGATATTTTGCACGCAGCACGGCGCAGCTGGAAACGCTTTCATTCCTACGACAGCGACGGGATCAATGCGACAGGAAAACGCTGATCGCCCCGAGCGGATGATGTGCGCGTGCAATCGTATACATGAAGGCATACGTCGCGATCGCCGCCAAAAAACAAGTGCATCTCCCTGTGCGCGTCTTCGCGCGCTTGAGCGCGAAACCGCCGAGCACGACGTAGATCACCAGCAGCGTGAGCTTCACCGCGAGCCAGCCGTTGACGAAGACGCCACCTGGCAGAATGGTCAGCAGCATCAGCGCTGCGGTGAGCAATACGGTGTCGATGGCGTAGCTGAGCCATCGCACCGGCAGCGCGAGCGGCCAACGCGCGCCGGCCAGCGCGAATCCGCCGCGCAGCGCGAACAACGCGCCGCTGAGCAGGACGCAGGTGATGTGGACGAGCTTGATCTGCGGGTAGAACTCGATCATGGCCGGACGATGCGTTCGCTACAGGGCGCCATGTTGACGCAAAAAGGACGAGGCGGCCGGAGCCGCCCCGTTGTTGCGCACCAGAAGAGACCGGCGGTCCATCAGATCGTCGACGCCTTGCCCGCCGGCAGCGCGGCCTCGCGCTTCGGCGCCAGCCACAGCCGGAACACGAAGATCGTGACCAGCACCGCGCCGACGCTGAAGATGGTATCGCCCGGCACGCGCAGCCAGACGAGCAGATCGAAGATGGGTTTGCCCATGAACTCGGCCGAACGGGCATACCAGTAGCCGTGCTCCAGCGCCGCCTGCAATTGCAGCAGCCCCATCGGCAACAGGGTCAGCAACGCCATCAGGCTCAGACCGATGTTGAGCGTCCAGAACGCGGTCGACAGCATCTTCTCGTTCCAGACCGCTTCCGGCTTCAGTCCGCGCACGCAGAACAGCAGCAGGCCGATGCCGAGCATCCCGTACACGCCGAACAATGCGGTGTGGCCGTGCAGCGGGGTCAGATTGAGGCCCTGCATGTAGTACAACGCGAGCGGCGTGTTGATCAGGAAGCCGAACAGACCGGCGCCGACGAGGTTCCAGAAGCTGACCGAAAGAAAGAACAGGATCGGCCAGCGATAGCGCTGCATCCACGGCGTGGCCTTGCTGTGCCTGTACGTGTCGTAGGCTTCCAGGCCGATCAACGCCAGCGGCACCACTTCCAGCGCCGAGAAGCTGGCGCCCAGCGCGATCACCGCGGTCGTGGTGCCGGTGAAGTACAGGTGATGGAACGTGCCGAGAATGCCGCCGGCCATGAACACGATGGTCGCGAACAGCACGTTGACGGTCGCGGTGCCGCCGCGGATCAGTCCGAGCTTCACGAAGATGAAGCTGATGACCGCGGCGGCGAACACTTCGAAGAAGCCTTCGACCCACAGATGCACCACCCACCAGCGCCAGTATTCGACCATCGAGAGGTGGGTGTGCTCCTTCCACATCAGGCCGGCGCCGAACAGCAGGCCGATCGCGATGGTGGACAGGAACAGCAGACCGACGATCGACGAGGTTTCGTCGCGACGCCGCAGCGCCGGCCACAACGCGCGCCCGACCAGCAACAACCACAGGATCAGGCCGATGAACAGGAACCACTGCCAGAAACGGCCGATGTCGGTATATTCCCAGCCCTGATGGCCGAACCAGAAATTGTTGTCGAGGCCGAGCTTCTGCATCACCGCCATCCATTGCCCGGCGAACGCGCCGACCACGATGACCAGCAGGCAGAGAAACAGGACATTCACGCCGAGGCGCTGGAATTTCGGTTCATGCCCCGACACCGCGGGACCGATGTACAGCCCGGTGCCGAGCCAGGCCACCGCGATCCACAGCACCGCGAGTTGCGTATGCCAGCTGCGGGTGAGCGAGTACGGCAGGAATTCCGAGATCGCGACGCCGTAGGCCTGTTGGCCTTCGACCTGGTAATGCGCGGTGGTCGCACCGAGCAGGATCTGCACGAGGAACAACACCAGCACCACCCAGAAATATTTCGCGGTGGCGCGCATCGATGGCGTCGGCACCAGCGCGCGCAGCGGATCGGTCTCGGGTGGTACCGCCGGCACGTCCTTGCCATGCCAGACCGCATAATGCCAACCGAGCAGGCCGATGCCGGCGATCATGAAGACGACGCTGAACACGGTCCAGATCAGGCTCGACGGCGTCGCGGTATTGCCGACCAGCGGCTCGTACGGCCAATTCTGCGTGTAACTGACGGTCGCATCGGGACGGTTCGTCACCGCGGCCCAGCTGGTCCACCAGAAGAACGCGGCGAGCGCGCGCCTGTGGGCCGGATCGGGCACGGTGTTCTCGCGCATCGCATAGGTTTCGCGCAATCCGTGGGTGGCCGGATCGGCCGAGAACAGGCTGTCGTAATGCGCGGCGACGACGGCGATCGCGCGTGCGCGTTCCGCGCCGATGGCGATGCGACCGCTGTCGGCGTCGTAACCGTTCTCGCGGATCAGCGGCCGCAGTTCGGCCTGCAGTTTCGCGCGATCGCCCTCGCCGAGTTCGGCATAGGGCTTGCCATGCGCGGACCGCGCCCGCAGGTCGAGCCAGGCTTCGGTTTCGCGATGCAGCCAATCGGCGCTCCAGTCGGGCGCGACCAGCGCGCCGTGGCCCCAGATCGAACCGAGCTGTTGGCCGCCGATGCTTTGCCAGACTTGGCGGCCGCGTTCGATGTCGGCGCGGGTATAGACGGTACCGCCGTCGTCGGACACGACGGCTTCGGGCATCGGCGGCGCCTGTCGATGCACTTCGCCGCCCATCCACAGCAGCGTTCCGAAACCGGCGATGAGCAGGGCCGCGAGGCCCCACCACAGTCTGCGGGTGGTGGACATGGGAGAGAGCTCCTCCGGAAGGTGGAGCAGATGGTCCGCGCGTCGCGGAGACGGGTCGATGACCCAGATCAAGAGAATCCCGGTCGTGCGGCGTGCGGGCCGCACGACCAGGGCATCGGCCTCATTCGCGCAGGACGGGCGCGGCGAGCGCCATCAGCGCATCGCGGTCGAGCAGTTCCACTTCGCGGCGGTCCACCCGCAGCAGGCCGTCGTCGTCGAAACGGCGCAGCACCCGGCTCACGGTTTCCGGCGCCAGGCGCAGATAGTTGGCGATGTCGGTGCGCGCCATGGTCAGCTGGAAGCGGCTGGCCGAAAAACCGCGTTCGGACAACCGGCGCGAAAGACCGATCAGGAACGCGGCCATGCGCTGGTCCGCCGACCAGTCGCCGGCGAGCAGCGCCGCGCGGCCGATGTCGCGGCTGAGCAGGCGGAACAGTTGCTTCTGGATGCCCGGGATGCGGGCCGCGAGTACCGCGATCCTGGGAAACGAATACCGGCACAGCATCACCGTGTCCAGGGCGACCGCATTGCAGGGGTAATGATCGCCATCGATGGCGTTGAGTCCGATCACTTCGCCCGGCAGATGGAAACCGAGGACGTGTTCGCGTCCGTCGCGGTCGACCACGTAGGTCTTGACCGTGCCGGCGCGGACCGCGGCGATCGCCTCGAACGGATCGCCCTCGCGGAATATGTGCTCACCCGCGTGGAAGGGGCCGACATGCTCCACCAGCACGTGCAGATCTCGCAGCGCGGTCTTGTCCATGCCTTCCGAGAGACAGGCCTGGGAAAACGCGCAGGTGGTGCAGAAATGGAACTCGTCGCCATCGTCGGACAGCGTGCGCGCATCGACGCGCGGGAAGACCTGCGGGGACGGCGGTCGATTCACGCGGCCCCCGGGACGCGAGTCAGATGGCGCGCGAGAAGCGGGGTTTCTCGGCCGGCTGCTGGAGATACTGGTCGAAGCACATGGCGATATTACGCAACAGCAGCCGCCCGCGCGCGGTGACGTCGATCCGCTCGTGCCCGATCTGGACCAGGCCGTCGGCCGCCAGCGGCTGCAGCCGCTCCAGCGCGTCGGCGAAATAGACCGGGAAATCGATGGCGTAGCGTCGTTCCAGAGCCGAAATCGGGATTTCGCCCTGGCACATCAGGCGCTGGATCAGGTCGGCCCGCAATTGGTCGTCCTCGGACAGGAACATGCCGCGGAACACCGGCAACCGGCCCTCGTCCAGCGCCGTCTGCCAGCTCGGCAGATCGCGGGGGTTCTGGCTGAAGCTCTCGCCGACGTGGCTGATCGCGCTCACCCCGAGCCCCACCAGATCGCTGTCGGCATGGGTGGTGTAGCCCATGAAGTTGCGGTGCAGGCCGCCTCGTGCCTGGGCCTGGGCCAGCTCGTCGTCGGGCAACGCGAAGTGATCCATGCCGATGTAGACGTAGCCGGCGGCGGTCAAGGTCTCGATCGCCAGTTGCAGCAGGGACAGCTTGGTCTCGGCGTCGGGCAGCAGGCTGGCGTCGAGCTGGCGCTGGGCCTTGAACATGTCGGGCAGGTGGGCGTAGCTGTAGACCGCCAACCGGTCCGGACGCATCGCGATCACGGTGTCCAGCGTCCGCCGGAAGCCGTCGAGGCTCTGGTTCGGCAGGCCGTAGATCAGATCGATGTTGACCGAACGGAAGCCGTGCTCGCGACAGGCATCGACCACGGCCCGGGTCTGCTCGACGCCCTGGATGCGGTTCACCGCCGCCTGCACCGCCGGGTCGAAATCCTGCACGCCCAGACTGGCGCGATTGAACCCGGCCAGCGCCAGCTCGCCGAGATCGTGCGGCAGCACCGTGCGCGGATCCAGTTCGATGGAGATGTCGCGATCGGCCGCGTCACTGAAGCGGAAATGGCGCTTGAGCACGTCGACGGTGCAGCGCAGCTGGGTCGGGCTGAGGAAGTTCGGGGTGCCGCCGCCGAAATGCAGCTGGATGACTTCGCGATCGCGATCGAACAGCGGCGCGATCATCGCGATCTCGCGGCACAGATGGGTCAGATAGCCATCCGCCCGGCTCTTGTCGCGGGTGATGACCCGATTGCAGCCGCAGTAGAAACAGGGACTGAGGCAGAACGGCACATGGACGTACAGCGACAACCGGCGCGGGATCGGGTCGCCGTTGCTGTCCTGGATCGCGCGCAACAGGGCGGCCTCGCCGAAGTCGGCGCTGAACTGGGGCGCGGTCGGATACGAGGTGTAGCGCGGGCCGGGCCGGTCGTAGCGGCGCAGCAGGTCGGCGTCGAAAGCGAGGGCAGGGATCATGCGCCGCAGCCTAGGCGGGGGCCGGACGGGCCGCCTTGACTCAAATCAACATCGACTCCCGCGAGGCCGGTTCAGCCGATGAGCGTCGCCGGCACGTCCAGATCGACCGACAGCGCCAGGTGATCGGACCATGCCGCGGGCAGCGCGCGCAGTTGGGCACAGCTCAGGCCGTCGCCGACCAGGATGTGGTCGATCGCGCGCTGCGGCCGCCAGCTGGGAAACGTGTGCACGGTGCTGACCGGCGGCTGCAGCCGGGTGCGCTGGAACAGCACCGACATCTCCGGCTGTTCCGCCGTGCAGTTGAAATCGCCCATCAGCACGGAATTCGGATGGTCCTGCAACAGCTCGCCGATGAAAGCCAACTGCGACTTGCGCGACCCCGCGCCCAGCGACAGATGCGCCACCGCCACGGTCAGGCTGCGGGCATCGCGCCCGAAGCGGGCGATCAGCACGCCGCGGCCGGAGATGCGGCCGGGCAGCGGGTGGTCGTGGACCTCGACCGGCTCCATCCGCGACAGCAGTGCGTTGGCGCTGGAAGCGACCACGCCGACCCGGCGGTTGGCGGCGACCACGCCGACGCTGCGGTTCGGCTGATGGCTCCAGAAATCGAAGCCGGCGCGCTCGGCGAGGTAGTGGGTCTGATTGGTGAAGCCCGACCGCCAACTGCCCGGGTCGCTTTCCTGCAATCCGACGATGTCGTGCTGCGCCGCGAGATCGGCGATGGCGTCGAGCGAGGCGCGCTTGTTGCCGGCCGGCAGCACGTGCGACCAGCTGCGGGTGGCGTAGTCGGCGTAACGGCGGGTGCTGGCGCCAGCCTGGATGTTGGCGCTCAACAGCTTCAGCCGCCGCGTCTGCGACGCGACGGCCGAAGCCGGATGGTCGGCCTGCAACACCATGTCGGGTGGCCGGACGCTCCCGATCAGGGCGTGGCCGGCGCCGCGGGCGCTGCGGACTGGCTGCGCACGTGGTCGATCAGCGCGCTGGCGATGCGCAGACGGTCTTCCCAGGTCCGGCCCTCGACCTTGTACTTGCCGTTCACGATCAGGGTCGGCGTGCTGTTGACCTGCTGCTGGATGATGTACTGGCGTGCCTTGTTGAACTTGCCGTTGACCGCGAAGCTCTTCATGTTGCCGGCGAACAGCTTGGCGTCGACGCCGAAGCGGGCGTAGAACCTGGCGATGTCGGCATCGCTGTCCTCGCCGCGCTCGCCCTTGAGCACGTTCTCCAGATGGATCGCGTCGTAGGTGCGTTCGTGCGCCTTCTCGGCGATGCCCATCATCTGCGCGGTGTAGAAGCTGCGCACGTACTGATCCCAGTTGCCGCCGAACGCCGCCGGCACGTAGGTGAAGCGCACGTCCGGCGCCAGCGTCTTCTTCCACTCCACGACCTTCGGCTGGAACATGGCGCAGGCCGGGCAGACGAAATTGAAGACTTCCACCACCTCGATCTTGCCGTTGAGCGGCTCGAACGGCTGGCCGCCCTTGATCAGCGAGTAGTCGGCGCCGAGCTTCAGGCCCGGAATCCCGTCTTCGGCGGCGGCCGGCGGCGGTGCGGCGGTGGGATCGGCCGGCGCGGCGGCGGGATCGGCGGCGGGCGCGTTCGGATCGGTCGACGCCTTCGCGGCGGCTTCTGCGGCGGCCATGGTCGCGGCGTCGTCGACCGGCGCTCCGGCGGTTTCGGTGGCGGCGGCGGGCGCCTCGGCGGTGTCCTGCTTCTCGCCGGTGCATGCGGCCAGCGCCAGCGCGGCCAGCAGTGCGAGGATCGTGTGTCGGGTCATCGTGCTTCGCTTCATCGGGTGTTTCTCCAATCGGATTTCCGGGGGCCTCAGCGCTTCTTCGCCGCGGCGCGTTCCATGGCGACCAGCGCGTCGACCACGCGCATGCGGTCTTCGAGACGCCGCGAGCGGACCACGTACTTGCCGTTGACGATCAGGGTCGGCGTGCCGCTGACGCGGTTCGCGACCGCGAAGTCGCGCGCCTGCGTCATCCTGGCGTCGACCGCCTTCGACTGCATCGAAGCGACCATCTTCGCGCGGTTCAGACCCTGCTGCGCGAACCAGGTTCCCAGTTCGTCCAGCGTGGCGTTGCTGCGCGGCAGACTGCCGCGTTCGTGGATGGCGTCGAACAGCGGCTGATGCACCTTCGCCACCGCCTTGGCGCTTTCGGCGGCGAAATAGGCCCGGGCGTAGGTGTCCTCGGGATCGAACGCGGCCGGCACGTAATGGAAATCCACGTCCGCCGCCTTGGTCTTCTTCCAGGCGTCAACCAGCGACTGGAAGTCCGCGCAGTGATGGCACCAGTAGGCGAAGACCTCGACCACCTCGATCCGTCCGGCCTTCGGCGGCTGCCAGCGCTGGCCTTCGGGCAGCACTTCGTAGTCGACGCCCGGCTGCGGCGGGCCGGCGGGCGCCTGGGCACAGGCGGTCAGCGGGAGGATCAGCAACAGCAACCAGGCGAAGGCGCGCGACATGGAGGACTTCCTGGGGGACGGGGAATCGGGGACGGGGGATTGGAGAGGGGACGACTATCTAGGGCCGGGCGGCGTGGTCAGCGACCTGCGGCCGGTGACCGGAACGAAAAACGCCGGCCCAGAGCATGTCCGTGCCGGCGTTCCGAAACAAGCGGAAAAGCGGGATGCGAACCGCGGCGCGCGCGGAACGCGTGGGCTCAGCCCTTGCCGCCGGCGGTCTCGGCGGTCCGCGCATGCAGACCCTGCATGTAGCTGGACAGGGACTGGATTTCCTCGTCGGTCAACGACTTGGCCACCGTGGACATGACGTGGAAGAGGGCCGGATCCTTCTCGGCGGTGGTGCCGGCGCGGTATTCCTGCAGACGACGGGCGGTGTACCAGGCCTGCTGACCGCCGACGTGCGGATAGGCCGGGCCCGGGTTGCCGGCGCCGGACGGGCCGTGGCAGGCCATGCACGCCGGAATGCCGCGGCTGGTGTCGCCGCTGCGATAGAGCTTCTGGCCGACTTCGTAGAACTTCAGGCCCTTGTTCGCGCCATCGGCGATGACCGCGTCGTCGGCGATGCCGGCACCGGACTTCTGGGTCGCGTAATAGGCGCCGATATCGCGCATGTCCTGGGCGCTGAGCGCGGCGGCGAACGGCTGCATGATCGGGTTGGCGCGCTCGCCGCTCTTGAAGAGGGACAGCTGGCGGGCGATGTAGCGTTCGCTCTGCCCGGCCAGACGCGGGTACAGGGTCGGATCGGTGGCGTTGCCGTCGAGGCCGTGGCAGGCGGCGCAGGCGCCGGCCTTGGTCGCGCCGGCCTGCGGATCGCCACCCTTGGCGGCGGCCATCTCGGCGGCCGCGGCCGCGGCATCGAGCGGCGCGGTCTCGACCGGCGGAGCCTCCGGGGCGGGCGTGACCGTGGTCTGGGCGATGGCGACCGCCGCGACCGCGAAAACCGCGAGACCGGCGAAACCGAGGGCACGGGCGTGACGCATGCTCAACACTCCAAGAAAGACGGGGGCCCGGAAAAGGCGGGGCGCGGGGCCGGGGATGGACCGACCACAGGCCGAAACCCTGAAATTATCGTCGGCGGCCGGGACAGGGTCAAACATCATCGATCGCACGCCATCCGCGGCCGCCGATGCCGGCCGGGCCGACCGGCATGCGATCCTATGCCGATGGCCAATCCTCCGAACCCGTTCGCCCGCGCCAGCTATCTGCTGGCCGCCCATACGCCGCGCCAGTTGCCGCCGGACGGGGGTGCCGAAGTCGCTTTCGCCGGCCGCTCCAACGCCGGAAAGTCCAGCGCGCTCAACGCCTTGTGCCAGCAGAACGCGCTGGCCCGGGTGTCGAAGACGCCCGGCCGCACCCAGCAGCTGGTGTTCTTCGAACTGCCTCCGCACGCCGAGCGGTTCCTGGTCGACCTGCCCGGCTACGGCTACGCCAAGGTGCCGCAGGACCTGCAGGCGCACTGGCAGGCCTTCATCGACCAGTACTTCCGCAGCCGCGAGGCACTGAAGGGGCTGGTGGTGGTGATGGACATCCGCCATCCGCTGAAGGACTACGACCGGCAGATGCTCGCCTACGCCGTCGAACGCGGCCTGCCCGCCCACGCACTGCTGACCAAGGCCGACAAGCTCGGTCGCGGCGCGGCCGGCAACGTCCTGCTCGCGGTGCGCAAGGATCTGCAATCGCATTTCGGCGACAGCGTGAGCGTGCAGACCTTCTCGGCCGAGTCGAAGACCGGGGTGGACACGCTGCGCGAGGTCGTCGGCGGCTGGCTCGGGCTGAGGTGAACGCCGCGACGACGCACGAGTCATCGCCAAGCGCGGCGCGGGGGCGATGATTTGGGCGATAATTCGGCGATGACCACGCCCCACGACTTCAACGACCCGCTCGTCATCGCCGGCAAAGCCTATCGTTCGCGTCTGCTGACCGGCACCGGCAAATTCCGCGACCTCGACGAAACCCGCCGCGCCACCGAGGCCGCGGGCGCCGAGATCGTCACCGTCGCCATCCGGCGCACGAACATCGGCCAGAACCCGGACGAGCCCAACCTGCTCGACGTGCTGCCGCCCGAGCGCTACACCATCCTGCCCAACACCGCCGGCTGCTACACCGCCGAAGACGCGGTGCGCACCTGCCGGCTGGCGCGCGAGCTGCTCGACGGCCATGCGCTGACCAAGCTCGAAGTGCTGGGCGACCAGCGCACGCTGTTCCCCGACGTGGTGCAGACGCTGAAAGCCGCGGAAACGCTGGTCGCCGACGGCTTCGACGTGATGGTCTACACCAGCGACGACCCGATCCTGGCCAAGCGTCTGGAAGAGATCGGCTGCTGCGCGGTGATGCCGCTGGCCGCGCCGATCGGCTCCGGCCTCGGCATCCAGAACCGCTACAACCTGCTGGAAATCGTCGAGAACGCGAAGGTGCCGATCCTGGTCGACGCCGGCGTCGGCACCGCCTCGGACGCCGCGATCGCGATGGAACTGGGCTGCGACGGCGTGCTGATGAACACCGCGATCGCCGGCGCGAAGGACCCGGTACGCATGGCCCTGGCGATGAAGCTCGCGATCGAAGCCGGCCGCCACGCCTTCCTGTCCGGCCGCATCCCGCGCAAGCGCTTCGCCTCGGCGTCGTCGCCGGTGGATGGACTGATCGGATGAGCGGAGAAGCGCGCCCGCCGCAGGATGCGCACAACGCGCGGGAGCTCGACCAGCCGTTCACGGTCGACCCCGGACAACGCAAGATCCGCAGTTTCGTGCTGCGCCAGGGGCGCTTCAGCCCGGCGCAGCAGCGGGCGTTCGACGATTTGTGGCCGCGGTTCGGGCTGGACTACACCGCCGGTCCGCGCGATTACGACGCCGTGTTCGGCCGCACCTCGCCGCGGGTGGTCGAGATCGGTTTCGGCAACGGCGAAGCGCTGCGCTTCGCGGCGAAACAGGACCCGTCCCGCGATTACATCGGCATCGAAGTGCATGCCCCCGGCGTCGGCCGGTTGTTGAACGCACTGGCCGAGGACGGCAGCGACCACGTCCGCGTCTACCGTCACGACGCGGTGGAGGTGCTGGAGCACGAGATCGCCGACGGTTCGCTCGACGAGGTCCGGATCTACTTCCCCGATCCCTGGCACAAGAAGCGCCACAACAAGCGTCGACTGGTGCAATCGGACTTCGCCGCGCTGCTGACGCGCAAGCTGCGCATCGGCGGTCGCCTGCATCTGGCCACCGACTGGGAAGCCTACGCCGAGCACATGTGGGACGTGCTCGACGCGACGCCGGGCCTGCGCAACGTCGCCGGCGCGCGCGGCGCGGTCCCGCGACCGGAATGGCGGCCGCAGACGCATTTCGAGACCCGCGGCCGGAAACTCGGCCATGGCGTGTGGGATCTGCTGTACGACAGGGTCGAATCGACGTAAACCGCACACGATGGAGAACACCCTCACCCTCACCAGCGACATGCAGCTCGTTCTCGGGCTGACGGTGCTGACGATGGTGTTGTTCCTGTTCGAGCGGCTGCGCGCCGACGTGGTCGCGCTGGTGGTACTGGTGCTGCTCGGCCTGACCGGACTGGTCGCACCGGAAGATCTGTTCAACGGATTTTCCGGCAACGCGGTGATGAGCGTGATCGCGACGATGATCCTCGGCGCCGGGCTGGACCGCACCGGCGCGCTCAATCGTCTCGCCGCGTGGCTGCTGCGGCGCGCCCACGGCGTCGAACAACGGCTGATCCTGTTCACGTCGGCCATCGCCGGCCTCAACTCCTCGGTGATGCAGAACCCGTCGGTGATGGCGCTGTATCTGCCGGTCGCCTCGCGGCTGTCCTCGCGCACCGGTCTGCCGCTGTCGCGGCTGCTGCTGCCGATCGCGGTGGGCATCGTCATGGGCGGCGCGCTGACCATGGTCGGCAACTCGCCGCTGATCCTGCTCAACGATCTGCTGGTCTCGGCCAACGCCAACCTGCCGTCGGGGTTGATGACGCTCAAGCCGCTGCCGATGTTCGCGCCGCTGCCGATCGGCCTGGCGCTGCTGGCCGCCGGTCTGGCCTATTTCCATTTCTTCGGCAGCCGTCGCCTGCACGACGAGGATGTCGACACCGGCGTCACGCCGGCGCGCACGCAGAGCTATTTCGCCAGCGCCTACGGCATCGACGGCGAGGTCTACGAACTGACGGTCACCGCCGACAGTCCGCTGGTGGGGATGTCGCTGCGCGAAACCGAGGACCTCCACGACGCGCCGCTGATCCTGGCGCTGAAGACCGGCAACGAATCGCGTCTGGCGCCACCGGGCGACGCGCGCATCTGGGTCGGCAGCGTGCTCGGCGTGATGGGGCCGCGCGCGGCGATCGTCGATTTCGCGCAGAACCGCTTCCTGCGCATGAGCGCGCGGCTGCGCGAATTCGCCGACCTCTTCAATCCAGCCCGCGCCGGCATTTCCGAAGCGGTGATCCCGCCCACCTCCACCTTCATCGGCAAGACCGCCACCCAGCTGAAACTGCGCAAGCGCTTCAACCTGCGCCTGCTCGCGATCAACCGCGACAAGCAGGTGCTGCGCGAGAACGTGCGCGAGCAGCCGTTGCGCGCCGGCGACCTGCTGGTGCTGCACAGCATCTGGACCGACCTGGCGCAGGCGGCGAGCAACCGCGACTTCGTGCCGGTGACCGACTACCCCAAGGCCGAACAGCGCCCGCACAAGTTCAAGATCGCGATGACCATCTTCGCGATCACCATGCTGATCGCGCTGTCCTCGCGGATTCCGGCCTCGGTCGCGCTGATGACCGGCGTCGCCGGCATGCTCGTCACCGGCGTGCTGAAGATGGACGAGGCCTACGCCGCGATCAACTGGAAGACGGTGTTCCTGATGGCCTGCCTCATCCCGCTGGGCTGGGCGATGGATTCCAGCGGCGCCGCCGCATGGGTCGCCGCGCACACTCTCGATCGCCTGCCCGAAGGCACGCCGGTCTGGCTGCTGGAAATCGCGATCGGCCTGCTCACCACCGCGTTCTCGCTGGTGATCAGCCACGTCGGCGCGACCATCGTGATGGTGCCGATCGCGATCAACCTCGCCCTCGCCGCCGGCAGCGATCCGACCGCGTTCGCGCTGATCGTGGCGCTGTCGGCCTCGAACAATTTCATGACCGCTTCCAACCCGGTGATGTCGATGATCACCGGTCCCGCGGGCTACACCGCGAAGGAACTGTGGAAGATCGGCGGCCCGCTGTGCCTGCTCTATACCGGCATCGTGGTGCTGGTGGCGAACCTGCTGTTCTGAGCCGACCGGCCGCGGGTCTTCCGGCGCTGCCGCCCCGGCCGATGGCCGGTTCCTGCGCCACAGCTCGTGTACTCTCCTACGGCAGTGCGCATCCGGCGATACGGATCCCCTGCCCGGCCCCGCCACAGTCTCCGCCCCCGCGGACAGATCGATGGAACGCACGCTGCATCCCGGCCCGCCGCCGAAACCGCGCCCGCCCGCCGACCGTCGCCGATGGGCGTCGGCGCCATCGGTCGCACTGCTCGCGCTCGCAGCCTGCGCCTGCGCGCCCGCCCGGGCGCCGCGCGAGGCCGCACCGCCCTCACCCGCAAACGGAACCGCCATGAACGCAACGACCCTCTCCATTTCCGCCGAAGACATCTCCCGGCGCATGCTGCGCCTGTTCACGAACGTACGCGGACCCGACGACATCACCCCGGCGCGGATCCGCGAACTGACCGGTATCGAGGTGCGTTACGGCAACGACGATCCGAAGCAGTACGGCTTCGGCGAAGCCGTGGACGACACCTGGGTCTACAACCTGGTGTCGCTGCCTGGCCCCGACGGCAAGCCCAACCGGCTGATGTTCTCCTTCGACGATCAGACCCACAACCACGCGGACATGGCACCGGTCTGCGCGCTGGGCTTCGACGACTACGCGAAGGCGCTGACCGACGCAGGCTTCGCATCGCGCCCCAGTCTCGGGCGCCTGGACCAGGTCGAATACTGGGAGTACACGCGCGGCAACGTGACCGTGCAGATCCACGTCCGTGGCCAGAGCGAGGCGCGCGCCGACCGTCTCTGCGCCTCGATGATGATCGTCAACGTTTGAAGAGCGCGTCATGCCGACCCCCGAAGAAAAACTCGAAAAGCTCCTCAAGGAATTCCAGGAGAGCGCCAAGACCGACACCACCGATCCGGGCAAGACCCTGCGCGAATGGCTGGACAAATCGCCGGCGCTGAAGGCGCGGATGGCCGACGCGGTCGACAAGGGCCTGCTGGTCAAGATCGAACCGCTGGCCGCCGACGCCCATGCCGGCGGCTCCTACAGTTCCGGCACGAAAACGATGAAGGTGCCGGTCGACAAATTGAACGACCCGAAACAGCAGGGCGAAATCACCTTCGTGCTCGGCCATGAAATCGAGCATGCGCATTACGGCACCCAGCGCACCGCCGCGAACGCCGCCTTCGACAAGGAGGTGAAGACCATCTCCGAAAGCAAGGACGCCAAACACGACTACACCAAGCCGATTGCCGACTACGTGCAGTTCCAGCGCGAGAATGAAGGCAATGCGCATCTGGGCGGCTTCAACGCGATGGTCTCCAAGCTGACCAAGGACAACGGCAAGGCGCCGACCCTGAAGGAGCTCTATGAATCCGTGCCCGGCCGCATGCAGGACTTCATCGACCGCAGCGGCACCGCCCCGAACTTCACCTTCGCGCTGAAACCGGGACTCACGCAGAGCCCGGACATGACCCTGGCGTCGACCAAGGAAAATCTGGCGACGATCGGCAAGATCTATTTCGATTCGCCCGCGCACCTCACCAACATCGGCAAGAACGGCAATCAGGACTACCCGACCTACTACGCCGACGCGAAGATGGACGCGATCGACAAGGTCGAGAAGGCGGCCTACGCCAAGGCGAAACTGGCCGACCCGACCGCGAAGGAGCCGCAGGTGGAGGTCGATCTGCAGAAGGTCGGCGCGACCAAATCGCTGCTGACCACGGGCCTCAAATACACCGACACCACGCCGGTCAAGATCGAGGAAGCGCCCAAGCCCGCGCCTGCCGTGGACCCGAAAGCCAAGCCGAAGAGCAGCAGCTCCAGTTCCGAGGAACCGATCATCACCGCCGAACACGCGCGCGGACCGGCGTCGCTGCAGACCCAGGCGGAAAGCGCGCTGATCCGTGCGGGGATCGAGCCGAACGGCGCGGACGCCGCGCGCTTCGCCAACATGAGCGCGATGCTGGCCCTGCAGGCGCAGCGCGACGGACTGACCGAGATCAACGGCGCGCTCAAGGGCAAGGACGGCGCCCTGATCGCCTACCAGGGCGATCCGTCCAGCGACCACGTCAAGCGCTCGGTCGTCGACATGCAACAGGCGGGCAACGAGCCGGCGGCCAAGTCGCTCGCGCAGCTCGGCCAACTGCAGCAGACGCCGCAGCCCACGCCCGAAGCCCCGGTGCAGGCGACCGCCGTCCAGCGCTGAGCCTCCCCGGCCCGACCGGACGCAGCGGCCGACTGGCCACTCCGCCCGGTCGGTCGCGTTGGTCATGTCGTCGCCCTCTTCCCGACCGCTCCCGTTTCCGGATCGCACTTCCATGAATCACATCGCTCCGCCCGCCAGCGCCGACGAGATCGGCAAACGCGTCCTCCGCCTGGTCGAGAACGTGCGCGGCCGCGCCGATCTCTCGCCGCAGCGCGTCGAGCAGCTCACCGGCATCAGGGTCGAATACAACCCCGACGATCGCAACGAATACGGTTTCAGCGGTCAGCTCACCGACGCCTGGGCCTACAACCTGGTCTCGCTGCCGGAAAGCGACGGCAGCGCGCCGTCACGGGTGATGCTCTCGTTCGATGACGAGAGCCGGAGCAACGCCGACATGGCGCCGATCTGCGAACTCGACTTCGACGCCTATGCCGAGGCCCTCGCCGCCGCCGGCTATCGCGCGTCTCCGGCCTACGGCAAGCACGGCGGGATCGACCACTGGACCTTCACGCGCGACGGCGTCGCCGTGCAGATCCATGTCCGCGGCGAGAACGACGACCGGGCCGAACACGCCTGCGTTTCCAAACTCATCATCCACGCCTGAGGGAGATCGACATGGCGGCTGTTCCCGATGACGTGCTGCGCAAGACCGCGGAACCCAAACTCGAGAAGATGCTGGCGGCGTTCGAGAAAGCGAACGACACCGCGACCGAAACGCCCGGAAAGAACCTGCGCGCGCTGATCGACGATTCCCCGTTCCTGAAGGAGCGGATCCTCGATTCGATCGCCCGCGGGCATCTCGAGAAGTTCACGATGCTGCCGGCCGGCGCCCACGCCGGCGGCGCCTACGACAGCGACAACAAGGCGATCGAGCTTCCGCTCGACGTGCTGAAATCCTCCGCCACGAACAAGAGCGACGCCGCCGAACTCGTGTTCGTGATGGGCCACGAGATCCAGCATTCGTTCAACAGCACCGCCAGCGACAAGGCCATCGACAGCTTCCTCAAGGACGTCGACAAGGTCGCGAAAAGCCCGAGCCCGCACGACTACACCCCCGCAGTGAAGGATCTCATCCAGGGCTATCGCCAGGACGAGGCCGGCGCGCACATCGGCGGCTACAACGCCATCGCCTCGCAGGTGCTGCAGGACAATCCCAAGGCGACGCTCAAGGACCTCTACAACGCGCATCCGGCGCGCATGGAGGATTTCATCGAGCGCAGCGGCAAGGCACCGGCGTTCAGCTACGCGCTCAAGCCGGGGCTCAGCATCGAGTCCGACATGACGATGAAGACCACGCCCGAGAACGTGAAGGCGATGGGCAAGTACTACTTCGATCAGCCGCCGAGTTCGGCGAGGATCGGCGCCAAGGGCAACCAGGACTATCCGAACTATTACGGCGAGTGGGCGCTCAACGTCATCGACGACGTCGAGAAGAAAACGCTGGCCGACGCGAAGAAGATCGACCCGAAGGCGACCGCGCCCGAGGTGCGTCTGGACATGAAGGACCTCGGGCTGAACAAATCGCTGCTCGACACCGGACTGAAGTTCACCGACAGCAGCCCGAAGAAGCCGGTCGTCGACGCACCGGCGCCGGAACCGGCCCTGTATCGCCAGGCGGAAGACGCGCTGAAGAAGGTCGACGGTCTCGGCCTGAAAGGCGAGGAATTGCGCAACGTCGCCGCCGCCACCGCCCTGCAGGCGCAGACCTCCGGCATGGAGCGCATCGACGGCGCGCTGCTCGGCAAGAACGGACAGGTGTTCGCCTATCAGGGCGACCCGACCAGCGAATCGGCCGACCGCGTTTCGGTGAATGTCGCCCAGGCCAAACAACAGCCCGCCGACCAGTCGATCGCGACGATGATGGTTCCGGACAGCCAGGTGCAGAAACTGGAAGCGCCCACTCAGCAGCGCAGTCAGCAGCCGGGCATGTAACGGGCCGCATGCGCGCTCATGCATGGCAGACGTCCATGCATGGGCGCATGTTGCACCACGTCATGCGCCCCGAAACGTTCGGCATTAGACTTCCAGTCGCGCAGACACGCGCCATCGCCGGATGAAGCACCTCACGGGATTCGCGTGAACCCGACCGGATTTTCCGCGATCAGGCCGGGCATGGTGCGCCTGCGGATTCTGGAAAACCCTCAAGGAGATCGATCATGGGCAGCAGTCAGAGCACGTCGGGCGGCGGAAAATTCGAATCGACCGCGGAGATCATCGCGAAGATCAACAATTACTCGCAAAATTATGGATCCAAGGATCCGAACGATGCATCGGTCCAAGGAATGAACCGGTATCTGAACGAGAAGGAAGGTCTCGCCAGGGACCAGCGGGTCGGCAGTTCTCCGATCGAACGCTCCTCCCGCTACGCGAGCATCGAAGCGTTGTCCAGCAGCATCGGAATGGACGGCGAAGCCAGATTCAAGCTGCTCACCAACGCTTACAACAGCCTCAACACACAACAGCGCTATCTCGAGCAGGCCCACATCGAAAAACCCACGCGGGAAACGGCGACGCACACCGTCTCGTCGAGCAGGACCGAAGAAGGCCCGAAACACCCCGAATCGACCAGACAAGCCGCCATCGCACTCGCAGTGGATCCGCACAGTTACTGTTCGCTCAGCGGCATGACCACCAAGGACCTGCTTGCGCTGGATACCAAGGTCCTGGACACGATCGTGAAGGCGGACCAGGCATTCGTCAGCTCGACATCGGGCTATTGGACGCTGCCCGAGAGCCGGCGAGAATCGACGGGGGAGCACCTGAAGCAGAACTACACACGCGAGCTTGCAGTGGAAATCGGGCTCGCAGGGCAATCGAATGCAACCCCACAGGACGCGTTCATGTCCGGAAAGAGCGCCGCGTTGAATGCCGTCTCCCTCGGCTACGACATTTACCAGGGCGGACGCAACACGGATGCGCTCAAGGCATTCGGCGAGGTTGCGATGAGCGTGAACCTGGCCAAGGATCCTTCGCATACCCTCGCCGGCCGCGGCGCGGATACCATTTCCGAACGGACGATGTCCTTCAGTCCCGATGGACACAGTCTCGGCGGATACACGCCAAAGCATTGATCGCGCTGCTTAATGCGCAGGCGACCACTCACGACGATCCATGAAAAAGGAGCGACAAGATGGGCAACAACGCAGGCGGCGGCACCAGGAAAGTCGACGAAAAACAGGAGCTTTCCTCGAATCAGCTTCTGCAGAAGCTCAATGATCTGTCAGGAAACGACCGGAAATCGACGTCGCAGAGCACGATCTCATTTCACGGCATCAATCGATACATCAATCAGCAGGCTGACAAATACCCGGACGATGACCTGCCACAGCGGAAAGACCACCTGCTTTGCGCGATCCGCTACAAGGAAGTCAAAGAGCTCGTCATGCGCGAGGATCTCGGCTTCAATCACGCTCAACGCGAGAAGATTCTCGTCGATGCCTATTCGCGTCTCAACCGGAACCCGAACCACATTTCGAATTTCGGCGCCCTCGAAGTCGAGGGCATCGTCCATCCGAGAAAGGACGACACCTTTGGCGGTATCTCCGGCATCACTTCCGGAAAGGGCATCTCCAACAACAACAATAACAGCACTCATCAGCACGATCCCAAACTCGTCGAACGACTCGACCTGCTGTTGAGCAACCCGCACAGCTATCTTTCCCTGAGCGAGAAGAATCGCAACACGCTGCTGGAGCTCAAGAGCGGCGAACTGGAGACGGTCGTCAAGGCCGACGAAAAATTCGTCAAGGGCACCACACAGTGCTGGAACCTGCCGGGCAACGAGCAACAGGACACCAAGCGCAAGGTCAACGAAGAGTACAACGCGGAGCTCTGCCATCGGCTCACGGATGCGAAAGAGACCAATCGCTCGCCGACGGAAGCGTTCCTGTCGGGCAAGGCACCGCTGCTGCGGGCGGTCGACCAGGGATTCGACGTGTTCGACAAACACAGCGGACTGGACAAGGCCTCGACCCTCAAGCTGTTCGGCGAGACCGCGCAGCAGGTGAGCCTCGCATCGAACCCGGTGAACACCCTGCTGTCGGGGCGCGTCGACACCCAGTTCGTCCAGTTCGACGACCCCACCGGAATGACCTTCAAGAACGATGACGTCGTCCGCAGCAACGCGAAATTCATGAACTGACGCCGGCCTCCCATGGGCCTGCGATCGCTGCGCGCTTCGAAACAGGAACGCCCCGTTCACCGCGGGGCGTTCCTGTTTTCCGTCTCCGGCCGGATTGCCGCGATTCCGCGCGAACCGCACGCGAACGCGACGGACGCCGCGCTACAACCCGCGCGCCGCTTCCTCGACCGCACGGAACAGCGCGCGACCCTTGTTCATCGTCTCTTCCCATTCCTTCTGCGGGTCGGAGTCGTAGACGATGCCGGCGCCGGCCTGCACGTAGAGGCGGCCGTCCTGGATCACCGCGGTGCGGATCGCGATCGCGGTATCGGCGTCGCCGTGCCAGCTGATGTAACCGATGCTGCCGGCGTAGACGTTGCGCTTCACCGGCTCAAGTTCCCGGATCACTTCCAGCGCGCGGATCTTCGGCGCACCGCTGACGGTGCCGGCGGGAAAGGTCGCGCGCAGCACGTCGGCGTAGCTCAGACCGGATTTCAGGCGGCCGGTGACTTCGCTGACGATGTGCATGACGTGGCTGTAGCGTTCGATCACGAAACGGTCGCCGACTTCCACGCTGCCCGGTTCGCTGACCCGGCCGACATCGTTGCGGCCGAGATCGATCAGCATCAGATGCTCGGCGCGCTCCTTGGGATCGGCCAGCAGTTCGGCTTCGAGCGCGAGATCCTCATCGTGCGTCCGGCCGCGCGGGCGGGTGCCGGCGATCGGACGCACGGTGACCTGGCCCACGCCTTCGTCGTCGTGCTCCAGCCGCACCAGGATCTCCGGCGACGAGCCCACCACCTGGGTGCCGCCGACATCGAGGAAATACATGTACGGCGAGGGATTGAGCGCGCGCAGGGCGCGATACACATCGACCGGGCGCGCCTTGAACGGCACCGACAGACGCTGGCTGAGCACGACCTGGAAGATGTCACCGGCACGGATGTAGTCCTTGGACTTCTCGACCGCGGCGATGAAGCCCTCGCGGGTGAAGCCGGACACGAAATCCGCTTCGTTGAGTCCGACGGTATCGCGCGCTTCCGGATAGCCCGGCCCGCCCTGGCGCAGACGATGCGTGAGTTCGTCGAGCCTGCGGTTGGCGCGCGCCCAGGCCTGCGGCTCGCGCGGGTCGGCGTGGACGATCAGATACAGCCGGCCCTTGAGGTTGTCGAACACCGCGACGTCGCGGCTGTCCATCAGCAGGATGTCGGGCGTGCCCAACTCGTCGGGCCTGCCGCCGCCACGCAACCGCGACTCGATGTATTCGATGCATTCGAACCCGAACCAGCCGACCAGACCGCCGGTGAATCCGGGCAGCCCCGGCAGACGCGGAATCTTCTGCGCCGCGCGCAGGTGCTCGACTTCGGCCAGCGGATCGTCGACCACGCGACTCTCCACCAGTTCGCCCAGTTCGGTCACGAACAGCGTGTGCCCGGCGAAGGCGTACACCCGGTGTGCGGGCAGGCCGATGATCGAGTAGCGGCCGAATCGCTCGCCGCCCTCGACCGACTCGAACAGATAGGTATGCGGGCCATCGGCCAGCTTGAGATAGACCGACAGCGGTGTGTCAAGGTCGGACAGCACCTCGCGCACCACGGGAATCAGGGTATGGCCATCGGCGGCGTACTGCTGGAATTGCTCGAACGGGATCACGCGGAACATCCTCTGGAAAAAAAGGGCGACGGAGCGACGGGCCGGTTCAGCGGCGCCATCGCCCCGGCGCGGCCGCGCGGGCCGCCCGATGCGGGAACGTGGTCTCGATCATGACCGGCACATGCTAACGGCTCCGGCGACCCGCCGCACCCACGGTTTCATCATCGCGTCATCTCCCGGTCGCGATGCCGTCACGGCCCACCCGGAACATGGGAGTCCATCGCAGGGACGACGGACGGAAGCGGGATTGCTTCCAATACTCCCGGGGCGGCGTCGCGAGGCGCCGCCCTTTTTTTCGCTCACCGCACCGCCGCCACGGCGGCCTTCATCGCCGAAACGATGGCCGGATAATCGGGCTGGCCGAAGATCGCCGAACCGGCGACGAAGGTGTCCGCGCCCGCCTTCGCGATCTCGGCGATGTTGTCGACCTTCACGCCACCGTCGATTTCCAGACGGATGGACTTGCCGGTCCGCGCCGTCGCCGCGTCGATCCGCCGACGCACCACGCGCAGCTTCTCCAGCGCCGAGGGAATGAAGCTCTGCCCGCCGAAGCCCGGATTGACCGACATCAGCAGCACCAGATCGAGTTCGTCCAGCACGTAGTCCAGCACCTCGACCGGCGTCGCCGGATTCAGCACCAGCCCGGCCTGACAGCCGCTGGCCTTGATCAGCTGGATCGTGCGATGCACATGACGACTGGCTTCGGGATGGAAACTGATCAGCGACGCGCCGGCCTTCGCGAAGTCCGGCACGATGCGGTCCACCGGCTCCACCATCAGATGCACGTCGATCGGCGCGGTCACGCCATGCTTGCGCAGCGCCTCGCAGATCAGAGGACCGATGGTGAGATTGGGCACGTAATGGTTGTCCATCACGTCGAAATGCACCCAGTCCGCGCCCGCGGCGAGGACGTTGTCGACCTCCTCCCCGAGCTTCGCGAAATTGGCCGAGAGGATGGACGGAGCGATGACGGTGGGTTGCATGGGACCTACTTGCGGGCGTTCTGGCGGAGAGTCCTGATCCGGTCGTACGCGGCGTTGATCTCGCCGGCCTTCTGTTCCGCCTGACGGCGGAGCTCCTCGGCGACGCCGGTCAGTTTGTCGGGGTGGTACTGGCTGATCAGGCGGCGGTAGGCCTGGTCGATTTCGGCGTCGGTGGCGTCTTCGGTCAGGCCGAGGACGCGGTAGGGGGTGTCGCGCGGGCTCTTGAACCAGTCGGCGTCGAAGGCGTGACCCAGCAGCAGGCCGATGAGGGCGCCGCCGGGGTGGCGGAACAGCAGCCAACCGGCGACGAAGCCGAAGAATTTTCCGTACCAACGGGTCATGGTGCGCAGTTTACAGGGCCGGCGGGCGCCGGATGCTCTTCCGCGATGGTCCGCGGGCCTTACACTAGGCGGCCCGACCGCTTCCGATGGACTGCGCGTGGCGACCACCCTGCTCGAATCCGACCTTCCCGGCCTGACCCTGCGCCATCGCGGCAAGGTCCGCGATGTGTTCGATCTGGCGCCGGGCGCACTCCCGCCCGAGGCCCGCGAGTACGGCCCGCTGCTGCTGATCGTGGCCACCGACCGGCTCAGCGCTTTCGACGTGGTGCTGCCCGACCCGATTCCCGGCAAGGGCGAGATGCTCTGCCAGATCAGCAATTTCTGGTTCGAGAAGACCGCGCACATCCTGCCCAACCATCTGACCGGGATCGAGGTGGCGAAGGTGCTGCCGCCCGGCGTCGACGCCGCGCCGTACGCGAAGCGCGCGGTGGTCACCCGCAAGCTCAAGCCGGTGCCGGTGGAAGCCATCGCCCGCGGTTATCTGATCGGCAGCGGCTGGAAGGACTACCAGCGCACCGGCCGGGTCAGCGGCATCGCCCTGCCCGATGGCCTGCGCCAGGCCGAGCAGTTGCCCGAACCGATCTTCACGCCCTCGACCAAGGCCGCGGTGGGCGATCACGACGAGAACATCGATTTCGACACGATGGTGAAGACGGTCGGGGCCGAACTCGCCGAGCAGGTGCGCGACGCGACCCTGCGCATCTACCGCTACGCCGCCGCCTACGCCGCCGAACGCGGCATCCTGCTGGCCGACACCAAGTTCGAGTTCGGCACCGACGCCGACGGCCGCCTGTACGTGATGGACGAGATGCTGACCCCGGATTCGTCGCGCTACTGGCCCGCCGACGAATACGAGGTCGGGATCAGCCCGCCGAGCTACGACAAGCAGTTCGTGCGCGACTATCTGGAAACCCTGGACTGGAACAAGACCGCGCCCGGTCCGCGACTGCCCGCCGACGTGATCGATCGCACCCGTGCGAAATACGCGGAAGCATTGATGCGTTTGGCGGGGATTTCGGTGGATTGAGGATACAGCGCTGACCGCCATGAGCCTGTCCACCTCACAAGGCGTCCGGTTGGCCCCGCATGAGATGGCGGAAATTCTTTCCGCCATGAACCGCACATGCGGTTGGGACTGCGTCGTATCCGGTTTCGATGGCTGGCGCCTTTGCTTGTCGGGCGGAAGCGCCCCCGAATACGCTGAGCCTTTCGCCGAATTCTCCGGTGTCGAATACGTCGAGTGCGCGTTCGAGTTCTCGCATCCGACGTTCAGGATGGCGAATGATGAAGAACGCGGAAAAGTCGGTCGTCTGGTCCCGCTCGGAGACGATTGTTTCGTTTTCGCCATCGATACGGAAACGATGGCGAATCGGGAACCGAAGACATTCCTGATCGCCGCGGAGCACGTGGCCCTGCGATCGGACGACACGGAGGTTCACCGTGAAGGATGATTGGACGCAGGACAGCCTGTCGGCAATCAATCGACTGGGGATCGTGCATTGCATGTTCCGGTCCTACGACTCGGGAACCCTGCAAATGTGGGCAGAATACGCTGGTGAGACGATGTCACCACTACTGGAGTTCTCGGGCGTATGCTTCATGAGTTCCGGGGTTGAATTCTTCCACCCCAGATTCCGGATCGCTGAAGAGGACGAGCGCGCAGTCGCGGCACGGCTGGCTGCGATCGACGCCTACACCACCGTGTTCGCGATCGACGCGACCGCGACCGAGGGAACGAGCGATGCCACCTATCTGATCGCGGCCGAACACATCATGCCGATACACCGAGTCCCGCCACACTCCATCGAAAAGGCAGAGAGATGAACACCACCGCCGACCCGCAATTCGCCGAACGTCCGATCGACCGCTGGTTCGCGAGCTATTCCGGCGACCACCAGAACGCCACCAACCAGACCATCCATTTCATCGCGGTGCCGACGATTCTGTGGACGGTGACCGCATTGCTGTGGTGCATCCCCGTGCCGGGCACCTGGTTCGCGAGCGGGTTCTGGGCGGCGATCACCGCGTTCGCGGCGTGGATGTTCTACTACCGCGCCTCGCGCACGCTCGGCTTCGGCATGCTCGCGGTGTTCCTGATCATGCTGTGGTTCAACCGCTGGCTGCATGCCGAGATCGGCACGATCCGTCTGCTGCAGCTCGCGACCGCGGTGTTCGTGCTCGCGTGGATCGCGCAGTTCGTCGGCCACAAGATCGAAGGCAAGAAGCCCAGCTTCCTCACCGATCTGGTGTACCTGCTGATCGGCCCGGCCTGGGTGCTGGCGAAGCTGCTGCGCAAACTCGGCCTGAAATACTGATGCGCGCCCGCGCGGCGCGACCCCGCGTCGCATCGGCACGGCGGTGACGAAAGCGGCAATGACCGAGCGCGGCCTCGGCGCGCTCGACTTCGCGCTCGTGCTGCTCGTCTGCGTGGTCTGGGCGGGGAACTTCCTCACCTCCGCGTTCGCGCTGCGCGAGGTGCCGCCGTTCCTGTTCAGCGCGCTGCGCATGGCGCTGCTGGCCGTATTGCTGATCGCGTTCCTCAAGCGTCCACCGCGCGCGCAATGGCCGCGCCTGATCGCGGTGGCGCTGCTCAACGGCGCGCTGCATTTCGGCACCAGCCTGTGGGCGCTGCGGATGGCCGGCGACCTGTCCTCGCCCGCGATCGTGATGCAGAGCTACATCCCGATGGCGGTGCTGCTGGCGTGGTGGCTGCTGGGCGAACGCTTCGCCTGGCGCACCGGCTCGGCCATCGCCCTGAGTTTCGCGGGCGTGCTCGTGCTCGGCTTCGATCCGCTGGTGCTCGACCATCCGGCCTCGCTGCTGATGATGCTGTTCTCCGCGTTCCTGATCGCGCTGGGCACGGTGTTCATGCGCGGACTGAGCGGCATCGACGCGATCAGCATGCAGGGCTGGACCGCGGTGATCGGCATCCTGCCCCTGCTGGCGATCAGCGCGCTGATCGAGCCCGGCGGCATCGACGCGCTGCGCGGCGCCGGCCCGGCCGCGTGGGGCGCGGTCGTGTATTCGGCGGTGTTCGCATCGCTGATCGGACACAGCGTGTTCTTCGGCCTGGTGCAGCGCCATCCGGTGGTGCAGGTGACGCCGTATCTGCTGCTCACGCCGGTGTTCGCGGTGGCGCTGGGCGTCTTCGTCTGGGGCGATCGCCCCGGGCCGCAATTGTGGATCGGCGGCGCGATGGTGCTGGGCGGCGTGCTCGCGATCGCGCTGCGCGCGCGGGCGAAAGCGAAGGCGACGCAACGCGGTTGAGACGGATGTCTCATGGTGCGGTTCAGTGTTCAGTTTCGGCTGTCCGGTCGGCCGATCGGCTTGCGTAACTCCGGGGTGAGGTCCATGGCGCCACGCAGGCGCCCTTCCCCCGGAGACCGTCATGAAGACGCCCCTGCATACCGCTCTGCGCTTCGCCATCATCGCCGCCTGTTCCGCGCTCGTCGCCACCGGATGCCTGCTCGATCGCAGTCCGATTCCGCCCGGCTGGGGCAAGGTGACGCCGGCGCAGTACTGTCCCGGCGACACGCTCACGGCAAGCTACGATTTCCTGGGCAGCGATACCTGCGCCACCAGCGGCATCAACTGTGCGGATTATTTTCCGACCGTGACCCTCACCAGCACGCCGATGCTGTTCCCGTCGACATCGCTGCCGCCGGGCTACACCGGGAGTTTCCCGTTCGCGGCATCCGGCGACAGCGTCACCGTGGGGTTCCACAGCAGCGCCAACCCGGTGACCATCCCGACCGACCGCTTCGAGGGCAGCAACCGCGTCTTCCTGCAACGCACCGGCGTCACCGACATCAACGTCACCGCGCGCCGCATCGTCGGCACCCAGGCCTTCGAACTGACCCACACCGGCATGTGCGCCGGCAGCGCGCATGTCTACGCGCCCGGCGAACCCGCGCCGACGCCGCGCTTCTCGCCCAACCTCCGCCTGGTCGACGTGTGCAACACCAGTGGCACAGTGCTCGTCATCACGATCAGTGGCGCCAGCGGTGCGACGTATTCGCAGATGGTCACCCCCGGCGATTGCCTCGACACGAGCGCGCCCGGCGTGCCGGCCGGCGCCGATGCCTCGCGGATCGTCGATGTGCGTCCACTGGCGCCCGATCCCGCCGCACGCTGCAGTGCGACCGGCCCCAACACGCCGCCCGCGACGCTGCGCACCGTCGCCCACATGGCCTGCCGCTGATGCGGCCGTCGACCGCCGTCGACCACGAGCACAGGAAGAATCCCGCATGAACCGCATCCGTCGTTTCATCACCGCCGCCGTCGTCGCGTTGCTCGTGCCGCTGGGCGCCACCTCCGCCGTCAACACCGCCACCGCCGATCTGACCGCGCTCGACAAGTCCACCACGAGCGGCTGGCTCGAAGCACGCATCGAGTTCTATCCGCCGCCCGACGCGAAGAACAACGCCGGCACGCCGAAGATCATCCCGGCGCAGTTGCTGTTCGCGCGACCGAACCAGTTCCGGCTCGTACTGCGCCCCGGCGCGAAGGACGAGTACCGCGCGGCGGCCAGCGGCGGCGTGGTGAGCTGGCTGGACATGGGCACCGGCATGGGCGGCCAGAGCAAGTACGACACGCTCGTCGACCCGTTCACCCGCGCGATGCTCGGCGTCGCCGGCGCGATCGCGCGCTACGCGCCGGCACAGGACATCCCGGTGAATCCGAACTCGCCGCTGCGCGGCGCGAAGTCGACCACGCGTGCCTACGGCGCCAGCGTGGTCTCGTCGAAGACCTGGTTCTACAACGACAAGCCCATCGGCTTCGAATTCACGCTGTCGGACCACAGCCGCGTGTTCGTCTCGGTATTGAGCTTCAAACCGAACGTGGCCACCAAACCGGGCGATTTCTCGCTCTGACCCGACACGTCCCGGCGCAAGGATGCGCAATGTACAAGAACCGAAGCATCCGCCACGCACGCAGGGCGGATGCGTCATCGCGCGCACCGGTCCCGAGGAGCGTTCCGGCATGAACACCACGCCACCGCACGCACTGCATAACGCACTGCAGAGACCCGCCCGCCTCGGCCTGTCCATGCTGGCCGCAGGCGTCCTGCTCACCAACGGCTGCGTGTTCCCGCACCCGATCCCGGCGAGATCCTTCGGGACGGTGACGCCGGCGCACTATTGCCCGGGCGACCGGGTGACGGCGCAATACGACCTGCTCGGCACCACCGCCTGCGTCTCCCGGCCCGGCCTGGACTGCACGACGGCGGCGCCGCTGATCCGGTTGTCCAGCACGCCGGAAGCCTTCCCGCCACGCGAGTTCAACGCGTTCGCCGGCGGCCTCGACTTCCTGCCCACCGCCGATCGCGTCGACTTGAGCTTCGGCACCGGTTCGAGCAGCGGCGACCAGACCTATTTCGTCCCGATCATCGATCGCAACGGCATGCCGACGACCGTCCAGGTGCGCGTGCGCGACACGGTGCGCAGCACCGAACGCATCGTCATGCCCGACGACGAAACCCTGACCCACCAAGGCGTGTGCGCAGGCAGCATGCCGGCGCACACGCCCGCGCCACTGCCCGGGCTGCCCGAATTCTCGTCGAACCTGCGCCTGCAACAACTGTGCAACGCGCAGGACACCACGATCTTCGTCACGATCACCGGCGCTTCCGGGCTCAGCGCGAACATGATGCTCGCACCGCGCGCCTGCTGGACGAATCCTGGACCACCGGGGATGCCCGGTGCGTTCGGTTCCGGCGACATCGTCGACGCACGCTCGACGACCATCGATCCCGCCGCGCGCTGCAGCGCGACCCAGGGCGGCACGCCGCCCATGCCCATCGCCACGGTCGCGACCATGGCCTGCCGCTGAAACCTGTCCGCCTCAACACGTCCGCTTCCCTCCAGCCACTCGAGGACCCCAATGTCGACGCTCCATTTCCCGGCCAAACCGATCCTGGGCGCGCTCGCCGCGATCGTCCTGTTCACCAGCACCGGTTGCCCGCTCCCGCACGCGGACTTGCGCTACTCGAATCTCAGCCCGGCCCAGTACTGCCCGGGCGACGTGCTGACCGCGCGTTTCGACATCGCCGGGTCGAGGCCCTGCGTCTCGCATTCGGGACTCGACTGCGCGGCGCTCGCGCCGACAGTCAACGTGACCTCCACCTCCATGGCGCTGCCGGCGTACGCGGTGTCCGCATTCGCGGACATGCGGACCTTCGCGCCGACCGAAGACAGCGTCTCCGTGACGTTCCGGCCCACGCCGGGCCATCCGAATCATCTGCTCTATCCCTATCGCGACGAGATGGGCAACAACCGCATGAGCGATCGGGTGCTGAAGCCGGAAACCGTCGGCGCGACCCGCTTCGTCGATGGCACCGCGGTGGAACTCACCCATGGCGGCATGTGCAACGGCAACACGCCGGTGAATGCCTCCGCGAGCCTGCCGGGCGCGCCACAGGCATCGAGCCGGCTCATCGCGCAGCAGATCTGCAACAGCAGCACCGTGCCGATCATCGTCGCCGTCGGCAACGCCATGGGCGGCGGCGGTGCATCCGGCATGCTCGAACCGGGCGGATGTCTGCCGCTGGGATTCCCGAGCGAAGGCGGCATGGTGTCGGCCACGCCCCTGGCGATCGCCCCGGGCACGCAATGCAGCGCCGTGCAGAACAGTACGCCGCCTCCGACGCTGAAGACCCGCGTCATCCTCGCCTGCCGCAATTGATCGTCCGCTCCTTTCCTCGCGCCCCATGATCAAGGACACCTTCGACATGACATCGCTCCTGATGCGCGCCGCCGCCGTCCTCGCGACGACGCTGGCCTGCGCCTTCGCGTCCACGACGCATGCCGCTTCCGCAAGCGAAGCGCTCGCCCTGCTCGACAAGACCACGCTCAACGGCCGCCTCGATGCGGTGGTCGACGTGTACGCACCGCCGGAAAAGGAGGGGCAGTCGGCACCGCATGAACGCTATCCGGCACAGGTGGTGTTCGAACGTCCGGACCGCTTCCGCATCTCGATCCGTCCCGGCGAGAAGAACGAGTATCGCGCCGTCGCCGAAGCCGGTGTCGTCCGCTGGCGGGATCTGGCCACCGGATGGTCCGGCAAGGCCGAAGTCGATCAGGTGACCGATCCGCTCGCGCTGGCCCTGCTCGGCACCGCGGGCGAACTGCAGCGCCACGCCGAGATCAAGGATCTGCCGCAGACCAAGGGCAGCACGCTCACCGGCGCGCGGCTGTCGCCACGGGTGCTGGTCGGCGATCTGAGCGACGGCCTGGTCTGGATCGGCGACGATGGCCAACCGATCGGCTTCGAATTCCGCTTCGTCGATGGCGGCAAGGTGTTCGTCTCGGTGCTGCGGCTGGAACGCAACCTCGAACTGCCGCAGGACACGTTCGCCTTCTGATGGCGACGGCGGCATCACGGCTTCAGTCGTCGTCGCTCCGCGCGAACATCGCCGCGGTCGGATGGAACCCGCGCGGTGCGTAACCGAAATCGCAGTGCGCATCGGCCGGATCGAAGGTCTGGTCGGTGCGCATGCGCACCACCGCGGCTTCGTTGAAATCCAGCGCGAAGCCGGCGGCATGGGCCGCGGCGAGGATGGCGTTGAACACCGGGCCCGGCACTTCATGCAGCGTCGCCGGCGGCTGCAGCGCCGCCAGCACGCGGGCGACCATGTCGCGATAGGCCAAGGTTTCGCCGCCGGGCAACGCATAACCGCGACCGGACGCCGCTTCGACATCGAGACAGCGGAATGCGGCTTCCGCGAGATCCTGCACGTGCACCGGTTGGCGCAGACCGTGCGCGCCGCGCGGCAACACGATGCGGCCGAACCGGCGCGCGACCGCGGCGATCCGGGTCAGATTGCGATCGCGGCCGACGCCGTAGATCAGCGTCGGTCGCAGCACGGTCGCGGCGGCGCCGCGCGCGGCGGCGGTCTCGAACACCATGCGCTCGCCTTCGCGCAACCGCGCGGCGAGATCGCGCTCTTCGGCATCGGCGGAACCGCGCTTGACCTCGATGCTGGTCGAACCGAACGCGATCACCCGATGCGCACGCAGCCCACTGTCCGCGTACCAGCGGCCGAACAGATCCAGCGGCCCGCAACTGAAAACGGCATCGGGATGCGGCGGCAACGCCTCGACATGCGCCAGATCGCCCTGCAGCCAGACCAGGCCGGGCTGTTCGGCACGGGCCTCGCGCGACACGGCGTACACCCGCCAGCCGTGATCGCGGAGACGATCGAGCAGCGGCCGGCCGATCTGGCCGCTGGCGCCGAAAACGAGCGCGGTCTTCATCGGGCCATGCTCAGAAATACCTCGCGTTCACCGCGAAGTGCACGCCGACGCTCGCCGCGTAACCCAGCGCCACCGCCCAGCTCCAGCGCAGATGACTGGAGAAGGTGTACCGTCCGCGCGCCTGTCCCATCAGGGCGACCCCCGCGGCCGAGCCGACCGACAGCAGACTGCCGCCGACACCGGCGGTCAGCGTCACCAGCAGCCATTGGCCGGTGCTCATCTCGGGATCCATCTGCAGCACCGCGACCATCATCGGGATGTTGTCGAGCACCGCCGAGATCAGGCCGACGAGCAGATTGGCCCGGGTGGCGCCCAGTTCGCCGTAGAACAACTGCGAACCGAGCGCGAGCCATCCGCAATAACCGAGCGCGCCGACGCACATGATCACGCCGAAGAAGAACAGCAGCGTGTCCCACTCGGCACGCGCGACCTGTTCGTAGCTGTCGAAGGCGTCGACATCGCCGGGGGCGCCCTGCCGGTCGAACTCGTCCGCCTCGGCGCGCCGTGCGGTCCGCGTCAGCCACCAGCCGTAGAGCTTGAGCAGCGCCAGCCCGGTCATCATGCCCATGAACGGCGGCAGATGCAGGAACTGGTGGAACGCGACGGCGAGCGCGATGGTCAACGCGAACAGGGCGACGATGACCCCACCGCCGCGTCGGGCGCGGACGTCCTCGTCCTCCGTGGCCGGCGCGCCCCGGGAGACGGCGAAATGCATGCACGCCGCCGGCACCAGCCAGTTGACGAGCGCCGGCAGGAACAGCGCGAAGAAGGTCCAGAATCCGACCTTGCCGCTCTGCCACACCATCAGCGTGGTGATGTCGCCGAACGGACTGAACGCGCCGCCGGCATTGGCCGCGACCACGATGTTGATGCATGCGAGACCGACGAATTTCGGATCGTCGCGTCCCACCGCCAGCACGACCGCGCACATCACCAGCGCGGTGGTCAGATTGTCGATCAGCGGCGACAGACAGAAGGCGATGCCGCCGGTGGCCCAGAACAGCGCGCGGTACCCCAGCCCGCGACGCAGCAGCCGCGCACGCAGCACCTCGAACAGATTGCGCTCGCTCATCGCGTTGACGTAGGTCATCGCCGCCAGCAGGAACAGCAGCAACTCGGCGAATTCGACCAGATACTCGCGCAGCGCCGTGTGGGCGAGTCCAGGCTCGCCACGCTGCGCCGAGACCACCGCGAGCAGCGCCCAGATCGCCGCGGCCGCCAGCATCACCGGCTGCGATTTGCGCAGATGCGTGCGCTCTTCGAGCACGACCAGCAGATACGCACCGACGAACAGGGCGACCACCGCGTAACCGGCCCAGTGCGCGGTCAGGTCGAGGCCCGGCGCCGCGGCGAATGCCGATGCGGGCAACGCAAGCGCGACCAGCGCGGACAGCACCGCGCGGAAGCGCGGCGACAGCGATGACGGAACGGAACGGCGCATGGATCACTCGCGGCGGCGACGAATCGCGCCAGTGTAGCCGCGGGCGCCGGCGCGGCCTACGTCTCCGCGGACGGACGCGGCAACGCGAACCGCAGCCAGAGATACCCCGCCACCGCCGACACGATCGACGCCGCGAGCACCCCGAGCACGCTGGACTGCGCCAGCGCGGGCGAAGCCTCGAACGCCAGCGAGGCGATGAACAGACTCATCGTGAAGCCGATGCCGCAGAGCAGACCGAGACCGATGATCGCGCGCAACCCCAGACCTTCGCCGAACCGGGCCATTCCGGTGATGTGCAACAGCACCGCCGCCGCGACCACCCCGATCGGCTTGCCCAGGATCAGTCCGAGCGCGATGCCGAGCGGCACCGGCGCCAGCGCGTCGGCCGGACTGAAGCCGCCCAGCGCCAGTCCGGCGTTCGCGAACGCGAACAGCGGCAGGATGCCGTAGGCCACCCAGGGATGCAGCGCGTGTTCGAGATGTTCCAGCGGCGAATGCTCGATCTCGTCGTCGACCGCATCGCCGCGGCGCACGTGCGGGATCATCAATCCGGTGATCACGCCGGCCAAGGTCGCATGCACGCCGGATTTCAGCACGCAGACCCAGACCACGACGCCCAGCAGCAGATACGGCGTGAGCGCGCGCACGCCGCGCCGGTTGAGCACGAACATCGCCAGGATCGCGATCGCCGCGGCGGTCAGCGCCGTCGTCGAGAGCTCGCTGGTGTAGAACAGCGCGATGATGACGATCGCGGCGAGATCGTCGATCACCGCGATCGTCGACAGCAGCAGTTTCATCGCCACCGGAGCGCGCGATCCAAGCAGCGAGAGGATGCCGAGCGCGAAGGCGATATCGGTGGCGGCGGGGATCGCCCAGCCGCGCATCGCTTCGGCGTCGCCGCGGTTGATCGTCGCGTAGATCAGCGCCGGCACGGCCACGCCCGCGGCCGCGCACAGCAACGGTTGCAGCAATTGCGCGCGACTGGACAGTTGTCCACTCAGCACCTCGCGTTTGATCTCCAGCGCGACCAGCAGGAAGAAGATCGCCATCAGGCCGTCGTTGATCCACAGCAGCAGCGGCTTGGCGAGGTCGAGCCCGGAACCCGGCGCGCCCACCCGCACCTGCACCGGCAGCGCGCGGAAACCGTCGTAGAGCGCGGACAGCGGCGAATTGGCGCAGATCATCGCCACGACCGCGGCGAGGATCAGCAAGATGCCGCCGGCCGCCTCCAGGCGGAAGAATTCCTGCAATCCACGCAGCGCGCGCGAGGGCAATGTGCGGGCGTTGCCGCCGTCGGTCGTGGTCATCATCGGCTCACCGCGACAGCATCAGTTCGAACGCCACCCAGGCGCCGAACGCCAGCAGCAGCACCCAGCCTTCGGGACGACTGATCTGCAGATCCTTGCGAAGCATCGGATACAGCAGCAGCGATGCGGCCAGCGCCGCCGGCAGCTCGAAGCCGACGAAGGACGCGGGAATGGGCAGATCACGCAGCGCGGCCATGCCGCCGACCACGATCAGCAGATTGAACACGCTGGAGCCGATGACGTGGCCGACGACCATGTCGCCCTGCCCCCGCCGCGCCGCCGCCACCGCGGCCACGGCTTCGGGCAGCGCGGTGGCGATCGCGACCACGATCAGGCCGGTGAGCAGCGGATTCATGTGCCAGCCGGCGCCGACGATCGGCGCGTATCGCACCAGCCACAGCGCACCGAAATACAGCAACGCGCCACCGACCGCGAAACGCAGCAGATTGAGACCGAGCCCGTCGCCGGTCTGCAGGAAGCCGGCGATCTGGTCGCGCAGTTCGGGCACCTCGCGGCGGCTCAGCATCACCGCCACCGCCAGCACCACGACGAACGCGACGACGAAGACCAGACCCTCGATGCGCGTGAGCACGCCGTCGAAACCGAACGCGATCAGCGCGATCGTGGCCGCGATCAGACAGACCAGCAGCGGCGCGAGCGCGCGCCAGCGCACCGTCAGCGGCGCGGCGATCGCGGCGAGACCGAGGGTCAGTCCGAAATTGACGATGTTGCTGCCGACGGCATTGCCGAGCGCGAGCCGCTGGCTGCCGACCGCGAACGCATGCGCGTTGACCGCGAGTTCGGGGATCGAGGTGCCGAACGCGACCAGCAGCAGTCCGGCCACGAACGGCGGAACCCCGAACCGCCGCGACAGCCCGGACGCGCCCTTCAGCACGGAATCGCCGCCGAGCGCGAGCATCGCCAATGCCAGCGCGCACCAACCGAGCGCTTCGATCATCGCACCGTCTCCCTCGTGTGGTCCGCCCGATTCTATGTCAGGCGGACCGCGGGGGACAGGGCGCCGCGCGTCAGCGCCCCGGGAAGTGCTTGCGCAGTCCGGCCCAGCACTGTTGATAGTCGCGCTGTCGATGACCGGCGTGCAGCGCCTGCCGCGTCGGCCGGATCGTGGCCCGGGTCTCGAACATGAAGGCCATGGTGTCGCGGATGTAGTCGGGCTTCGACGTGTCCGCGTTCGAAGCCTTCTCGAAGGTCGCCGCGTCGGGACCGTGGCCGGTCATGCAGTTGTGGATCGAACAGCCGCCGGGCGCGAAACCTTCGGCCTTGGCGTCGTAGGCGCCATGGATCAGGCCCATGAACTCGCTGGCGATGTTGCGGTGGAACCACGGCGGACGGAACGTGTCCTCCATCGCGAGGATCCGCGGCGGAAAGATCACGAAATCGAGATTGCCCACCCCCGGCGAATCGGTGGGCGAGGTCATCACCAGGAAGATGCTCGGATCGGGATGGTCGTAGCTGATCGAACCGATCGTGTTGAAGCGGCGCAGATCGTATTTGTACGGCGCATGGCTGCCGTGCCAACCGACCACGTCCAGCGGCGAATGACCGATGCTCGCGTGCCACAACTGTCCCTGGAACTTGGCGATCAGATCGAAATCGCCTTCCACATCCTCGTACGCGGCGTTCGGCGTCAGGAAATCGCGCGGATTGGCCAGACCATTGCTGCCGATCGGGCCGAGATCCGGAATCCGCAGGAACGCGCCGAAGTTCTCGCACACGTAGCCGCGCGCGCGCCCGTCGGGCAACGCCACCCGGAAGCGGATGCCGCGCGGGATCACCGCGATCTCCTGCGGTTCGATCTCGATCACGCCCAGCTCGGTGTCGATCTTCAACCGCCCGTGTTGCGGCACGATCAGCATCTCGGCATCGGCGTTGCAGAAGAACCGCCCCTGCATGTCGCGGTTGGCGGCGTACAGATGGATGCCGACGCCGGACATCGCCTCGGGCGAGCCGTTGCCGGCCATCGTGAACAGGCCGTCGACGAAATCCACCTGGGCCGCGCTCTCGTCGTTGCCGGGCAGCGGCAGCGGACTCCAGCGCAGTTGATCCGGCGACACCGGTCCGCCGAAATCGTTGTGGAACTGCGGTTGGACATAGCCCGCGAAACTGCCGTGCATCGCCGCCGGACGGATGCGATACAGCCAGCTGCGGCGGTTCTGGTGCCGCGGCGCGGTGAACGCGGTGCCGTTGATCTGCTCGGCGTAGAGCCCGTGCGCCACCCGCTGAGGCGAATTGCGGCCTTCCGGCAGCGTGCCGGGCAGCGCCTCGCTGGCGAATTCGTTGCCGAAACCGGATTGATAGCCGTTAACGAGAATACTCATGGTCATTCGCTCTTGGGCCCCTCTCCCGTCGGGAGAGGGGTTGGGGTGAGGGTCGAATCGTCGGCAAGTCTCCATATCTCGTCGACGACCGCTTCCATGTGCAGCAATACATCGTGATCCCAGAATCTTGCGATGCGCCAGCCGCGGCGCTCAAGGAAACGGGTGCGCACGACATCCCGTCCGGGTGTGTGCTGCGAACCATCCACCTCGACGATCAATCGGACCGCAATGCAGCAGAAATCGGCGACATACGGTGGAATCGGGTGCTGCCTGCGGAATCTGAAGCCATCCAGTCGGCCGGCCCGCAGGTGAGGCCACAGCGCCCGCTCCGCATCCGTCATCCCACGGCGCAGCCTGCGCGCGTTCTCGAGGGTCTGGCTGGGCAACGGCGGCTTTGCGGTCATCATTTCGCCGACCCTCTCCCCAGGCCCCTCTCCCGACGGGAGAGGGGGAGAACGCCATCGATCACAACACCCCGCGACGCATCTGATCGCGTTCGATGCTTTCGAACAGCGCCTTGAAATTGCCTTCGCCGAAGCCTTCGTTGCCCTTGCGCTGGATGATCTCGAAGAAGATCGGCCCGATCGCGTTCTGGGTGAAGATCTGCAGCAGCTTGCGCTGCGAATCGCCCGGGTCGGCGTCGATCAGGATCTTGTTCTTCGCCAGCCGCGGCAGGTCCTCGCCATGGCCCGGCACGCGCTGATCGACCACGTCGAAATAGGTGTCGGGCGTGTCGAGGAACTCGATGCCGTTGGCGCGCATCGCCTCGACCGTCACGTAGATGTCGTCGGTGAAGCAGGCGATGTGCTGGATGCCTTCGCCGTTGTACTGCTGCAGGTATTCGTTGATCTGCGACTTCGGATCGGAGGATTCGTTCAGCGGAATGCGGACGATGCCGTCCGGGGCGGTCATCGCCTTCGACAGCAGGCCGGTCTTCGCGCCCTTGATGTCGAAGTAGCGGATCTCGCGGAAGTTGAACAGGCGTTCGTAGTAGTCCGCCCACTTCTCCATGTTGCCGAAGTAGAGATTGTGGGTGAGATGGTCGATGAAGGTCAGACCCAGCCCCTTCGGCATCATCTCCGCGCCCGGCAGCCATTCGTAGTCGGGATCGTGGATCGTGCCCTGGTCGTCGTAGCGGTCGACGATGTACAGCATGCAGCCGCCGATGCCCTCGATGACCGGCGCGGCCACCGCCTTGGTCAGTTCGCGCGGGCCGATCTGGGTCGCGCCGTTCTTCAGTGCCTGCACGCGCACCCATTCGGCGAGCTTGTTGACGCGGATCGCGAAGCCGCAGGCGCTGGGGCCGTGCTTCGCGGCGAAATCGGCGGCGAAGGAATCCGGATCCTCGTTGATCAGGAACGTGCAGTCGCCCTGGCGGTAGGTGCTGATCGGTCGGGTCTTGTGCTGCGCGACCTTCACGAAGCCCAGCCTGCGGAAGTAATCGTGCAGCTGCTCGGCCTGCCCGGCGGGCGCGGCGAATTCGACGAACTCGAAACCATCGATTCCCATCGGGTTCTCGAAGGTGGTGATCTGCATGCCGGAACTGGGCTGGGCGTTCATGGGCTGGCTTCCTGATGCGTGCGCGGAGCGCGGCGGGACGTCGTGATCGTGGCCGATCGCGCATGCTTGCGGCAGGCCACGGCCCCGGAATATAGTTTCAACTGAAACTATTTGCAAGGCACGCCATGACCGCCGCCGCAGCCCCCGACGTCGCCTCGTCCGACGCGCATGCATTGCTCGATCTCGAGCATTTTCTGCCCTACCGCTTGAGCGTGCTGACAAACCGGATCAGCCAGACCATCGCCGCCACCTACGCCGAACGCTTCGCGATCGGCATCACCGAATGGCGGGTGATCGCGGTGCTGGGACGGCATCCGGGACTGTCGGCGAACGGCGTGGCCGAACGCACGGCGATGGACAAGGTCGCGGTCAGTCGCGCGCTGGCGCGGCTGATGGAACGCGACCTGGTGCAACGCGACACCCACGACGGCGATCGCCGCCGGTCGGTGCTGGAACTGAGCGCGACGGGCTATGGCATCTACGACGAGGTCGTACCGCTGGCGCTGGCCCGCGAACGCGAACTGCTGGCCGAATTCGACGATGAGGACCGTCGCGTGCTCGAAGCGTTGCTGCAGAAACTCGATCGCGGACTGTCGCGACTCACGGCCCCGCCCGCGACGGAAGACTGAACTCCGCGGAGTCCGCGCGGCCCGTCGATCAGTGGAGCCAGCCGCGCCTGCGGCCGCGTGCCGCGAACCAGACCAGGAACAGCGCGCCCGCCAGCACCATCGCCGGCATGACCAGGCCGCCCGGGCCGTACACCGCGAAGCTGTCCGCGATCAGGAACGCGTGGGTCATCTGCACCCCCACGCCGATCAGCGACAGCACCAGCACAGGCAGCGCGCGACGGCTGCGCACCAGCAGCAACAGACAGCCCGCGACGCCGCCGAACACGGCGATCGCGAACGCGGCGGTGGCCCACGCCGGCCGCGCCAGGCGCAGCGCGCGCTCCGCCTCGGGCATCGTCTGCAGGGCCCCGGCGGTGAGCATGGCGTCCTGGATGTACGCCATCACGCCCATCGCGTTCCACAGCAACAACAACACGCCGGCGATCCAGAACCCCAACGGCGGTTTGGTCGAAACGGTCATGGTCTTCCCCTCCGTCGCAACGAACACGTCTCCCCGGAACGAACACGGGCCCGCGTCGCCGCGGGCCCGTCTGATGTCGTGGACGCCGCACGGCGGCGGCGTCCCGATCGGTGTTTACTTGACGCCGTGCATCAGACGCTGGACCAGCGGCGCGCCGATGAAGAGCACCGCACCGGCACCGACCAGCGCCCAGAAGCCGAAGGTGTAACCCGACAACGCCGAAGCCGCGGTCATGCCGCCCTCGCCGCTGACGTGACCGGCGAAGATGCCCGCGAGGTTGTTGCCGATGGCGATCGACAGGAACCAGCAGCCCATCGCGAGACCGGCCAGGCGACCCGGAGCGAGCTTGGTGGTCATCGACAGGCCGATCGGCGACAGGCACAGCTCGCCGACCGACTGGATCACGTAGACCATGAACAGGGTCCAGAACGGGATCTTGCCGGCGTCGTCGACCATGCTCGAGAGCGCGACCATCAACAGCAGGAAGGCGAGGCCGTTGAAGATCAGGCCGAGACCGAACTTGCGCGGGATCGACGGATTGAGCTTGCCCATGCGCACCCACATCCACGCCATGATCGGCGCGAGGGTGATGATCGCCACCGAGTTGACCGACTGGAACCACGCGGTCGGGAACTCCCAGCCGCCCAGGTTGCGGTCGACGATGCGTTCGGCGAGGAAGTTGAACGAGCTGCCGGCCTGTTCGAAGAACATCCAGAACATCACGTTGAAGAAGAAGATCAGCAGCATCGCCATGACCTTGTCGCGGGCGACGCCACCCTCGCGGGCGCCTTCGGCGAGCAGCATCACCGCGGGAATGACGATCAGCGCCATCAGGATGCCCTGCAGCACCTTAGCGTCGATGGTCAACAGGAAATAGAACAGCGGGATGCCGATGAAGGCGCCGATCGCCAGCACCATCAGCACCCGGCTCATGCCGGCCTGCTCCGGCGGCGGCAGACCGATGCCCTTGAGCTGGTGACGGCCGAACCAGAACCAGACGAGGCTGAGGACCATGCCGATGGCGGCGGAGATGAACACCATCTTGTAGGCGGGCATCGCATCGGTGCCGAAGATCTGCTGCGCCAGCATCTGGGTCACGATCGGCGCGATCATCGCGCCGAGGTTGATGCCCATGTAGAAGATGGTGAAGCCGGAATCGCGGCGCTCGTCGCCCTGGGCGTAGAGCTTGCCGACCATCGTCGAGATGATCGGCTTGAACAGGCCGTTGCCGACGATGATCGTGGCCAGGCCCAGCTTGAACACGGTCTCGTTGGGCGAGGCGAGCAGGGACAGGCCGACCGCCATGATCACCGCGCCGAGCAGGATAGAACGCTGGTAACCGATCAGTTTGTCGGCGACGTAGCCGCCGAAGATCGCACCGGCGTAGACCAGCGCGAGATAGGCGCCGTAGAGCTCGCTCGCGGGCTTCTCGCCCGAGGCTTCGCCGCCGTGGAACTGGGCCACGATGTACAGCACCATCGCCCAGCGGATCCCGTAGAACGCGAAGCGCTCCCAGAACTCCGACATGAACAGCATCCACAGCGGTTTGGGATGCCCCATGATCTGGGTGAATTCGGGAATGGCCGGCTGGCCGGGTGTCGTCGTCGCTCCGCTCATGCGGGGTTCTCTCTTTGATGGAATGTGGTCGGGACACGGGGCCGGCGCGATCACGCACAGCCGGCGGAGAATGACCGACCCGGGTCGGGGCCGTCAAACCGCGGCCGTATTGTTGCGTCGCAACACCCGTACAACACCCACGCGCGTCCCGGCATCGCTAGGACAGCGTGCCGCAAGGTGGCGTCGGCGGCGCATCCGTCCGTCGAGCCGACCGATCCGGCATGCCGGCAGCGGGCTGCGCTCAGGGCGGCGGCAGGTAACGGGCGTCGTCGAAGGTCGCGCACCACGCCGGGCGGTAGACCACGATCAGGGCCATCGCGGCGCCGCAGAAGAAGCCTTCGCCGAACATCATCGGCGGCGTGGCGGCGAGGTAGGCCGCGGCGGCGGGATCCTCCAGCCATGCCGCGATCGCCGCCTTCAGCAGATGCGCGGCGGCGATGGCCAGCGCACCGCCGAGGAATCCGCGGACCCAGACGTAGATCAGCAGGTTCGGCGGCAGTCTGCGTTCGATGAAACGGCCGACCGCTTCGGACACCACGATGCCGGACACGCCGCAGACGAGGAAATCCGGCGCCCAGCCGTACCATGCGCTGCCCATCGCCCAGGCCGCCAGACTCACGATCGCCATCGCCCACAGCGCGAACCGCGCGCCGAACATCAGCGTGGCGACGGTGGCGCCGACGAAATGCAGCCTCACGCCCTGCAGGGCATCGGCGTTGAACCAGCGCATCGCCGCCAGCGCCAGGGTCGCGAACAGCAGCACGCGCAGGGCTTCGGGATCACCGCGCAGCTTGTACCAGGGCAGACGCCACGCGGCCCAGGCCAGCACGACGCCGGCCATCGCGAACGCGAGCGCATGCGCGAGGGACGCCGTCAAAGGAGAGCCTTCAGCGTCCCGGACCGATCACCGAACGCACTTCGAACAGTTCGGGGAAGAAGGTCAGATCCAGCGCCTGCCTGAGGAACCCCGCGCCGCTGGAACCACCGGTGCCGCGCTTGAACCCGATCACCCGCATCACCGTGCGCAGATGGCGGAAACGCCAGATCTGGAACTGGGTTTCGAGGTCGACCAGATCCTCGCAGAGCGCGTATTCGCGCCAGAAGGTACCGGTGTCCTCGTAGATCCGCTCGAACACCGGTACCAGCGCCGGATCGAACACATGCGCGCGGGTCCAGTCGCGTTCGCGATGCGGTTCGGGCACCGCATGGCCCCAGCGCGCGAGGTAGCGCAGGAACTCGTCGTACAGGCTCGGCGCTTCGAGTACCGCGCGCAGACCGGACTGCGCGGCGGCGTCGTAATCGAACACCCGCAGCATCGCCGCGTTCTTGTTGCCCATCAGGAACTCGATCGTGCGGTACTGCAGCGACTGGAACCCCGAGGACGGACCGAGCACATCGCGGAATTCCATGTATTCCGACGGCGTCAGCGTTTCCAGTACCGACCACATCGCGGTCAACTGCTCCTGCGCGCGCTTGCAGCGCGCGGCGACCTTGCCGAACTGCCAGACGCGGTCGTTGCGCAGATGATCGACCGCGGCGCTCAGTTCGTGGATCAGCAGCTTCATCCACAGCTCGGCGACCTGGTGCTGGACGATGAACAGCATCTCGTCGTGATGGGGCGGATCGGAGAGCGGGCGCTGCGCGCCGAGGAGGCGGTCCAGTTGCAGGTAGCCGCCGTAGGTCATGCGACCGGAGAGGTCGGTGTGGATGCCCGCTTCGAGCGGGCGTTCGTTGTTGTCGATGCTCATCCATACAGGATAGCGCAGCAGCGTATGGACCACCGCCGTGCGTACCCCCCTTCGGTGACGGGTTCCAACCCCGGTCATCGGACTGCAATGCACAGGCCGCAGGATTTCCGTCACAATCCACGGTCCCGGACGGAGCGTAATGATCCGTTCAGGGTCCGGACCGCGCCGGACGACGACGACCGCGCGGCAGCACGTGGGACCATGCGAGCAGGGACGGCCGCATCGGAGGATGGGCGGGACGCGCAGGCGTTCCTCCCTGGGGAACCCTCCCGGTCGGGACCGGAAGGGAGACGCGGAAGACGGACACGGGGTCCGTTTCCCGACCAAATACAAGCCTAAGGGGACACCAATGCTTCGTCATGTTGGCCGCGCATGCGCGGCTGGTCTCACGCCACGGCCCGCGCGTTTCGTGCTGGCGGCGTTTCTGCTGTGCGGCATCGGCGCGCCCGCGCTGGCCCAGAACATCCAGCTCACCGGCGGCACCTACAGCCAGGATTTCGACACGCTGTCGAACACCGCCGGCAGCACCACCAACAGCACGCTGCCCAGCGGCTGGCTGTTGAACGAAACCGGCGGCGGCGCGCGCGACAACGAGCAGTACGCCGTCGACACGGGCGCCAGCAACACCGGCGACACCTACAGCTACGGCGCGGCCGGCAACACCGAACGCGCCCTCGGCAGCCTGCGCAGCGGCACGCTCATCGCCACCTACGGCGCCTGCTTCGCCAACGCCAGCGGCAACACCCTGACCAGCTTCGACATCGCCTACACCGGCGAGCAATGGCGTCTGGGCACGGCCGCGCGCGCCGACCGTCTGGACTTCCAGTACAGCCTCGACGCGACCTCGCTGACCACCGGCACCTGGGTGGACGTCGACACGCTCGACTTCAGCACGCCGAACACCGCCACCGTCGGCGCGAAGGACGGCAACGCCGCCGGCAACCGCACCGCGCTCAGCGCCAGCGTGTCCAGCGTCGTGATCGGCAACGGCGGCGTGTTCTGCCTGCGCTGGAACGACAGCGACGCCTCCAGCTCCGACGACGGGCTGGCGATCGACGACTTCTCGATCACCATCGGCGGCAGTCCGACGCCGGTGGTCTCGGTCAACGACGTCGCCGCCATCGAGGGCGACAGCGGCACGACCCAGTTCTTCTTCGCCTTCGGCCTGAGCCAGCCGGCCGGGCCGGGCGGCGTCAGCATCGACTACGCCACCGCCGACGGCACCGCCACGGCGGGCAGCGATTACGTCGCCGCCGGCGGCACGCTGACGATCCCCGAGGGTTCGAACTCGGTCGCCTTCAGCATCACCGTCAACGGCGACACGACCACCGAAGCGGACGAGACCTTCTTCGTCAACATCGCCTCGGCGACCGGCGCCATCGTCGCCGACGGCCAGGGTCAGGGCACGATCCAGAACGACGATGTCAGCGTGATCCAGATCCACGACATCCAGGGCAACGGCCTGCTGTCGCCGGTGAACGGCGCCGTGGTCACCACCGAGGGCATCGTCACCGCGCAGAAGTTCAACAACGGCTTCTTCCTGCAGACCGCGGACGCCGACGTCGACGCCAACCCGGCCACCTCGCAGGGCATCTTCGTCTTCACCTCGACCGCACCGCCGGCCACCGCCGCGGTGGGCAACCGCATCCGGGTCACCGGCACGGTCACCGAGTTCACCCCGAGCACCAATCTGAACCAGCTGTCGATCACCGAGATCGTCTCGGTCTCGTCGATCCTGGTGCTGTCCACCGGCAACCCGCTGCCGACGCCGGTCGAACTGACCGCCGCCGATTTCGGCCCGACCGCCCTGCCGGGCACGACCGAGAAGTACGAAGGCATGCGCGTCAGCGTGCCGCGCGCGTTCTCGATCTCCGGCGCCGACGGCAACATCACCGAATCGAGCGCCAACGCGTCGACCACCGGTGTGTTCCACGTGACCATCGCGGGCGTCGACCGGCCGTTCCGCGAAGCGGGCATCGGCGTGATGGATACCTTCCCGATCCCCGGCGGCAAGACCCCGCCGCGCTTCGACACCAACCAGGAACGCCTGATGGTGCGCAGCCGCGGCCAGGTCGGCGCCACCGCCGTCGCCATCGATGCCGGCACCGACATCAACGGCATGGTCGGCGTGCTCGACTACTTCTCGGGCACCTGGGCGCTGCTCCCCGATGCAGGCACCGTGTCGGTCAGCGGCGGCAAGCTCGCGACCGCGGTCGCCGACGCGCGCTACGAAGACGTCACCATCGGCGGCTTCAACCTGCTGCGCTTCTTCGACGAGGTCAACGACAGCAACGGCGCGCCGACGCTGCAGGCCGCCGCGCTCGACAAGCGCCTGACCAAGACCTCGCTGGCGATCTGCGACTACATGAAGGCGCCCGATATCCTGGGCGTGGTCGAAGTCGAGAACCTGCGCGTGCTCGGCCTGCTGGCCGATCGCATCAACAGCACCTGCGCGCGTGCGCCGCAGTACGTGCCGTATCTGGTGCAGGGCAACGACGTGGGCGGCATCAACGTCGGCTTCCTGGTCAGCACCCGCCTGATCGCCGGCAACGCCCGGGTCGAAGTGGTCGACGTCACCCAGTTCGGCAAGACCACCCTGTTCGTGAATCCGGACAGCAGCACCTCGCTGCTCAACGACCGCCCGCCGCTGATGCTGCGCGCCAACGTCCACCAGGACAACGGCGCCAGCTATCCGGTCACGGTGATCGTCAACCACCTGCGTTCGCTCAACGGCGTCGACGACACCGGCCCGGGCAGCAGCGGCTGGGCCAGCGAAGGTCATCGCGTCCGCGCCAAGCGCGGCCAGCAGGCGCTGTTCCTGGCCGACCTGGTGCACACGCGCCAGCAGGCGAACCCGAACGAGCACATCGTCCTGCTCGGCGACTTCAACGCCTTCGAGTTCAACGACGGCTACGTCGATGTGATGGGCATCGTCCGCGGCGATGAAGTGCCCGCGAACGAGGTCGTCTACGACGTCGACAGCCCGATCACGACCCCGCTGGTCGACGGCTCCGACCTGATCGTCGATCCGGCCGAACGCTACTCGTACGTGTTCGAAGGCAGCGCGCAGACGCTCGACCACGTGGTCGTGAACGAAGCGCTGGTGATGGACGTGGCGGACCTGTCGGTCGACCATGCCCGCATCAACGCCGATTTCGGCGTGCACCACTACGCCACCGCCGGCACCGCGCTGCGCGTCTCGGACCACGATCCGGTACGCGTCGTCATCGGCGTGGACGACTTCCGCACCGCCGATCTGTCGCTCACCGCGACCACGCCGTCGACCAACGTCGCCGCCGGCGCCGCGGTGCCGTTCACCGTCACCGTGAACAACGCCGGCCCGAACAAAGCGTCGCTCCCGGCGGTCGCGCTGGTGTTCGACGCGCTGGTCCCGGTCTCGACCTCCGCACCGGCCGGTTGGACCTGCGCGGCGCCGGTCCAGGGCGGCGGCACCACCACGGTCACCTGCACCGCGGCTTCCATGGAAGTTCCGGAGCAGGCGGTGTTCACCGCGACCGCGACCGCGCCGTCGCTGCCGACGGCCAGCACGCTGACGATGGCCGCTTCGGTGCAGTCGCAGACCCGCGACCGCGCCAACGCCGACAACACCGCGACCGCGCAGGTCTCGGTCGCGGCGGTCGCGCTGCCGAACGCCGATCTCTCCCTGCGCATGGTCGGTGGTCCCGCCGGCACCATCCGCAGCGGCAGCACCGCGCTGTTCTCGGTGCCGGTGCGCAACGCCGGTCCCAACCCGGCGCCGCAGCCGGTGGTCACCTTCACCGGCACCGCGCCGCTGGCCAACACCACCGTGACCGCGCCCGCCGGCTGGAGCTGCGTGCGCAACACCACGCCGACCGGGCATTCGATCGTCTGCACCACCGCCGGCACGCTGGCGTCGGGCGCGCGCGCGACCTTCACCTACGCGGCGGTCGCGCCTTCGCACCTGGCCCAGAGCACGATGCAGCTGACCAGCAATGTGAGCGCCGGCACCGTGAACGACCCGATCGCGAACAACAACACCTCGGTCTACAACGTCAACATCGTCGCGCCGTAAGCGCGAACCGCGACGGCCGGCGCACGCCGGCCGCTCGCGATGCCACACCAGGCGCGGCTCCGGCCGCGCCTTTTTTTCGCCTGTCGCGAACGTCCGCGGACGCGACATGCGTCCATACGCCCTCGCATGGCAGGACGGACACATCCGGCATCGACTTGTCCCCTGTCGCAAGTCATGACGCGCTGCGCAACGGGCTGCGGAGTCGCAGCGGGTATCATCCGCGGACCGACGCCAGAGACGCGCGCATGACCGTCGCCGCCCGATTCGAAATCGAATACCTGCAATACCTCGGCCCCGACGGCACGCTCGTCGCCGAACCGCCCGCCGCTTTCGCGGATCCCGCGACGCTGCTGCCGCTGTTCAGGCAGATGCTGCTGGTGCGGACCTTCGACAGCAAGGCGATCGCCCTGCAACGCACCGGCAAGCTGGGCACCTACGCCTCCTGTCTCGGCCACGAGGCCACCCACATCGGCATCGGCGCGTCGATGCGGCCCGAAGACGTGTTCGCACCCAGTTACCGCGAATACGGCGCGCAGTTCATGCGCGGCGTGCGTCCGCGCGAGGTGCTGCTGTACTGGGGCGGCGACGAGCGCGGCAACGACTTCGCCGAAGCGCCGAAGCACGACTACGCCTGGTGCGTGCCGATCTCCACCCAGTGCCTGCACGCGGCCGGCGCCGCGCTCGCGTTCAAGCTGCGCGGCGAACCGCGGGTCGCGGTCGCCTGCTGCGGCGACGGCGGCAGCTCCAAGACCGACACCTACGCCGCGATCAATTCCGCCGGCGCGTACGCCCTGCCCTTCGTCCAGTGCATCATCAACAACGGCTGGGCGATTTCCGTGCCGCGCGCGGCGCAGACCGGCGCGCCGACGCTGGCCCAGAAGGGGCTCGCCGGCGGTCTGCACTGCCTGCAGGTGGACGGCAACGACATCATCGCGGTGATGGAAGGCATGCGTCGCGCGCTGGAACGCGCGCGCGGCGGCGACGGCGGCAGCGTGATCGAATTCATGACCTATCGCCTGCACGACCACACCACCGCCGACGACGCCCGCCGCTACCGCAACGAGGACGAGGTGAAGTCGGCGTGGACGCGCGAACCGGTCACGCGCCTGCGCACGTACCTCACGCGGGCCGGACTGTGGGACGACGCGCAGGAAGCGGCCTGGGCCGACGAATGCGCGCGCCGCGTCGACATCGAGATCAATGCCTATCTGGAAACGCCGGTGCAACCCGTGAGCGCGATGTTCGACTACCTCTACGCCGAATTGCCGCAGGACTTCGTCGCGCAGCGCGACGAAGTGATCGCCGCGGAGGGCCGCAAGCATGGCTGACGCCGCTCCGATCGCGCCCGCTCCGATCACCCTGATCGAAGCGATCACCCAGGCGCTCGCCCACGAAATGCGCGCCGATCCGCGCGTGCTCGTGCTCGGCGAGGATGTGGGCGTCAACGGCGGCGTGTTCCGCGCCACCGCCGGCCTGCAGCAGATCTTCGGCCCCGACCGCGTGCTCGACACGCCGCTGGACGAAACCACCATCGCCGGCCTCACCGTCGGTCTCGCCGCGCAGGGCATGCGCCCGGTGGCCGAGGCGCAGTTCGACGGCTTCGTGTATCCGATGGTCGATCACATCATCTGCCACGCCGCGCGCTTCCGCTACCGCACCCGCGGCCGCCTCACCTGCCCGATGGTGCTGCGCGTGCCGTGGGGCGGCGGCATCCGCGCGCCCGAGCACCACAGCGAAGCGAACGAGGCGATCTTCACCAACGTGCCCGGCCTGCGCGTGGTGATGCCGTCGTCGCCGCAGCGCGCCTACGGCCTGCTGCTGGCCGCGATCCGCGACCCGGATCCGGTGATCTACATGGAACCGAAGCGCATCTATCGCCAGTACAAGGAGCTCGTGCCCGACGACGGCGAAGCGCTGCCGCTGGACGTGTGCTACGTGCTGCGCGACGGCAGCGACGTCACGCTCGTGACCTGGGGCGCGCAGGTGAAGGAATGCCTCGAAGCCGCCGACACGCTGGCGAAGGACGGCATCAGCGCAGAAGTGATCGATGTGGCCACGCTCAAGCCGCTGGATTTCGCAACGATCGCCGAGTCGGTGTGCAAGACCGGCCGCTGCGTGATCGTGCACGAAGCGCCGAAGACCGCCGGTTTCGGCGCCGAGATCGCGGCGCGTCTGGCCGGGGAATCGATGTACGACCTCGTCGCGCCGGTCGAACGCGTCACCGGCTACGACACCCACATCCCGCTGTTCCGCCTGGAAATGAAGTACCTGCCCAGCGTGGAAAAGATCGTCGCCGCGGCGAAAAGAACCCTGGCCGCGAGCTGACGGCATGGCCGCTTCCGCGATCAATCTCGCGCAGAAACTGGAGCTCATCGCAGAGCCCTGGTCGCCGCGCGTGATCGCGGAAATGAACGACTACCAGTTCAAGCTCGTCAAACTGCAGGGCGAATTCGTCTGGCACGCGCATGCGGACACCGACGAGACCTTCCTCGTCGTCGCCGGCACGCTGCGGATGCAGTTCCGCGATCGCGAGGACGTGCTGCACGCGGGCGAGATGATCGTCGTGCCGCGCGGCGTCGAGCATTGCCCGCGCGCCGACGGCGAATGCCACGTCCTGCTGATCGAACCCCGCGGGGTCGTCAACACCGGCGACGCCGGCGGCGATCGCACCGCACAGAACGACGTCTGGATATGAGGCGTCCGGAGATGAGCCGCGCCCGCGTCGTCCGCACCTATCGCACCCAGTACGCGAATCCGATCCGGTTCGCGGCCGGCGAGATCGTGACCCTCGGTGCGCGCGATACCGAATGGCCGGCCTTCATCTGGACGATCACCGCCGACGGCAACGCCGGCTGGGCGCCGTTCGACTGGCTGAGTCCGCTGGGCGACGGTCGCGCCGAAGCGTCGCGCGATTACTCCGCGCAGGAGCTCGATGTCGATGCGGGCGACGACATCGTGCTGCATCACGAGCTCGGCGGCTGGTGGTGGGCGGAACGTGCGGATGGACGTTGCGGCTACGTGCCGGCGGAACACCTGGAGATCGCGTCCGCATGACGCCGCGCATCGACGACGACAAGGTCCAGCGCCTGCTGCAGGATCTGCAGATCACCCATCCCGATCTGCACGCGATCGTGCAGGCGGTGCGCACCACCGTGCACGGGGTGACTCCGCAGTGCTCGGAGCGGGTCATGTACGGCGGCATCCTGTTCGCCGCGCCGGAACAGTTCTGCGGCGTCTTCGCCTATTCGGCGCATGTCTCCGTCGAATTCGGGAAAGGCGCGGAACTCGACGATCCGCATGGCGTGCTCGAAGGCAACGGGAAATTCCGTCGACACATCAAACTGTCGACGCCGGACGACATCGCATCGAAGCATCTGAAACACTACATCGCGCAGGCGCACCGTTTCGCGGGCGCGGCATCGCAATAGCTCCCGCGAAGCCTCGCAGCAGACCGCGACCGCATCGGACAACGCATTCAGGGAATCGCACATGAGCCAGACCAAGACTTTCCTCCTCCCCGACCTCGGCGAAGGCCTGCCCGACGCCACCATCGTCGAATGGCTGGTGAAGCCCGGCGACACGATCAGACTCGATGCGCCGCTGGTGTCGATGGAGACCGCGAAGGCGGTGGTGGAAGTGCCGTCGCCGGTATCGGGCAAGGTGCTGAAGCTCGCGGGCGCGGCCGGCGACATCGTCGTCACCGGCACGATGCTCGCGGAATTCGAGATCGACCCGTCGATGCCGCAGCGCGCCGAAGG
>JAYRSY010000015.1:0-93659 GCA_041919915.1 Lysobacteraceae bacterium
GCTTTATCGCTCCCGAGGATGGCAGTGCCGATGTGTTCGTGCATTTTTCGGCGATCAACGCCAAGGGCTTCCGCAGTCTGCAGGAAGGTCAGCGCGTGAGTTATGAAGTGACGACGGGGCCGAAAGGCGCTCAGGCCGCGGGCGTGACGCCGGTCGCCTGAGGTCGCGATTCGCAATCACCCCATTTCGAGCCCCGCTTCCGCGGGGCTTTTTCTTGTCCGATGGCGCGTCGCGCCGGAGACCCGACACCATGCATCGATCGCTGCGCATCGCCATCGTCGGATACGGTACCGCAGGGCAGACGCTGGCGGTCGCGCTGGGTCACGACGGTCACCGCGTCGAGGTCTTCGAGCGCGTGCCCGAGCCCGGCCCGGTCGGCGCCGGATTCCTGCTGCAGCCCACCGGTCTCTGCGCGCTGTGGTCGCTGGGACTGCTGCCACAGATCCTGGCGCACGGCGCGCCGGTGCGTCGACTCTACGGCGAGACGATCGCTTCGCGTCCGGTCATGGACATGCGCTACCGCGAACTGCATCCGGCGCTGTTCGGGATCGGCATGCAGCGCGGTGCGATCTTCCGGCTGCTCGACGCGGCGTGGCGCGAGGACCGCAGGCTGCATTGCGGGCGCGAGATCGTCGAGGTCGATCACGAGCGCGGTGTGCTGCGTGACGATCATGGCGACGAACACGGCGCCTTCGATCTGATCGCGGTCGCCGACGGCGCGGCGTCGAAATTGCGCGGGACGATCGGCGGGATCGCGTTCGATCGCCCTTATCCCTGGGGCGCACAGTGGTGTCTCGTCCCGGCCGACGGATGGTCGTGGCCGGACGAACTGCGCCAGCGCTATCGCCGCGCGCGCCGCATGATCGGGATGCTGCCGGTCGGCACGCGTCCGGACGATCCGGTGCCGCGGCTGAGTTTCTTCTGGAGCCTGCCGGTCGCCGAACTGGCGCAGGCCGGACACGATGCGGAGCGCTGGCGCGCGGATGTGGCCGAACTCTGGCCCGAAGCGCTGACGCAGTTGGGAGATCTCGCGGTGCCGGGTGCGCTCGCGCAGGCGCGGTATCGCGACAGTGTCCTGCGGCGCTGGCATCGCGGCCGCGCGGTGCTGGTCGGCGACGCGGCGCATGCGATGAGCCCGCAGTTGGGGCAGGGCGCGAACATGGCCCTGATCGATGCCTTGGCCCTGCGCGACGCATTGCGCGTGCCGGGGACCCTGCCGGCCGCGCTCGATGCCTATCAACGGCAGCGTCGCGATCATCTGCGCATGTATCACCTGTGGAGCCGATGGCTGACGCCGCTGTTCCAGTCGGAGCACGATCGCATCGCCGCACTGCGCGATCTGTTGTTCCATCCGCTGTCGCGCGTGCCGGGCGGGCGAGGCCAGTCCCTGCGCGTGCTGACCGGGACCCGTCGCGGCTGGTTCGGCACCTGGCCCCTGCCGGACGAGTTCCTGCGCGACCTCGCCGCGGGGTAAAGTCGCCGTTCCGATGCCGTCCGCGCGGAGTGCGCGCACCATCCATGACCGAGCGTTCCTCCGGCGAGACCCATGCGGTCCGCAATCAACCGCCCGAATTCGGTCCCTGCGACCTGTGGTCGACCGACCTCGCGCTGCGCGAAGCGGTGACGCGTGAAGGCGGTGCGGCCTTCGCCGCGCATCTCGCGGATTACGGACGGCTCGCCGGCGATGCGCTCTATCGCGCCAGCTGGGATGCGCATCGCGATCGTCCTCGCCTGCGCACTCACGATCGCTTCGGACATCGCATCGACACGATCGAATTCCATCCCGCCTATCACGAGATCATGGGCGCCGCGATCGCGCAGGGCGTCGCCGGTCTGTCGTGGGCACCGCAGCACTGGGCGCTTCCCGGCGAGGGCGTGCACGTGGCCCGTGCCGCGCTGAGCTTCCTCCATCATCAGGTCGAACCCGGCAGCAGTTGTCCGCTGACGATGACCCATGCGGCGGTGCCGGCGCTGCGTCGCGAAGCATCGCTGCGCGCCTGGGCCGACAAGGCCGCGATGCCGCACTACGACCGTCGCGACGTGCCGATGGCGGACAAGACCGGTCTCACGCTCGGCATGGGCATGACCGAAAAGCAGGGCGGCAGCGATGTGCGCGCCAACGAAACCGTCGCGACACCGCTGCCCGGCGGCGACGCGTACGCGCTGACCGGGCACAAGTGGTTCTTCTCGGCGCCGATGTGCGACGGCTTCCTGGTGCTGGCGCAGGCCCCGGGCGGATTGACCTGCCTGCTGATGCCGCGTCGTCGCGAGGACGGTGCGATGAACGCGTTCCGGGTGATGCGCCTGAAGGACAAGCTCGGCGATTGGTCGAACGCGTCCTCGGAAGTCGAGTTCGCCGGCGCGCACGCGTGGCGGGTGGGCGAGGAAGGTCGAGGCGTGTCCGTCATCCTCGAAATGGTGATGCTGACCCGGCTCGACTGCATGCTCGGTTCGGCCGCGGAGATGCGCATGGCGCTGATCCAGGCGCTGCATCACTGCCGGCATCGGGTCGCCTTCGGCCGATGCCTGATCGATCAGCCGCTGATGCGCAATGTGCTCGCGGATCTGGCGATCGAATCCGAAGCCGCGACCGCGTTCGCGCTGCGCGTCGCCGGTGCGGTGGATCGCGCGCCGCACGACAGCCTCGAAGCCGGTTTCGCGCGCCTGGCGACCGCGATCGGCAAGTACTGGATCTGCAAGCGCGCGCCGGCCTTCGTCAACGAAGCGCAGGAATGCCTTGGCGGTGCGGGCTATGTCGAGGAGTCGATGCTGCCGCGGCTGTACCGGCAGGCGCCTTTGAATTCGATCTGGGAAGGCAGCGGCAACATCCAGTGTCTCGATGTGCTGCGCGCGCTGCAGCGCGAACCGATTGCGGTGCATGCCTTGCGTGCGACACTGCTGTCGGCGGCCGGCCGGCATCCGGCCTACGACACGTGGGCGACGGCGCTGGCCGCCGATGTCGCGGCGTTGTCGACGCGCGATGCCGATACAGCGCAGGCGCGCGCTCGCGCGCTGGTCGAACGTCTCGCGCTCGCGCTGCAGGCGGCGGTGCTGCTGCGCGCGGACAGTCCGCTGGCCGATGCGTTCTGCCAAAGCCGATTGGGCGGTGCGCGCGGTGCGGTCTACGGAACGCTGGATGCCGCGATCGACAGCGGATCCGCACTTGCGCGCGCCTGGAGGTGAACCGATGAAACGACCGCCCCTGCGCCCGCTGCTGATCCTCGCCACGTGCGCGCTCTCGATCGCGCTTTTCATGACGCTCTCCATCGCCCCCCGGGCCGCGCAACCACGCGGCAACGGGCCGCCGCCGCTGGCGCCCGCGGCCGAACGCGCCGATGAAATCCGCGTCGACAAGTCCGAACGGCGCATGCAACTGCTGCGCTCGGGGCGCGTGCTCAGGACCTATCGCATTCTGCTCGGCGACGCGCCGGTCGGGCACAAGACCCAGCAGGGCGACGAACGCACACCGGAAGGTCGCTATCGCATCACCTTCCGCAACGACAAGAGTCGTTTTCACCTGTCGCTGCGGGTGTCGTATCCGAACGACGCCGATCGCGCGCAGGCACGGCGCCGTGGCGTCGATCCCGGCGGCGACATCATGATCCACGGCGGCACGCCGCCGGGTTACGGTCGCGACTGGACCGATGGCTGCATCGCGCTGACCGATCGCGAGATCGAAGAGGTCTGGCGGCTGGTGGCGGTGGGAACGCCCATTCTGATCGAACCGTGATCGAATCCCGATCCGGCGATGGATCGCTGCCGATGGCCCTCGGGCACCTCCGGTGCCGGATGTCTGTTGCACTGCACGATGCCCCAAAGTCCACTGGCTTTCATGCCGGTTCCCGTCGAGGATCGATCGATCATCGGCCATGAAGGACGCGCTATGAAACGTGGATGGAAATCGGTGCTCGCGCTCTGCGCGATGACGTTGTCGGCCTGGGGATTCGCCGCGGGTGCGGTGCAGGCGGCCTGCGTCGACAACGTGGTGCTGGTACACGGCAATACCGGGAAGCCGGCGGATTTCGACAATACCTACAACGAGCTGGTCCGTCGCGGCTACACCGCCGCGCAGATCTTCCGTCCGAACTGGGGCAGCAAGGTCTGCGCGGCCTGCAACGATCACAACGGCAGCGAGGAAACGCCGGTCGAGAACGCGATCATCGACGCGATCGCGACCTCCTGCACCGGTCGCATCGACGTGATCGGCCACTCGATGGGCGTGACGCTTTCGGCGCGGGTGATCGATCGGATCGCCGCCCGCGGCTACGTCGACGCCTTCGTCGGCATCGCCGGCGGCGTGCGCGGACTCTGGTCCTGCGGCACCTATCCCTTCAATGTCGTCACCAGCACCTGCGGGTACTGGGGGCTGTCGGTGAACAGTCCGCTGCTCAACAGCCTGTCGGGACGCACGTTCGGCGGACGCATGTACTCGATGAAGTCGTGGACCGACCAGGTCGTCTGCGCGACCGGCGTCTGCACGGTCGGAGGTGTGCACAGTTCACAGATCGGGGGCGAGGTCGCGAGCTACAACTTCGCCACCGGACATTTCGGTCTGCTGACGAACACCGCGGTCTTCCAGGCCGACCTCATCCGTTGAGGATCCCCGCACCGCGCCGCCGCTTGCGGCGCGGTGCGCTTGTGTGATTAATTGAGGGCTCGATCATCACGGACGACGCGGTCGATCGCCGTTTCCGCCATCGCGCGGAAGGCGTCGGCAACTGCGATCCCGACAAGGAAGAAAAGGAACCCATGTACGGCGTCATTTTCGATTTTCTGCGCAGTTACGTCATCGAGCGTCACGGCGGCCGCGCCACCTGGGATGCACTGCTCCAGGAATCCGGCATCGGCTACAAGGTCTATTTCCCGGTCGCGCAGTATCCCGACGAGGAAATCGTCAATCTCGCGACCACCGCATCGCGGATGCTGAAGGTGCCGTTGCCTGCGGTGCTGGAGGACTTCGGCAACTTCGTCGGTCCTTCGCTGGTCACCTACTACGAGATGTTCGTGCGCCCGGAATGGCGGACCTTCGAAGTGCTGGAGAACGCCAGCTACAAGATCCACGACGCCATCCACAAGCACAATCCCAAGCGCAACCCTCCCGAACTGCGGACCTTCCGCCAGGGCGAGGATCGGATGCTGCTGACCTACCACTCCGAACGCCGGCTGTGTTTCGTGGCCAAGGGTATCGTGCGCGGGCTCTCGCTGAAGTACGGGGAAGACATCGAAGTTCGCGAGACCCAGTGCATGCATTACGGCGCGGAACGCTGCCATTTCGAGATCATCCGCCGGGGCGCCGGCGCGATGGCGTAGCCGAGCAGCGGGGCGCGTCCATCGCGCGCCGACCGCCCGGGCCGCGGGTCTTCCGGGCGCAGCCGGCCGGAAGACGATCGCTCTGCTTGCTGGGCGGGTCTGCCCGCGAGCCCGTGCTTTCGGCACGTTTCCGCATGTTTCCGGCCGTCTGCGGCGGTCCGGCCTCGGCAGCCGGGGGGGCGATACGGTAAGGTAGCAGGCTGTCCGTTTCCCACGCCTGCCGCCCGTGTCCGCCGAGCCCGTCATCACTGAGTCCGCTCAGTACACCCCCCGATCCGTCGAAACCGCCGCCCAGACCTTCTGGCGCGACCACCGCGCTTTCGAGGTCGACGAGACCTCGGACAAACCCAAGTATTTCTGTCTGTCCATGCTGCCGTACCCGTCGGGCGCGCTGCACATGGGCCATGTGCGCAATTACACGATCGGCGACGTGATCAGCCGCTTCCGGCGGATGACCGGTCACAACGTCCTGCAGCCCATGGGCTGGGATGCCTTCGGTCTGCCGGCCGAGAACGCCGCGATCAAGAACAAGACCGCGCCGGCGAAGTGGACCTACGCCAACATCGATCACATGCGCAGCCAGCTGCAGTCGCTGGGGTATGCGATCGACTGGTCGCGCGAATTCGCCACCTGCCGTCCGGATTACTACGTCCACGAACAGCGCATGTTCGTGCGCCTGATGAAGAAGGGGCTGGTCTACCGCAAGAACTCGGTGGTGAACTGGGATCCGGTGGATCAGACCGTGCTCGCCAACGAGCAGGTCATCGATGGTCGCGGCTGGCGTTCCGGCGCGGTGGTCGAGAAGCGCGAGATCCCGCAGTGGTTCCTGAAGATCACCGCTTACGCGCAGGAGCTGCTGGATGGTCTCGACGCGCTGCCGGGCTGGCCGGACTCGGTCAAGACCATGCAGCGCAACTGGATCGGCCGCAGCGAAGGCCTGGAAATCCAGTTCCGCGTGGATGGCGAAGACGCGCCGCTGACCGTCTACACCACGCGCCCCGACACGCTGATGGGCGTGACCTTCATCAGCATCGCGGGCGAGCATCCGCTGGCGCAGAAGGCGGCGGAATCGAATCCGGCACTGGCGGCGTTCCTGGCCGAGCTGCGGCAGGGCGGCGTGTCCGAGGCCGAGCTGGAGACCCAGGAAAAGCGCGGCATGGCCACGGGCCAGTGGGCGATCCACCCGATCACCGGCGAAGACGTGCCGATCTATGTCGCCAATTTCGTGCTGATGGGCTACGGCACCGGTGCGGTGATGGCGGTGCCCGCGCACGACCAGCGCGACTGGGAGTTCGCCAAGGCCTACGGGCTGCCGGTGAAGCCGGTGATCGTACCGGCGACGGTGCGCGACGCGCTGACCGAGATCGCCACCCACGTCGCCGATCACGACGACCCGATGGCCGTCGCGCTGGGCGCGCACGGGCCGGTCGACGTGGTCGAGATCGACGCCGCGGTCGCGGTGGTGCGCGATTACTTCGAAGGCATCGAACAGCGCGCGGCGCAGACCGAGCGCGGCCTGCTGATCAATTCCGGCGAATACGACGGTCTGGATTTCGACGGCGCGCTCAACGCGCTGGCCGCGCGCTTCGAGGCGGCGGGCAGCGGGTCCCGCAAGGTCAATTTCCGGCTGCGCGACTGGGGCGTGAGCCGTCAGCGCTACTGGGGTTGCCCGATTCCGGTGATCTATTGCCCGACCTGCGACGCGGTGCCGGTGCCGGAAGACCAGTTGCCGGTGGTGTTGCCGGAAGACGTGGCGGAAGCTTTCGCCAGCGGTGCGGTGATCTCGCCGATCAAGGCCGATCCGGCCTGGCGCAGAACGACCTGCCCGCAATGCGGCGGCCCGGCCGAACGCGAGACCGACACCTTCGACACCTTCATGGAGTCGAGCTGGTATTACGCGCGCTACACCTCGCCGGGCGCGACCGACATGGTCGACGGTCGCGCGAAATACTGGACGCCGGTCGATCAGTACATCGGCGGCATCGAGCACGCGATCCTGCACCTGCTGTACTTCCGCTTCTATCACAAGCTGCTGCGCGACGAAGGTCTGGTCGACAGCGACGAACCGGCGATCAATCTGCTGTGCCAGGGCATGGTGATCGCGGAAACCTTCTATCGCGACAACGCCGACGGCTCGAAGGACTGGATCAATCCGGCCGACGTCGAGATCGAACGCGACGACAAGGGCCGCATCGTCGGCGCGAAGTCGAAGACCGATGGCGCGCCGGTGCGCATCGGCGCGGTCGAGAAGATGTCGAAGTCGAAGAACAACGGCGTCGACCCGCAGGCGATGGTCGACAAGTTCGGCGCCGACACCGTGCGCCTGTTCTCGATGTTCGCCGCGCCGCCGGAACAGTCGCTGGAGTGGAACGAGGCCGGCGTCGAAGGCATGTCGCGCTTCCTGCGCCGGTTCTGGCGCGAGGTGACCACGCACGCGTCGCAGCCGGATCATCCCGAAGTCGACAGCGCCGCGCTGAACGCTGGGCAGAAGACGCTGCGTCGGCAGTTGCACGAGGCGATCCAGAAGGTCGGCGACGACTACGGCCGCCGCTACAGCTTCAACACCGCGATCGCCGCGCTGATGGAACTGCTCAACCACGTCTCGAAATTCGACGACATGAGCGACCAGGGCCGCGCGGTGCGCCATGAAACCCTGCAGACCATGGTCCTGCTGCTGAATCCGGTGACTCCGCATGTCTGCCACCACCTGTGGCAGGTGCTCGGCAATGCCGAGGCCCTGCTGGAGGACATCGCGTTCCCGCAGGTCGATCCGGCCGCGCTGGTGCGCGACGCGGTGACCCTGGCGGTGCAGGTCAACGGCAAGCTGCGCGGCACGATCGAGGTCGGCGTGCAGGCGGCGAAGGACGAGATCGAGGCCCTGGCCCTGGCCGAGCCCAACGTCGCGAAGTTCATGGACGGCATGACGGTGAAGAAAGTGATCGTCGTGCCCGGCAAGATCGTGAACATCGTCGTCGCCTGACGGCGACGCATGCCCGCGACGCTTGCCCACCCCCTCCGCCTCCGCCAGACTGCACCCATGAACATCGTCCACGCCCGCGCCGCCCGTTTCGTTCTCGCCGTCCTGCTCGTCGCGGCCGTGTCCGGCTGCGGTTTCCACCTGCGCAACGCGCTGGTGCTGCCGGCGGACCTCGGCCCGGTCGCGGTGACCGCGGTCGACCCCTACAGCCCGCTGGCGGACACCCTCGCGCGCTCGCTGGAGCGCACCGGGGCCACGCCCGCCGCGGCCGACGCCGTCGAAGGTGCGACCCGGCTGGAGATCCTCTCGGAGAAATGGGCCGACCTGCCGATCGCGGTCGACGCCCAGGGCCGCGCCCAGGAATACAGTCTGCGTTACGCCGTGGTGTTCCGGCTGCGCAAGGGCGACGAGACCATGATCGTGCCGCAGCAGGCGGTGGAACTGTCGCGCGACTACATCGCGCCGCCCGCCGATTCGATCGGACGCAACAGCGAACGCGAACTGCTGGTCGGCGAAATGCGTCGCGACATGAGCGCGGCGATCCTGCGCCGCATCGACGCCGCCCTGCGCGCTTCGGGCAAGGCGCCCTGAGCGCGGCGGACGCGCCCGCGACACGATGGAACTCACGCCGGAACGCCTGATCGCGCAGCTCGACGGCGAGCCGCTGCGACCGGTCTATCTGATCGCCGGTCCCGAGCCGCTGCGCGTGCTCGAAGCGGCCGACGCGGTGCGCGCCCGTGCCCGCGACGAGGGCATCGCCGAACGCGAAGTGTTTGATGCCGATGGTCGCGATTTCGATTGGAACCTGTTGGCGCAGAGCATCGGCGCGATGAGTCTGTTCGCCTCGCGGCGGCTGATCGAAGTGCGCATGCCGTCGGCCAAGCCGGGCAAGGACGGCGCCGAGGCGATCTCGGACTTCTGCGCGCAACCACCGTCCGACGTGGTGCTGCTGATCACCGGCGACGACTGGAGCCGCCAGCACGGCGGCAAATGGAGCGAAGCGGTCGCCCGGGTGGGGCATCACGCGATCGCCTGGACCCTGAAGCCGCACGAGCTGACCGACTGGGTCGAGCGCCGCCTGCGCGCGCGCGGCCTGCGCGCGGATCGCGATGCGGTGGAGCGGCTGGTCGAACGCGTCGAGGGCAATCTGCTCGCCGCCGCGCAGGAGATCGACAAACTGGCGCTGTTGTCCGACGGTCAGCCGATCGATCTGGCGCGGATGGAGTCCTACGTCGCCGATGCCGCGCGTTTCGACATCTTCCGCCTGCTCGACGCGGCGCTGAACGGGCAGGGCGCGCAGGCACTGCGCATGCTGCACGGTCTGCGCGGCGAGGGCGAGGCGGTGCCGGCGCTGATGGGCATGCTGGTGATGGAACTGCAGCGCGTCGCCGCACTGGCCCGGGTCAATGCCAAGGGCGGCAACCTCGCCGCCGAATTCAAGGCGCAGCGGGTGTGGGATTCCAAACAGGCGGTGTATCGCCGCGCGTTGCAGCGTCATGACGCGCCGCGCTGGGAGCGGCTGGTGATCGAAGCCGGCCGGGTCGACCGCATCGCCAAGGGCCGTCCGCGGATCGGCGAGGAGCCCGGCGACGCCTGGCTGGCGCTGGAGCGTCTGCTGCTGGCGATGGCCGAGCCGCGCGGCGCGCGCCTGCTGTCCCGACGCGGCGCAGGCTGAGTCCGCGATGCTGCTGCGCGCGTTCTATGGCGGCACCTTCGACCCCGTGCACAACGGGCACCTGGCGATCGCCCGGGCCGTGCGCGATGCGTTGGGCACCACGCTCTGGCTGATGCCGGCCGCCGACCCGCCGCACCGGGACGCCCCCGGCGCCAGCGCCGAGCACCGCGCGGCGATGCTCGATCTGGCCATCGAGGGCCAGGCCGGGCTGCGTGTGGACCGGCGCGAGCTGACGCGTGCCGCCGCTTCCGACGCGCCGAGCTACACCATCGACACCCTGCGCGAACTGCGCGCGAAGTTCGGCGATCAGACGCCGCTGGCGTTCGTCATCGGCGCCGACAGCCTGCACGGGTTCGCCGGCTGGAAGGAGCCCGAGGCGTTGATCGCCGGTGCGCACTGGATCGTGGCCGAACGCCCGGGCAGCGCGCTGGACGAACATCTGCCGCCGCCCGTGGCCCGGCTGGTCGGCGGTCGCTGGACCCTCGATCCGGCCGCCCTGCGCACCAGTCCGGGAGGCCGGCTGCTGCGCCTGCGCCAGCCGCTGCAGCCCGAATCCGCCACCCAGATCCGGCGCCGGATCGCCGCCGGCGAGACCTGGCATCACCTGCTGCCGCTGCCGGTGGCCCGCTACATCGTCGCGCATGGCCTTTACGGCAGCGCGCCGGTCACCGTCCAGCGGCCCGCCGGGCCGCCCGGGGCGCCGGGGCTATAATCCCCTCCATTCCACGCGAGGACCGCTCTTGTCCAGTTCCAACAATGCGCACGTGATCAAGACCGTGCTGCCCAAGCCCGCACCCTCCGCCCAGGCCCTGCTCGGCCAGGTCCGGGTCGCGGTCGAAGACCTCAAGGCCAAGGACGTGGTCGAGATCGATGTCCGCGGCAAGACCAGCGTCTGCGATTATCTGGTGATCGCTTCCGGCACCTCGACCCGGCACGTGAAATCGATCGCCGACGAGGTGGTGCGCAAGGTCAAGGACCTCGACGTGCTGCCGCTGGGTGTCGAAGGCGAGCGCGAGGCCGAGTGGGTGCTCGTCGACCTCGGCGATGTTGTCGTCCACGTCATGCTGCCGCGGGTGCGCGAGTTCTACGCCCTGGAGCGCCTGTGGACCGTGGGCGACCAGCCGCCGGATGGCGATCAGGCCTGACGTCTCCGGGACGCGCGCATGAGCGACCCCTACAACAGCGTTCCGGGCGATCGATCGGCCCCGCCGTCCCCGGTGCCGCCGCCGGTACCGTCGGCGCGCACTGCCGCCGGGACGCCCGCGCTGAGCGATGCGATGGTCACCACCGCCTTCGAACTGCCGGGCTATCGCGTCGTCGAGAGCCTCGGCATCGTCCGCGGCATCGTGGTGCGCTCGCGTTCGGTCGTCGGCAGTTTCATCGGCGGCCTGCAGACCCTGTTCGGCGGCAATATCACCATCTACACCGAACTGTGCGAACAGGCGCGCGCCGATACCTACCGCGACATGTTCGCGCATGCCCGCCAGAAGCGCGCCAACGCCATCGTCGGCATGCGCTACGACGCCACCGAAGTGATGCCCGGTCTGACCGAGGTGTTGTGCTACGGCACCGCGGTGATCGTCGAACGCAGCGAGCGCTGATGCCCGCGCGAGCCGAATCGCGGGCGCCGACGCCGACGATCGCGATGTCGTCGCGATGAAGGCCCGTCTGATCGCCGTCGGCGAACGCGCGCCCGCCTGGGTCGCGGACGGCTTCGCCGAATACCGCAAGCGTCTCTCGCACTGGCTGCCGCTGGAACTGATCGAGATCGAGCCCGGGCTGCGCGGCAAGGGACGCGATCCCGCGCGCGCGGCCGCGGACGAGGGCGCGCGGGTGCTGACGGCGTTGCCGAAGTCGGCGCAGGTGGTGGCGCTGGACGGTCGCGGCCGGATGCACAGCTCCGAACAGCTCGCGCAGCGACTGGAACACTGGCGCAACGGCGGTCGGGATCTCGCCTTTCTCATCGGCGGACCGGAAGGCCACGCGCCCGAGGTGCTGGCGCGCGCCGACGAAACCTGGTCGCTCGGGCCGCTGACGCTTCCGCACATGCTGGTGCGGCTGGTGCTGGCCGAACAGCTCTACCGCGCCGCGGCGCTGTTGGCCAATCATCCGTATCACCGCGGCTGATGTCGTCGCCCGCGACGCCGCTGCCATCACCCGCATTCCGTGAGCGGGCGCAACAAAAACATGCAAATCAGCGGTCGAACTGGTATTAACGACGGCTGTCACAGTTCGTTTCGGGAAACTGCGGAACCGTGGCATCCGCCGCCGCCGGTTGCTGTCCTCCGGTGCGGCCCTGCAGGCCGCTGCCGACGGCCGGCAGGCCCATCCCCCGTCGGCGTCTCCAGCCGGTGTCGCCCCCGCGGCCCGCGCCCAGGTGATTCGCATGCAAAACAGGTTGTTGTGGTTCCCGAGCCGGCGCGAGGCCTCCCTGTCCACCTCGCGCTCGCGATCGTTCGCGGTCTCGTCCCCGTTCGCATTGCTGGCGGCGTTGATGTTCACGCTCGGCGGCTGCGATGCAGGCAGTACCCGGGGCCGTGCCGAAGCCGGCGTCGGCGCAACGATCGAACGGTCGATGCCGACCGTCCCGCGCAGCGCCCGCCTGTCGCGCCCCGGACGCGCGACGCCGCCCGTCGCCGCGCCCGATCTGCCGGCCGTCGGCGGGACGGTCAGTCCGGTGCTGTTCAAACCGCTGGTGGCCGATGCCGAGCGCTCCGGCATCATCGATGTGCGTCTGCATCCGATCGAAGGCGTGCCTACCGGCAGTCCGCAATTGGTGACCTTCGGCGTGCCGTTCCCGCGCGGTTCGATCACCCAGGCCGAATTGACCCGGCTGCGCGTGCTCGATGCGCGCGGCGTCGAGATTCCGGCCTTCGTCGAGCCGCTCACGCCCTGGCGCCACGCCACCAATGCCGCGCTCGACGGCACTTCGGTGCGTGTTGCCCGGGTGCAATTCCGCTACAGCTTCAGCGCCGGCTATCCCAACGCGGAAACGATCCGCATCGAATGGGGCTACACCCCGCGAGGCCAGTCGCTGGCGTCGCTGGAAAACCCGCGCAACGGGTGGCAGGCGGTCACCAGCGGCAGCTTCGTCGCCGCGGATGGCGTGTCCGAGCCGCGCGTGTATGCGGTGCTGCCGTCATCGACGTTGAGCAAGGGCCTGCTCAAGCTCGGTCCGATGCGGCCGTTCGCGCAGAACATCGCCGCCACGCGCGACGATCCGGCGACGATGGCCGCGACCGAGCATTACCCGGAATACACCGAACAGATGTACGCGGCGAAGAACTTCTTCTACGCGCACATCAACGAGGACGACGCCCGCGTCACCGTCGCCAACCAGACCCCGTACAAATCCGCCGAGGGCGAGCCGTGGCTGTACGATCGCGTGTCCGCCTTCTACAGCCTGTATTTCCGCAGCGGATTCTTCAAGGCGCTGCGCGAGTCGGTGCGCGCGTCGGAGTACTACCGCGTGAATCTGTATCCACAGGGCACGACGCCCGATCTGGCGGTCGGCACGTTCAAGCTGAAGAATCCCAATCCGTCCGCCTACATCGGCGCGAACGGCGCGATGTACAGCTATTCCGAAGGGCTCGCGTACACCCACTGGACCACCGGCGACGAGTTGTCGAAGGACGGCGCGAAACTGGCGGCGAAAGCGCAGCAGGACGCCAACGACGAACCCGATCGCTGGTCCCCGACCAGCAGCTACACCGAACGTCACATGGGCATCAAGCTGATGGGTCTGATCGTCGGCTACGAACTGTTCGGCGACGTGCCCTACAAGACCGGTGCGAGCCTGACCTATCGCGAACGCCTGCTCACCCTCACCGCGAATCTGATCTGGCACCAGAACGGCGCCGGTGGCGCGCTGCCGGCGAACCGCGTCGACGGCGGGCTGTGGAAATACGGCAGCCAGGAAGGCAATGGTCCGGAGACCTCGCTGCTGGTGAGCTTCTGGCAGACGCCGTTCGTGATCGATCCGATGGTCCGCGCGTACGTCCTCACCGACAACGTCGAGATCGCGCATTTCATCCGTCGCACCGGCAATGCGCTGAAATTCGGCGGCAAGGCCTACACGCCGGCGCAGCGGACCTATCGCACCGACGTGCCAGAAACGTTGCGTCTGGTCGACTATGTGACCCTGATCGATGGCTCGACCTATGCCGCCGACGGCGCCGGTCCCGAGCATGCGCTCTCGGTGGCCGGCGCGATGGCCTGGGCGTATTACTTCAGCAAGCTGACGGGCCAGCGCGACGACACCCTCCGGGTCGCCGCGAACGAGCTGTATCGCACGTACGACTACGAAACCAATGCCTGGACCCGTCCGGCCGCGCCGGCCAGCGGCCTGAGCGCGTACCGGAATTCGCCGTGGCGTCGCTACAACTGGACCTACAAGACCAGCGGCAGTCTGTCGTGGTGCGTCTCGGACGTGCGCTGGGTCGCGAACTGAATCCGCGCCGGCCCGGCGTTCGCATCGACGGCCCGCGCGATGCGGGCCGTCGTGGTGCGGGCCGTCGTGGTGCGGATCATTCCGCGTAGCGGGGATAGTCGGTGTAGCCCTTCGCATCCCAGGTGTAAAAGGTGCTGCGATCGGCTTCGGCCAGCGGTGCGCCCGCGCGCAGACGCTCGGGCAGATCGGGGTTGGCGATGAAGGGCACGCCGAACGCCACCGCGTCGAGTGCGCCGCCCGCGATCGCGGCCTCGGCTTCCTCGGCGCTGTAGCCCATGTTGCCGATCAGCGTCCCGGTGTAGGTTTCGCGCGCCGGCGTCATCACGTCGCCCTGTTGCTGGCCCAGGAAATCGCTGCGCATCACGTGCCAATAGGCGAGATCGAAGTCGTTGAGGCGCTTGCCGAGCCAACGCACGAGACCGACCGGATCGCTGTCGCGCATGGCGTTGTAGCTGTTGAGCGGCGAGACGCGCAGGCCGACCCGGCCGCTGCCCCAGACGCCGCATACGGCCTCCAGGACTTCCAGCAACAACCGCGCGCGATGTTCGATCGGTCCCCCGTACGGGCCGCTGCGCAGATTGCTGCCGTCGCGCAGGAATTCGTCGAGCAGATACCCGTTCGCACCGTGCACCTCCACGCCGTCGAAGCCCGCGGCCTTCGCGTTGCGTGCGGCCTGCGCGAAGCCGGCGACGATGCCCGGCAGTTCCTCGTCGGCCAGCGCGCGCGGCACGACGTAATCGACCTTGCCCTTCGGCGTGTACACCTGATCGTTGGTGATGGCGATCGCGCTCGGCGCGACCGGCTGCGCGTCGTCGTTCAGATCGGGATGGCAGGCGCGGCCGCCGTGCCACAACTGCAGCACGATGCGACCGCCGGCGGCATGCACGGCGTCGGTCGCGCGCTTCCAGCCGGTCACCTGGGCCTCGCTGTGGATGCCGGGCTCGCGCCAGAACGCGGAGTTGCCGGCCATCGCCATCGTCGCTTCCGCGATGATCAGGCCGGCGCTGGCGCGCTGGGCGTAGTACTCGGCGATCAACGCGCCGGGCACGTGATCGTCTTCGGCGCGACAGCGCGTGAGCGGCGCCATCAGGATGCGGTTCGGCAGCGTCAGGTCGCCGGCCTTGAGCGGCGAAAACAGATGTTCCATGGAAGAGGTCATGCGTCGTGGCCGTTCTGCGTGTGGGGCCGCGAGTGTCGCAAGCCTGCGGCGACGTGACCATCCGGCATTGCAGGTGCCCGTGGAACGATGCGGTGCGACCGTGGTCGCACCGGTTTCAGGCATCACGAACGACCTGTCGCCGATCGCCGCAGGTCGCTCGGCCGGTGGATGCAGCGGAGCGCGCGAGGCGCTCCGCTGCGGATCCCGGCATGATCCATGACGCCTTTGTTATTGCCGGTCGAGACTGAAATTCACCGGCACCATGCCGTAGACCTGCACCGCGCGGCCGTCACGGACCGCCGGCTTGAACATCCACTTGCGGAGTACCTGACGGCGGGCGGCGGCATCCAGATGGCGATTGCCGCTGCTGCGTTCGATCTCCACCGACAGCGGTTTGCCGTCCACATCGACCAGCACCTTCAGCAGCACGGTGCCTTCGATGCCGTCGAGAATGGCCTCACGCGGATAGGTCGGTGCCGGTGCCGACGCGTATTCCAGACGCGTGCTCGGCAGCGGATCGGAAGAAGGGAGGGTGGGCGGCGCGATGGTCTCGGTCGTCTCCGTCGGCGGCACGTATTCGCTGCCGTCGGGCACGATCACTTCGTTGTTCTCGACGGGCTGCGGTTGCGATTGCGTGACCGGCACCGGGACGGGCGTGCGGGCCTGCGGTCGCACGATCGGCACTTCGACGGGCGGAGGCGGTGTCGGCGGCTCGATCCTGCGATCGTCCAGGATGAGGATCTGTTCGTCTTCCTTCACCTCCTGCATGGGTGCCGACACCGGCACCAGCAGCAGCATCAACGCTGTGATGTTGAGTGCGATCGCCCCGGCGAGACCGAGGATACGCACTGGCTGGATGGCGGCGATCGCCTGGGGCAGCGCATGGGGATGACGTTGGATCAGGACCATGGGGCACCTCCGTCGGTTGGGGACAGCGGTGCAAACGCGGCGCGGATTCCGGCGGGGTTAAGCCGGCGGGATTTTTTTCCGGTCCTCGCGGATTTGCGGTTGCCCCGCGATTCCGACCCCGCAAACGACGACACCCGCCGGGCGGCGGGTGTCGGATGACCTCATGGGAACGCGGACGTGCCGCGACGGATCACTTGCCCAGTTCGAAGACCACGCTGAAGCTGGCGGAGAGTGCGGTTTCGCCCGGCGAGACCGGGGTGTCGCGGGCTTCCATCGCCGCCATCTTCATCATCGGGAGCGGGCCCGGCGGGTTGTAGCCGCCGCCTTCGCTGATGCTGACGATCCGGCGCACGCGCAGACCGAGGGTGGCGGCATACATGTCGGCACGGGCCTGCGCCTTCTTCAGCGCATTGCGGCGGGCCTCGTCGTAGGCGGCCTCGGGTTCGTCGATCTCGAAGTTGGGGCCGCTGATCTGGTTGGCACCGCTGGCGACCAGCGCGTCCAGCACCTTGCCGAGCCGGGAGATGTCGCGGACCTTCACGTTGACGGTGTTGGTGGCCTGATAGCCGGTGATCGTCGGCGGCTGGTTCTCGGCGTAACGGTACTGCGGGAAGAGACTGATGCCGGCGGTCTGGACGTCGCGTTCGGCGATGCCCGCGGCCTTGATCGCGGCCATGACCTTGCTCATCTGGTCGGCGTTCGCGCGCATCGCCGTGTTGGCGTCGGTGGCCTGGGTGACGACGCCACCGGACAGCGTGGCGATATCGGGCACCCGGGTCGCCTGGGCATCGGCGGCGATCGACAGCAGGGTGCCGTCGTTGGTGGTCTGGGGCGACTGTGCGGATGCGGTCATGGCGAGGCCGGAGGCGAGGAGGGTGACGAGCGCGGTGGCGAACAGGGCCGTGCGGGGACGGAATGCGCGGGGGAGGGATCGGGACATGCGTGACTCCATGGCTTGTTTCCGGGGCTTGTTTCCGGGGGTGTGCCGACGCGGGGTCGGTGCCGGCGGGTGAACGCATTGTGAGCCCGGTCGGGGTTCGCGGCGATCCCCCGCAGGGGACGGCGTTCAGCAAGGTATCCTAGCCCGATGCTGCATCTTGCCTCGAAATCTCCACGCCGTCGCGAGCTGTTGCGGATGCTCGGTCTCGACTTCGGCATCCTCGACCTCGACATTCCCGAAATCCCCGCGCCGGCGGAGCCGCCGGAGGACTATGTCCGTCGCGTGGCGCGCGAGAAGGCCGGTGCCGGCCTGCTGCGGATGGTCGGCCAGCCGGAGGCCGTGGTACTCGGCGCCGACACCGAAGTGGTGCTCGATGGCCGCATCTTCGGCAAACCGGTCGACGCCGACGACGCGGCCTCGATGTTGCGCGCGCTGTCCGGGCGGACCCATGCGGTGATCTCGGCGATCTCCCTGGTCTCGGCGGGGCGCGAACTGCATGCGGTCTCGCGCACGGACGTCGCGTTCGCGCCGATGAGCGAAGACGACATCGCCCTGTATCTCGCCAGCGGGGAGTGGGACGGCAAGGCTGGTGCCTATGCCATCCAGGGGCTGGCCCAGAGCTTCGTGTCGCACCTGTCCGGCAGCTATTCCGGGGTGATGGGGTTGCCGTTGCACGAGACCGCCGCCCTGCTGCGTGGATTCGGCCTGTTTCCGCCCCGGGCCCCTCGCGACGCGGAGCGCGCACGATGAGCGAGGAGATCCTGGTCAACGTGACGCCGCGCGAGACCCGCGTGGCGGTGGTCGAGAACGGCATGCTGCAGGAGTTGCACATCGAACGCGGTTGGCGCCGCGGCGTGGTCGGCAACATCTACAAGGGGCGGGTGCAGCGGGTGATGCCGGGGATGCAGGCGGCGTTCGTCGAGATCGGCCTGGATCGCGCGGCCTTCCTGCATGCGAACGACATCTTCCGCGCCAGCGTCGCCCAGGCCAGCGATACCGCGCTCGAGACCGCGCTGGAAAACACCGTCGACGGCGCGATCGAAGGCGAAGCCGCCGCCGCGCCGCCGGCCGCGCCTCCCGCGGCGCCGCTGCCGGTGCCGTCGATCACGGAACTGCTGCGCGAAGGCCAGGAGATCGTGGTCCAGGTGGTCAAGGATCCGATCGGCAGCAAGGGCGCGCGATTGACGACCCAGATCAGCATCCCCTCGCGCTATCTGGTGCTGTTGCCGCAATCGAAGGTGATCGGCGTGTCCGCGCGGATCGAGGACGAGGGCGAACGCCAGCGGTTGAAGTCGCTGGTCTCGGCGCAGGGCACGGGACAGGGCGGTGGCGTGCAGCACGGTTACATCGTCCGCACCAATGCCGAAGGCCAGCCGGCCGAGGCGCTGGCCGAGGACATCGCCTATCTCGGTCGTGCCTGGTCGCTGATCGAGCAGAACGTGCGCAGTGCCCGCGTCGGTCACTGCGTCTACGAGGATCTGACCCTGCCGATGCGGGCGGTGCGCGATCTGATCCGCCGTGATGTGGAGAAGGTCAAGGTCGACTCGCGCGAAACCTGCGATCGCCTGCGCACGTTCGCCGCGCAGTACATGCCGGGTCTGGCCGAGAAGATCGAGCACTACGGCGGCGAGCGGCCGGTGTTCGACCTCTACGGTGTCGAGGACGAGATCCAGCGCGCGCTCGACAAGGAGGTCCCGCTGAAATCCGGCGGTTATCTGGTGATCGACCAGACAGAGGCGATGACCACGGTCGACGTGAACACCGGGTCGTTCCTCGGTCAGCGCAATCTCGAAGAGACGGTGTATCGCACCAATCTCGAAGCGGCGCAGGCGGTGGCGCGACAACTGCGACTGCGCAATCTCGGCGGCATCATCATCATCGACTTCATCGACATGGTCGATCCCGAGCACCGCCGCCAGGTGCTGCGCACGCTCGAGAAATCGCTGGCGCGCGATCACGCCAAGACCACGGTCTACGATTTCTCGCCGCTGGGTCTGGTCGAGATGACACGCAAGCGGACCATCGAGAGCCTGCAACGGCAATTGAGCGAGCCCTGTCACGAATGCGGCGGCCGCGGCACGCTCAAGACCGCCGAAACCGTGACCTACGAGATCTTCCGCGAGATCACCCGCGCGGTGCGCCAGTTCGAGGCCGCGCGCCTGCTGGTGATCGCGTCGCCCAAGGTGGTGGCGCGCATCACCGAGGAGGAATCGCCGGCGGTGGCCGAACTGGAGGAATTCCTCGGCAAGTCGATCCGTTTCCAGGCCGACGAGCAGTACACGCAGGAGCAGTTCGATGTCGTGCTGCTCTGACGCCGGAGCGCGACGCGGAGCGGCGAGCTGATGCCGACCTCGCTGCGTCGCCGTCTGCGTCTGGCGCGCCGCGGACTGTGGTACGTCACCGCGGTCTCGCTGGTGCTGCTGGCGCTCGGTGCGGGCATCGTGAGCCAGTTGCTGCCGCTGGCCGAGCGCAATCCCGAACGCATCGCCGAATGGTTGAGCGCGCGCGCCGGCAGGCCGGTGCATTTCGATCGTCTCGAAACCGCATGGACCCGACGTGGACCGCTGCTGCGGCTCGATGGCCTGCGCGTGGGCGAGGGCGCCGATGCGGTGTCGATCGGCGCCGCCGAGATCCTGGTCTCGCAGTACGCGGGCATCCTGCCCGGACGTTCGTTCACCGAACTGCGGGTGCGCAATCTGGCGCTGACCCTCGAACGCGGCGCCGATGACCGCTGGCAGGTGCGTGGCCTCCCCGGTCAGGCGCAGGGCGGCGATCCGCTCGGCGCGCTCGAAGGCCTCGGCGAACTGCAGGTGATCGATGCCCGGCTCGGGATCTCGGCGCCGTCGCTCGGCATCGAGACCACCCTGCCGGACGTCGATCTGCGTCTGCAGGTCGACGGCGACCGCGTGCGCAGCGGGCTGCGCGCGCGGATCCGCCGCGATGCTTCGCCGGTCGACGTGGTGCTCGATTTCGATCGCGCCAGTGGTGACGGACGCATGTACGCGTCGACGCGCAAGGCCGATCTCGCCGCGTGGTCGCCGCTGTTGCGGCTCAGCGGCGCGACCGTGGCCGGTGGTCGCGGACGTGCCGAACTCTGGGCACACCTGCGGAAGCATCGGGTGGTCGCGGTCAGCGTCGACGGCGATCTCGAAGACGTCCGCCTGCGCGGCGCGCCGTTCGCGAACGAAGCCGACGGGCGGGCCGCCGGCGCATCGCCGATGGTGGCGTTCGCGCGGCTGAAGGCGGTCGCGCACTGGCGTGCCGATGGCGACGGTTGGCGGCTGGATGCGCCGAGCATGCAGGTGCATGCCGACGCCGACAGCGCGCCGCAGGTGCTCGATGGCCTGGTTGTCGCCGGCGGTGCGCGTTACGGGCTCCGCGCGGAACGCATCGACGCCGGCCCGCTGTTCGCGGTGCTCGCGCTGAGCGACCGGCTGGATCCCGCGCTGCGCCGCTGGCTGGTGGCGGCCGCGCCCGGTGCGGTGTTGGAGCGGGTGCGTCTCGGCGGTCTGCGCGATGGCGCGATGCGGGCGCAGGCCACGGTGCGCGCGCTGCATTTCGCGCCGGTCGGTCACACCCCGGGCATCGCCGATCTCGGAGGCGAACTGCGCGGCGACGGCAACGGACTGGTGTTCGCGTTCGATCCGGGCAGCCGCATGCGCTTCGACTGGCCGACCGGTTTCGGGCCGACCCATGTCGTCGGCCTGCGCGGTGAAGCCATCGCCTGGCGCGAGGGTGGCGGCTGGCGGGTGGAAACGCCGGCGCTGCGGATCGACGGCGAAGGCTATGGGGCCGACGTGCGCGGCGGTCTGTGGTTCCAGGGCGATGGCAGCCGTCCGCGGATCGATATCGCCGCCGATCTCGACGACGCGCTGGCGCCGGTGGCGAAACGGTTCTGGCCGAAATTCGCGATGTCGCCATCGCTGGTGCACTGGCTCGACGAGGCGCTCGTCGCCGGCCGGGTCCGCGATGGCCGCGCGGTGGTATCCGGCGAACTGGAAGACTGGCCGTTCAAGGCGAATACCGGTGCGCCGCCGAAGGGCGTGTTCGACGCCCGCGCCGACCTGCAGGACATGCGGGTCAAGTTCCATCAGGACTGGCCGGTCACCGCCGACATGGATGCGGCGATCGCCTTCGTCGGCAACGGTTTCACGGTCGGCGGCAAAGCGGTGCTGGCCGAGGTCGGGATCCGCGATTTCGATGCCGGCATCCCCGATTTCGGCGCGGGTTCGCTCGGGATCGAAGCGCACGCCGATGCCGATGCCGCCAAGCTTCTCGGGTTGATGCGGCAGAGTCCGTTGCGCCGGGAGCATGCCGATGTCCTCAAGACCTTGTCCGCCACCGGTCCGGCGCGGGTCGATTTCGCGCTCGATCTGCCGCTGCACGCCGGTCCCGCGCAGCGCGCGAAGATCGACGGTGCGGTCGAACTGCGTGGTGCGCGATTGGCCGAGAACGAATGGAAACTCGCGTTTTCCGGCGTGACCGGCCGCGCGCGCTACAACCAGGACGGTTTCACCGCGAACGGTCTGCGCGCGCAGTACGACCGTCAGGACGGTCTGCTGTCGTTGCGCGCCGGTCCCGGGCACGTGCGCGATCCGCGCCAGGGATTCGAAGCCGAACTCGAAGCATCGATGACCAGCGACGATCTGCTCGATCGCAGTGCCGATCTGGCCTGGCTCAAGCCGCATGTCCGCGGACGTTCACGCTGGACCGCGGGCATCGCGATTCCCGCGGCCGTCGCGCGCGGCGGCCGTGCGGCGGCCGCGCCCCGGGTCACCCGTCTGCAACTGCGTTCCGATCTGGTCGGCACCGCGCTCGATCTGCCGGCGCCGATGGACAAGTCCGCGGGCGCGGCGCTGCCGACCACGCTCGATCTGCAACTGCCGCTGGGCAAGGGCGAGGTCGCGCTCGCCTTCGGTCAGCGTCTGGCGCTGCGCGCGCGGCAGGGCCAGGGACAGCTCGGCATCCGGGCCGCGTTCGGCACCGATCGCATCGCCGAAGCGCCGCCCGCCTCGGGTCTGGTGCTCGGCGGCCGCGCCGGCACGCTCGATGCCCTGGCGTGGGTCGGCCTCATGCACGGCGAGGGCGATCGCACGCTGCCGCTGCGCCGGGTCGATGTCGTCGCCGATCGCCTCCTGCTGCTTGGCGCGGCGTTCCCGGAGACGCGACTGCAGATCTCGCCGGCCAGCGGCGGGCTCGCGGCGCAGTTCGACGGTGCGGCGATCGCGGGCGCGCTGTTGTTGCCGGACGCCGAGGGCGGCACCGTCGCCGGTCGTCTGCAGCGCCTGCACTGGCGTGCGGCGGGGCAGGCGCCGACCGCGGCCGCGTCCGCACCGGTCGGCGCGAACGGTCGCGATGACGGTTTCGATCCGGCGAAGATCCCCGCGCTCAACCTGCGCGTCGACGATCTGCGGATCGCCGCGGCGGCGCTCGGCGAAGCCCAGTTCCGCTCGCGTCCGACCGCGACCGGCATGGAGATCTTGCAACTGCAGACGCGTGCACCGCAGCGCCGTTTCGACATCACCGGCGAATGGAGTGGTCGTGGCGGTGCCGCGCGCACGCGGCTGAACGCGAGCGCGGGCAGCGAGGATTTCGGCGCCCTGCTCGACGATTTCGGGATCGGCGGCCGGATCGCCGGCGGCAAGGGCGTGGTGCGTTTCGATGCGGCCTGGCCGGGCAGTCCGATGGCGTTCCAGCTCGGCGGGCTGGAAGGCGCGCTCAAGATCGACGTGCGCGATGGTCGTCTGGTCGAGGTCGAACCCGGTGGCACCGGACGCGTGCTCGGTCTGCTCAGCATCGCCCAACTGCCGCGTCGTCTCACCCTGGATTTCCGCGACTTCTTCTCCAAGGGGTTCGCTTTCAACACCCTTGCCGGCAACGTCCGCTTCGCCGGTGGCAGCGCGCGCAGCGACGATCTGGCGATCGACGGGCCGGCGGCGCGGATCAACATCCGCGGTGCCGCCAATCTGCGCGCGCAGACCTTCGATCAGACCATCGAGGTGCTGCCCAAGGCCGGCAATCTGTTGACCGCGGTCGGCGCGATCGCCGGCGGCCCGGTCGGCGCCGCGGTCGGCGCGATGGCCAACGCGGTGCTGCAGAAACCGTTGGGGCAGGCGGCGGCGAAGAATTACCGGGTCACCGGCCCGTGGAAAGACCCCAAGGTGGAAGTGATCGACCGCGCCGCCGCGTCCGCGCGCGACAAACCCGGTGCCGGTTGAGACCGGCGCACGTCGTCGCCATCTGTTCATCCCCCCATTCCCATTCCCGCTCCCGGACCGCACATGCCCACGATGCAGACTCTCTCCGAATCGCGCCTGCTCGTGCCCGCCGGCCTCGACCACGCCGGGCTGGAACGCGCCTTCGGCCAGTTGCTCGGCCCGGGCATCGATTTCGGTGACCTGTATTTCCAGCATTCGCGCCGCGAGGGTTGGACGATGGAGGACGGCATCGTCAAGGACGGTTCGCACGCCATCGATCAGGGCGTCGGCGTGCGCGCGATCTCCGGCGAGAAGACCGGCTTCGCCTATTCCGACGAGATCAACGCCGAGGCGCTGCTCGCCGCGGCACGTTCGGCCAGGGCGATCGCCCGCGACGGCGATCGACATGCGCCGCCGGTGCTGGCGCGCAGCGGCGCGGCCCCGCCGGTGGCGTTGTACGACGCGATCGATCCGATCGACGCGTTCGCCAATGCCGACAAGCTCGACGCGATGCGCCGCGTGGACCGGCTGCTGCGCGCCGCCGATCCGCGCGTGCGCCAGGTGACGGTCTCGCTCTCGGCGACCCTCGACACCATGTTCGTCGCGCGCAGCGACGGGGTCGTCGCCGGCGACGTGCGCCCGCTGGTGCGGATGAACGTGCAGGTGCTCGTGGAGCAGAACGGTCGCCGCGAATCGGCCACGTCCGGCTACGGCGGGCGTTACGGTTACGCGGAACTGCTGGCCGGCGATCGCCCCGAGCGCTGCGCGCGCGAGGCGCTGCGTCAGGCGCTGGTGAATCTGGAGGCCGTCGACGCGCCGGCCGGGTCGATGCCGGTGGTGCTGGGCAACGGTTGGCCCGGCGTGCTGTTGCACGAAGCTGTCGGTCACGGACTGGAGGGCGATTTCAACCGCAAGGGCACGTCGACCTACGCCGGTCGCATGGGGCAGCGGGTGGCGGCGCCGGGGGTCACCATCGTCGACGACGGCACTCTGCCGGGCCGGCGCGGTTCGCTGAGCGTCGACGACGAGGGCACGCCCACGCGCTGCACCACGCTGATCGAGGACGGCGTGCTGGTCGGTTACATGCAGGACACCCTCAACGCGCGCTTGATGGGCGCGACACCCACCGGCAACGGTCGGCGCGAATCGTTCGCGCATCTGGTCATGCCGCGGATGACGAACACCTACATGCTCGCCGGACAGGACGACCCCGAGGAGATGATCCGTTCGGTCAAGCGTGGCCTGTACGCGGTGAATTTCGGCGGCGGCCAGGTCGACATCACCAGCGGCAAGTACGTGTTTTCGGCGACCGAGGCGTATCTGATCGAGGACGGCAGGGTCACCGCACCGGTCAAGGGCGCGACGCTGATCGGGAATGGCCCGGAGACGATGCAGCGGGTGAAGCGGATCGGCCACGATCTCGCGCTGGACGAGGGCGTGGGCACCTGCGGCAAGGACGGACAGAGCGTGCCGGTGGGCGTGGGTCAGCCGTCGCTGCTGATCGATCAGCTGACGGTGGGCGGGACCAGGGCGTGAACGGCGCACGCGTCCAGCTGGCCGTCCGCTTCATGGCGCGGTGCGCCATGTCCGTGCCCGCGTCTCACGCGTCGTCGGGGCGGTCGTCGCCGGTGTCCGTCCCGTCGCCGTCGTCGTCGTGAGGGTGCTCCGCGAACAGCTCCCGCAGCTCGCGGAACAGCTCCCGGTACGCATGCGGCGGTTTGTTCCTGAGCTTTTCCTCGTGCGCGTTGCGCGCGAGCTGGCGCAGATGCTGGCGATCGGCCTGCGGGTAATCGGCGAGCAGTTCGCCCAGCGCGGCGTCGCCGTCGGCGATCAGACGTTCGCGCCAGCTCTCGGCGCGGTGCAGCATCGCGGCCTCGACGCGCGCGGCGTTGCCGTTGACGTCCAGTGCGTCGCGGATCGCCTCCAGCGTGGCGTCGTCTTCCCGGCGCATCTGTTTCGCCAGATACTGCAGCTGCCGCTTGTGCGCCACGTGCGAGGTGATCCGGCGGGTTTCGGCGATGTGCGGCAGCAGGCCGTCGGGTACCGGCAGTCGCGACAGCTGCTGCGGTGTGAGTTCCGACAATTGCCGGGCCAGTTCGAGCACTTCCAGGGCCTCGCGCCGCTGCTGGCTGCGGCTCGGGGACAGGAATTCGCCGGTTTCGGGGTCTTGGCCTCTCATGACAACAGGATAATGCATTGAACGTCATCGCTTCCTCCTCCGTCGCCGGCCGCGACGACAGCCTGCAGCGGCTGGACCGCCTGTCCGACCTCGCCCTCGATCTGCTCGCGCGGGCCCGTGCCCAGGGCGCCAGCCAGGCCGAGGTCAGCTGCGACGAGGATCGCGGTCTGAACGTCAACGTGCGCATGGGCGCGGTGGAGAGCGTCGAGTCCACCCGCGACCGTTCGATCGGCATCACCGTGTATTTCGGCAAGCGCAAGGGCAGTGCCAGCACCGCCGACCTGCGTGCGGAGAGCCTCGCCGCCACCGTCGCCCAGGCCTGCGCGATCGCCCGCCATACCGAGGACGACCCGGCGTCCGGGCTCGCCGATGCCGATCGGATGGCCACCGATCTGCGTGAATTCGACAGTTGGCACCCCTGGCCGCTGGAGGCCGACGAGGCGGTCGATCTGGCCCTGGTCTGCGAAGCCGCCGGTCGCGATGCGGACCCGCGGATCGCCAACTCCGACGGTGCCTCGGTGTCCAGCGGCGAATCGATCGGCGTCTACGCCAATTCCCACGGTTTTCTCGGTCGCGAACGCGATACGCATCACACCATCGGTTGCGGACTGATCGCCGGCGAGGGCGACGAGATGCAGCGCGACCACTGGTACAGCTACGCCCTCGCCAGCACGGATCTGGAGGCGCCGGCCGCGATCGGCCGTCATGCCGCCGAGCGGGTGCTGGCGCGGCTGGCCCCGCGTTCGCTGGCCACCGGGACGATGCCGGTGCTGTTCCAGTCCGAGGTCGCGCGCACCCTGATCGGCCATCTGCTGGCCGCGGTGTCCGGCAGCGCGCTGTATCGCGGCAACAGTTTCCTGCTCGACAGCATCGGCACCCGGGTGATGCCGGACTGGTGCGTGCTGCGCGAACGGCCGTTCCTGATGCGCGGACTGCGCTCCTGCGCGTTCGATGCCGAGGGTGTCGCCACGCGCGAAGCCGATCTGGTCCGCGACGGCGTGCTGCAGCGCTATCTGCTCGGAAGCTATTCCGCCCGCAAGCTCGGCATGGAGAGCACCGGCAACGCCGGCGGCGTGTTCAATCTGGACGTGACCGGGAACGCGGGTGGGCTCGACGATCTGCTGCGCGGCATGGGCACCGGTCTGCTGGTGACCGAACTCATGGGGCAGGGCGTGAATGCCACCACCGGTGACTATTCGCGCGGAGCGGCTGGCTTCTACGTCGAAAACGGCGAAATCGTCCATCCCGTGGACGGCATCACCATTGCCGGCAATCTGCGCGCGATGCTCGCCGGCATCGAGGCCATCGGCGACGACGTGGATCCGCGATCCCACCTCCGCACGGGCTCGATCCTGGTCGGGCGCATGACCGTTGCCGGTGGCGTTTGACGTTTGAGACTTGCAGGCCCATCCTCCGCGCTGGTCGGCGCTTCCGGCCCGGCCGCGGCTGTTCGCTGTCGGCCTCCATCGCGGACCTCCACTGCACACCTCCATCGCTTGTCCCAACCGCACCCACGGGGAATCCAACAATGACTGACGGGAACGATTTCACCTCGCCGCCGCCGGCGCCCTCCAGCGCTCCTTCCGACGACCAGAAGACCCTGGCGCTCATCACCCACCTTTCCGGGATCGTCCTCGGTTTCATCGTTCCGCTGATCATCTGGCTGGTCAACAAGGATCAGCCCGACAAGGCCTTCGTCAACGATCAGGCGAAAGAGGCCCTGAACTTCCAGATCACCCTCTTTTTCGTCTACATCGTCGGCATCGTGCTCAGCATCATCCTGATCGGTGCGCTGATCAACATGCTGGCCTGGGTCGCGTGCATCATCCTCAGCATCATGGGCGGGCTCGCCGCGCAGAAGGGCGAGGCCTACCGCTATCCGTTCGCGATCCGCCTGATCAAGTAATCCGGCTCGGCGCGCGTTCTCACGAATCCCCGGCGTCCCCGACGCCGGGGATTCGTTTTTCATGGCCCATGTTTCATGGCCCATGCCCTTGAATCAGGCGATGCGTTTTTCCTGATCCGGCGTCAACCCGCCGCCGCCCCATGCGTTGCCCGTCGTGTCTTCCCGAGGATGGAGCACGACATGGCCGCTCTCCAGGCGACCGCCGCGGTCAACCGTTTCGGTCTTGGTGCGAAACCCGGCGAACTGATGCGGACGCGCGATCCGCGTGCCGCGCTGCACATGCAACTGCGGACGCCGCCGGATCCCGCGCCGTTCGCGGCGCTGCCGGACAGTCTCGCGATCCTCCGCCGCCAGTACGCGTTCCGCCAGCAGCGTCTCCAGTCGAAGGATGACGGTCCGCCATCGTCGCGTCCGCGCACACCGGAGACTGCGGGCGATGGAAGCGAGCCCACCGCGCTGCAGCAGGCGATCCGTCGCGATGCCGGCGACGATCTCGCCCTGCGCTACCGCGTCGCCGTGACCACCGACGCGCCGTTCGTCGAGCGTCTGGTGCGGTTCTGGTCGAACCATTTCGCGATCTCGATCGACAAGAACAGCGCGCGCCTGCTCGCCGCGCCGATGGAGCGCGAGGCGATCCGTCCGCATGTGCTAGGCAACTTCCGCGATCTGCTGCTGGCGGTCGAAACCCACCCGGGCATGTTGCTGTATCTGGACAACGCCGCCTCGGTCGGCGACGGCTCGATGCTGGTGCGTCGACGGCAGCGCCGCGAGGGCGCCCGCAGGCTCGGCCTCAACGAGAATCTGGCGCGCGAGATCCTCGAACTGCACACCCTCGGCGTGGACGGCGGTTACGCCCAGCAGGACGTGATCGAACTGGCCCGGGCGATCACCGGCTGGGGTACGCCGTTGCCGCGCGAACTGCAGCAGGGCGACGGCGAAGCCGCCTTCGTCTTCCGCTCCGGCGCGCACGAGCCCGGTGCCCGCACGGTGCTCGGAAAACGCTACGCCGAGGGTGGGCTGGGCCAGGGACAGGCGATCCTGCGCGATCTCGCGCTGCATCCGGCGACCGCACGCCATCTGGCGTTCAAGCTGGCGCGGCACTTCGTCGCCGACGCGCCACCGCCGGCGCTGGTCGAGCGCATGGCCGCGGCCTATCTGCGCAGCGGTGGTGAACTGACCGCGTTGTACCGCGCGATGATCGACGACGACGCAGCGTGGTCGACCGGGGCGCGCAAATTCAAGACGCCGGAGGATTTCGTGATCTCCACGATGCGCGCCGGCGACCTGCGGCTCGATCGCCAGCCGCGGATCCTGCTGCGTCTGTTGCAGAGTCTCGGGCAGCCGACGTTCACGCCGCGCTCGCCCGCCGGTTTTCCCGACACCGCTGCCGACTGGGCCAACGGCGATGCGCTGCGCAAACGCCTGCAGGCCGCCGCCGCGCTGGCCGAACAGGTCCGCAGCGCGCACAGACCGCTGGATCTGGCGATCGATACGCTCGGCGCCGACGCGGTGCGCGGCGGGTTCGCCGAGGCGCTGCGACGCGCCGGTTCGGCGCAGGAAGGCTTCGCGCTTCTTTTCTCCAGTCCCGCGTTCCAGTGGAGGGTGTGATGTCCGACACGAGCAGGCCGCATGCGCTTTCCCGACGCCGTTTCCTCGCCGCTCTCGGCGGTACGGCGATGTTGACCCTGTGGCCGGGGGTGTCGCCTGCGGCGACCGGCGGCGCGCAGACCCGATTGCTGGTGGTGTTGCTGCGCGGTGCGATGGATGGCCTGCATCTGCTGCCGCCGCGCGACGATGCCGACTACCTGCATCTGCGCGGTGCGCTCGCGGTGCGCGACGCGCGGCCGCTCGACGCCGATTTCGGTCTGCATCCGAAGCTGCCGTTCGCGTACGAGCTGTACGCGAAACGCGAACTGTTGCCGTTGGTGGCGGTGGCGCCGCCGTATCGCCGGCGCTCGCATTTCGATGCACAGGATTGCCTGGAGAACGGCACCGCCGAACCCGGCGGCGCGCGTGACGGTTGGATCGGTCGCTGCATCGAGGCCATGACCGGCGGCGAGGGCGTGGCGATCGCCCAGGTGATGCCGTTGGCGATGCGCGGTTCGACGCGTGCCGATCTCTGGTCTCCGCCATTGCCGCGCGCGGCGCCGGATGCGCTGATCCAGCAGTTGCAGCCGTTGTACGCCGCAGACCCGCAGCTCGCGCCGATGTTCGCCGATGCGGTGGAAGCCGTCGCGATGGACGCGGCGGGTGGCGGCGCCCGCGGCGCGTTCCGCCTGACGCAGGCGATGGGCGCGGCGGCGAAACGCATGCAGGGTGCGGACGGGGCGCGGATCGCGTTCGTCGAGGACAGTGGCTGGGACACCCATCGCGGCCAGCAGAACGCGCTGGACCGCAAGTTCGTCGAACTCGACGCCGGTCTGCGCGCGTGTCGCGATGCGCTGGGCGACCAATGGCGTCGGACCGTGGTCGCGGTGGTGACCGAGTTCGGCCGGACCGCGGCGACCAACGGCAGCGGCGGCACCGATCACGGCGTCGGCGGCATGGCGCTGCTCGCCGGGGGCGCGGTCCAGGGTGGCCGGATCGCCGGCGACTGGCGAGGACTGGCGCCGGGCGCGCTGTTCGAGGGGCGGGACCTGTCGCCGACCACCGATCTGCGCGCGCTGTTCAAGGGGTTGCTGGCGGGGCACCTGGCGGTGCCGGAGGCGGCGCTGGAAGCGCGGATCTTCCCGGACAGTCGACCGGTCCGGCCGATGACCGGCCTGCTGCGGGGCTGACGGGCGCCGGGTAGGTCTTTGGTTGGCTTGCGCGCCGTGGCGCATGCCCCATCTTGTTCACGTGCCGGACGTTTCCGGCGCGCCGGGCGGAGGCCATTTCCGCCAGGAAGACCGACATGAACGACACCCTCGACCACGGCACGCCCGCTGCCGCAGACGACCTCCGCACCGCCTCCGTCGGCAACGAGCGCGGCTGGGCCGCGACCGCGCACATCGCCGCGCTCGTCGCCGCGCTCGCGACCTCGTGGTTCGCCGGCATCGCCGGCGCCGTCGCCGCGCTGGTGGTGTGGCTGGTCGTGCGCGACAGCTCCACGTTCGCGGCGACCCACGCCAAGGAAGCCCTGAACTTCAACGTCAGCATGTGCCTCTACGCGGTCGCCAGCCTGCTGGTCGTGGTGTTCACCCTCGGCCTGGGTCTGCTGATCGCGGTGCCGCTGTGGATCGCGCTCGCGCTCGCCTGGCTGGTGTTCACCATCGTGGCCGCGGTCAAGGCCTGGGATGGCGAGACCTACCGCTATCCGCTGACGATCCGGCTGTTCTGAGCCACGCTCGTCTCGCGGAGTGGTTGTTCCGGGCGACGGATGCTGTCCGTCGCATCGGACGGCGGGCGGGGCGGCTTTCCGCCGCTCCGCCCTCGTCTCCGGCCGCAGAGCGGGTGCGGCCGGAGTGGATTCAGCGATCGCGTTCGACGACCCGCCGCGCCAGATCGGCGAGCAGATCGGCGCGCGCGCCCAGCGGCGCGAGCGCATCGCGCATCACCGCGGCCTGTGCGTCCAGAGCCGCACGCGCGCCGTCGATTCCGAGCAATGCGGGGAAGGTGGCCTTGTTCTGGGCCTGATCCTTGCCCGCGGTCTTGCCCAGGGTCGCGCTGTCGCTTTCGATATCGAGCAGATCGTCGCGGATCTGGAAGGCCAGCCCCAGCGCGTCGGCGTAGCGGTCGAGCGCGGCCTTGGCCGCGTCGTCCGCGGCACCGGCGATGGCGCCCAGACGCACCGCGCAGCGCAGCAGCGCGCCGGTCTTCAATGCGTGCAACCGGTGCAGTTCGTCCAGGGTGATCTCGCCGCCGCGACCGGTGGCGACGATGTCGAAGGCCTGGCCGCCGCACATGCCGAGGGCGCCCGACGCGGTGGCCAGCTCGCGCACCATCGCCACCCGTGCGTCGGGCGGCAACGGCGCGTCGGCCAGTTGCCCGAAGGCCAGCGCCTGCAATGCATCGCCGGCGAGGATCGCGATCGCTTCGTCGAAAGCGACATGCACCGTCGGCTGGCCGCGACGCAGGGCGTCGTCGTCCATCGCCGGCAGATCGTCGTGGACCAGGGAATAGGCATGGATCAGTTCGACCGCAGCCGCGGCCGCGTCGAGCGTCGCGATCTCCGCACCGAGGAGCCGGCCGGTGGCGTAGACCAGCAGCGGCCGCACGCGCTTGCCGCCCAGCAGCGTGGCGTGGCGCATCGCGGCCTGCAATCGCGAATCGGGCACCGCATGCGCATGCAGCGCGCGCTCGAGCGTGTGGTCGACGCGTCTGCGCCAGTCCGCGAACACGTCGGCCGCGGCGAACGCGGCCGCCTCAGGCATCGGAGAACGGTTCCGCGCCATCCGGCTGTTCGGGATCGCTGAGCAGGCGCACGCGCAGTTCGGCCTGCTCCAGCGCCTGCTGGCAGCGGCGATAGAGACCGACGCCGCGCTCGTAGGCGGCGAGCGAATCCTCCAGGCTCATCTGGCCTTGTTCCATCTTCTCGACCAGCAATTCGAGCGCATCCAGGGATTGCTCGAAATCCGCGACCGGCGAAGCGGTCGCGGCATCGGTGGAAACGTCGGCCGTGGGGCCGGAAGCGGGATCGGACGGAGTCTTTCGGGCCATGGCGGAAGTGTAGAGCGTGTGTCGTGCTTTTTCATGTCTCGCGTCGGTCCCGCAGGTCCGTCGCGCGGAACCCGGTGAGCGGAACCGGGCGCGCGAAGTCCCGTGCCGCTCAGGCCCGGCGCCAGACCAGGTGCGCATCGACCGCCTGCAGCCAGTGTTCGAAACCGGCCGAACGGATGCGGTCGCCGGCCGCCAGCAGATGTCCGCCGTCGGTGCTGAGCAGCGGCATCCGCAGCCGTTCCCAGGGCGGCACGTCCTGTTCCTGCAGCACATGCTTGAGGCTGTGATGGTGCTCGCGATCCGGCAGCAGGATGCGCTCCCCGCCCTGTCGCGCATGCGCCATCAGCGGGCTGGGAAAACCGGCGACGCCGCGCAGTTCCAGACGATCGCCGTTGGGCAGGAGCAATGGCGCGCGACCGTCCCAGCGGCGCGACCAGTCGCCGGGCAGGGCGTGCGCCGGGTCCACCGCATGCAGGCCATCACGCCAGCGCCGGATCTCGACGCCATGCCAGGCGTAGGCCGGGGTGCGGCCGTCTTCCGTCCGGGCGTCGAGCAGTTCGGCTTCGATCGAGGCCGGTCCGCCCGCGGGCAGCGGCGGCCATCCCAGGGACGCGACCCAATGCCGCAACAGCCGCGCGCGCCGTGCGGCGGGCAGGGCGCGCAGCGCCGGTACCGACAGCCCCGATCCGGTTTCTTCGCGCACATCGGCCAACAGCGCTTCTTCCTGTCCGGTCAGCAGTTCGCTGGCTTCGGCGCACAGCATCGCGGCGCGCGCGAACGCCGCATCGGCATGCGGCCAGCGTTCGCGCAGCAGGGGCAACACCCGGAGACGCAGGAAATTGCGGTCCAGCGACGGGTCGGTGTTGCTCGGGTCCTCGATCCAGCGCAGCCCGCGCTCCGCGGCCAGACGCTGCAGCGCGGTGCGCGGGGTGTCCAGCAACGGCCGCCACATCCAGCCGTCGGCGAAGCGGCGCCACGGACGGATCGCGGCCAGGCCATCGGGTCCGGAGGCGCGCAGCGCCCGCAACAGGAAGGTTTCCGCCTGATCGTCGCGATGCTGCGCCAGCGCCAGGCATTCGCCGGGTCGCAGCGCCGCCGCGAACGCGGCGCGACGTGCACGACGTGCGGCCGCCTCAGGGCCGAGACCCTCGTCGTTGCGGACCTCGACGCGCCGCACCTCCAAGGCGATGTCCAGCGCGTCGCAGAGATCTCGGCAGTGGTCGGCCCAGCCATCGGCGTCCGGATGCAGACCGTGATGCACGTGCAGGGCGCGCAACCCGAGACCGCGCTGCGCGGCGTCGCGGGCGAAAAGATCCAGCAGCACGACCGAATCGAGCCCGCCGCTCAGGGCCACGAGCACCGACGACGCGGTTCGGGGCGCGATGAAGGTCGCGATCGGCATCGCGGTCGGCGTCGGAGCGGGGGCCTCGGACATGCCCGGATCCTATACGCCCGGGGATGCGCCTGTCGCTCGCCGAAGGCGAATGTTCAGGTCTGGGGCGCGGCGGATTCGCGTTTTGCGATGTCGATCCATTCCCGCTGCTCGCGCTGGTAATACTTCGGCGCGAGGCCGGAGCGCTTGACCACCGTGCGGAAGACTTCGGTGGCCTCCGCCGTGCGACCTTCGCGCCGGAGCAGCAGACCGTAGCGGACCCGCGCCTCCTCGCCGGTGAAGTCCTCCACCAGCGCCTCGTATTCGTGCAGTGCGCCGGCGATCTCGCCCAGCGCCTCCAGGCAGCGCGCGTAGAGCAGATGGCCTTCCGGCGAGCGGAACTCCGGATTCGCGGCGATGAGCTCGTCGAGGGTCTGGCGCGCTTCCGCGTGCAGGTTCAGCGCGAACTGCGCACGGGCGAGGCCCAGCATCAGCGTCGGGTCGGTCCGGTACAGTCCGCGCAGGCCGGAGCGATACAGCTCCGCGGCCTGCTGGTAGTCGCCGCTGTTGAAACTTTCCTCGGCCAGCCGACGGCGGTTGTCGAGCGTGTCGGCCACTTCCAGCTGGCGGCTCGCCGCGCGCTTGCGGCGTTCGGGATCGATGCGGTCGCGGGCATGGCCCAGCGCCTGCCGCGCGGCGCGGTTGTGGCGCAGTTCCGGCAACAGTTCCGCGAAGAAATAGGCGGCGATGCCGATGAACGATCCCGCGAGCAGGATGAAGATCCAGTAGTACGGCCGATGGGTGCGCACGGCATGGACGATGCAGCCGATCTGCAGCAACGCGGACAAGACGATCATCGGGTGCATCGGCGGCCTCCCCCGGCCGGAGCGGGCGGTCCCGCGACCGCCGCAGTGTAGTCGGCGCGCCGGAGCCGCTCAATCGCCGCATCGCATGTGCGGCGCGGATCGCAGGTCAAGCTGTTATCTTTCGCGGGCGCGGACGGTCCGCGTCTCCGGAAGTACGCCCGATGCAGTCCGCTCCGACGATCGCCCTCCCGCCGATGCCGGCCCTGACCGACGACGAGCGCATCGCCCGGGGTCGTGACTCCGCCGACGTGCTCGCGATCCTTGTCCCGGTCCCCGTTCCGATGGGTGCCTCCAAAGACCTCCGTCGATCGGAGAGTATCAGATCCTCGCGACTCTCTATGGTCGACGATCCCACTACGCCGTGTTGGGCGTCAGGTATCCGTTGGATGGCACCGCACGGGCTTGTATGTTTTTTGGGCAGTGAACAATGAATGGACTTGCTGTCGACTGGGCGTTTAAGACGCCGCGGATACGCGCCCGATTGATCGATGAGAATGATCGCGAGTTGTATAGATCGCTTTACGGTACGCCAGAAGTCATGGTGCACATTGGTCCTGTGATGAATGTTCAGGACATAGATTCCCTGTTTTTAAAGGTTCTGGGGTGGAACACTGAGTGGCCAATGCGGGCAAGATTCTGGCGCATGGATGATGTCGCGGGTGATGCGGTTGGCCTGTTTTCGATCACGCGGCAAAAGCAGGACCCGGCAACTGTCGAACTGGGGCAAATGTTGTTACCGTATCGGCAAGGTCAGGGATATGGATTGGAGTCTTCGCTGTATATCCTGAACATCTTGATGGGCGATAGTTGGGGGCTCTCTATTGAGAATGCTATTGCGCATAATGAGGTTGAAAACACGCGCGTGAATAGGATTGGCGTCCTGCTTGGTTTTGAGCGTTTAAGGTCGGACGTGCCGGATGATCGTCGGGTAAGATGGAGGCTTGAACGTGGTGCGTGGCAATCGAGAGGTATCGAGTGGCAGCGCATGATGAAAGATTTCTCGCCGCAAGAATTTTGGTGATCAAGAATGACCGGGAATGGTAGCTATAGTGCTGTGGGTCTGGGGATGATGCTGGGTGCCCATCTCAGCCCAAGATCTCGCAGCGAAATAGAACAGTCGGATGTTGTATTCGGGCTGGTTTCTGATCCGATTGTCGAGTTGTGGCTGCAGGAAATGAGGTCGGATATGCGTAGCTTGCAGCCATATTACGCAGAGGGAAAACGCCGGACCGAGAGTTATCGCGAGATGATCGAAGCGATGATGAACGAGGTGCGGAAAGGGAAGCGTGTCTGCGGTGTGTTCTATGGCCATCCTGGTGTATTTGCGCAAGTGCCCCATCACACCATCGCTCGTGCCCGTGCGGAAGGATTCGATGCTGAAATGCATCCGGGCATCTCCGCTGAGGATTGCCTTTACGCGGACCTTGGCATCGATCCGGGGACATACGGTTGCCAACATTTCGAGACCAGTCAGTTGATGTTCTACCGGCGGCGACTCGATCCCAGTGCATACCTCATTCTCTGGCAGATCGGGCTGGCCGGAGATCGCAGCATTTCGCGATTCGGTACGGGAGCGCCGTACCGTAGGTTGTTGCTCGATTTGCTGGCGGAGGAGGGCTATTCGGCAGGGCATGAAGTGATCGTTTATGAGGCAGCAACCCTGCCGATCTCCACTCCGCGAATGGAGAGGATGTCGCTGTCGGCCTTGATCGAGGCTCCGCTTTTTATGCATAGCACTCTGGTGGTGCCGCCAGTGAGGCCGATGGAACGAAATGAAACGATGCTGCGGCGTTTGGCGGAGTTGGATGCTCAACTGCTGAATGCGGAGCACTCTGATGAATAGTGAGGTTGTTCACGAACCTTTGCGATGAAATCCGGTCAAAGTATTCCGCCGTCCTTCCCGGAGGTGCGGTAAATCCTTGGGGGTGATGTTTGTCCTCAAGTCTAGTCATCGTGCAAAAACAACAGGAGTCTTACATGTCCAATTTGATCCGTTTTCTCGAACAGGCTGGCCAAGGGCGCTATGGAAAGGGCCAGATGCAGTCGGCCATCAACAGCCTTGAGATCGAATCCGCTCAGCGAGTGGCACTGATCGAAGGCAATGCAGCAGCTCTCAATGCGTCGCTTGGAGGCCGGAGCGTGATGCGTTGCGTCGTGGCATCGCCTGACTAATGCGGCCCTAATGTGGCGCATTTGGTGTGCCGGCCCGGATTGCTGGGCCGGCAGATCTAAGGTGGGCAGTTACTGTCTCGCAAAATCTTGATACTGAGGGCGGGCGGGCGGGCGGCTCGGCTACGCCATAAGTTGAATCGACTTTTGTCGGGAAGTCATTGATCTTGATTGTTTTTTGACATAGCCTCCTGTACGAGGGTGGGGTGCTCTGTCAGGGGGCTAGACGGCAGTTGCACTGTCTTTGTTCGGGGCTTTTGGGTGCCCGTTACCGCCTGCCGTTGCGTGGTTGGCCGACAAACGGTCTGGTCCACGTTGAATCATCAAGCAAAATAGGGGAAGTCATGTCGAATGTGATCCGGTTTCTCGAGTCCATGGGGAGTGATGCGAGGATTGCGCGTCTGTCCTATGCCGAGTATGAAAGAACTGTGATGGGGCTCGGCTTGGCCGAAAAAGAAATACTGCCTTTACTCGGGAAAGATGTGATTCAACTGCGGGGGGCTTTGGATGCAATCATGCCGATGTACTGCCTGATTGCGGCGCCTAGTGATCAGGAAGGCGAAAAGGCTCCGGAAAAGGAAAACGATGATGATGCTCCGAATCAGAATGAGCCGCCTGCCGGTAGCTGAGGCAGACCAAAACAGGGCCTCCCTGGGTAGGTACGCAACGCGATCCGCCTTAGTTCTTGCAGTGCTTTTGTCCTCTGTCGCCGTCTCGGCGGCAGAGGCTTTCGCCTCTGAAAAGGTAGAACTTGTCATCCGCGAGGCGGATGATTACCGTAGTTCGAATCCAAAGCAGTTTGAGGCGGCACTCAAATCGCTTGAGGCGCTTGCTCGTGAGGCAACGCCGCTGCAGCAGCAGAAAATCGAGTATCTCCGCGCCTACAATTCAGCGATGTACGCTGATCGTTTCGATGACGCAATATCTCGTGGGATCGGCCTTTACAAGAAGGTGCGGAACGAGGAGCTGCGCTTCAGGGCTGCGACACTTGTCGCAAACACGGCTGCGATCAAGCGTGACTTCACGACTGGCTTGAAATACATGGGTTTGGGGTTGGCCCTACGCAAAAAAGTTGGTGATGCTGCGATCAGACATGATGGCATCAATTCGATTGCGATTTTGTACAACCAGATGGGCCAGTACGACCTTGGTCGAAGGTACGCATCTGAAGTTTTGGCTGAGTCGCCGCAGGCCCGGCGCAAATGTTTCGCTGGCAACATCGTGCTGGAAGCCGATCAGAGGCTGAACAAGCCCGTGTCCATCGAGCGTTTCCAAGTGGTGATCGATGATTGCGTGAAGGCCGGTGAGCCGATCGCGACCAATATGACGCGCGCTTTCTGGGCGATGGAACTGGCGAAAAACAACGAGCTTCCCAAGGCGATCGAAATCCTGGAGAAGGCGCTGCCGGAAGTGCAAGCAACCAAATATCCGCGGTTGATCGCCGGATTCCATTCAGTGCTTGCCGAGATCAAACTCAAGCTCGGTGACGCGAAAGCTGCCGAAGAGCATGCCAAGGCGGCTGTGGCGCTCGGAGAGCAGATCGCGTCTTCCGAAACGCTCGTCAGTGCCTACAACACCCTCTACCAGATCGCCTCCAGTCGCGAAAAGCCCTCCGTCGCGCTCGATCTGTACAAGCGCTACGCCGAAGCCGAGATGGCCCATCAGAGCGATGTGCGGGCCCGCGAACTGGCGTACGAAATCGTGCGTCACGAGACCCAACTGCAGACTCAGCGGCTCGCCGAGGTGGAGCGCAGGAATCAGGTGCTCCTGCTGCAGCAGAAGCTGGAACGCGAGAGCGCGCAGAAGGCGCGGCTGGCGATGGTGTTCCTGATGTTGGTGCTGGCCGCCATCGTGTTCTGGGCGATCCAGGTCAAGCGTCATCAGGGACAGTTGCAGCGATTGGCGCAGACCGACACGCTCACCGGTCTGGGCAATCGTCACTTCTTCACCCAGAAATCCGAGCGCACGCTGGTCGAGGCCGCGCGTGCGGGCGAGAGCGCCGCGCTGGTCATGTTCGATCTCGATCACTTCAAGGCGATCAACGACACGTACGGCCACGGTGCCGGCGACTGGGTGTTGAAGCAGGTCGGCAAGACCTGCGCCGCGCACTGCCGCAAGATCGACTACCTCGGCCGTATCGGTGGCGAAGAATTCGCTGTGTTGCTGCGCGGCATGGATCTGGCGACCGCCGCGCGTCTGGCCGAGGATTGCCGTTCCCAGCTGGCGCAGATCGACACCCGCGAGAGCGGCTACAACTTCGTCGTCACCGCGAGCTTCGGCGTCAGTTCGACCGCGCAGTCGGGCTACGATCTGTCGCGTCTGCTGTCGCATGCCGACCAGATGCTGTATCGGGCGAAGAACGAAGGTCGCAACCGCGTCTGCGCCTACACCGCCGAGGCCGCCGCGGAGCAGAAGACGCCCAAGCGTTCGCCGAATCTGACGATCGTCAACGGCTGATCGCAGTGCGGACATCGCATCCGGGATGAGCACGACCGAACACCCGGATGCGACCAGCGCGGACACGAGCGATCGAGACCTGAACGGCCCGGCAGACGTCGGGCCGTTCGTTCTTCCCGAAGCGCAATGGCAGGCGTTGCGCGAGGCCTACGCTTCACCGCCCCGCGCCTATCACCATTTCGGACACGTGCGCGACGTGCTGGCGCACTATCGCCACGTGGCCGATGGGCCGGGCTGGCGGCGACCGGCCGAGGTCTGGTGCGCGGTGCTCTATCACGATGCCGTCTACGTACCGGGGCGCCGCGACAATGAAGCGCGTTCGGCGCAGTTGGCCGAGACGCACTTCACGCGCTGGCCGCCTTCGGTCGCGCTCGATCATGCACGCCTGTCGGCGCTCGTGCTCGCCACCGCCCGCCATGGCGATTGGCGCCGCGGGGATTTTCCCGATGACGCGGAAGGCGACGACATGCGTCGTTTCCTCGATTGCGACATGGCGATCCTCGGCGCGGCGGCGGACACGTTCGCGGCCTACGATCGCGCGATCGCCGAGGAATATCGTGCGGTCCCGCGCTGGTTGTACCGGCGCAAACGCCGCGCCTTCTTCCGCATGCTGCTCGACGCCGAACGCATCTATCTCAGCGATTTCTTCCGCGATTGTCTGGAGGCGCAGGCGCGACGGAACCTCGAAGCGGCGCTCGCGGCCTGATGCCGGTCGAAAGCCTGCGCGCGCGTGCCGCGGCGGCGGATTGATAGAATGCGCGGATGATCCGCAACATCGCCGCCTACCGTTTCGTCGACATCGCCGACCCGCACGCGCTCGCCGCGGTGCTGCGCGGCCGCGCCGAGGCGGGCGAACTGCGCGGCACCGTGCTGGTGGCGACCGAAGGATTGAATCTCTTCCTCGCCGGCGCGCCGGCGGCGATCGACGGTTTCGTCTCTGCGCTGCGCGAGGATGTCCGTTTCGCCGAGATCGAGGTGAAGTCGAGCGATTCGCCGACACTGCCGTTCGCGCGCCTGAAGGTGAAGGTCAAGCCCGAGATCATCAGCTTCCGCATGCCCGATTCGGTGCCGCGCACGGCGCGGGCGCCGGCGGTGTCGCCGCAGGATCTCGTGCGCTGGATCGGCCAGGGTCACGACGATCTCGGCCGCCCGCTGGTGCTGCTGGATACCCGCAATCGCGAAGAGGTGGCCTACGGCACCTTCGCCGGAGCGACGCTGCTGCCGATCGACAACTTCACCGAATTGCCGGAGGCGGTGCTCGCCCGGCGCGAGTCATTCTCCGGCGCCACGGTCGTGAGTTTCTGCACCGGCGGGATCCGTTGCGAGAAGGCGGCGCTGTGGATGCGTGCGCAGGGCATGGACAACGTGCTGCAACTGGAGGGCGGCATCCTCGGCTATTTCGAGGCGGTCGGCGGGACGGGTTACGACGGTGCCTGCTTCGTGTTCGACGCACGCGTCGCGCTGACGCCGTCGCTGGCTCCCATTCCGTCCGCCGAGCGTGCAGAATCGACGCCGGCGCGATCCGTCGCCGGAGGAGACCGCTGCGATGGTTGAGCTGGGCCTGGCGAACATGAGCTGGATCGGACTGGTGCTGGCCATCGTCGCGGCGTATTTCGCGATCAAGGTGGTCAAGTTCGTCTTCAAGCTGTTCTGGTGGGCCGCGGTGCTGTTCGGCGGCTACTGGTTCCTCGCGCCGATGCTGGGATTGCCGCGACCGTTCGCGTGAGCCTCCGGTCGCGGCGGCGCATGCTTCAGAAACCGCGATCGTCGGTGCGCAGCACCGGGTAGAGCCCGTAACGCGCATCCCAGGCGGTGTGGCGGCGATAGAAGAATTCGAGCCGGGCGGCGGGATCGGCGGCGAATGCCGCGTCCTCCCGGATCTTCTGCTCGAATGCCGCCCGCAGTGCCGGGTCCCGCGCCAGCATCCCGCGCGCGACCTCTTCGGCGACGTAATCCTCCATGTACTCCTTCTGCTCGAAGTGGCCGTTGAACCAGCCCCAGGCGAGCAGGGAGTCTGGCGAAAGCGGTTCGAGCAGGGTCATGGCCAGTCGCGATTTCGGCTGCGCGATCGGGACGAACAAGGCGCCGGCGGCGAGGTCGTGCGTTTCCGGCGCCCATGCGCCGTCGACGGTCAGGCGCTGGTGGCTTTCCGATGACGCGGCGGCGAAGGTCGGGGTTTCGTCGCGGAAGGCTTCGACCGGTGTCGCCGGCAGGGCGCGCGCGATCCGTGAGAACAGGATGCCGTGCTGGCGCAGTTTCGCGCCGACCGTCTCCGCGTGCGCGGCGGGGACGAGGTAGCCGCCCTTCGGCGCGACGACGCGCAGGGCCGGCACGATCTCGTCGCGCAGCGGCAGTCTCCAGAGCTGCGGCCGGGTATCGTCGTAGCGGGTCATCAACGCGCCGGACACGTCCGACGGCGTACGGGTGTAGGCGTATCCGCGGAACTCGATGGTGCGGACCTTGTCGGACGCGGTCCAGGTCAGGGGCACCGGTTGTCCGGCGAGGGCTTCCGCCCGACGGTCGGCGGCATGGGCCATGGCGAGCCAGTCCCGGCCCTGCTTCGCGAGCAATTCCATGACCGCGACGACCGTGTTGCGGGTGATCTTCACCCGCGTGGGATAGTCCTTCCACGAATGCGTCTCCACCAGCATGCCGAGGCGATTGCGCAGATGGAAATAACCGGTTGAGAAACGCGGCGCGGCGACGCCGTCGACGAAGCCGGACGCCGGATTGTCGTGTTCGACGAAGGACGGATAGAACGGGACCGGCAGCGAGCCCTGCGCGCGCAGGCGTGCGAGCGTGCCGTCACGCAGCGCGAGTCCCGCGCCGCGCAACACATCATCGCCGGCATGCAGCGGTTCGACCTGGATCGACACGTCGTGTTCGAACTTGGCGCCGTCGGTGACATGCAGATCGATCGTGGCCAGTGGGTCCCAGGCGTCGATCAGCGCCAGCATCGCCTGCATTTCCGGCGCAACGGCCTTGGCGTAATCGCGGTTGAGATTGAGGTTCTGCGCGGTGACGCGCCAGCCCATCGCTTCGGGGCCGTTCTGGTTGGGGCGGTTCCAGGCGCCGAAGCGTTCATGGCCATCGATGTTGAACACCGGCACGAAGACCAGCACCGTCCGGTCCAGCGCGCCGCGCGCGGCGCGGCCGTCGAGCATCTCGCGCAACGCGAGGAAACCTGCGTCCTTGCCGTCGATCTCGCCGGCATGGATGCCGCCCTGGATCAGCACCACCGGCAAGCCCGCCGCGCGCGCCTGCGCCGGCGTCCGCACGCCTGCCGGGCCGACCACCAGCGCCTTCATCGGCCGGCCTTCCGGCGTGGTGCCGAAGGTGATGCAGTCCACCCGTTGCGGGTCGCGCCGCGCGTAGGCGTCGCACAGGGCGATGACTTCGTCGTAGCGCCCGGTGCGGGTGTAACCGCTGCGTTCGGCTTCGGTGGTCGGCGCGGGTGGAGACGCGGACGCCGTCGATGCGGCAAGTACCGGCGCGGGCAGGATCGATGCGGCCAGGGGCGGCGTGGCGAGGGCGAGCAGCAACGAAGCCGAAAACAGGGGCGTGCGCATGGCGGGACGGAGAAGGGGGCGATCGGCCATTGTGCCCGTGCCGGCGGACCGGTGGACATGGCGATGGTCATGGGCGGCGCCGGCATCGGCTATGCCACACTTGGCGGCTCGTGTCCTCAGCGCCGATCACCGCCGGAGTCCCGCATGGCCGCCACGTCCCATCCCGCGTACACCCTGTATTTCGCGCCTGGCGCGGCCAGTCTGGTCGTGCATTGGCTGTTGATCGAACTCGATGTGCCGCATGTGCTGGAAGCGGTCGACACCAAGGCCGGGGCGCAGAAGCGGCCGGAATATCTGGCGCTGAATCCGAACGGTGTCGTGCCGACGCTGGTGATCGACGGCAAACCCCATTACGAGGCCGCCGCGTTGCTGATGCATCTGGCCGATGCCGATCCCGAGCAGCGGTTCGCGCCCGCGGCCGGGGATCCGCTGCGGATCGACTACACGCAATGGATGTTCAATCTCGCCAACATGGTGCAGCCCCTGTTCCGACAGTGGTGGTATCCGCACGAACCGGCCGGCGAATCGCAGGCGGAGGCGGTGCTGGCGCACGTGCAGCCGCGGATCGAAGCGCAATGGGCGCGCATCGATCGCCATCTGGCCGAACACGGCCCGCATCTGCTGGGCGAGCGATTGAGCGCCGCCGATTTCTATCTCGTGATGTTGATGCGCTGGTCGCGCAACATGCCCCGGTCCGCGATCGAATGGTCGCATCTGGCCGCGCTCGCCGCGCGACTGAAAGCGCGTCCCTCGTTCGCGCGTCTCTACGAGCGCGAAGGCCTGACCGAGTGGGCGTGACATCGCGTCGGCGCGTCGGCAGGTGGCTGTCGTGCGCGGCGATGGCGGCCTGCATCGGCGCCGCGGCCACGGCCGCCGAACCGGATGGCGTGGCCCCGTCGACGATCGAAGGCCTGAGCGCCGCCGATTGGACCGGGCGCTGGTGGCAGTGGGCGTTTTCGTTCCCCCCGGGATCGGAGCCGTACCGTGATCGCGACGGCCGCATGTGCGTCCACGCCCAGCACGGCCCGGTCTGGTTCCTGGCCGGTACCGACGGCAGCTTCGATGCGCGACGCCACTGTCGGGTTCCCGCAGGTCGTCACCTGCTGGTGCCGTTGATCAACATGGTCCACTACGCACCGATCGAGGGTCTGCCGATCAAGGCCCCGCCGGCCGATGGCTTGCCGACCGGGAGGCTCCGTGCGTTCTCCTGCGATCGCCTGCAGCAACTGGTCGCGGTGAACAATGATCATCTGGCCAGCGCGGTGGTGGTGCTCGACGGCGAGCCCTTGCCTTCGACCGCGGTGCGGCGGCTGCGCACGGAGCATTGTTTCGACCCGTACGCCGGCCCCGGGGACGAGCGCAGGGATTCCGGCATGCACGCCGCCGCCGACGGCTACTGGCTGCTGTTGCCGCCGCTGCCGCCCGGCCGGCATGTGTTGAGCGTCGGCGCCAATTACGCCGTTCCCGGAGACGACGGGTATGGCAGCATGGTCCAGAACTTCGAATACGCGCTCGATGTCGGCGAACCGACGATCTGAGCCGCATTCCGCAACCTTTCCGCAGGAGACCCGATGAGCACCCAGACGCCCGCCGCGCACGCCGATCCGTCGGCCCGGATGCCCCGCCAGATCCCCTACATCATCGGCAACGAGGCCTGCGAGCGCTTCAGTTTCTACGGGATGCGCAACATCCTGGTGTCGTTCCTGGCCAGCAGCGTGATCCTCGCCTATCTGCCCGTGGCGGAACGCCAGGGCATGGCCAAGGAGGTCTTCCACAGTTTCGTGATCGGCGTGTATTTCTTTCCGCTGCTCGGCGGATGGCTGTCGGACCGCTTCTTCGGCAAGTACCACACGATCCTCTGGCTGTCGCTGCTGTATTGCGTCGGCCACGCCTGCCTCGCGCTGTTCGAGGACGATCGCACCGGTTTCTACACCGGCCTGTTTCTCATCGCGCTCGGTTCCGGTGGCATCAAACCGCTGGTGTCGTCCTTCGTCGGCGATCAGTTCACCCAGTCGAACAAGCATCTGGCCAAGATCGTCTACGACGCGTTCTACTGGACGATCAATTTCGGCTCGTTCTTCGCATCGCTGCTGATGCCGTTGCTGCTGAAGGATTTCGGCCCGGCGATCGCGTTCGGCGTGCCGGGTCTGTTGATGTTCGTCGCCACGGTGATCTTCTGGGCCGGGCGCGACAAATACGTCAACGTGCCGCCGGCGGCGCACGATCCGGATTCCTTCATGAACGTGGTCCGCACCGCGCTGCGCGGCGGCGCGCAAGGCGACAAGGGCGCGGGTACCGCGATCGCGCTCGCCGGGATCGCGTTGGCGATCGCGATGCTCGCCGGTTGGGCGAGCTCGGCCGGCTGGTGGCCGGAGGACGTCGGTTTCGTGCCGACGTTCTGCCTCGCGCTCGGCGCGATCCTGCTTTTCGGCGGCGTCGGTACGGCCCTGCAACTGGAGCGTGCGCGTGGCCAGCATCCGGACGCCGCCGTGGATGGCGTCCGTGCGGTGCTGCGGATCCTGATCGTGTTCGCGATCGTCAGTCCGTTCTGGTCGCTGTTCGACCAGAAGGCGTCGACCTGGGTGCTGCAGGGCAAGGAAATGGCGATGCCGGCCGACCTGTGGTGGTGGCCGGGTTGGCTGGTGAAGGACGCCGGTCAGATGCAGGCGCTCAACCCGCTGCTGGTGATGATCCTGATCCCCTTCAACAATCTCGTGCTGTATCCGCTGCTGCGCAAACTCGGATTCGAGGTCACCGCGCTGCGCCGCATGGGCTTCGGCATCGCGTTCTCGGGCCTGGCCTGGGTCGTGGCCGGCATGATCCAGCTGTGGATCGACGGCGGTGACCCGGTCTCGCTGGCCTGGCAGATCCTGCCGTACGCGCTGCTGACCTTCGGCGAGGTGCTGGTGTCCGCGACCGGTCTGGAGTTCGCCTACAGCCAGTCGCCGCCGCGGATGAAGGGCGTGATCATGAGTTTCTGGATGTTGTCGGTGACCTTCGGCAATGTCTGGGTGCTGCTGACCAACGCGGGCGTCAAGAGCGAAGCGATGCAGGCGCGGATCGCATCCACCGGATTGAGCGAGAACGCGTTCCTGATGTTCTTCTTCGCCGGTTTCGCGTTCGCGGCCTCGCTGATCTTCGCCGCCTACGCCATGCGTTATCCGATGCAGGACCACTACCGTGCGGTCTGACGTCGCGGGGCTCAGGGGAGGCCGGCCCTGAACGCGCCGATCACCCTCGCGCTGGTCGCGGTGACCGCGATCGTGTCCTGGCAGGCCTGGGAGCGCCCGCGGCTGCTCGAGCGGCTGATCCTGTGGCCGCCGGCGATCGATCGCCGGCGCGAATTCGATCGTCTGCTGACCCACGGTTTCATCCATGCCGATCTGATGCATCTGGCCTTCAACATGATCACGCTGTATTCGTTCGGCGGCGTCATGGAAGCCTATTTCGGCATGCGCATCGGTCCGGTCGGCTATCTGCTGTTCTACCTGTCCGCGGTGGTGGTGGCGATCCTGCCCACCTACATGCGCCATCGGCACGATGCCCAGTACTACAGTCTGGGCGCGTCCGGTGCGGTGTCGGCGGTCTTGTTCGCGTCGATCCTGCTCGACCCGTGGTCGGGGATCTATCTGTTCTTCATCCCGATCCCGATTCCGGCTTTCGTCTTCGCCGGTCTGTACGTGTGGTACAGCATCTGGATGGATCGACGCGGTGGCGACCGCGTCAATCACAGCGCCCATCTGTGGGGCGCGCTTTACGGGGTGATGTTCCCCCTGCTGCAGCACCCGGCGCTGGCCGGGCATTTCGTGCGGAGTCTGGTCGGCCCCGGCGTCGGCGGGGGTTGACCGTGGAGGCCGCCTACGCGGCGTAGGCGGCGCGGGTGAAGTCGCCGCCGTAGGTCTGCGACAGGCGCTTCTGGATCACGTAGTCCAGCAACTGGAACTCGCGTGTTTCGGTGTCGCCCAGACGCGACAGGTCGAACACGCGGGCGACGACGACTTCGTCGCTTACGTTGAGAGCGGGGGGCTCGTTCTGCATCGGGAACTCCTCGGCGAGAGGTGGTTTGCGAAAACCCCGCCCCGGAGGGCGGGGGGGCACGCTGCACGGGTGTTTCGAGAGAGGATCAAGCAGGAAGCGTGCCAACAATGCGCGGCTGCGGAATGCGCGAAAACATGCCGCAGTGCGTCACTTTCGACCGAGCGGGGACGGCGTTGACGTGCCGGGTCCGCTCCCGGCCGGTCGAGCGGCGTTTCATGCCCGGATGCCCTGGCTGCGGGAAATCCCGGCGAATTCGCGAAAGGATCCGATGTCGCCGCGCGACCGGCGCGGGAGGGCACCGCGGACCGACCTCCGGCATGAAAAAAAGTTCCCCGGGACACTTCACAAAACGCCTGCGTTGTGGTGTAAGGTGAGCGCACTGTTCCAAGCGGGATCACGGTACATCGTGGCCCGATGCGGTAGATCCAAGGTAGCAACCGTATACCGGTCGGCCCCAGACGATCCGCTCATCGTTCGCGTTACCCCTGGCTAGACAGTCGCGGTTCCGGCAAGGACCGTGTGTCCACCCAACTGTTGAATGTGAGGAGTAACACCATGTCCGATCGTCAGAGCGGCACCGTCAAGTGGTTCAACGATGCCAAGGGCTATGGCTTCATCACCCCGGAAAACGGCCAGGACCTGTTCGTCCATTTCCGTTCGATCCAGGGCACCGGCTTCAAGTCCCTGAAGGAAGGCCAGAAGGTCACCTTCAAGGTCGTGCAGGGCCAGAAGGGCCTGCAGGCCGACGAAGTCCAGGCGCTGTAATCCCGCGCCGTCAGACAGAGCCCCGGGCGTTCGCGCCCGGGGCTTTTTCTTGTCCGGCGTCCACGCGGACGCGTCCCTTCCGCTATCCTGAAGCCGGTTTCCTCTTCCGGTCCGGGCACACGCCCCGACACGCATCCGCCATGCGCTCCCCCATGCCCATCGCCACCAAGATTCCCGCTGCGCCGCCCGCCGGCCGACGCATCGTGTCGCCGATCCTCGTTCCCGCACTGGCCCTGCTGCTGGCGGTGTCGTTGCCCGCCTGTCGGGACCGCGATGCGCCCACGCCGTCGAAGCCGGCGGCGACCGGCAAGACCGGAACGCCGGCACCGGCGCCGATCGAGCTCAAGGACGTCATCGAACAGGATGCGCGCTACATCATCGGTATCAGCTATCCGCCGGCCGCGAAGAAGTATGCGGGCCTGGCCGAGGCGTTGCACCGGTACGCCGAGGGCGCCCGCGCCGAACTGCTGAAGGCGGTGCAGGCCGCCGATCCGGCAAAACAGACCTCGCCCTACGAACTCAGTCTCAACATGACCCTGCTGGCGGACACGCCGGACGTGGTGGCGGTCGCCGCCGACGGCGCCAGCTTCACCGGCGGCGCGCATGGCGTGCCGCTGGTGGCCCGCTTCGTCTGGTTGCCGAAGCAGGAAAAACTGTTGACCGCGAACGATCTGTTTGCCGATGCCGCGAGCTGGAACACGATCTCCGACCATGCGCGCGAGCAACTGCATGCCGCGCTCTCGCAGCGTGTCGATGCCGACGAACTGCCGCCCAGCGAGCGTGCTGAAGTGATGCGCTCGGTCGGCCGCATGATCGACGAGGGCACGCAACCGACGCCGGCTTCGTTCGCCGCATTCGAGCCGGTGTTGGCCCCGGAGGGCGACAAACTGATGGCGCTGCGTTTCGTGTTCCCGCCGTATCAGGTCGGCCCCTACGTCGACGGCGTGCGTACCGTCGAGGTGCCGACGACGGTGCTCGCACCGTTGCTGAGGCCCGAATTGCGGCCGATGTTCGTGGTGGTGCAACCGACGGTCGTGGCACCGCCCGCGGCGGACGCGCCGCCGGCTCTGCAGTCCACGCCGTAGCCCGGTTCAGTCCGTGGCGCGAAGGGCTGAGAGGACCGCGCCGCAGTCGTTGTCGAGTTTCAGTCCGCACAGCGCATCGGCGCGTGTCCGGCCGCGGTTGAGGATCGCCAGCGGCTGGCCGCGTTCGTGCGCGATCCGGGCGAAGCGGAAACCCGAATACACCATCAGCGAGGAACCGACGACCAGCATGGCGTCCGCCGCGTCGAGCGCGGCGATCGCGCGGGCGTAGCGTTCGCGCGGGACGTTCTCGCCGAAGAACACCACGTTCGGTTTGATCAGGCCGCCGCAGAGCAGGCAATGCGGTGCGGCGAAACGCGCCACCGCCGAGGCATCGATGTCGGCATCGCCATCGGGGGCGGCGGCGGCCTCGTGCGGGCGCCAGCCCGGATTGCCCGCGTCCATGCGCGCCTGCAGTTGCGCGCGCGGGCCTTCGTCGCCGCAGCCGAGGCAGACCACGCGATCGAGCCGGCCGTGCAGATCGACGACCTCGCGGCTGCCCGCGCGCTGGTGCAGGGTATCGACGTTCTGGGTGATGAGCGCCGCGATCCGGCCATCGGTTTCGAGGGCGGCCAGCGTGCGATGCGTGGGGTTGGGCTGCGCCGACGAGAATCCGGGCCAGCCGACGAAACTGCGGGCCCAGTAGCGACGATAGGTCGCCGGGTCGCCGACGAAGGCCTGCCAGGTCACCGGCGGCGAGCGCTTCCACGCGCCGTCGGTGTCGCGATAGTCGGGAATGCCCGAGGCGGTGCTGACGCCGGCCCCGGTGAGCACGAACACCCGCGCGTGCCGATCGAACCACGCACGCAGGACATCCGCAGCGCCGCGCGGATCGGGCGTCGCGTCGTGGTGGCCGGACGATGGGGCAGGGGAGGTCATGGGTGCGGTCCGGCGTGCGGGGGCTGTCGGCAAACGACGACGTGGTTCCGCCGTGATCCCGGAAACGACGACGCCCGGGCAAGCCGGGCGTCGTCGTGGTCGCGTCGTGCGCGGAAGGTCACTTCGCGGTCAGGCCGCGACGTTCCAGCAGCGGGGCGATCTCCGGCGCGCGGCCGCGGAAGTCGCGGAAGAGCTCCATCGCATCCTTCGAACCACCGCGGCTGAGCAGCGTGTTGCGGAAGTGATCGCCGTTCTTGCGGGTCAGGCCGCCGTTCTGCTTGAACCACTCCACGCTGTCGGCGTCCATCACTTCCGACCAGATGTAGGCGTAGTAGCCCGCGGCGTAACCGCCCATGATGTGGCTGAAGTAGGGCGTGCGGTAACGCGGCGGCACCGGCGCGTAATCCAGACCGATGTCCTTGAGCGACTGCGCCTCGTAGGCCATGACGCCGGCGGCGTCGGGCAGCTTGTCCATCGTCACCTGGTGCCAGCGCTGGTCGAGCATCGCCGCGCCGAGGTATTCGGTGGTGGTGAAACCCTGGTTGAACTTGTCCGCGGAAAGCACCTTGTCGAGCAGCGCCTTCGGCATCGGTTCGCCGGTCTGGTGATGCTTGGCGTAGTTGCTTAGCACTTCCGGCCAGGTCGACCACATTTCGTTGACCTGCGACGGATACTCGACGAAGTCGCGCGGCACGCTGGTGCCGCTGAAGTACGGGTACTTCACGTTCGAGAACATGCCGTGCAGCACGTGGCCGAATTCATGGAACGTGGTGTTCACGTCGTCCCAGGTCATGAGCGCGGGCTTGCCGGCTGCCGGCTTGGTGACGTTGAGGTGCAGCGCGACGACCGGCTTGGTGCCCAGCAGCTCGGACTGTTCGACGTAGGTGCTCATCCAGGCGCCGCCGCGCTTGGAGTCGCGTGCGTAGGGGTCGACCAGGACCAGGGCGAGCTGCGAGCCGTCCTCGTTGAAGATCTCGTAGACGCGCACATCGGGATGATAGGTCGGCAGATCGTCGCGGCGCTTGAACTTCAGGCCGTAGAGCTTCTCCGCAGCGAAGAACATGCCTTTTTCGAGCACGTTGTCCATTTCGAGATAGGGCTTGAGCTGCGCTTCGTCGAAGTCGTACTTCGCCTGGCGCACCTTCTCGCTGTAGTAGGCCCAATCCCAGGCCGCGAGCGTGAAGGTCGGCTCGCCCTTGGCCTTCTGTTCGCTGTCGATCATGGCCTGCAGTTCGGCCGCTTCCTTCTTGGCGTTGGCCACGGCGGCGGGCGCGAGTTTGGCCAGCATGCCGTTCACGGCTTCCGGTGTCTTCGCGGTTTCCTCGGCGAGACCGAAGGCGGCGTAGTTCGGATACCCCATGATCTTCGCGCGTTCGGCGCGCAGCTTGGCGACCTGGGCGACGATCGAGGTGGTATCCCACTGGTTGCCGCGGCTGCCGCGGGCCATCGAGGCCTTGTAGATGCGCTCGCGCAGGGCGCGGTTCTCCAACTGCGCGGTCAGCGGCTGGATCGTGGTGTTGAGCAGGGCGATCAGGTATTTGCCGTCCTGCTTCTTGTCCTTCGCGGCGGCGGCCAGACCTTCGATCTGCTCGTCGCTCAGGCCCTTCAGCTCGTCCTTCGATTCGACGATCACGGCCGAGTCGTTGACCTCGTCCAGCACGAACTGGCCGAACTTGGTCGACAGCGTCGCCATCTCGGCGTTGATCTCCTTCACCCGCGCCTTCTGCTCATCGGTCAGATTGGCGCCGGCGCGGACGAAATCGGTGTAGTAGCGTTCGACCAGACGCAGGCCCTGCGGATCGAGGCCCAGGGTGTCGCGCTTTTCGTACAGCGACTTGATGCGCTCGAACAGCTTGGCGTTGAGATAGATGCTGTCGAAGTGCGCGGCGAACTTGGGCGAGTACTCCTCGTCGATCTTGTCCAGCGCATCGTTGGTGTTGGCGCTGGTGAGATTGCCGAAGATGCGGCTGGCGCGCGAGAGCAGCAGACCGGAGCGCTCCATCGCGAGGATGGTGTTGTCGAAGGTGGCCGGTTCGGCGTTGTCGGCGATCGCCGCGATTTCCTTGCTTTGTTCGGCCATGCCGCGATCGAAGGCCGGCGCGAAGTGGCTGTCCTTGATCTTGTCGAACTGCGGGAACTTCAGTTCCAACGGGCTTTCGGCGAACAGCGGGTTGTCCTGGGCGGCGTCGGCGGACATGGCGGCCTTGTCGGAGTCGGTCGGGGCGGGGCTCTTGTCCTTGTCGCAGCCGACAAGCGCGGTGGCGGAGATGGCCAGCGCCAGGGCGCAGGCGAGCGGGCGGTTCATGGGACGGTCCTCGGCGGGTGCGGAAACGATGGAATGGCGGACGACAGGGTAGCCGACCGCCGCCGATCCGGCCCATGACGAAAGCCATACGCGGACGGGACGCCGTCTCTTCCGGTCTTGCCGACCTTGGCGGCAGCCCGGCCGTCCCTATCACGAATTGTTTACAATTCGTGCCATCCGGCACCGTCCGGTCCGCCCGAGCCGCATCGCACACTCGACGCCGGTCCCATCGACGTCCCGCTTTCGCGTCCGGGAGCCCCTTCCCCACCCGTCAGGACTTCCGCCCATGACCCGCAATTCCCGTCACGACCGCCGCGCCCTGCGCTTAGGCGGCCTTGCCGTCGCCATTTTCCTCGCCCTCCCGGCCATGGCCCAGGAGGCCGATTCTCCGGGGGCGCCGGAGCTCGATGCGATCTCGGTCACCGCCCAGCGCCGGGTCGAGAACATCCAGGACGTCCCGATGGCGATCACGACCGTCGATCGCGAGAAACTCGAGGTCCTGACCGCCAGCGGCGACGACATCCGCCTGCTGTCGGGCCGTCTGCCCAGCCTCAACATCGAATCCTCGTTCGGCCGCGCCTTCCCGCGCTTCTACATCCGCGGCCTCGGCAATACCGACTTCGACCTCAACGCCTCGCAGCCGGTGTCGCTGGTCTATGACGGCGTGGTCCAGGAGAACCCGATCCTGAAGGGCTTTCCGCTGTTCGATCTCGATCAGATCGAAATGGCCCGCGGTCCGCAGGGCACCCTGTTCGGCCGCAACTCGCCCGCCGGCATCATCAAGTTCGAATCGGCGCGCCCGGAATCCGAATTCGGCGGTTACGGCCGCATCGGCTACGGTTCGCACAACACCCTGAACCTCGAGGGCGCGGTCACCGGCGCTCTGAGCGAGACCCTGTCCGCGCGCGTCTCGGTCCTGCACCAGCAGCGCGACGACTACGTCGACAACACCCGCAACGGCCCCGGCGACGATCTGGAAGGCTACGAGGAAACCGCGGGGCGCGTGCAGTTCCTGTTCAAGCCCAGCGACACCTTCGAGGCGCTGATCAACGTGCATGCGCGCAAGCTCGAAGGTACCGCCCGCCTGTTCCGCGCCAGCATCATCCAGCCCGGCACCAATGAGCTGCGCGACGATTTCGATCGCGATGAAGTGTCGATCGACGGCGTCAACGAACAGGAACTCGACCAGCTCGGCGCCAACCTGCGCATGCGCTGGGATCTCGGCAAGGTCAGCCTGCATTCGATCACCGGCTACGAAAGCGTCGAGGCCTTCAGCCGGGGCGACATCGACGGTGGTTCGATCTACGTGGGCGGGTTCCCGCCGCCGTTCGCGTTGGGTCAGGCGTCGTTTCCGTCCGAGTCCGCCGACGGCCTGCCGCATCATCGTCAGCTGAGCCAGGAATTCCGCGTCGAATCCAACGAGTGGGGCCGCTTCGACTGGCAGGCCGGCCTGTTCTGGTTCGACGAGCGCATCGAGGTCGACAGCTTCAGCTACGACACCTTGCCGTCCGGCAGCGTGCAGAACGGTTACGCCACGCAACGCCAGGACAACACCGCGTGGGCGGTGTTCGCGTCCGGTGATTTCGAGGTGACCGACCGCTTCACCCTGCGCGGCGGTCTGCGCTACACCGACGACCGCAAGGATTTCGTCGCCCGTCGCGTCGTCGGCCCGTTCGGTCCGCCGATCGCTCCGATCAAGGTCAGCCCCGAAGACACCAACCTCAGCTGGGACCTCAGCGGCGTGTTCCAGGCCACCGACAACGTCAACGTCTATGGCCGCGTCGCCACCGGCTTCCGCGCGCCGAGCGCGCAGGGACGCCTGATGTTCGCCTTCGCCGGGCTGCCGACGAATCAACTGGTCACCGTGGCCGACAGCGAGACCGTGCTGTCCTACGAAGCCGGCGTGAAAGCCACGCTGTGGGACAACCGCCTGCGCCTGGGCTTCGCGCTGTACCGTTATACCGTCGACGACCAGCAGCTCACCGCCGTCGGCGGGAGCACCAACATCGCGACGCTGGTCAACGCCGACAAGACCGTCGGCCAGGGCGCGGAACTGGACGTGCAGGCGTGGCTGACCGATCGCCTGTTCGTCACTTTCGGCGCCAGCTACAACGACACCGAGATCCAGGACAAGGACCTCAGCGTGTTCGAGTGCGGGGCGCCCTGCACGCCGCTCGATCCGGTCGGCCCGCTCGGCGGCATGCGCCTGATCGACGGCAACCCGTTGCCGCAGGCGCCGAAGCACGTCTACAACCTCACCGCGCGCTACGGCATTCCCACCAGTCACGGCGAGTTCTTCGCGTACACCGACTGGGCCTACCGCAGCAAGGTCAACTTCTTCCTCTACGAATCGGCCGAATTCACCGGCGATCCGCTGCTGGAAGGCGGCCTGCGCGTCGGCTACGCCTGGAACGACGGCAACTACGAAATGGCCTTGTACGGCCGCAACATCACCGACGAGGAAGCCATCGTCGGCGCCATCGACTTCAACAACCTCACCGGCTTCCTCAACGAGCCGCGCACCTGGGGCGTGGAGTTCAAGGCGCGGTTCTGATCCGCACGCCGGTCGCGAACGCGAAACGCCGGACGGGAAACCGTCCGGCGTTTTCGTTTGCGACGCTCAGAATCTGAAATCGCCGTCGTTGCGTGTGGTGGTGCCGCTGCAGTTAGTGGGGACCGTGAACTCGCGGTTGCCCGAGGCAGTGGCCTGATTGCTCTCCCATGCGGCGGTGCTGCCGTTCCACTTCACGTACTTGTACTGGATCGCCGCGCCTGCCGGCAGGTTCACGGTCCCGGTCCACGGCACGTTGGCGCCGCTGCCCTGGATCGCGAGCGCGAAGCCGGCACCGGGCGACCAGTTGCCCAGCGCGGCGACGTTGCCGACCACGTAGAGGTTCTGGCCGACGACCGTGTTGGCATTGGCGATGGTGAAGGCGACCGCGCAGCTGCCCGGCGCCTGCGTGGTCACGTTCAGCGTGGCGCTGGCGGCGGAGACGTTGCCGGCGGCGTCGTAGGCGCGCACGGTGTAGGCGTACGCGGTGGAGGCCGACAGCCCGGCGTCGCTGTAGCTGGTCGAGGCCGTGGTGCCGATCTGGTTGCCGTTGCGGAACACGCGATACCCGGCGACGCCGACATTGTCGGTCGACGCCGCCCACGACACCGTCGCCGAAGACGCGGTGATGGCGCTGGCGGCGAGACCCGTCGGCACGCTCGGTGCGGTCGCATCGTCGTTGAGGCAGGGATCGGTGGTCGCGATCGTGCCGTTCTCGATCCGCGACAGGCCGGTGCCGACCGGATAGTTCGCGCCGTTGCGGCTGTCCCAGATGCCGCTGCCGTTGTTGAAGGTGACCTGGGCGCCGGTCGCGGCGCCGAGATCGAGCACCTTCACCCGCCAGCCGGTGCAGGCCGCGTTCATCGCCACGCCGGGCACCGCGGTCCAGCTGCCGCCGTTCGGCGCGTAGTGGATGTTGACCGTGGTCCAGCCGGTCGCCGGCTTGTAGTACACGGTCGCGGTGTTGTTCACCAGCGGCGGCGTGGTCACGTTGAGCGCGCTGCTCGCCGCCGACAGATTGCCGACCGCATCCTGCGCGCGCACCGTGTAGCTGTAGGCGGTGCCGGCGGTAAGTCCGCTGTTGGCGAAGCTGGTGGCGGATGTGGTGCCGATCTGCGTGCCATTCCTGTACACGAGATAGGTCGCGACGCCGACGTTGTCGGTCGAAGCCGTCCACGCGACGGTGACCGAGGTCGAGGTGAGCGCCTGCGTGACGAGTCCGGTCGGCACGCTCGGTGCCTGGGTGTCGCTGGGCGCGGGCGTGGTGACCGACACCGCGACGCTCGCTGCCGACAGATTGCCGGCGGCATCGTAGGCGCGGACGGTGTAGCTGTAGCTCGTCGACGCCACGACCGTGTTGTCGACGTATCCGGTTCCGGTGGTCACGGTGCCGACCTGGGTGGCGCCGCGGTACACGCGATAGCCGGCGACGCCGACGTTGTCGCTGGCGGCGGTCCACGACAGATTCACCGAATTCGCATCGATGGCGTTCGCGGCCAGCCCGGTCGGCGTCGACGGCGCCTGCGTGTCGATCGCGCAGGGATCGGTGCCGCTGCTCGCGGCGCCGTTCTGCACCACCGAAATGCCGGTCCCGAGCGCGTAGTTCTGGCCGCCGCGGTTGTCCCACACGCCGCTGCCGTTGTTGAAGGTGGCCGCGAGCCCGATGGCGCTGCCGAGATTGGCGGTGTAACGATGCCAGCCGCTGCAGGCGACGCTCATCGCGACGCCCGGCACCGTGGTCCAGGTGCCGCCATTCGGCGAATAGTGCAGATTCACCGTGGTCCAGCCGCTCGGTGTGCGGTAGTAGACCGTGGCGACGTTGCCGAAAGCGGTGGTGGCGCTGGTCGCGGTCGATGCCGCGGACTGGTTGCCGGCCGCGTCCTTCGCACGGACGGTATAGCTGTACGCGGTCGACGGCTGCAGGTTGGTGTCGGTGTACGTCGTCGTGGTCGAGGTCCCTGCGAGTGCGCCGTTGCGATGGATCTGATATTCGGCGACGCCGTAATTGTCGGTGGAGGCGGCCCAGCTCAGGGTGATCGAGCTGGCGGTGATGCCGCTTGCCGTCGGTGCGCCCGGTACGGATGGCGCGGTGGCGTCGGGTGCGCGCGTGGTGACGGTCAGCGCGGGACTGCGCGCCGATTGGTTGCCCGCGGCGTCGTAGGCCAGCACTTGGTACGTGTAGGCGGTGGACGCGGTGAGTCCGCTGTCGTTGAACTGCGTGCCGCTGCCGCTGCCCACCAGGGTGCCGTTGCGGAAGATCTGGTAGCCGGCCACGCGGAGATTATCGGTGGCGGGCTGCCAGGAGATGCTGACCGAGCGGTCGGTGAGATTGCTCGATGTCAGCGAACCCTGGAACACCGGTGCGGTCGTATCGATGGTCAGGAACGGGCGCACGCCGGGCACGGTGCCGTTCACGTCCTCGACGTGGCCGGAGCCGGTGGTGGTCTTGCGATACGTGCCGGCGCCGACATGGACCTGCTGGATCTCGCTGCGGGTGACGTTGCCCCGGCTGTCGGTGGCCTCGATGTAGTAATCGAGCAGCTGATTGCGATAGTTGCCGAAGTAGGCGTAGTAGAGATTGCCGATCTCCTGCGCCGGCAGCACCTGCATCGTCTGCTGGGTCACCGGCATCCACGACACGCCGTTCATCACCGGACGCAGATCGCGCACCTGCATCGGATAGGACGCCCAGGCGCCGACGTTCGACGGCGTCACCGACAGCCCCGGTTTTCCGACGTGGGCGGCCGGGTCGTAGAGCTTGTAGGTGTCGTCGGTGGCGCTGATGTTCGCCGACGTGTGCGGGCGGACCTTGACCTGGATGCTCGCGATGTTGGAGACATCGTAGGCGTAGGTGTAGATCGCGAACTCGTGGTTGTAGTGCTGCACCGTCCAGCCTTCGGCCTTCGATGCGTTCACCGAGCCGGGGTTGTACGGATAGCGCTGCGGCCACCAGATCGACGGGCCGGTGCGGTCCTTCGCCGCGTTCGGCTGCACGAACAGCTTCGAGAAATACAGCGAGTTGTTGAAGGCGAGCGTCGGCTTGACGTTGTCGTCCTTGTTCTCGTCGTAATAACCGAAGCCGGAATCCATCGCCGGCAGCAGGAAATACCACGCGAGTTCGGCGGGATTGGCGCCGCCGGCGTAATCGTTCGCGGGATTGCCCTTCACCGGATACGAGATCATCCACGGGTTGAGCTGATTTCCGGCATGGGTGATCTGCTGGTCGAGGAGGGTGGTTGGCGACCAGTGCGCCGGATGATCGTCCAGCCAGATCTGTTCGGCGGTCTTCGCGTAGTTGAGCGCCGCCTGCAGCAGCGCGAAGTTGCGTTCGAGGTAGTGCCAGCCGTGTTCGAACGACACCGTCGCGCCTTCTTCCTGACCGGCGAGGTTGGTCTTCGGCGCGAGGTTCATGCCGGTCGCGGCGTTGAACGCCGGGAACTGGCCCTTCCAGATCATGAACGGCAGTCGCCAGTGGAACCAGGTCGGGTCGGAGGACGAATCGCGGGTGTCGATCCAAGAACCGTCCTGCACGTGCTGCACGTCGTTCGCGGGAATCGGGAAGCGCTGCAGATACTCGTCGATGCCGAGGCAGTAGCCGCTGCCGCTGCAGGTGGTGCCGTAGCCGTTCTGCCAGGTCGACAGCGCGCCGGCGCGGCCGCCCGAGTTGTCGCCGTCGTGCGCGACCACATGGAACTGTCGTGGTTCCAGCGCGGCATAGGGCAGGTATTCGTCGACCGTGACCGCGCCTTCCCAGCCTTCCAGCCACGAGCCGTTCTGGGTCACCGGAATGCCGGCGATCTTCGTCACCGCGCCGGTCGCCGGATCGACATGCCGCACCCAGTGCGGCGTCGAGGCGAAGGGATATTTGTTCACGACCACCTGTTGCTCGTGCGCCATCTGCTGCGCGACCCACGAGCCGGTGGTCGAGGTGTTGCGCAGATCGGCGCGATTCGGCGGCGAAGTGAGCGTGTCGCCGGTCGCGTCGTAGGTCGCGTACGGATAATCCTTCAGCGTGCGCGAAAAATGATTGTTGCCGATCACCGACCACTGGATGCCGAGTTTCGCCAGCGTCGGAATCAGCCGATCGGAGAAGCCGAGTTCGGTCGGGAAGAAGCCGCGCGAGGAGCGGAAGTTGCCGCCGAGGAAGAACGGTTGGGCGAGGGTGGCGTTCTGGTGGATCAGATCCTTGAGGAAGTAGTCCGGTCCGACCAGCGGGCCCATCGTGTGGTGTCCGGTGAAATGGATCAGGTCGAGCGTGCGATGTCCGTTCTCGGTCGGCAATCCGCCGTAGGCGTTGCGCCAGGACGCGCCCCAGTTGGTGTTGTTGTAACCGGGCACGTTCTGCAGCCGCTGCAGGCTGTCGACGTTGTTGACCACGGCGCCGGACATGGTGACGTGGATCTGCCCCTTCGCCGCCGACCAGTTGCGCACCTCGTTCGCGACCTGCTGCGGCCAGTATTGATAGGCGCCGGTCTTGGCGTCGTGGCTGTAGTAAGCCACCAGATCGTCGTGCGGCATGATGGTGCCGCCGAGCGCGGGCGGCAGGTAATAGCTGTAGCCGGCGGGCGGATTGTTCTTGAGCGCGATCACGTCGCCGTCGTAGGCGTAACGGATCGGTGCGCCGACCGGCGTGGCGTTGTAGGTGTTGCCCACGTTGACCGCGTAGAACGGCCAGAAATTCGGCATGTGGTTGTGATAGACGTGCGCCGCCGGAATCGCGGCGGGTGCGCCGGGAATCGTGGAGCAACAGACCACCAGGCCGATCGCCAGCGCGATCGACGTCTTTCGCATCGCCATCGATGTCTCTCCCTGGAGCTTCGAATGTCGCGGGTGGATCGCTCGTGCTGTCGTCGCCGTTCGTCCCCTTCGCGTCGTCGTCATCGCGACGTCGACGCGCGAATCGTGCAGGCGATCCATGCCGCACGGTCGGCCTGCGGATTATTGAAGCGTCGTGTCGACGAACGCGAGCACCTGCAATCGTTTACACGCGGAGAAAAAATGCTGCCTTGCAGCAATCGTGCGGGTGTCGCGCTGCGCGATACGCCGCATCTTTCTGCGGCGTATCGCGTCCGGATCGCCGCGTTCAGCCGGATGCGCGCGCCGCTGCGTTCGCGTGTACCGCGGCCTGGATGTAGGCCGCAAGACCTTCCGCATGGCGATCGTAGTGCGCGCGGAAACGTTCGTCCCCGGTGTACATCGCGGCTACGTTCGCGTGCATCGCCTGACTGCACGGATAGAAGTGGCGTTCGATGTGCTCGCGATGACGCTCGGCGATGGCCATCGCCGCGTCGCCGTCGGCGGCGTCGCCTCGATGCATGGCTTCGAGGAAATCCCCGGTCAGCGCATCACCTTCGGCGCGGATGCGCGCCCAGTCGTCGGCGCTGTAGTCGCGGGTGCGTCGTCGCGAGATCGCCCAGGCGTCGGTCTCGCCCCAGCGCTCGCGCGCCTCGTCGGCGTATTCGCCATGCATGAATTGACGGTAGTCGTCGAAGCTGCGTTCGGTGTTCATCGGAGTATCCGTATCGAGTGAATGGAGGGTCGCATCGACCGCGCGCAGGACCGCGTCCGCGCGCCGGCGCTGCCGTTCGATCGCGTCGCGCCGCTCTCGCAACGCGGCGCGGCGGCGATCGGCCGGTGCGTCGACCAACTCGCGCACCGCGTCCAGGGCGAAGCCCAGTTCGCGGAACAGCAACACCTGCTGCAGCCGGCGCAGATCGTCGTCGGTGTACAGCCGGTATCCGGCCGCGCTGCGAAGCGACGGCGACACGAGGCCGATGGCGTCGTAGTGGTGCAGGGCGCGGACAGTGAGTCCGGTGAGCGCTGCGACCCGGCCGACGGTGCGTTCGCGGGAGGGCATGGCGGGATCCTGTGTGCGGGCGATGCGGCGGGCATCCTCCGGCCTGACGCCGCGTGAGGGTCAAGCGGTTGCGGCGACATTGTGCGTCACGGGCCATGCGGCGTTAGACTCCGCACGGTGAACGGCCGTCCAGCTCGCGGTGCAGGCGGACCGACAGGGGAACAAGTACCGAACACCGTGTGATCCTTCCGGACTGGAGACCGAGATGACGCGAAACCTGTTCCTCAGCATGCTGCTGACTCTGTTGGCGGTGCCCGCCTCGGCCGCGGAGACCATCCGCTATGTCGCGCTGGTCGACGGCGGCAAGCAGGCCGGCCACCAGATCGTCGAACGCGGCGACGACGGCACGACGCGGGTCGACTATCTGTTCAAGGACAACGGCCGTGGCCCGGAGCTGAAAGAGGAATACACCCTCGCCGACGACGGCACGTTCCGCACGTATGCGGTGAAGGGCACCTCCACGTTCGGCGCGCCGGTCGACGAGACCTTCCGGATCGAGAACGGCGTCGCGCGCTGGACGTCGACCTCCGATGCCGGCGAACAGCCCGCGGTCGCCGGCGCCGCGTACTGGTCGATCGGCGGCACCGTGCAGAGCACCGCCGAAGTGCTGGCCGCGCTCGCGCGTCGCGCGGACGGCGGGCTGCCGCTGATTCCGGGCGGCACGCTGCGCATGCGCAGCGTGGCCGAGCTCGACGTCGCGAAGGGCGCGGAAACCCGGCGCGTGCGGTTGCAGCAGGTCACCGGTGTCGGTTTCACGCCGTTCTTTCTGTGGACCACGGCCGACGCGCAACCGCGGTTGTTCGCGCAGATCGTCCCCGGCTATCTGCAGTTGATCGAGGAGGGTTGGCAGGGCAACGCCGATGCGCTCGAAGCCCGGCAGAAACAGGCCGAGGCGGATGCACTGACCGATCTGCAGCGCCGCCTCTCGCATCCGTTGCGCGGCACGACCCTGATCCGCAACGCGCGCGTCTTCGACAGCGAGTCCGCGGTCCTCGGCGCGGGCGCCGACGTGCTGATCGAGAACGGCCGCATCGTGTCGATCTCGGGTGCGGGCGAAGAGACCACCGCGGCTGATCGCGTCATCGACGCCGGCGGCCGGGTGCTGCTGCCGGGGCTGTTCGACATGCACGCGCATGCGAACGAATGGCAGGGCGGGCTGAATCTCGCCGCGGGCGTCACCACGGTTCGCGACATGGGCAACGACAATGCGAGCCTGCAGCAGTTGATCGCCGCGGAACGCGCCGGCACGTTGTTGTCGCCGAGCGTCGTGGCCGCGGGTTTTCTGGAAGGCGAAAGCCCGATGTCGGCGCGCAACGGTTTCGTGGTTTCGGATCTCGCCGGTGCGAAGCGCGCGATCGACTGGTATGCCGCCAACGACTATCCGCAGATCAAGATCTACAACTCGTTCCCGAAGGACATCCTGCGCGAGACGGTGAGCTATGCGCACAGTCGCGATCTGCGCGTGAGCGGCCACATTCCGGTGTTCCTGCGCGCGCAGGACGCGCTCGACGCCGGCTACGACGAGATCCAGCACATCAATCAGGTGCTGCTGAATTTCCTGGTCGACGACACCACCGACACCCGGACCCTCGAGCGTTTCTATCTGCCCGCGAAGCGGGTCGCGGATCTCGATTTCAATTCGGCGCCGGTGCGCGATTTCATCGCCCGTCTGGCGCGCGACCAGATCGCGATCGATCCCACGCTGGCGACCTTCGATTTCATCCGCCAACGGCCGGGCCAGATGTCGCAGGCCTTCGCCGCGGTCGCCGATCATCTGCCGCCGGACATCCAGCGCAGCCTGAAGTCTGCGGAGTTCGACATTCCCGACGATGCCACCGCCGCGCGCTACGAGCGCTCCTACGACAAGATGGTCGAGTTCGTCGGTCGTATGTACCGGGCCGGCGTGCCGATCCTCGCCGGCACCGACGGCATGCCGGGCTTCACCCTGCAGCGCGAGCTGGAGCTGTACGTGAAGGCCGGACTCACGCCGGCGCAGGCGCTGCAGATCGCCACCTGGAACGGCGCGAAGTTCACCCGCACGCTCCGCGATCGCGGCTCGATCGCGGTCGGCAAGCGCGCCGATCTGGTCCTGTTCGACGGCGATCCGACCCGCGACATCGCCGATGTGCGCAAGGTCGCCCTGGTGATCAAGAACGGAACCGCCTACTACCCCGCGGACGTGCTGGAGGCGTTCGGGATCCGGCCGTTCTCCGATCCCGTCCGGATTCCGGCCGCCACGCCGCCGGCGAACTGATCGACGAATCGATCGAAGAGCCGATCGAAAAACAGACCGTTGCACGGGTCGTCGCAAGGCCCATGCTCCGGCCCTTGCCGGATGCCCTACACTGCAGCGTCCACGCGCGAAGACGACAGGAATTCCCATGGCCACCGCCTACGACTTTTCCGCCATCGACATCGATGGCCACGAGAAAACGCTCACGGAGTACGCCGGCAAGGTCCTGCTGGTCGTCAACGTCGCCTCGAAATGCGGTTTCACGCCGCAGTACGCAGGGCTGCAGGACCTGTGGGAAAAGTACCGCGACCGCGGTCTGGTGGTGCTCGGTTTTCCCTGCGACCAGTTCGGTCATCAGGAACCCGGCGACGAGAGCGAGATCCAGAACTTCTGTTCGCTCACCTACGACGTCGATTTTCCGATGTTCTCGAAGATCGCCGTCAACGGCGGCGGTGCGCATCCGCTGTGGAAGTGGCTGAAGGAGCAGAAGAGCGGCCTGCTCGGTATCGGCGCGATCAAATGGAACTTCAGCAAGTTCCTGGTCGGCCGCGATGGCAGGGTGATCAAGCGCTACGCGCCGAACGACACCCCGGCGTCGCTGGCGAAGGACATCGAAGCCGCACTCGGCTGAGAGGGGGCGGATGACTTCCGGATTCGATCACGAACACACCGGTTACAAGCTGCGTCTCGAAACCGAGAGCAGTGGACTGGTGGCGCACCTCACCGGTCGCATCGAGACCGTGGAGACGCTGATCGAGATCTTCCTGGCGATCGGCGCCGAAGTGCGCCGGACAGGCGTCCGCCAATTGCTGGTGATCGACCACACCTTCGGCGTGGTGCCGCCGGAAGACCAGTTGCGCAAGCTGGTATCGGCGATGGAGGGGCAGGGCTTCGCCGAGGTGCGCATGGCCTATGTCGATGCCCGCGGCACCGCGATCAGCCGGATGGAAGTGGGCGAGATCATCGGTCGCGAGCACGGCTACGAGTGCCGGATCTTCGACAACGAGTCGCGCGCCCGGATCTGGCTCCACTACGGAGAGAACTGACCGCCGTCACCGATCGCCGCGTCGCGATCGGCTGCATGTCGCGTCACTTGCCGCCGGCGGGACGGTCGAGGACCTCCGGAGGCAGCAGCGCGGCGATCTCCCTGACGAAGGTCTGGATGCTGGCGTCGTTGTAGCCGCGATGGACGTGCGCGATCCGCCCCTCCCGATCGATGATGAACATGTTCGGCAGCGCGTCCACACCGTAGCGCTTGCTGGTGATGCCGTTGGCGTCGTGCACCCAGGTCACGTCGATGTCCTGGTTGCCGCGGATCACGGACTCGTAATCGCGCAGCGGTTCCTTCACGTTCACCGCGATCACTTCGAGATGGTCGCGGCCGACGATCCGCTGGAACTTGCCGAGGATCGGCAGTTCCTTGCGGCAGGGGCCGCACCACGAGGCCCAGAAGGTCACGATCACGACCTTGCCGCGGTGCATGCCGACGGTCTGCTCGCTGCCGTCGCGGGCGCGGCCCAGCACGTCCGGTGGAACTTCGCCCACCGCGGGGCGTCGCGGTGCGTCGGCGGCGGACAGGCCCGCAGCCAGCAGCGCGAGCGAGCAGGCGACGAGGTGCAGAGAAGTTCGCAGGGCGCGGACACCGGGGCGGCGGATCGACATCGGTGGACTCGGTCGGCGACGGGGCCCCCAGTCTACGACGGTCGCCGGTCTACTTTTCCACGAATGCGCGTTCGAACACGTATTCGCCGGCGGTCCCGATCCGCGGCGAAGCGGTGAAACCGCGCTCGTCGAGAATGCGGCGGAAGTCCGCGAGCATGCCCGGGCTGCCGCAGATCATCGCCCGGTCGTGCTTCGGGTCGAGCGGGGCGAGGCCGAGGTCCGCGGCGACCCGGCCGGTCTCGAGCAGATCGGTGATCCGCCCGCGCTGCAGCCGACCGTGCCAGTAGAAGTCCTCGCGGCTCACCGCAGGGTAGTACAGCAGTTTCCTGCGGATGTCTTCGCCGAGGAATTCATGGCATTGCAGCCCGCGGCTGATGTAGTCGCGATAGGCGAGGTCGGGCTCGCCGCGCACGCCGTGGACGATGATCACACGCTCGAAGCGCTCGTAGGTCGCCGGATCCTTCACCACCGCGAGCCATGGCGCCAGCCCGGTGCCGGTGGCGAGCAGATAGAGATTGCGTCCCGGGTGCACGTCCGAGATCAACAGCGTGCCGGTCGGCTTGCGCCCGATCAGGATCGTGTCGCCGGGTTTGATGTGCTGCAGCCGCGAGGTCAACGGGCCGTTCTGCACCTTGATGCTGAAGAACTCCAGCTCCTCCTCCCAGTTCGCGCTGGCGATGGAGTAGGCGCGCATCAGCGGTTTTCCCTCCACCTCCAGTCCGATCATCACGAACTGGCCGTTGTCGAAACGGAAACCGTCGTCGCGGGTGGTGGTGAAGCTGAAATACGCGTCGGTCCAGTGACGGACGTCCAGCACGGTTTCGGTGCCGTAGGGGGAGGCCATGCGATCTGATGCGAAGTATTAGCAGGCGCTAATTGTACCGGAGCCGGCGAAAGTCGTCGTTTGATCCGGCTCAGAAACCGCGCGCGGAGCGGTCGCCGCAGGCCCGGATGCCGCCGGGTCTGCGGCGGGCGTCGCGATCACAGCGTCAGCGCATGCACGACCTGCGTGCGGTCGTCCGGGTCCGGCGTGGTGACGAACCCGAGGTGATGGGCCAGATGGGCCATCTCGCGGTTCTCGGCGAAGTCCAGCGACACCATCCGCTGCAGTCCGCGTCCGCGCGCGGTCGCGATCAGCTGCTGCATCAGCAGCGTGCCCAGGCCATGGCCCTGCCAGTCGTCGCGCACGGTCACCGCGATCTCGCACTGCAACGGATCGTTGCCGACGGCATAACGGGACACGCCGACGATGGCGCGGAAGTGGCTCTCTTCGGACAGCGCGACGAAGGCCTCGTCGTTGACGTGGTCGACATCCACCAGCCTGGCGATCATTTCCGGGCTGGGCTCACCGATCTGCTCCTGGAACCGGTTGCGGCGGGACTGCGGCGACAGGGCGACGATGAAATCGCGCTCGGCCTCGGCGTCGCCGGGGTTCATCGGGCGGACGAGCACACGGCGGCCGTCGGACAGGGCTTCCAGCGCGTACGGCAGGAAGCTGTCGGGGGCGGGGAGGGGCGAGACATCGTTCATGGCGCGGCTCCGGGTGGGATGCCGGCATGTTGCGCTGCAGCAACCCCGGGTTTTCTGATCCGGATCAGATTGTTCCGGCGCCGTCGTCGGCGCGCGACGGACGGTGCCCGGGGAAGCAGGCCGCGAGGCGGGCCGGGCTCAGCGCTCGGCGGCAGCCTTCAGGTTCGCGAGGCCGGTCTCGAAGTCCTTGCCCACCATCCGGTCCATGCCGATGACGGTGTCCATCACCCTGGTCGGGAAATCGGCCGGGCCGCGCATGATCCAGATGACCTCGGTCCCGCCGGACGGCGCGCGCCGGAGCACGAAGCGGGTGGTGTTGCTGGCCCGGATGGGCTCGATGAAGTCGAGCTTGATGTCGAGCGCCAGCGGCGGCTCGGTACCGACGATCTCCATGCGCCCTTCGCCGACGTCCTTGTTGCCGCGCCACGCATAGGTCGCGCCCATGCCGGCCTCCGGGCCGCCGAAGGTGCGCGTCATCGCCGGGTCCAGCTTCTCCCAGGGGGACCACTCGGCCCAGCGGTGGAAGTCCTGGAGCAGCGGATGGATCTTCTCCGGCGGCGCCGAGATCACGATGCGGCGCACGACCCCGAACTGGTCCGGCTTCATGGCCGCGCGGATCAACACCCCGGCGACGAGGATGGCCAGCAGCATCGCGAATCTGAACAGGAGTTTCTTCGACATGGCCTTCCCCGGGACCCGGACTCCGGGGCATTCTCCGCCGATGGTCGGGGGGCGCAAGTGCGGACCCGGGCCGATGGCGCACGGTAAAATCGCGGTTCCACACGTCCCGAAGACCCGCCCGTGTCCGCAGCCCACGCCTCCACCATGCCCGCCGACCGTCGTCCGGTCTCGATCCGTCAGGAAGACCTCATCCAGTCCGTCGCCGACGCGCTGCAGTACATCAGTTATTACCACCCGGTCGATTACATCCGGAACCTCGCCGCCGCCTACGAGCGCGAGGAATCCCCGGCCGCGAAGGACGCGATCGCCCAGATCCTGATCAACTCGCGGATGTGCGCCGAAGGCCATCGCCCGATCTGCCAGGACACCGGCATCGTCACCGTCTTCCTCGAAATCGGCATGGACGTACGCTGGGACGACGCCACGATGGGCGTCGAGGACATGGTCCACGAGGGCGTGCGTCGCGCCTACAACCATCCCGACAACAAACTGCGCGCCAGCGTGCTGGCCGATCCGGCCGGCAAGCGCACCAACACGAAGGACAACACGCCCGGTGTGGTCAACGTGAAGATCGTGCCCGGCAACACCGTCGACGTGATCGTGGCCGCGAAGGGCGGCGGCTCCGAGGCGAAGTCGAAGTTCGCGATGCTCAATCCGTCCGATTCCATCGTCGACTGGGTGCTGAAGACCGTGCCGACGATGGGCGCGGGCTGGTGCCCGCCGGGCATGCTCGGGATCGGTATCGGCGGCACCGCCGAGAAGGCGATGCTGCTGGCGAAGGAAGCGCTGATGGAACCGATCGACATCACCGAACTGCAGGCCCGCGGCGCGTCCAATCGCGCCGAGGAACTGCGGCTGGAGCTGTACGAGAAGGTCAACGCGCTGGGCATCGGCGCACAGGGCCTGGGCGGCCTGACCACGGTGCTCGACATCAAGGTCAAGGATTTCCCGACCCACGCCGCCAATCTGCCGGTGGCGATGATCCCGAACTGCGCCGCGACCCGCCACGCGCATTTCACCCTGGATGGCAGCGGTCCGGTGATGCTCGACCCGCCCTCGCTGGAAGATTGGCCGCAGCTGACCTACGACGCCTCCAAGGGCCGCCGCGTGGATCTCGACACGGTGACGAAGGAAGACGTCGCCTCGTGGCAGCCGGGCGAAGTGCTGCTGCTCAACGGCAAGCTGCTCACCGGTCGCGATGCCGCGCACAAGCGCATGGTCGACATGCTCAACAAGGGCGAACCGCTTCCCGTCGATCTGCGCGGCAAGTTCATCTATTACGTCGGCCCGGTCGATCCGGTACGCGACGAGGTCGTCGGCCCGGCCGGCCCGACCACCGCCACGCGCATGGACAAGTTCACCGAGCAGGTGCTGGCGCAGACCGGTCTGATGGGCATGGTCGGCAAGGCGGAGCGCGGCCCGGCCGCGATCGAAGCGATCCGCAAGCACCGGTCTGTCTACCTGATGGCCGTCGGCGGCGCCGCGTATCTCGTGTCGAAGGCGATCAAGGGCGCGAAGGTCGTCGGTTTCGCCGACCTCGGCATGGAAGCGATCTACGAATTCGACGTGAAGGACATGCCGGTCACCGTCGCCGTGGATGCGCAGGGCACCTCGGTCCACCAGACGGGCCCGAAGGAATGGCAGGCCAGGATCGGGAAGATTCCGGTGGTCGTGGCGTAAGCGCGGAAGCGGATGCGGTGTCGCGGCGACGGGGAGGGGTCTTCCCGTCGCGTCGCGCGTCGGTACTGCATGACGCGATCGCGAAGCGCCTCTTCAGTTCGGGCTGATCCGGAACGAACTGCGTCAGATCCCGCGGAAATACACGTCGACGTAGTCGGTCGCCTGGTCGCAGGGATTGTCCATCTCCTGCAGACGCCAGTACCTGCGCTTGCCCGTCGCCTTGAAGTGGAAACGGCCCTCGCGCCGGCATGCCTCCCCGTTGGCGATGTGATGCACGCGGGTGACGATCTCGCCCTCGAACACGAAGCCATCGCGGGTCGCGGAAACGATGCGGCCGTCGATGCGCACGAAGTCACCGGCGTTTTCGCCGGTACCGCGTTGCTCGCCCTTGATCGGCAGTGTGTCGCCGTCGTCCTCGACGGTCGCCCGGCCGGCGCCCGACAGATCGCCGAAACCGAGCCACTGCAGGGTGAGCAGGTGTTCGCCGACCAGACGCGCGCGGGCGGCGGCGTCCAGGCCATTCGCGGTCGGCACGGACGGGGCGGCCGATGCGATGCCGAAGCCGCTGCAGATCAACAGTGCGAACAGGATCGGACGGAAGCGCATTCCGGAATCTCCTGGGATGAGGTGCGGGGATGAGCGATGGCGGGCGCGGGGCGTCAGGAACGGTCCGTCGCGGTGTCGTCGGCGTTCGCCGGCGACGGTGTCTGCAGCAGATTCTGTCCGGCGATGTCCGCGCGCGCTTCCACCAGCTGCGTGTCGATGTCGCGATTGACCGAAATGTCGGCGCCGTTCTCCGGTTCCAGCACGGTCTCGACCACCTGCGCGTCGCGCGTGCGCGAGGCGACGATGTGATAGACCGTGCGCGGCGCCTCGATGCCGGCCGCGGCGAATGCCGACTTCACCCGTCGGATCGCTTCGCTGCGGACCTTGCCAAGATCGGTCTCGCGCTGGTCGACCCAGCCGAAGAAACGCAGCTGGATGCCGGCCGCGCCGTATTCGATCACGGTCCAGGAGGGCGCGGGTTCGTCGAGCACGCCATCGATGTCCGCGATCGCCGCCATCGCCAGGGACTGCGATTTGCGAATCGACTGGCTGCCGTCGATCAGCATGCCGAAATCGAAACGTCGCTTCGGGTTGCGGCTGTGGTTCAGCACGACCGATTTGAACACCAGGCTGTTCGGCAACTGCAGATGACTGCCGTCCATCGTCATCAGCACGGTGGTGCGCGAATTCACCGAGATGATCTTGCCTTCGCGGTTCTCGATCGACACATGATCGCCGGGCTCGAACGGCCGGCGCACGCTGAGCAGGATGCCCGAAATGTAGTTTTCGGCGATGTCGCGGAACGCGAAGCCGAGCACCAGACCGACCACGCCGGCGGAACCGAGCACGGCGCCGACGACCGACGTGAGCCCGAGCAGATCGAGCGCGATCAGCACGCCGATCAGCAGGATCGCGCCGCGCACCAGCATCCGCACCAGTCCGCTCATGTACGGGTTCTGCGAGCGGATCCTGAGCAGGTGCAGCCGGTTGCCGACGAAGCGCGAGAACCAGCGCGCGAACAGCACGACCAACAACGCCAGCACCAGTTGCGGCACGCGTTGCAGCAGGCGGGCGAAGGCGTCGTTGGCGCTTTCGACCATCGCATCCAGACAGCGCCCGGGATGGGACGTGTCGCAGCGCGCGATCGCGCGTGCGGGCTGCGCGGCCGGTTCGGAAACGGCGTTCGATGCGGTTTCGACTGGTGGTGCGGTGGCCTGCGTGGCAGCGGGCAGCGGTGGCGTCACCGCGATGGCGAGCAGCAGGCCCAGGGCGAGCGCCTGGGCCGCGCGCGCGATGCGGCGCATGCGGGAATCAGACATACCAGGCCAGAACGAAGATGCCGAGCATGGTGAAGGCGAGGGCGAGTTTCAGCACCACGCCGAACACCACGCCCAACCAGGTGCCGAGTCCGACCTTGGCGACATGGCCGATGTCCTCGCGGCGCACCTTGCGCAGATAGATCATCTCGCCGATCACGGCGCCCGCGAACGGGCCGAGGAACAGGCCCGGCAGGCCGAAGAACAGCCCCACGATCATGCCGATCACGGTGCCGATGGTGGCGCTGCGGCTGGCGCCGACGCGTTTCGCACCCATCGCCGTGGCGGCGAAATCGATCACGAACGACAACAGGGTCAGCACGGCGAGGACGGCGACCGTCCACACGCTGATGTTCTGGAAATCGTTGACCCAGGCGGCCATCAGCATGCCGGCGAACACCAGCGGCAGACCGGGCAGGGCGGGCAGGATGGTGCCGAGAATGCCGACCACGATCAGCACGGAGGCGAGGATGTACAGCAGGGTCTGGGAATCCATGGAGCATCCGGACGCGCGGGCTGGGGCGCGACGGCGGCATGATGGCACGACGGGTCCCGGTGCGCATGCGCCTGCCTGAACGGCGACGGCCCGCCGAAGCGGGCCGTCGAGCGCCATCCGCAAGACGCGGCTCAGTTCTGGAACGGGGTGTTTTCCGCGAAGTATTCGTGGTTGTCGGCGTTGTCCAGCGCCTGGAGCGGATCGTTGGTCGCCAGGTTCCTGGCGAGGCTCTGACCATAGGCATGGTCGTCGGTATCGGCGACGATCGTGAAGTGGCTCATTTCGTGGATCAGGGTGCCGGCCTTGGAATCGGTGCCGGCCAGCGGCGCGCTCCAGAACAGGTTGCAGACGTAGATCTGGTAATGGTCGTTCTTGTAGACGTAGGCGTAGTAGTTCTGGGTGCAGCCGCAGTTGATCTTGACCTGTCCACCGGTCTGGTCGATCGCCGTGTCGATCGTGGCGAAGTGCTGCTGCGCGGTGGTGTAGCGGGCGGCGCTGTAGCCGCCGAACCAGGTCGTGTAGCGCGCGCTGGTGGTGCCGGCGTTGAGATAGCCCTTGGCGCGTTCCGAGTAGGTGCGCGCCGTCAGGACCGCCTGATTGATCGAGGACACCTGGGTGGCGCTGCAGCCGACCGTGGAGATGCCGAGCACGTCGGACAGCACCGGATTGGCCGGCTGGACCGGACGGCGGCGGCTGCCGTTGGGGAAGGTCGCGCGCTGGTCGAGGGCCACCTGGATCGGCGCGCTCTGGGCGACCATCGGCTGGCCGTTCCCCTGCTTCAGATGGATGCGGCCGGTCAGCGACGCGTACTGCAGCGGAGCGGCGTAGGTCACGGTGTAATGGCCGGGCCGCGACAGATCGTAGACCTCGCTGAGCGAGACCACCGTGCGCAGGCCGCGACCGGCACGCAGGATCGCGAAGTCCTCGGCGGTCGGCACGCCGCGCTTGACCACCGCGCCGCGATAACCCACCCGTTCTCCGTCCCGGGCCACGCGGAACACATCGGAGGAGTGCGCTTCGGTCGGCAACTGCCACTTCGGAATGCGCAGGGTCTTGCGGCTGGTGTTGGTGATGGTCACTTCGACCTGGTCGGCGCCCAGCGAGACCACGCTGATCCGCAGCGGATTCTGGGTCGCGCGCAGCGAGGCGGCGGAGGCGGCCAGGGTCAGGGTCGCCGCGGCGAAACCGCCGATGGCGAGCGCGCCGAGGATCAGACCATTGCCGGAAATGCGGGAAGTGCTTGTGGCCATTGGGAAACCGTACGGACGGAGGTGACGGAGGATCGCCCCATCATATCCCTCCCGTGGGCGAGCGGCGAATGCCGGACAGGGAACGACCCGCCGGAGCGGGTCGTTCGGGGACCACTGGCAGCGTCCGTCGCAGGGGCCGGGACGTCGGGGCCTGGCGCCGCGCCGTCCGGAACGCCCGCGTCGGGGCTCAGTTCAGCGCCGGGGTGTTCTCGGCGAAGTACTCGTGGTTGTCGGCGTTGTCCAGGGCCCTGCCGGGGTTGCTGGTCGCGAGACTCTTGGCCGCCGTCTGGCCGTAGGCCCAGTCGTCGGTGCCGGCCACCACGTTGAAGTGGCTCATCTCGTGGATCAGCGTGCCGGCCTTGGAGTCGGTGCCGGTGTTCGGCGCGCTCCAGAAGGCGTTGCAGACATAGATCTGGTACGGCTGGGTCGGATAGACGTAGGCGTAGTAGCTCTGGGTGCAGCCGCAGTTGATCGTGATCTGCCCGGCGTTCTGGTCGATCGCCGTGTCGATCGCCGCGAAATGCTGCTTCGCGGTGGTGTAACGGCTGGAGGTGTAGGCGCCGAACCAGGTCGTGTAGCGCGAACCGGTCTTGCCCGCATTGAGATAGCCCTTGGCGTTCTCGGAGTAGGTGCGCGCCGAGGTCACGGCGTTGCCGGCCGAGGTGGTGCGGGAGCTGGTGCAGCCGACATAGTTCACGCCGTTCACCAGCGCCTTGGTGACCGCGCTGCGCGGAGTCGTGGCGACGAGGCGTTCGGTCGGCGTCGGCGCGCCGCCCTCGACCCAGACCCGCATCGGCGCGCTCTGCGCGATCAGCGGCTGACCGTTGGCCTGCTTCAGCATGGCGCCGCCGGACAGCGAGGCGTGCTGCAGTTGCGAGGCGAAGGTGATGGTGTAGTCGCCGGCCTGCGAGAGGTCATAGGCCTCGCTGAGATCGACCGTGACCTTGTGGGTCTGGCCCGGGCGCAGGATCGCGAAATCCGCCGCGGACGGCAGACCGCGTTTGATCATGCGGCCTTCGTAGCGGAGGATCTGGCCGTCGCGGCTGATCGAGAAGAGGTTGGATTCGGCGGTCGACGACGGCAGTTCCCAGCGCGGGATGCGCGCGGTCTTGCTGCTCGCGTTGGTCACTTCGATGTCGACGATGCCGTTGCCGTGCGACAGCATGCTGACGCGCAGCGGGTTCGACGATTGCGTGCGCAGCATCGGTGCGGCCTCGGCCGAACCCAGTACGCTGGCGATGCTGGCGGCGAGCACTGTGGCCGCGCCGATGGTTCCGATCACATTGAACTTCATTCCGTTGCCCCCGGAGTCATGAGAAAGCCCGCGGATGCGGGCAACCCGATCATAAGCGGCGGACGAGCGCGGATGCACGCTGCGCAGCAGCAGCGTGCGCCGCAAACGCGAACGGCCCCGCGAACGGGGCCGTCTCCGGGGGCGACCGCGACCATGACGATCGCGGTCGGGTCGACGCGATCAGTGGAAGTCCTGATGGCAGCCCTTGCAGCTTTCCTCGATCTTGCCGGCGACCGCGCGCACGCCCTCGCAGTTGATCGGCGGCGACGACAGCGCGGTGTCGAGGCTGGCGCGCATGGCGCTGGCCTGCTTGATGAAGCGCTCGTCGTCGCTCAGGCCCGGAAACGCCGGTTCAAGATCGTCCGCCATCGTGCGCAGCGCCTTCAGATGCGGAATGATGTCGGTGGCCGCGCAGCGGTTTTCCTGGACCTTGCCGCCCAGTTGCTTGAAGTGCCAGGCCTGCACGTGCATCAGGCCGTCGTCGAAATGATCCTGGCGTTCGTTCCAGGCGTTGATCAGCATCACCGTGGCGACGCCGCCCAGCGCCAGGCCGAGCAGGAAGACGAAGAAATAGCGGCCGAACGCCGAGGATTTCGGGCGGGCCGGGTCGGGGCTGACGGACATCGTTGGGCTCCATGGGTATGCGGCTGGGTCGCACCATACCATGACGCCCCGCCGGCCCGGCCGGTGCCATCCGCCCGCCGGCCTGGCTGGCGCCATTCGCTAGAATGGCGCGATGGACCAGACCATCACCGACGGGACCACGACCGTCACGGCCTCGATCGACAAGACCTGGACCGAGCGTTTCGGCGGCATCGACCGGCTCTACGGCGCCGGCGCGCTGGAACGTTTCGCGCGCTGTCACGTCGCCGTGGTCGGCCTCGGCGGCGTCGGCTCGTGGACGGTCGAGGCGCTGGCCCGCAGTGGTGTCGGCCGCCTGACCCTGATCGACGCCGACGATCTCTGCGTCTCCAACACCAATCGCCAACTGCCGGCCCTGGACGGGCAATACGGCCGCAGCAAGGTCGATGCCATGGCCGAGCGCTGCCGGGCGATCAATCCGGAAATCGTGGTCGATCCGGTGCCGAGTTTCCTCACGCCGTCGAATCTCGAGGACCTGCTCGGCCGCGGTTACGACCTGGTGATCGACGCCTGCGACAGCTTCCGCACCAAGGTCGAAGCCATCGCCTGGTGCCGCCGCCGCAAGATTCCGATGATCACCGTCGGCGCCGCCGGCGGGCGGCTCGACCCCACGCTCGTCCGCGTCCGCGATCTCTCGCGCACCGAGCACGACGCGATGCTCGCGCTGATCCGCAAGAAGCTGCGTTCCGAATTCAATTTCCCGAAGAACCATCAGCGCTATTTCGGCGTGCCGGCGATCTATTCGCTGGAGAACGTGCAGTATCCGCAGGCCGATGGCAGTGTCTGCGGACTGCGCCCGAAACTCGGTGCCGACGCGGCGCTGAAACTCGATTGCGGCGCCGGTCTCGGTGCGGCGACCCACATTACCGGTGCCTTCGCGTTCGCCGCGGCGGGCAAGGCGCTGGAGATGCTGTTGAAACCGAAGCGCGCCGAATAGGCCGTGCTCCGGCGCATCGTTCCACGGGCAAGTGAAAACAGTATGTCGGGACGCGCAACCTATGTCGGGGAAAGGCCGAACAGGCGCTCCGCGTTCGCGGTCGTCGCCCGTGCCAGGGCTTCGGGCGTCATGCCGCGCAACGCGGCGATGGTGTCGCGAACGATCGTCAACCGCGCCGGCTCGTTGCGTTCGCCACGATGCGCGCTGTCAGGCTGATCCGGCGCGTCGGTCTCCAGCAGAAGACATTCGATCGGCAGCGTCGCCGCCAGCGTGCGCAGACGATTGGCGCGCTCGTAGGTGACCGGGCCGCCGATCCCGACGAGGAACCCCAGGTCGTACAGTCGCTTCGCCTGATCGGCGCTGCCGGGATAGCTGTGGATCACGCCGCGCAGCGGGCCGAAGCGGCGGATCGCCGCGATCACCGGATCGACCGCGCGGCGCGCGTGGACGATCACGGGCAGCCCGAAATCGCGCGCCAACCGCAACTGACCTTCGAAAAACGATTGTTGCCGCTGCGGATCGAGACCTTCGACGAAGAAATCCAGCCCGCATTCGCCCACCGCCACCGGGCGCTCGCGTTCGATCCAATCCCGCAGCGACTTCAGATCGGCGTCGCGATGCTCGTCGAGATACATCGGGTGCAGACCGTAGGCCGGATGCAGTCCGGGCTCGCGCGCGCACAGCGCGCGCAGCGCCTGCCAACCTCCCGCGCTCACCGCCGGCAGGATCTGCCGGTCCACGCCCGCGGCGCGCGCGCGGGCGAGCACCGCATCGCGATCGGGGTCGAATTCGGGCGCGTCGAGATGCGAGTGGCTGTCGATCAACATGAGTCGATCGGCATGCGGCACGTCAACCGATGCGCTCGCCCTCGATCGGCGGCTTCGACGGCGCGGGCGTGTCCTTGCGCTTGCGGAAACTCGCCAGCAGCAGGGTGCCCAGGCCGAGGATCAGTTCGTCGAAGAACGGAATGAAATCCGGAATCACGAAATCCAGCAGGAACAGGGCGGCGGTGAGCACGAACAGGCGCGGGAAACTCAGGCGGCCGAGGAAACCGAGGATCGGGGCGACGAGGGGGTTGGCCATGGCGGCGGCTCCGACGGTGACGAATGTGCGAACGCTAGCACGCATGCGCCGATTCGCGGGGCGCGATTCAGGTTTTCGTCATGCATCGACCGTCGGGGCCGGGGGAGGTTCAGCCACGCGGTGCTGCAATCGGTCCCGACAGCGGGGGATTCCATCGCATGTTCCCGGAGGTACGCATGAACAAGAACACGCTGGCCATCGCGCTCGCATCGTTGCTCGCCGGTGGCGTCGCCACGGCGGCCTATCTCGGCAATCGCAGCCAGGCCGCGGCCGATGCGCGGGCGGAGGCCGATCTCGCCCGGCCTTCCACCCTCGCGGTCGACGATCGCCCGTCCGACGCGGCGGTCATTCCCGAGCAGCCCCGCCTCGAATTCGCCGAAGTGCTCGCTTCGCGCCCGGTCACCGCAAGCGAACCGCGCTACGCCACCGTGATCGGCACCGAGCCGGTACGCGAGAGCGTGACCGCCACGACGCCGCGTGAAGTCTGCGAGGACGTGGCGGTGGAGGAGCGCCTGCCCGAGCGCGACGGCAACGTCGGCGGTACGGTCGCCGGCGCGCTGATCGGCGGTCTGGTCGGCAATCAGATCGGCGACGGCAACGGCCGCAAGGCGGCGACCGTGGCCGGTGCGGCCGCCGGCGGCTACATCGGCAATCGCGTCGATCGCCGCCACGAGGGCGGCAAGGTGGTGACCCGGACCGAACGCCAGTGCCGGACCGTCTCGGACACCACCACCTCCAGCCGCACCGTGGCCTGGGACGTGACCTACCGCAATCCGGACGGCAGCACCGCGATCATGCGCACCGACCGCAGGCCTGGAGCGCGCATCCGCGTGGGCACCGACGCGCAGGTCCAGGGTTACGACGTGACCTACCGCTACCGGGGCGAGGTCCATCGATTGCGGATGGACGCGCCTCCGGGGGATCGCCTGCCGGTGGTCGACGGCCAGGTCATCGCAGGACGTGCGGGCGGCGGCTCAACCCGCGGCTGAGCCGGGACGCCGCCCGCAGGGCCCGGCCGTGTGCCGGCCGATGCCAGCGGGTCATCGCCGATGGGTCATCGCCGACGGGGCCGGAGCGATCCGGTCCCGCCGGTGTTTCGGCGTTTGGCGAAATCGCGCCCTTTGCTCCGGAAATCGGCACTTCGCCGGTCGCTTCTTTCCGGTTTGCAGGTATCGGCTGTGCAGGATGCCCCCTTACAATGGCGTTTTGCCCGAATCGACCTCGACACCATGGCCCTGCATCCCTACGACTTGTACGACGTCCGTTCCATGCTCAGCGAAGAAGAGCGCGCGGTGCAGGACACCGTGGCGCGCTTCACCGACGAACGCGTGCTGCCGATCATCGGCAAGGCCTTCGACGAGGCGCGGTTCCCGCGCGAGCTGGTTCCCGAAATCGCCGAACTCGGTCTGCTCGGATCGTCGCTGCCGGAGAAGTACGGTTGCGCCGGGCTCAACGCGGTCAGCTACGGCCTGATCTGCCAGGAACTGGAGCGCGGCGATTCCGGCATCCGCAGTTTCGTGAGCGTGCAGTCCTCGCTGTGCATGTATCCGATCTACGCCTACGGCAGCGAAGAACAGCGCCAGCGCTATCTGCCCGGCATGGCGAAAGGCGAGATCATCGGCTGCTTCGGCCTGACCGAGCCGCATGGCGGCTCCGATCCGGCGAACATGAAGACGAACGCGAAGCGCGATGGCGGCGACTGGGTCATCAACGGTTCGAAGATGTGGATCACCAGCGGCAATCTGGCCGACATCGCGATCGTCTGGGCGCAGACCGACGACGGCATCCAGGGCTTCATCGTCGAGAAGGGCACGCCGGGGTTCACCGCCCAGGAAATCAAGCACAAGATGAGCCTGCGCGCCTCGGTCACCAGCGCGCTGTTCTTCGACAACGTGCGCGTGCCGGACGCCAACCGCCTGCCGAACGTGAAGGGCCTCAAGGGACCGCTGGGCTGTCTCACCCAGGCCCGTTACGGCATCACCTGGGGCCCGATCGGCGCCGCCATCGGCTGCCTGCACGAAGTGCTGGGCTACACCAAGGAACGCATCCTGTTCGGCCGCCCGGTCGCGGCGACGCAGTCGGCGCAGATCAAGATGGCGGAGATGTCCCGCCGCATCACCCTGGCGCAACTGCTGTCGCTGCAGCTCGGCCGCCTGAAGGACGCCGGCAACATGCAGCCGGCGCAGGTCTCGCTGGCGAAATGGAACAACTGCCGCATCGCGATCGACATCGCCCGCGAGTGCCGAGACCTGCTCGGCGGCGCCGGCATCACCACCGAACACCACGCGATCCGCCACGCGCTGAATCTCGAATCGGTCATCACCTACGAAGGCACGGAAACCGTGCACCAGCTGGTGATCGGCCGCGAGCTGACCGGCATCAACGCGTTCTGATCGGCCGGGACGCCGCGACACCGCGCATGGACTTTCCGGTGCTGGAAACCGAACGCCTCATCCTGCGCGTGCCGCGGATCGAGGACTTCGAACGCTACGCGGAAATGCTCGCGGACGCGTCGTCGCGGTTCATCGGCGGCCCGAGCGTGCGCGGCGATGCATGGCGGCGCTTCCTGCAGATGCCGGGCGCCTGGATGCTGCAGGGATTCGCGATGTTCTCGATGATCGAGAAGACCAGTGGCCGCTGGATCGGGCAGGCCGGTCCGTGGTACCCGGAGGGATGGCCCGGTACCGAGGTCGGCTGGTCGCTGCATCCGGACGCGCGCGGACACGGCTATTGCACCGAAGCCGCGGCCGCGACCATGGAATTCGCGTTCGAAACGCTCGGCTGGACCGACGTGGTCCATTCGATCGTTCCGGACAATCTGCCGTCGAAGGCGGTGGCGCGGCGCCTGGGCTCGCGTTGCCTGGGGCCGGCGAGAATGCCGCCGCCGCTCGATGCGCTCGACGCCGAACTCTGGGGACAGACCCGCGACGAATGGCGCGCGAGGCGCGCAGGGAAAGCACCATGATCACGCTTTACGGCATGTCCAATTCCGGCAATTGCTACAAGCTGCAGTTGCTGATGTCGAACCTCGGCCGCGAATACGCCTGGGAGGAGATCGACGTCACCCGCGGCGAGAACCTGTCGCCCGAGTTCCTGTCGCTGAACGATCGTGGCAAGGTGCCGGTGATGCGCCTCGCCGACGGCCGCACGATGTCGGAGTCGAACGCGATCCTGAACTATCTGGCGCAGGGGACCGAGCTGTTGCCGGACGACGCCTGGGACCGCGCCAAGACCCTGCAGTGGATGTTCTTCGAACAGTACAGCCACGAACCGTACATCGCGGTCGCGCGCTTCGTGCGCCGGTTCCTGCCGCCGGACCATCCGCGCCAGGCGTCGCTGGAAACCCTGAAGAAGTCGGGCGACGAAGCGCTGGCGGCGATGGAACGCCATCTGACCCGGTTGCCGTGGTTCGGCGGCGAGCACTACACCATCGCCGACATCGCGCTGTTCGCCTACACCCACGTGGCGGAGGACGGCGGATTCGATCTCGCCGCGTACCCGCACGTCGAGCGCTGGATCAAGCGCGTGCAGATGCGTCCCGGCTTCGTGCCGATGCGCGATCCGCAACCCGAGTGACCCTTTCCGTATCCGATCCGCCGACCCTCGATTCGAGGGCGTGAGAGAACGCCATGTTCGCAGCCGTGCCCCATCCCATTCCCGCCCGCATGAAAGGGCTCAATCGCGCCGAGATCTGCGACGTCAATTTCCAGACGTTCGTGCAGGACTGGAGCGGACACGCGCAGCCGAAGCCGGCCCCGGGCGCTCCCGTGCTCGGCGGCAGCGCGCTGGATGCGCAGGGCTTCCGCGAACTGTTCGAGTCGCAGCTGATCTCGCGTCATCTCGATCTGATGGCGCGGGTCCTGCGCGTGCAGAACAAGGTGTTCTACACCATCGGTTCCTCGGGACACGAGGGCAACGCTATGGTCGCGCGCCTGACCCGCCATACCGATCCGGCCTTCCTGCATTACCGTTCCGGCGGTTTCATGGCCGAGCGCTTCCGCAAACTGCCTAGCATGGATCCGATCATGGACTCGGCGCTGTCGTTCGCGGCCAGCGCGGAAGATCCGGCCAGCGGCGGCCGGCACAAGGTCTGGGGCAGCAAGCCGCTCTGGGTGCTGCCGCAGACCTCGACCATCGCGTCGCATCTGCCGAAGGCGCTGGGCACCGCGATCGCGATCGAGCATGCGCGCCGCATCGGCCACGCGCTGCCGATTCCCGACGACAGCATCGCGATCTGCTCCTTCGGCGACGCGTCCAGCAACCACGCCACCGCGCAGACCGCGTTCAACGCCGCCGCGTGGACCGCCTACCAGAAGCTGCCCGCACCGGTGCTGTACGTGTGCGAGGACAACGGCATCGGCATCTCGGTGAAGACGCCGGACGGCTGGGTCGCGCGCAATTACCGTCATCGCGAGGATCTCGACTATTTCTACGCCGATGGCCTCGATCTGGCCGCCGGTTACGCGCAGGTGCAGGCCGCGGTCGAACACTGCCGCCGCACCCGCCGTCCCACCTTCCTGCATCTGCGCACCACGCGGATCATGGGCCACGCCGGCACCGACTTCGAGATCGAATGGCGCAGCATCGAGGAGCTGTGCGCGGTCGAAGCGACCGATCCGCTGCTGCGCAGCGCCGCGATCGCGCTCGAATCCGGCGTGATGTCGAAGGACGAGGTGTTGGCGCTGTACGAGGCCACGCGCAAGAAGTGCTTCGAGGCCGCCGAGGACGCCGACAGGCGCCCGCGCCTGACCACGCTCGAAGACGTGATGAAACCGCTGGCGCCGTACACGCCGGACAAGGTGAAGGTCGAGGCCGCGCGTTTCGACTACGCCGACAAGCGGCCGCAGGTGTTCGGCGGCGAGGCGAAGCTGCCGGAGCTCCAGCCGGCGAAGCATCTGGCGATCCAGATCAACCAGGCGCTGCATGATCTATTCATCAAGTATCCCGAGACGATGCTGTTCGGCGAGGATGTCGCGCAGAAGGGCGGCGTCTATACGGTCACCAAGGGCCTGCACAAGGCGTTCGGGCCGCGCCGCATCTTCAATACGCTGCTCGACGAGACGGTGATCCTCGGTCTCGCGCAGGGGTACGCCAACATGGGCATGCTGCCGCTGCCCGAGATCCAGTATCTGGCGTATTTCCACAACGCCTGCGACCAGATTCGCGGCGAAGCCGCGAGTCTGCAGTTCTTCAGCAACGGTCAGTACCGCAATCCGATGGTGATGCGCATCGCCTCGCTCGGCTACCAGCGCGGTTTCGGCGGGCATTTCCACAACGACAACTCGATCACCGCGCTGCGCGACATCCCGGGTCTGGTCGTCGGCTGTCCTTCGCGCGGCGACGACGCGGCGCTGATGCTGCGCACGCTGATGGCGCTGGCGAAGGTCGACGGCCGCGTCTGCGCATTTCTCGAACCGATCGCGCTGTACATGACCAAGGATCTGTACGAAACCGGCGACGGCCTGTGGCTGACCCAGTATCCGTCGCCGGAGCAGGCGATGCCGCTGGGGGAAGGCCGTGTGTACGGAGAAGGCGACGATCTGGTGATCTTCACCTTCGGCAACGGGGTGCCGATGAGCCTGCGCGCCGCGCGGACCATCGAGAAGAAGCACGGCTGGAAGACCCGCGTGGTCGACCTGCGCTGGCTGGTGCCGTTGAACGAGGCCTTCATCCGAGAGCAGGCGGCCGGCGCCGGACGCATCCTGGTCGTCGACGAGGGCCGCCGCAGCGCGGGCGTGGGCGAGGGCGTGATCACCGCGCTGGCCGAAGGCGGGTTCGGCGATGTGCCGCTGCGCCGCGTGGTCGGTGCCGACACGTTCACTCCGCTGGCCGGCGCGGCCTTCCTGGTCATCCCCTCGGACGAGGACATCGTCGCGGCGGCGGATTCGCTGGCCGGTTGACGGCCTGTCGGGCGGCGGTGGCCCGGTTCCGGCCGATTCCGGGCCCGCCGAGTTGTCCCGGGGCCCGGTTCGGGCTATGTTCCGGATCGGCGTCCGGGCCCAGGGGCTCTGTCCCGCCGGATGAATGGTTTCTTCTGTGGAGGACGTACGGATGAGCAACGACAACAAGCCGGCGACGGTCCAGGACCTCTCGCCCCAGGATCAATTCAAGCATTCGCAGATCGAAGCCAAGGTGCGCGAGCTGCATGCCCAGATCGGCCAGGACTACGACGGCAACGGCGAGCGCGTCGCCGCCGGTCTGCTCGAGCGCTACAAGGCTGCCGGCCTGAAGGGCGACGTCAACGGCGTCTACCTCAGCCAGGCCAACGCCCACGTCAAGAACGGCGAGAACATCATCGGCGTGGTCGGCGATCCCAACGATCCGGCCAACCGCACCTTCCACGGCAAGTCCGCGGATCTCATCACGACCCCCGCGCATGTCAGTTTCGAGCGCACGATCGAACTCGATCGCCAGCAGCAGCTCGATCAGCAGCGGCAGCAGACCCAGCAACAGACGCAGCAGCAGGCGGCACGCGATCAGGAGCAGATGAACCACGGGTCGCGCTCGCTGCTCTGATGCCCCGAGGTTTTTCGGGCGTCAGCGCGCCGGACCGCCGCCGCGCAGCGGTGCGATGAACCAGGAAGCCCCGCCCCCGGCGGGGCTTTCGCCGTTCTGCAGGGCAGGGGGCTGGCCAGCGCGCTCGCGAAGTTCCAGCGGCACCACCGCCAGCGCCACGTCGCCGGCGGTCGAGACGACGGTGCCGATCTCGGCGCCGTCCGCGAGCAGCGACTGACCCGGCGCGAGTGCCGCAGCCCCATGCACCAGGGCCAGCCCGCGCTTGGCCTGCCCCAGGAAGTGCGTGCGGGCGACGATTTCCTGTCCGGGGTAGCACCCCTTCTTCACGCTGTAGGCGCCGAAGCGCTCCAGCGACAGCTGCTGCGGGGTCCATTGCTCCGACTGCGACGGGTCGAGCCGGGGCCAGCCATGCGCCAGATCCGCGCGACGCCAGCGCGCCAGCGCCGCGGGATCGGTCGCGGCCTGCGCGGCCGGGCCGATCCGCAGGCTGCGGCCGCCGGGGCCGTCGTCCGGGAGCTCGCCGAGATCCAGTTCGATCGCGGTCGCGGGATCGCCGGCCCAGTGATCGCCGGAAGCGAGGTCGGACGCCTGTCCGCGGCCCGCGATGTGCAGGTCGTCGCGCACCGCGATCGTCAGCCTGCTGCGGAACACGAATCGGCGCAGCCGTTCGGCCAACGCCCCGGCGTCCGCGTCCGGGACGACCAGCCACAGAGTCTGGGCATCGATCCGGAGCAGGATGAACAGCGCGATCACCCGGCCCTTGGGCGTCAGCCAGCCGTTCCGTTGCCAGCGGCCGTCGTCCAGCGCCGCCACGTCGTTCATCGTCTGCGCCTGGACGAAGGCCACGGCATCGCGGCCTTCGATCGCGATCAGACGATGGTCGAAGAGCGAAAACCAGGAGGGCGAGGGCGGTTGCGGGTTGTCCGGCATGGGGGCGGGACTTAAACTTGTCAGTTCAGGATTCCGACCATGATAGGCGAAACCGTTCTCATTCCCGAAACGCATCCGGATCTGCATCCGGAACCGTCTCCGGCCTCGTATCCGCAGATGCCGTGTACCGATGCCACCCGGGATCGGGAGGCGGTGCCGGCGGCAGAGGAGAAGGCGTCCGGGGCGCAGCGGGAGGTCGGCGGGCGCGATGGCCCGGATCCCACCCGCTACGGCGATTGGGAAAAGAACGGACGCTGCATCGATTTCTGAAACGCAAGTTCCTCCGGCTTCCTTTCGCGGTCCCACCTCGCTCCACTTCGACCCCAGGCGCAAGAGCATGACCCAACGCGCACGTCCCCTGTCGCCGCATCTGCAGATCTACCGCAAGCAGATCACCAGCGTGATGTCGATCCTGCATCGCATCAGCGGCATCGTCCTTTCCTTCGGCGCGTTCGTGCTGGTCTGGTGGCTGCTGGCGGTGGCGCAGGGCGGCGACGCCTACGCCCGGGCGGCCGAATGCCTGGCCTCGCCGTTCGGCCTGCTGGCGCTGTTCGGCTTCTCGCTGGCGCTGGTCTACCACCTGCTCAATGGCATCCGCCATCTGCTCTGGGACGCCGGCTGGGGTTTCCAGATTCCGCAGGTCTACAAATCCGGGTACACGGTGGTCGCGTTGACCGTCGTGTTCACCGCGGCGATCTGGTTCTTCGCACTGCGGGGTGACGCATGAGCACGACTCCGACCCGCGATTTCCGCACCCCCGTCGGCCGCGCCCGCGGCCTGGGTTCGGCCAGGTCCGGCACCGGCCACTTCTGGTGGCAGCGGGTGACCGCGGTGTTCCTCGCACTGCTCGCGCCGTGGATCCTGGGCATGCTGGTGGCGCTGGTCGGCGCCGACCACGCCCAGGTCCAGGCCACGCTGGCGCGCCCGGTGAACGCGATCGCGCTGGCGTTGTTCGCGATCAGTCTGTTCTGGCACGCCAGGCTCGGTCTTCAGGTGGTGATCGAGGACTACTTCCACCATCGTCCGACCGAACTGCTGCTGCAGTTGCTGGTCATGTTCGCCTGCGCGGCCGGTGGCCTCGCGGCGCTTTATGCGATCGGCCGGATCGCGCTCACGGCCTGACGCACATTCCAGGGCAATCATGACTTCCGCTTACAAGATCATCGAACACAAGTACGACATGGTCGTGGTCGGCGCCGGCGGCGCCGGCCTGCGCGCGACCTTCGGCCTCGCCCAGAAGGGGTTGCAGACCGCGTGCATCACCAAGGTCTTTCCGACCCGTTCGCACACGGTCGCGGCGCAGGGCGGGATTTCCGCCGCGCTCGGCAACATGGGCGAAGACGACTGGCGCTTCCATTTCTACGACACCATCAAGGGTTCGGACTGGCTGGGCGACCAGGACGCGATCGAGTACATGTGCCGCGAAGCCATTCCGGCGATCATCGAGCTCGAACACCAGGGCGTGCCGTTCTCGCGCACCGAGGACGGCAAGATCTACCAGCGTCCGTTCGGCGGCATGACCACGCACTACGGCAAGGGCACCGCGCAGCGCACCTGCGCCGCGGCCGACCGCACCGGTCACGCGATCCTGCATACCCTGTACCAGCAGTCGCTGGCGCACGATGCGCGCTTCTTCATCGAGTATTTCGCGCTCGATCTGATCATGGACGAGGACGGCGCCTGTCGCGGCGTCCTCGCGCTGGACATGGCCGAAGGCACCCTGCATCTGTTCCGCGCCCATGGCACGGTGCTGGCGACCGGCGGCTACGGCCGCGCCTATTTCTCGGCCACGTCCGCGCACACCTGCACCGGCGACGGCGGCGGCATGGCGCTGCGCGCCGGGCTCGGTCTGCAGGACATGGAGTTCGTGCAGTTCCATCCGACCGGCATCTACGGCGCCGGCTGCCTGATCACCGAAGGCGTGCGCGGCGAAGGTGGCATCCTGCGCAACAGCAAGGGCGAGCGCTTCATGGAACGCTATGCGCCGAACGCCAAGGATCTCGCGTCCCGCGACGTGGTGTCGCGTTCGATGACCATCGAGATCCGCGAAGGCCGCGGCGTGGGCGCCGATGCCGACCACATCCATCTCGACCTCACCCATCTCGACCCGAAGGACATCCACGAGAAGCTGCCCGGCATCGCCGAGAGCGCGCGGATCTTCGCCGGCGTCGACGTCGAGAAGCAGCCGATCCCGGTGATTCCGACCGTGCACTACAACATGGGCGGCATTCCGACCAACTACCACGGCGAAGTCGTGCAGTTGAAGAACGGCGATCCCGATGCGGTGGTGCCCGGTCTGTACGCGATCGGCGAGGCGGCCTGCGTTTCGGTGCACGGCGCCAACCGTCTGGGTTCGAACTCGCTGCTCGATCTGGTCGTGTTCGGCCGCGCGGTCGCCAATCGCTGCGCCGAGACCATCAAGCCCGGCGCAGCGCACAAGACGCTCGCCGGCGACGCCTGCGACAAGGCGCTGTCGAACCTCGACACGCTGCGCAACGCCAACGGCGGCACGTCCACCGCGACGATCCGCGATCGCATGCAGCGCACGATGCAGAACGATGCGGCGGTGTTCCGTACCGGCGAGACGCTCGCCGAAGGCGTGGGCAAGATCCGCGAGATCCACGCGTCGTTCGCCGACGTCAGGGTCAGCGACCGTTCGCTGGTGTGGAATTCGGATCTCATCGAGACGCTGGAGCTGCAGAATCTGCTGGGCCAGGCGCTGGTGACCATCGTGTCGGCGGAGAACCGCAAGGAATCGCGCGGCGCGCATGCGCGCGAGGACTTCCCGGAGCGCGACGACAGCGAATGGCACAAGCACACCCTGTGCTGGGTGGACGAGGCCGGTCGTACCCGCATCGAATACCGCCCCGTGCACATGTACACCCTCAGCGGCGACGTCGATGTCGTTCCGCCCAAGCCGCGCGTCTATTGATTCCCGTAGGAGCGACTCCCGTCGCGATTGCCGTTCAATCCAACTCATTCGCGGCGGAAGCCGCTCCTACAAACGCCGGGATTCCGGTGAGGTAGCAGGAAACGTACGATGGCCGAGTTCACCCTTCCCAAGAATTCCAAGGTCCACAAGGGCAAGCGCTTCACCGCGCCGGCCGGCGCGAAGCGCGTGCGCGAATTCAAGATCTACCGCTGGAATCCGGACGACGGCGAGAATCCGCGGACGGATACCTACGAGGTCGATCTCGATACCTGCGGCCCGATGGTTCTGGACGCGCTGATCAAGATCAAGAACGAGATCGATCCCACGCTGACCTTCCGCCGCTCCTGCCGCGAGGGCATCTGCGGTTCGTGCGCGATGAACATCGATGGCACCAACACCCTGGCGTGCACGAAGGCGATCGACGATTGCGGCAAGAAGGAAGTCCCGATCTATCCGCTGCCGCACATGCCGGTGATCAAGGATCTGGTGCCGGATCTGACCCATTTCTACGCGCAGTACGCCTCGATCCGTCCGTGGATCCGCACCCAGACCCCGGCACCGCCGGATCGCGAGCGGCTGCAGTCGAAGGAAGACCGCGCCAAGCTCGACGGCCTGTACGAATGCATCCTGTGCGCCTGCTGCAGCACCAGTTGCCCGAGCTACTGGTGGAACGGCGACCGCTATCTCGGCCCGGCGATCCTGCTCCAGGCCTATCGCTGGATCATCGACAGCCGCGACGAGGACACCGGCGCCCGCCTGGACGATCTGGAGGATCCGTTCAAGCTGTACCGCTGCCACACGATCATGAACTGCGCCCGCACCTGCCCGAAGGGTCTGAACCCGGCGCAGGCGATCGGCGAGATCAAGAGGCTCATGCTGGCGCGACAGGTGTGATCGCGCGCGCCGGTCTGCGTTTTCTCCTGCCCGCGGCCACGCTGCTGATCGCGCTTGCGCCGCTGTTCGCGGCCGCTGCGGAACAGCGCGTGCGATCGACCGCGCCGAGCGCCGATGCCGGCGCTGCCGTGCAGGCGGGCGCCGTGGAGACGGACGCCGCGCAGGTGGCGCGGATCGACGGCCTGCTGGAAGCGACCGCGTTGCCGGCGCTCTACGATCGTATGCTGCGGAATCTGAAGGATCAGCCGCCGGGTTCGGACGAGGCGACCGCCGCCGTGTGGCGCGATCTCATCGATCTGGTGCCGTGGCGCCAGATCGAAACCCGGTGGCGCGTGTTGTTCGCCGAAGGCCTCGACGCGCAGCAGATCGCGCAGATCGTCGCTTATTACCGCAGTCCTTCCGGGCGAGCCATGGTCGATTGCCTGTCCCGCAGCGAAGGCCGTGTCGTCGAATCCGAATGTCTGGACCATATGTCCGACGTCGATGGCGACGCCTACCGGGCGTTCATCGCGAGTCCCACGGGCCGGATCTGGGCCGAGGTCGGCGCCGGGGCTGCGGGATCGCTGGTGATCGAGACCATCTGCACAGGTCTCGATCGCGATCTGCCGTTGCGCCGGCGCTTCTCGGCGGTCTGCGCGAACGGTGCCCCTATCGGGTTCTGTCGCATGCTGGCCTCGGCGGCACCCGGTACCGAACCGGCCCTCGATCCCGCTGTGTGCCGCAAGACCGCCGCACCCGATCCGGAGGGGTGAGTCGATGACCGCCGATGCCCGCATCTTCCTGCCCGCGCTCGCGATGGTCGCGCTCACCTTCGTCGTGCTGCTGGTGATGTTCCGGCGCCGTGTCGCGCAGATGAAGCGCGATCGCATCCATCCGCAGACGGTCTCGACGTCGCTGGAGGCCGCCGCCCGCTATACCGACGTCGCGCCTGCGGACAATTTCCGCAATCTCTTCGAGATGCCGATGCTGTTCTATCTCGCGCTGCTGGTGGCGGCGCAGACCGGACAGACCGGCCCGCTGGTGCTCGGGCTCGCTTGGGTCTATGTCGCCGCGCGCGTCGCTCACAGCTGGATCCATTGCACCTACAACAAGGTCAAGCATCGCTTCCGTGCGTTCGTGGTCGGTGTGCTCGCGCTCGCCGCGCTGTGGGCCGTGCTGGGTTACGGGTTGCTCGCCGGATGAGCGAGGACGACGCCGCGACCCTGCAGCGGTTGCGTTGGCGCAGCCGTCGCGGCATGCGCGAACTCGACCAGTTGTTCGGCCGCTATCTGGACCGCGTCTGGAGCGGTGCCGACGCCGAGGAGCGCGCGACGTTCGAACGCCTGCTGGCCTGCGAGGACGACCGGCTGTGGCGCTGGTTCCTCGGCTACGAAGCGCCCGAAGATCCGGAATTGCATGTCCTCGTCGAACGCATCCGCGCCCTGCCGGTTTGAATGGCGGCCCTCGCGCTGGGTGGCCGGCGCGCTGTGGGCGCTGACCGTGCTCGCGCCCTGTGCGGTGCTGTGGTCGGAAATGCCGTGCGCCGCGGCCTGGCCGCTGGCGACGGCGGCGCTGATCGCCGGACTGTGGTTGATCCGGCGCGAAGCGCGACGACCGGCGTGCGAGATCGTGCTCGATGCGTCGGGCAACGCGACCGTCGACGGCGAACCGGTGGAGGCGTTCCGGATCGCGTGGCGCGGCCCGCTGGCGTTCCTGTCCTGGCACGACCGGGCGGGGCGGGCGCATCGCCGCAGTCTGTGGCCCGACACCCTCACGCCCGCGCTGCGGCGTGAACTGAGACTGGCCGCGCGCCAGGACGATGCTGTGCGCCGGACCGGCCCGATGGCACCATAGCGCGATCCGCGCCGCAGGTTCCCATGTTCAGACCCATTCCCGTCGCCATCGGCCTGCGCTATCTGCGCGCCAAGCGCCGCAACGGCTTCATCTCCTTCATCTCGCTGGCGTCGATGCTCGGCATCGCGCTGGGCGTCGCCGCGCTGATCACCACGTTGGCGGTGATGAGCGGTTTCCAGCGCGAGATCCGCGATCGCATGCTGCAGATGGCCGCGCACGCCACCGTCATCGCCGATGGCGAACCGCTGCAGCACTGGGCCGCGGCCATCGGCGAGGCCAGGCGCGACCCCCGGGTCGCCGGCGCCGCACCGTACATCGAACGCCCGGTGATGCTGCAGGGGCCGCGCGAGGAAGGCGCGATGCTGCGCGGCGTCGATCCCGCGCGCGAACGTGAAGTGTCGGTGATCGCCGACAAGATGCTCGACGGCGCATCGCTGGATTCGCTGACTCCCGGCGCCTTCAACATCATCCTCGGCCGCGAACTGGCCCTGTGGCTGGGCGTGAGCGTGGGCGACACCGTGATCGTCTACACCCCCGAATTCCAGAGCACGCCGCTCGGCGCGGTGCCGCAGATGAAGCGCTTCACCGTGACCGGCCTGTTCGAGGTCGGTCATCAGGAATTCGATCGCAGTCTCGCCGTGATCCATCTCGGCGACGCTCAGCGACTGCTGCGGATGGGCGACGGCGTCACCGGACTGCGCCTGAAGATGCACGACATGGACGACGCCTGGGCGGTGTCCCGCGACCTCGCAGGCCGCCTGCTGTCGCTGCAGCATCAGCTGTACCGGATCAGCGACTGGTCGCGCGAGAACGCCAACATGTTCCGCGCGCTCAAGCTGGAGAAGACGATGATCGCGATCCTGCTGTCGCTGATCATCCTCATGGGCGCCTTCACCCTGGTGAATTCGCAGGTCATGCTGGTCACCGACAAACAGGCCGACATCGCGATCCTGCGCACGCTGGGCTTCACGCCCCGCGGCGTGATGCAGGTCTTCATGGTCCAGGGCTCGATGATCGGCATCATCGGCACCGTCTCCGGTGTCGTCGCCGGCATCCTGCTCACCCTGAATCTCGAACATCTCCTGAAACTGATCGAGCGCAGTTTCAACGTGGTCCTGCTGCCCGAGGACGTCTACTACATCACCGGCCTGCCGACCGAACTGAGAACCTTCGACGTGACCGTGATCGCGCTGGTGGCCCTGATCATGGCCTTCCTGGCCACGCTGTACCCGGCCTGGCGCGCGGCCAGAACCGCCCCGGCGGAGGCGCTGCGCTATGAATGAACTCCGTGATCCCGCGTTGGCCGAGGTGGTGCTGCGCGCGGAAGGGCTGGCGATGACCTATGCCGAAGGCAAGCTGCGGACGCCGGTGTTCGAGGACCTGCAGCTCGCGGTGCACGCCGGCGAGACCGTGGCCATCGTTGGCGCATCCGGCGCCGGCAAGAGCACGCTGCTGCATCTGCTGGGCGGGCTCGACCGCCCGACCGCGGGCGAAGTCTATGTCGCCGGCCGGAAGATGAGCGCGCTTTCCGACGCCGACCGCGGTCGTCTGCGCAACGCGGCACTGGGGTTCGTCTACCAGTTCCATCATCTGCTGCCTGAATTCACCGCGCTCGAAAACGTGATGCTGCCGGTCCTGCTTGGCGGTACGGCGACGGAGGAGGCCGCGCGGCGCGCGCGCGCGCTGCTCGAATCGGTGGGGCTGGGACATCGGCTGGAGCACAAGCCGGGCGAACTGTCCGGCGGCGAACGCCAGCGCGCAGCGGTCGCGCGTGCCTTGGTGAATCGGCCTGCCTGCGTGCTCGGCGACGAGCCCACCGGCAATCTCGATGAAAAGACCGCCTCGACCGTGTTCGAACTGATGCTCGGCCTCAATCGCGAACATCGCACCAGTCTCGTTCTGGTGACCCACGATCTGCGCCTGGCTCGACGCCTGGACCGGGTGCTGGAACTGCACGACGGCCGACTGCGTCCAGCGGCCTGAGATTCGCCGGGTCGCCGGGTCGCTGCAGCGCCGCGCCCGGGCGGCCCGTAGCGCGAAGTTGCGCGCAGGTGACAGCCCCTCGCGCCGGTGGCCGGAACCGCACAGCACGGTCCCATGCGCTTCCGGACGGGATGGTCCGAGATTTCTTGACCAGCCGTGGCGGATCGGGCTATGTTCCCCCAACGCAGCCACAGGACGCGTTCCAGGCTGCCGGCTCCGTGGACCGTCGTGTGCGTCGGTCGTGCGGGTGCCGGGGGAAACCATACTGGGTTCTGCAAATGGACGCCGCAGCGGTTCGCAGCAGTTGAACGGCCGACGGCGATGATCGGTGCGAGGAGGGGGCCTGATCTGTCGTGACAACAGGGATATCGTCAAGTCTTGCCCGGCTGCATCGCGCCCGGTGTCTTTTTCCAATGATTTTCCCGCCGGAGACATCCGTGCGCGGGCGATCGGCGGTGTCCGGCGTGCGCCGGTCGCATTCGTCGGTGGCGTCCGTCCGCCCTGGCCAGCCAGCGGCCGAAACCTCACTCTATTCCTCCGATCTCTTTCCGGGTGGCGTGTGAAATATCCAATCTCGATTCTTCCCAAGTTCCTGCTCGGCGCCGCGTTCGCGGTGGTCCTGTCCAGTTGCGCCACGACCCCGGCTCCCGATTTCGGAGGTCGCTGGAAAACCGTCAACCGTTTCGCCGAGGAAACCCAGGCGATCCCCCTGCAGGAGGCCTATCTCTTCTACGCCTCCCCGATGGATGGCACGCTCAAGAACATGCTCGAGCGTTGGGCCGACGACTCCAACATGGTGCTGACCTATCGTCATCCGATGGACTACACCCTGTATGCCGCGGTCGCCGAGATCCGCACGCCGAGTCTGCAGGAGGCCCTGTCGCAGCTGAACGCGGCCTACGCCTCGCAGCAGGTGTCGATCGGCGTCAGTGGCAACGAAATCGTCGTCCGCATCGCTTCCGGTGAAGCAGGCGGCGGCGCCGGCCGCTGACCGGCCCGGCGGTCGATAGGCCGCGCCCTGCCGGCGCAGGGCCGTCGCCATCGCCGGATTGACGCAACCCTTTCTCTCCTCTTTCGGGATACAGGCTCCAGAATGTTCGGCAAGAAGAAAGACTCGCCACAGATCGAGAACACCGCCGCGAAGGGCATCAACTTCGAGGTCACGATTGCGGATATCGCGCGCCGCAGCGAAAAACGCGCGTGGATGATCGCCTGGACCTCGATCCTCATCGTCCTGATCATGCTCGGCGGCTTCATCTACATCCTGCCGTTGAAGAAGGAAGTGCCCTACCTGATCATGGCCGATGCGTTCACCGGCCAGGCCACGGTGGCCACGCTTCGCGGCGATTTCAGCAGTCCCAACAGCATCACCCAGAGCGAAGCGCTCAACCGCGCCAACGTCGCCCAATACATCACCGCGCGCGAGTCGTTCGACGTGGCGATGATGAATCTGCGCGACTGGGATCTGGTCAACGTGCTGTCGTCGCCGAACGTGCGCAACGGCTATGCCGCGATCCATGCCGCCAACAATCCCGACAGCCCGTTCAAGAAGTACGGCAAGGAACGCGCGGTCCGGGTGAAGATCCTCAGCATCCAGCTCCAGCGCAGCGGCCAGGGCGAATCCGCCCGCAACAGCGCCACCGTGCGCTTCCAGCGCGTCGAATACGACAAGAAGACCGGCGATACGAAGCCGATCGACAGCAAGATCGCGCGCATGGAGTTCACCTACAAGCCCAACCTGGCGATGGACGAGAAGCAGCGCTACAACAACCCGCTGGGCTTCCAGGTCACCGAGTACACCGTCGACAACGACTTCGCGGCTTCGCCTCCGGTCGAGAATCCGGTCTCGGCGCAACCGCAGGCCGCCTATCCGGTGCAGCCGGGCGCGCAGCCCTATCCGGGTCAGGTCATGCCGGGTCAAGCGGTGCCGGGCCAGGTCATGCCGGGTCAGGCCGTGCCGGGCCAGCCGATCCAGGGCCAACCGGTCCCGGGCCAACCGGTCCAGGGTCAACCGGGAGCGCAGGTCTATCCGGCCGCTCCGAACTTCGGCCAACCCGGTACCGTCGCGCCGTCGCCCCAGTACCCCGCCGGCACGGTTCCGGCGGGCCAACCGCAGGTTCCGGCCCAGCAGGCCCCCAATCAAGTCAATGGAGTAGGCAACAGATGAGTCGTTTGCAACGCTCTTGCTATGCGGTCCTGCTGTGCGTCCTGGCGTCGATGACGCTCGTGGCGCCGGCGTTCGCGCAGGTCATCGTCGAGTACGAATACGAGCCGGATCGCATCTACGAGGTCCGTACCGGTCTGGGCATCACCACCCAGATCGAGCTCAGTCCCAGCGAGGAGATCCTCGACTACAGCACCGGCTTCAACGCCGGCTGGGAACTCAATCGTCGCGACAACGTCTTCTACCTGAAGCCGAAGAACGTGGACGTGGACACCAACATGATGGTGCGCACGGCCACCCATTCGTATCTGTTCGAACTGAAGGTGGTCGCCACCGACTGGACTGCGCTGGAGCAGGCCAAGCGTGCCGGCGTCCACTACAAGATCGTTTTCAGTTATCCGAACAGCACGGTGTTCTCGGCCGCGGCCGCGGCCGAGGCGAAGGGCGGTCCCAAGCCCCGCCAGAGCGAGATCGAGACGGAACTCGACAAGGATCGTGCCTACTACTTCGATTATTCCTACTCGACCCGCACCAAGAACAAGTGGCTGGTCCCGGTGAACGTCTACGACGACGGCCAGTTCACCTACGTCCGCTTCGCCAACATCAACCGTTTCCCCACCGGTGATTTCCCGGCGGTGTTCGGTCGTCAGCGCGAGGGTGGAGAGGACTTCCTGGTCAACACCACCGTCGAGGACAACACTCTCGTCGTCCATGGCACCTATCCCTTCCTGGTCATCCGCCACGGGAAGAACGTCGTCGGCCTGCGTAGGAACAAGCAAAAGTGAACCAGAATTTCCCGCCGAATCC
>JAYRSY010000016.1:0-90103 GCA_041919915.1 Lysobacteraceae bacterium
TCCTCGATCTGCGCCGGGCTGGGCACGTTGCTGGTGGATTCGATGATGGCTTTGAGGACCTGCCGGCGCGCGCGCAACTTGTTCCGTACGGTCAGTTCGCGCTCGCCGAGGTCGACCAGGAGGATGCGGTTCATGGTGTTCTCTGCTCTGTTGTTGGCTCGGAAGCCGGAAGTTGCGGTGGCCGTCCGGCGCGCGCCGGCGGTCGTGCTCTTGGATTTCGCCGCGGCGCCCGCGGCGCGCGACTTCGACGCCGCGGCACCCGACGCCTTGCGGGATGTTTCGGTTCTCGACCGGGTGGTCTTCTGTCGGGTTGCCATCGGAATCTCCTCGTTGCGGATGCGCGGATCGGGCCTGTCGACGTTGCGGTCGGGTCAGGCCGCGGCGAGCGCGGGTGGAACGACTTCGGAATCGGATTCGGCGTCTTCCTGCAGGCTGCGATCGATCTCGGCATCGAGCATCCGCAGCGCGGCACAGGCGTCGAGCACGCCGTGCCCGCAGCCGACGACGCCGGCCTCGGCGAACGGACGGGCGCTGGCGATCAGGATCCGTCGCGCGTCGGCGCCGTTCAGCGGCCACGCCCGGCGCTGCGCGCGCGAGGCGAGCAACGCGCAGACCGCGGCCACATGCGGCGCGGCGAAACTGGTGCCGCTCGCCTGCTGGTACCCATCGAGTCCGCAGGTCAGGATGTCGCGGCCGGGCGCGCACAGCGCCACGTGGTCGCCACGGGTGCTGAAGGCGGCCGGGCGCAGATCCGGACCGATCGCGCCGACCGCGATCACGCCCGGATGCGCGGCCGGGAAGTACGCTTCGGTGAGACCGGAATTGCCGCTGGCGGCGACCAGCACGACGTCGCGCGCCAGCGCGTAACGCACGATTTCCTCGTGCGGCCGCGGCGCATCGGCGTCGAGCATCGATTCCGGCGTGCCGAAACTCATGTTGATGACCTTCACGCCGAGATCGATCAGCCGCTTCATGCCGGCGTCGATGTTGTCGAGCGCACCGATGCCGACGCGCTTGTCGCCGGGTCCGAGCGCGGCGCCGAGCACGCGCACCGGCGTGAGGCCGCAGGCGCCGGCCGCGCCGGGCGGCATGCCTTTGCCGCGCGCGGCGATGATGCCCGCGCAACCGCTGCCGTGTCCGACTTCGTCCTGCGGCCGCTGCCCGGGACGACGATAGTCGCCGACCAGGGTGACGCCGCCGACCGCCTCGGGATCCAGATCGACGCTGTCGAAGCCGGCGCGCACGCGCTCCTGCAGTTCGACATGCGCCAGCGACACGCCGGTATCGGCCAGGCCCAGCACCACCGCCGGATCGCCGGCCTCGTAGCGCAGCGCTTCGTCGATGCGGGTGCAGCGACGCGCCCACGCGCTGGCCTCGGGATCGGGACGCGACACCGGACGTTCGCCGGCATCGGCGAATGGCGCGCGGCACAGCCGGTTGGCGGCGACGCGCTCGACCATCGGCAGTTCCGCCAACGCCTGCAGCAATGCGGGCACGCCCTCGGCTTCGCGCACCTGCACGCGCAGCACACGGGCGACGCCGCTGATCTGCTCGGCATCGTCGAAACGGTAGGCACCGGCGACCGCGCGTTCGCTGCGCGGAGTGCGCGCGCTGTGCAGACGCACCGCGCGCAGCGCGCCGCCGTGATGACGCAGCAGGCGGTCGATGACGCCGCCGTCGATGCGATCGGCCATGTCGGTGCCGTAGCGGGTGCAGGCGCGCCAGCCGGGAATGTGCGCGGGCATCTCGCCCAGCTTCAGCGTGACCAGCAGGCGGCCGCGGACGGCGCCGGGCAACAGGGCGCGGGCGGCGTTCATGGCGCGCTCCAGCGGCCGAGCCGGCCTTCGCTGAGTTCCACGTGCGCGACCTGGCCGTCGCCGAAATCGACTTCGGCCTCGCAACCCAGTTGCATGGCCATCGGCGCGAGCACGATGCCGCCGTCCTCGGCCGCGACCACCGGCACGCTCTCGCCGGCCGCGCGGACGCGCGGCAGCCGGCCGGGACGCAGTCCGGGCGCGTTGAGATGGACGCGCCCGGCATCGCCGGCGCCGCCGTTGCCGCGTTCGACCCTGGTCACCCGCGGCGCCGCGGCGCGCATCAGCGCCTGCTGCAGGCGATTGACCGGCATCCGCGACAGTCGCGCGATCACGTCGGTGCCGGCCTTTTCCTTGAGTTCATTGAGCTGCTGCACGGTCCGCACGCCGATGCGTTCGAGCTTGCGTTGTTCGTCCTCGGAGATCTGGTCGCCGAGCGCTTCGCGCAGGTTGAACTTCGGATCCTCGGCGCTGTAGTCGACGCTGTTCTCGTCGATCATCGGCTTGGTGATCGTGGTCAGCTGCAGCTTGATGCTGCTGGCTTCGGTCTCGCCGGGACCCGCCGGGCGCAGATAGACGTCGTCCTCGATCAACTGCACGAAGGCGCGCAGATCGAGCGAGACCTCCTTGACCGCGAAGGTCAGCGGCAGCTTGCCCAGACGCGCCTTGATCGCCATCGCCGCCTGCGCCTTGTCGAGCTGCTCGGTCAGCGACTGGATGAACAGGTCGAAGGGAATCCCCGCGTCCTGCAGCAGCGGCGGCAACTGCGCGCTCATGCGGAGGCCTCCGCATCGTCGTCGACGCCCTGGGTCCAGCCCAGACGCAGCCGCGAGGGGATCGGCGTCCACGCGTCGATGCCGCCGCCGCGCGGAAACTCGGCGAGCAGCACGCAGCCGCCGTCGCGCAACACCGGACGCAGTTCGATCGGCAGGGTCATGTCGACCTGCGACAGCCGCATGCCTTCGCGCGCCTCGATGGCGATCAGGCCATCGTGCAGCTCATCCAGCAGTTGCGACAGTTCGCGGTCCATCACGGCTTCCCTTCGCCGGCGACGGGCGCGGCGGCGGGTGCGGTCGCGGGCGCCGCGGCGCGCATCGCCGGCGAGTGCTGCTGCACCAGCGCGACCTTGGCCGCATCGGCCAGTCGGTCGAGCGGCAGGGTCTCGCTGACGAAATTGAGTTTGACCTCGCCGAACAGATCGGCGCGCACGGTCGATTCGTTCTGGGCGTTGACCGCGAGCGTCGACACCATCGTGGTGGTCTGTCCGCTCTGGCTCAGGCTGCCGCGCTCGCCCCAGTTGGCCACCGCCTGCGGATCGGTGCTGGTCGCGTACTGCACCGCGGCGGCGTCGCGCGCGGCGGCGCGGAACATCACCTTGGCGCTGATGCTGCCGTCGCGCACGGCGACGCGGTTCAAGCCGAGCAGCACCATGGTCGCCAGCAGTTGCTGGCGCTCGGCGCCGACCCGGGTCCGCACCTGCGGCAGGACCTGTTGTTCGAGCAGTTCGCTGCTGAGGGTCTGGCCTTCCAGACCGTAATCCACCAGCCACACCGGGCTGAGATCCTCGTTGCGCGGCACCAGCTGCGGCTCGGTCTCACCGGCTTCGGGCAGTTTCACCGCGACGTCGCCGGGATAGCGCGAGGCCAGCCAGTCGCGGGCCTGGTTGTAGGTGACGTTCTCCTCGGTGAACTGATCCACCGTCTTCGCCACCGCCGACACCAGACTGGAATAACTCTCCATCTGCCGGATCGAAGCGTCGACGATCGCGTCGAAGGTGCCGTGCACCAGCTGCGAGACGAAGCCGGGAAAATCGATCTCGTTGACCATCGCGCCGGCGCGGCGGGCGATGGTCTCGGTCGCCGGTGGTTTGGACGACTGCACCGGCGCCGCGGTGGACGGCGCCGCGGTCGATGATGACGCGCCGGGCGCGACCGGGTCCGCCTGCGCCCGCGAGATCGCCGTCCCGGGTCGGGACGGGAAGATCCTGCCGCTGTTGCGCGGATGGTCGGACACGATGCGCTCCTCAGGCCGCCGGGCTCAGAACGCCGGCGTTGCGCCAGCCGTTCTCGCGTTCGTAACGGCCGTCGCCACGCAGGCACAGTTCGATCGTGGCATCGGGATTGCCCTGGGCCAGCCCGCGGAAGCGGTAGTCCACGCGCACCCGCAACCGGGCGACACCGTCGGCGTCGGCGCAGTCCTCGATCTTCGCCACCACCTCCACGCCGTAGGCGAGATTGGCGGGCATGCCGGCGACGATGCGCACATCGCCCAGGCTGCCGTTGTTGTGGCGGAATTCGACGGTCAGCGGCAGCGGCGTCGGCGCGCCTTCGATCGCCGGCCAGTCGTCCAGCGCGATGCGCACGTCGCCGGCGGCGGCGGAACTGACGCTCATCGGCGGACTGGCCGGCGACTTCAATCCTTCGAGCTGATCCAGCGACCAGCGGCAGGCACCGGCTTCGCCGATCGCACGGCTCATCCTGGTCCCGGCGACGCGACTGGGCTCGATCGGTTCGCGGCGCTCGCCGCCACCGGCCATGTCCAGCGCTCTCACCGACGGCGGCGGCGGCGCCAGGCGCAGTCCTGACCCGCCGTGCATCGACAGCGACTGCGACTGCGCCGCCGCCATCGGCAGATGCAGGATCCGCCAGTTGCCGTAATCGGGCTCGGCCATGTTGCCGAAGTCGCTGGCGAAGTCGTCGAACGGCAGCCAGTCTTCGTAACCATAGTTCGCGGGCCGGAATTCGATCGGATCCTGGTCGAAAGCGACGCGCGTGTCCCAGGGATTGAGGATCTTGACCTTGGCCTTCTTCGGATCGTCGAGATCGCCCTGGATACCGGCCACCACCACCGCATGCGGCGCACCGACGATCACCACCCACAGCGGGCCGTAGGTGTTGAGCCATTCGGCCCACTGCCGCGGCGTGAAGTAGAGGCTCGCGTTGGACGGCTGCGCGATCACCCGGAAGCCGTAGCGCGTCTTCACCGCCTCGATCAGATCCCAACCGTACGAGGTGGCGAGGCTGCCACCGACCTCGTTGACGATCGACTCCGGCGTGCGCGACTGCTGCCGGCGATGCGCCAGCAGCATCGCCATCGCCGCGGCCCAGCATGCGTTCTTGTCGGGCTGCGGGATCAGATGCACCGGATAGTCGGACGGACCGTCGGACGACAGGGCGCGCGCACCAAGTGAAAACGCCGCTGCGGTCGAGACGCGACGGCCTTCCGGCACGCCGTCGGCATGCAGGATCTGCAGCTGCAGATGACCGCCGACGTTCTGGGTGCGACCCTCGTACAGGGCCAGGAAGTCGGCGAACGACAGTTTGAGCTTGCCGCGCGCCGGATCGTGCATGTACATCGTGGTGCCGGAGCCATCGGCGGCGCCGTCGCTGGTCATGCCGACCAGCACGCGCACATGGCCGCCGGCGCCGCTGGTGTTGGCGGTCTGATCGATGTAGAGCGGCCCGTTGTCCTCGAGCATCCGACGCCAGGCGTCGATGGTGTACGACGCCGGCGGTTCCGCCACCAGGTCCCAGGCGTCGGCCAGACGGCCGCGCTGGTGGGCGTACAGCCCTTTCCGGAATGCGTCGAAGACGGGCACCTTCTCCGCGATCGCTTCATCGGGAATCGACATCGCGTCGCGCCAGCCGACCACCATCGACGCCGCCGCCGCCCAGCACGACATCGGACTGGTCTGGTAGGTCATCGGCACCTCATGCCAGTGCACCGAGAAGCTCTGGTCCAGGGCGCGGCTGTGCGTGCCCAGCGACAGACTGGTGGTGCGGCCCTCGATCCAGTCGATCTTGGCCTGGGTCAGGCGGCAACCGCGATTGAGATCGTCGGTATCGCTGCCGGTGTGGACGCCGACCACGTAGGCGTAGGGCGTGCCGCTCTCGTTGCTGATGTAGTAGACCGGCGAGCCGCTGGCGCGCTTGAGGGTGAGGATCGGGTAGCTGAAGGTGCTGTCGTCGTCGGCGAGCGCGGCGATGTAGCCCGCGTGCAGATGTTGCTTGAAGCCGTCGATCGCCGCGGTCAGCTCCGGCAGCTTCGTGGAGCGCGAGGAATAGCCGCAGACCACCACGCCCTCCGGGCGCGACTGGTTCAGCGCTTCCAGCCCGTCGAACCACTGCCCGTTCGGGGCCGCCAGCGGCACGTTGTCGATCACCGCGAGATCGGTGCCCTTGTTGCTGCCGGCATAGCTGGCCGGAATCCGCCACGACGACGACGTCACCGTGGTGCGGCCGAAGGGTTCGGTGGACGCGCCGCCCTTGCCGTTCTTGCCAGGGATGATGGTGACCTTGGCCTGTCCGTCGAGGTTGTGCGCGCAGGTGAGGATGCGATTGCGGCCGATGTAGAAGCCGGTGCCGCGGGCGACGTTGCCGGCGGCGTCCTCCATCTCCAGCAGACAGATCGCCGAATGCGGGAAGATCGTGGTGTTCGGCACACCGGCGAACCATTCCTCGCGCGCCTGGCTGAACGCATCCGCCTGACAGGTCAGGGCGCTCGCCGGATCGGCCGGGTCGTAGAACGGCGTGATGATTTCCTGCGCGGTCGCGTAGCCGCGGTTCGACAGCATGCTGCCGACCGCGCCGCCCACCGCACCACCGACGGCGCCGCCGACCGCGGAACCGATGGCCCCGCCGGCACTGCCGCCCACCGCGCCGCCGATCGCGCCACCGATGCCGCCGCCGATCGAACGGCCGATTTCGGAGGCGATCCCCAGCGCGCGCGCTTCTTCGCGCACCAGGTCCATGTAGTGATCCCACTTCCAGTAGCTGCTCGGACAGTCGTGGTTGTCCTTGGGCGAGGCTTCCTTGTGACCGACGATGTGCTCGCGATCCACCGGAATGCCGTACTGCGCGCACAACCACGCGACCAGTTTCGCCGAGGCGGCGTACTGCGGCTCGGTCGGCGGCAGATCGCGCTGGTTGCTGCCGTAGGGCTTGTTGGCGTTGTGCTCGATGCCGATGCTGCGCTTGTTGACCTGGCTGGCGTGATGCGCCTTGTCGCGGTTGCGCACCATCTGCACCACCTCGCCGTCGCGACCGACGATGTAGTGGGCGCTGGAGCGGATCGGCTTCTGGGTCCGCGGATTGATCCGGTTGCCGTTCTGGAACCAGGCGATCGTGCCGTCGATCTTCGGACCGCCCGCGGTGATGTGGATGACGATCCGGTCGATCGTGCGACCGGGCTTCATCTTGCGGTAGTTGTTCTTGTGCGCCGGCGCGAAGCGGCTGGCACCGGGATAGTCGGGCGTTTCCGCGGTCAGCGCGCGCACCGCCTGCGCTTCCGCCAGCGCGTCGTCGGGGATGTCACCGGTGATGCCGAACTCTTCCGGATCCTCGTCCGGCTCGTAGGCGGGATCGGCGCCGTCGTCTTCCAGCGCACGGCCGTACCCGAGCGCGAGTCCGGTGCTCGGCGTGATCGACGCCGGCTCATAGCAGGTGCGGGTGGTGATCATGTCCATGTAATAGACCCAGTCCCACACCGCGTTGGGACAGGCCTTGTGCGTGGTCTTGCCGTCGGCTTCGGCGTGGCCGAGGATGTGCGCGCGGTCGGCCGGAATGCCGTAGGTGTCGCACAGCCAGGTGACCAGCGCGGCCGAAGCGCACATCTGCGCCGCCGTCGGTTTCAGTCCGCGGGTGTTGGCGACGTGCTCGATGCCGATGCTGGTGCCGTTGGCGGAACCCGCATGCCAGGCCACATCGTTGTGCGCGACCATCTGCACGATCGTGCCGTCCTGGCCGATCACGTAATGCGCGCTGACCTTGGCCTCGGGATTCTTGAACCAGCTGATGGTGCCATTGATGTTGGCGCCGCCATCGGTGATGTGGATGACGATCCGATCGATCGTGCGGGTACCGGACACCGCGCGATAGTTGCCGCTGTGCGCGGCCTCGAAACGGGCGGCACCGGCATATTCGGGCGCGGTCAGGGTCAGCCCGCGCGCGCCATAGGCCTGCGCGGCGGCGTACTGGTCGGGGATCGGTCCGCCGATGTCGTGGGCGTCGTCGTCGGACAGCGCGCGCGCGCCGAGGCCGAGCGCGAACGGCACCGTCAGGCCCCACTTCGACGCCTCGCCGCGGATCCAGGCGATCTTCTGCGGCGTCAGCCGGCAGCCGAGATTGGTCGTTTCGGAGAATTCGTCGACATGCACGCCGACGACATGGGCGCGCGGCGTCGCGCCGCTCTCGATCCAGTACACCGGCGAACCGCTGGTGCCACCGAGCGTCTGCAGGTCGTAATCGAAGGTCTCGTCGGTCGGCAGCGTGCGGATGTAACCGCCCATCATGTGCTGCCTGTTCGGATCGATGTTGTCGTTGACGTAGTGCTCGATCGGCGAATCCGCGGTCCACCAGGCCGCGTAGCCGGTGACGACCACGCCTTCGGGACGCGACTGGGTCAGTTCCTCGACGACGTCGAAATAACGGCCCGCCGGTGCCGCGTTGGCCGCGGGCACGCAGATCACCGCGAGATCGAAATCGTGATTCTTGCCCGGCGTGTACGACGGATGCTTGCGCCACTGCGCGCTGGTGACGCGGAAGCGGCCGAACGGCTCGTTCGCGCCGCCGCTGCCGGCACCATTCTTGCCCGGCACGATGATCAGCTCGCTCTGGCCATGCACCACGTGGGCGGCGGTCAGCAGCAACCGCGGGCCGATGAAGAACGCGGTCGCGGCATGACTGTCGCCATCGGCGGTCGGCACCCGCACCTGGCAGACCGCGGAATGCGGCATCACCGTGGTGTCGGACACGCCGAGGAACCAGCGCGCGCTTTCCAGGAAGAAACGCGCCTGGGTGGTCAGCGCATCCCAGAAATTGTCGGGACGGTAGTACGACGAGACCAGCAGCGGCGCCGACGTGGCGGGCGGGCGGTTGCGATAGCCCAGACCCTGGGCGGCGGGCGTCGATGCGGCCACCGGCGGCTCGGACACGGGAGACGGCGCGACCGGCGGCTTCGTCCACAGGTCGTCGGAATAACCGTCGCTGTACGGCGCCGGCGCGGCCGCGGCCGGCGCACCGCCGTTGCCGGCCCCCTTGCGCAGCGGATCCTCGCGGGTGGCGGTGGGCGCGTTGCCGACGGCATCCCCGCCCCAACCCAGTTCCGCGACGTTGCCGCCGTAGCCCAGCGCGCCGCGGGCGCGCACCGAACGGCGCAATCCGCGTTCGGTGAGCCCGCCGAGACCGACGTACATCGTGCCGCGATCGGGCAACCGCAGCGAGACCGGCGTATTGCGGTCGCTCTCGCGGAAGGTCGCCATGCCGAAATACAGCCGCGGCCGGCCGACGAAACGGGCCACCACGTCCGGGGGCACCAGATACACCGCCTCGCCGCGCTGCGAAGGCAACGCCCGCAGCAGACGGCTGGTGAAGAAATTGGATGGCGTGCGCCGGGTGCGGTTCGCCGGCTGCAGCAGCTCCGGGTCGGTGGCGATCGCGATCTCGAACAGCGGCAGCTCGGTGCGGACGGTGAACCCGAGCACGCTGAAACGGTCATCGATCGATTCGCGGTTGGCACGGATGACGGCCATGACGGACTCCTAGCGGAATTTGCGTGCGTTGCCGGCGGCGGCGGCGGATGCGCCGGATTCGGCGGCGATATCGAAACGGATCTCGGCGGGCAGCTCGGCGGGATCCCCGTCCCGGCCGTCGTCCATCACCGAGGAGATGCGCTCCCAGAAACGCTGCTGGGCATCGATGCCCATCGTCTCCAGATGCGGCTTCATGAAGTCGAGCACCGCGTCCAGATGGCGGAAGAACGCGCGCTGGCCGGTCTGGACGTGCTCCACCGAACCGCGCCACTCCGGCGCGAGACTCGACGCGTCGCCGCGCTCGCACCAGATGCGGACGATGAAGGCGGCGGTGCGATCCTCGAGCAATGCCATGGCGGCGCCGGTCGGTCGATGGGGTCTTGCCGACTGTGCGCGCGGAAGATCACCGCACCATCACGCCGACATCACGCCGACATCACGCGCAGAGGGAGGGGTGTGTGATGTCCGGTGAGGGGCGCGTGATGTCGGCGGCCGCACGGACCCGGCCCGCAGGAGGCAAACCGGGGCTGCCGGACACGGAAGGGACCAAAGGAATGCCGCCCGCGCATCGCAGGCGGAGCGGAGACGGACCGACGATGCATCCGCCGCGGAAAGGCGGCGGACGGGGAGGGAAGGGGGACGAGACGAACGGACGCCGCTCAGTCGACGACGTCGCGCAGGCACAGTTCCAGTTGCGCGTCGGCCTCCGCCAGATGCCGTCTGGCCGCGGCGATCCTGCCGCGGGCATCGATCGCCGGCGGCGCGTTCAGCGGTTCGATCAACGACGAGACCGGCGCGTAGTCGATCCGCAGCGGCGACTGCATCGCCGGCATCCCGCCCACCATCCCTCCCGACATGCCAGCGGATTCGACGCCGGCGAGCGCGTTGTCGGCGATCTGCCGATACAGGGACAGGGTCTCGCGCATCGGCGGGATCGCGAGTTCGCGGCGAAGCAGGTCGCGGCAGGTCTCGAACTGGCGCAGCGCCTGCGCGCGCTGGCCGCTGAGCACGAACAGCTGCATCAGTTCGCGATGCACATCCTCGCGCAGCGCGTCGCAGTCGAGGATCGCCTGGGCATGACGGATGCCTTCGCCGTATTCGCGACGGATCGTGGCCACCTGCATCAGTCGCCACAGCGCGTTGAGATAGTGACGGCGATGTTTCTCGCGTTCGCGCAGCGCCCAGTCGTCGCTGAATTCGGTCAGGATGTCGGACTTGTACAGACCGACCCCGACGCGCAGGTCGTCGATGTCGGCGTCGGCGAGCTGTTCGATCGGTTTGCCCAGCCCGTGGGCGATCCGCCGTTCGAATTCCTCCACGTCCAGCCACACGTCCTGCGAGCCGTTGAGGCCGATCGCGCCGCGGCGGTCGCTGGCGATCAGTTCGCCGTGGCGCAGCGGCGGGCATTCGACCAGCCGGCGCAGCCGCCACAGCGCGGTGTTGAACGATCCGGCGGTCATCGATGCCATCCGTTCCGGCCACAGGATGCCGAGCAGTTCGGCGCGACTGAAATAGCGGCCGCGGCCAAGAGCGAGATACGCCAGCAGACTGCCGCTGCGGCCGGATATCGCGGTGGCGTGCCCACCGGCGACATCGTGGGCGACGCACAACGAACCGAACAACCAGATGCGCAACATCCTGTCCGTCCTTGCGGTGACGCGCACTGCGGCGCGATCTGCGGAATCCCGGGCAGCGGTGGTGCACCGTCCGCGGGATCGATCCGAACACCGCCCGCTTCCGGCGACGCCCGTCGTTGACGGGCTCGCGTTCACGGGCTTAGCGTCAGACGCGGGAACCCGGCGCGACAGGCCGTCCGCAGGTGCGCGTCCGTGGACAGCATCGCTTTGCGTTGGTGTTCTTGCCATCGGAATCCGCGAAACGGGGAAGCGCGGACAGTGGAACCGGACAAACGACGGAAAGCGTCGCTGTCCGGCCAGCGACGATGGCGGCGATCCACCCCCATGGACACGGCGCCCCTGCCGTTTCAGGACGAGGCCTCACGATGAGCGCATTGCCCACCCGCATCCGCAAGGCGCGACTCGCGTCGAAACTCAGCCAGGCCGAACTGGCGCGCCGGGTCGGCGTCAAGCGCAGCGCCGTGACCCAATGGGAACACCCGACGGGGACTTCGCCGAGCATGCATCACCTGCTGCAGATCGCGATCGAGACCGGCGCCGCCATCGAATGGCTGGCGACGGCGCGCGGCCCGATGCGCAGCGAGACCGGGGAACCGGCGACGGTCCTGATCGAGGACTACGCCCAGGACCCGACCGAAAGCGAGGTGTTGCTGAGGTTCCGGCGACTGCCCGCGCACAAGCGCCGGATCGCGCTGCAGATCCTCGACGTCCTGGCGGGGTGATGCGGATGGGCGCCGACGCGAGACCGGACGCAATGTCTTGCCGGACGTCGAGCCATGTCGTCCACTTCGCTGCCACACTATAGGCCCCTGTCCGGTCGGAACGTCGTGCCTCTTTCGCTCGCCCTCGCTTCGGCCCTCGCCCTCGCGCCCCCGCCGTCGCCATCGCGTGCGACGACGCCGCACGCGGCCACGCGGCCATCGGTGTCGCAGGCCGCCCCCGCGGCGAAACCGGCGACCGCCGGCGCCGCCGCGTCGAAACCGGCCGCGACGCGGACGTCCCCTCCGACACCGGCCCAGCCGAAGCCCGCGACCGTGAGGCCGACCGGCGCGCAGCAGGCATCGACGCGACCGGCTGCGGCAACCGCGGCCTCGACCAAACCCGCCTCTGCGAATCCCGCTTCTGCGAAACCCGCTTCGACGAAACCGGCCGCAACGCAACCGTCCTCGACCAGGCCGACCTCGGCAAAGCCCGCCGCGCCCCGACCCGCCGCGGGCAAACCCGCGGCGACGCGCGCCGCCACCGCGCCGACCGTCCTGCCCGCACTCAAGCCCGGCCAGTTCGTGTGGATGCCGGAACTGGCACCGCAGGGGCCGGTCGTGGCGGTCGTCAGCCTGCCCGAGCAGCGCGTGCATGTGTATCGCAACGGCGTGCGCATCGGCGTCTCGACGATCAGCAGCGGCAGGCGCGGCTTCGAGACGATCACCGGCACCTTCCCGATCCTCGAACGCCAGACCGAGCACTACTCGAACATCTACGACAACGCGCCGATGCCGTTCATGCTGCGGCTGACCTGGAGCGGCACCGCGCTGCACGCCGGCCGCTTGCCGGGATATCCGGCGTCGCACGGATGCGTGCGCCTGCCGCAGGCGTTCGCGCAATCGCTGTTCGACAGCGTCCGGCGCGGCACCGTGGTGGTGATCGCGGATAACCGATCGCATCCGGCCCGCGTGGTCTCGCCCGGCTGGATCACGCCGGTCGACCCCGCGACCGGCGCGGTTCTGGACGACACCGACGCCACGCTCGCCGAATTCTGGGCCCCCGAGCGCGCGCCCGAGGGCCCGGTGACGCTGCTGCTCGGCACCCGCGACCACCGGTTGATTGTCCTGCGCAACGGCATCGTGATCGGCCGGGCCGACGCCACGATCACCGGCGAGCCGCCTCCGGGCACCCGCCTCCACGCGCTGCGCATCGAGGCGATCGCCACCGCCGAAACCGACGACCCGCGGATCGTCGCCACCGCGACGACGACCCCGCCCCCGCCGGTGCCGACCCTGCGCTGGCAGGCGATCGCCCAGCCCGGCAAACCGCCGGCGACCGGCACGCCCCTGCCGCTGCTGCGCGGCGGCGAGCTGCGGTTGAGCGAGTCCTTCGCCCGGTCATTGCAGGCGGCGCTCCCGGCCGAGTCCTCGATCGTGATCACCGACGACCCCCTGCGGCCGCTCTCGACCGACCCGCTGCCCGCGCCCCCGGCCGACCCGGCACGTCCGCCGGCGGATCCCCCCGCGGGTGGTGGTCCGCCGGCCGGTCCGACGCCTGCGCCGACCCCACTCGAGCCGCCGGCGCCGCTGCCGGCACCGCCCGAGACCGCGACGCCGGTCACGCCGCCGACGCCGACGCCGGCCCAAACCCCGCAACCGGGTCGCTGAAGGCCCGGCACGTTCAGGTTTTTCCCGGCGGCTTGCGGCATCCTGCGGCGATGGTCCGTACCGCCCGACTCCTCGCCCCGCTGCTCGCCCCGCTGCTCGCGGTGGCCGCGCTCACGACCACCCGCACCGCCACCGCCGCCGATTCCGGGCTTGAAGGCGGCGCCGACGCCGGCGCCACCCTGGCCCGCGCCGAACCCGGCCGCAGCGCCCGCCCGATCCTGTCCTCACTGTTCGATCGCCTGCACCGGCTCGCACCCACGGTCGACGCCAAGGTGCTCGCCCTGGCGCTGGAAGCGACCGAATGCGCCATCGCCTCCGGCACGATCTCCCCGGCGCGGCGGCTGGCGGTGATCGATTATTCGCGTCCCTCCACCGAACGGCGGCTGTGGGTGTTCGATCTGGAGCAGGTGCGGCTGCTCTACGCCGAGCACGTCGCGCACGGCCGCAACAGCGGGGAGAACTACGCCAACGCCTTCTCCAACCGCGAAAGCAGCCACCAGTCCAGTCTCGGCCTGTTCGCCATGAGCGAGACCTACATCGGCGGCAACGGCTACTCGCTGCGCATGGACGGACTGGAACCCGGCGTCAACGATCTGGCCCGCGCCCGCGCCATCGTCATGCACGGCGCCAACTACGTCGATCCGACGAATGCGCTGCGCCAGGGCCGCCTCGGCCGCAGCTTCGGCTGTCCCGCGGTCCGTCCGGCGGTCGCCGACGCGATCATCGATACGCTCAAGGGCGGGCAGCTGCTGTTCGCCTACTACCCCGACCAGCAATGGCTGGCGAACTCGCGCTTCTTCCGCTGTCGCGCCTCGCTGGCGTCGCGTCGCGACGCAGCCGGCACCGCCGGCGGCAGTCGCTGATCAGCGAACATCGCTGATCGCGGAACGCGCGACGCTCAGTAGCGCGGCACCTCCGGATCGACGTCGAGACTCCACGCGTCGATCCCGCCGACCACGTTGTACAACGCCGAAAAACCGCGCTGGGCGAAATGCATCGCCGCCTGCGCGCTGCGTCCGCCGTGATGGCACAGAAACGCGATCGGCGCATCGGCGGGCATCGCCAGCAGACGTTCGAAGCCGCCGTCTTCCAGCACTTCATACGGCGCCCGCACCGCGGCGATCGCGCGCTCCTGCGGCGGGCGCACATCGACGAGCGTGAGCGTGCCGGCGCGGGCGCGCGCATCGGCATCGGCGACGGAGAGATTGCGGAAGGACATTGGCGATTCCGGGAGCGGCGGCGACGCGTGGCATCATGCCGCGATGTCCGTTCCTTCCGCCAGCCCGCATCGGGTTCCGCGCCATCCCCACGCCTGGCTCTGGGCCGCGGCGCTGTCGCAACTGGCGGTCGCGGCGGCGTGGTGGCGCTGGGGCGCGCACGTCGGCCTGCCGTTGCTGCTGGCGAGCCATGCGCCGTTCTGGTGGGGCACGTTCTGGCCGCGTTCGCGACTGTTCGCGCCGGTGCTCGATCGTCTGCCGACCGCACGCCGCGAGGTCTGGCTGACCATCGACGACGGCCCGTCCGACGACACCTCCGCGCTGCTTGATCTGCTCGACGCGCATGACGCGAAGGCGACCTTCTTCCTCGTCGGCGCGCGCGCGGCACAGCGGCCGGCGCTGGTGCGCGAGATCCTGCGTCGCGGTCATGGCATCGGGAATCACAGCACCGATCATCCCGCGGCCTGGTTCTGGGCGCTGGGACCGCGCCGGATGCGGCGCGAGATCGGCGACGCCCAGCGCATCCTCGCCGACATCGCCGGTGCGCCGCCGCGCTGGTTCCGCGCGGTGGTCGGCATGAGCAATCCCTTCGTCGCGGCGGCGCTGCGCGAACACGGCCTGGCCCGCGCGGCCTGGAGCGCGCGCGGCTTCGATGCGGTGGCCGCGGATCCCGCGACGGTCGTCGCCCGCATCGAGCGCGGACTCGCGCCCGGCGCGATCGTCCTGCTGCACGAAGGCGCGGCGCATGGCCGCAACGTGGCGACGATCGCATTGCTGCTGCAGCGACTCGACGCGCTGGGCTACCGCACCACGCTGCCGGAGCCGAGGTAACACCGAACACCTCCGGATCCCCGTGGGAGGGCCGGAAGGCCCGACAGGTTTGCGGGGAGGCCGCCATCGGTCTGGCCTTCCGGCCCTCCCACGGGCTTTCGCGGCGCTAGGTCGCAGGACGCTCGGCCACGACCAGCCAGTTGTTGAACGGCGTGCGGCCATGCAGTGGCCGGCATTCGACCCGCAGCCCTGCGCGTTGCAGCGGCGCGCGCAGCGCATCGAGCGTGGGATGGCCGCGCGGACGGAAGCGCATCCAGCCGATGCCATGCGCGAACGCGTCGGCGATCCGGCCGACCCGGGCGCGCGCGCCGTCGCCGGCGATCGGACTGCGGATCACCAGCCGCGCACCGGGCACCAGCATCGCCGCCACCGCCGTCAGCAACGTCGAGCGGGCGTCCGCGTCGAGATACTGCAGCACGTCGAGCACCGCCACGCTGCCGCGATGCGCCGGCACGCCGCGGGCAAGATCGCGGCGCTCGAAACGCACGCCGCCGAATCCGCGCCGGGTCGCGGCGCGACGCGCGCGGGCAAGTTTGGCGTCGTCGTCGTCGACACCGAGATAGTCGAGCGTGCGACCCTCCCGGCGCAGCGCGTGCGCGAGCAGGCCGAGACCGCAGCCCAGATCGAGCAGCGGCGCATCGCAACCGCGCAGCGCGGCGAGTACGCCCGGATACAGCGGGTCGCTGCGCAATTTGGCGCGTGCGTAGTAATAGTCGTAGCGGTTGCCGAGCGGAAACGCCGGCAGGAAGGCCTCCGCGATCCAGCGTGCGTCCGCGGTCGCCAACGTCTGCACGACGGTCGGCGCCGCCTCGTTCACGGCGAGGCGGGCGTCGCCAACCGCCGGCGCACCGTCGGCAACGCCAGCCGGGCCCACTCGGCGTAGAGCGCCGCGGACGGGTGCAGGCCGTCGGCGGCGAGCATCGCCGGTTCGGCGCCGCGCGCGCGGCTCACCGGCGCGATATCGATGAACGCGACCCCGCGCGCCGCGCACCGGCGTGCGGCAATGGCGTTGTGGATGTCGAGTTCGCGCGCGATCGCCGCGGTATCGCGCTCGGCGGCGAACGGGGTCACGCCCCAGTCTGGAATCGCGAGCACGACCACCCGCTGCGGGCGACCTCCGGCGTAACCGATGGCGCGCTCCAGCAGGGCGGAGAATCCGCGTTCGTAGGTTTCGGGATCGCGACCACGATACTGGTCGTTGACGCCGATCAGCAGGCTGACCAGCGACCAGTCGGTGCCCAGCGGTTCGGCCGCATCGAGCGCGGCGGCGAGTTCGTCGGTCGTCCAGCCGGTGGTGGCGATGATCCGCGGGTCGTCGATGACGACGCCTTCGGCGCGCAGCGCCGCGACCAGTTGCACGGGCCAGCGTCCGGCGGGGTCCACGCCTTCGCCGATCGTGTAGCTGTCGCCGAGGGCGAGATACCGCGGCACGGCCCGTGGCGGCGGTACGCGTCCATCGTCATCGGACCCGCTGCCCACGGGTCCGCCCTCCGCGGCGGCGATCGCCGCGATCATCAGCCCCAGCGCCGGAACGATCGCCGGCGCCATGGCTCAGGCCACCGCGCTCTTCTGCGACGCGGCGGCGGCGCGGCGGTCGAGCACGCGCTCGATCCGCGCGAACACCTCGCGCAGCACCGGCGCCTCCGGCAACAGGGTGACGCGGAAATGATTGCGCTCGGGCACGTTGAAGCTGGAGCCGGGCACGATCAGCACGTCCTCGGATTCCAGCATCTCCAGCGCGAAGGCGTGGTCGTCGAAACCATGCGCCGCCTCGCCGACCACCGCCGGGAAGCCGTACAGCGCGCCGGCCGGCGCGACCAGCGACAGGTGCGGGCTGCGTTCGCAGCACTCGATCAGCGCGCGGCGGGTTTCGTACAACCGGCCACCGGGCGCGGTCAGCGCACTGATGGTGTCGGTGCCGTGCAGGGCGGCGTCGATCGCGAACTGGCCGGGCACGTTCGCGCACAGGCGCAGCGCGCCGAGCAGGTCCATGGCGTGGTGGAAATCGCCGCTGGCGAGCGGATCGCCGCTCAGCACCGCCCAGCCCACCCGCCAGCCGCAGGCGCGATGCACTTTCGACAGGCCGCCGAACGACAGGCACGGCAGATCGCCGGCCAACGGCGCCAGCGGCTGGAAGGTCGCGCCGTCGTAGAGGATGTGATCGTAGATCTCGTCCGCCATCAGCAGCAGATGGTGCTTCGCGGCGATCGCGACGATGCGTTCGAGGATCTCGCGCGAATAGGTCGCGCCGGTCGGATTGTTCGGATTGATCAGCACGATCGCACGGGTGCGCGACGACACCAGCTGCGCGATCTCGTCCGGGTCCGGCAGGAACCCGTGCTCGGCCTTGCAGCGGTAGTACACCGGACGGCCGTCGTTGAGGATGGTCGCGGCCGACCACAGCGGATAGTCCGGCGACGGCAGCAGCACTTCGTCGCCCGGGTTGAGCAGCGCGCGCAGGCTGAGGTCGATCAGCTCGCTGACGCCGTTGCCGACGAACACGCGCTCGGGCGAGGCGTTCGGCGTGCCGCGCTGCTTGTGGAACGCGGCGATCGCCTCGCGCGCGGCCGGCAGGCCCTGCTGGTGGGTGTAGGGATCGGTATCGGCGATGTGATCGGCGATCGCGCGCTGCAGGTGCTCCGGCGCGCGGAACCCGAAGGCGCCGGGGTTGCCGATGTTCAGCTTGATCAGCGTCCGGCCCTGACCTTCCAGCTCGCGGGCTCGCCGGGCCAGCTCGCCGCGGATTTCGTAGCGGACTTCGGAGAGGCGTTCGCGGGTCTTGAGGGCGGGTTTCGTGCTGGAGGGAGACATCGTGTCGGAAAGGCCGAAAAAGTCGCGAAAGACTAGCGGAAATCGCCCGGGTCCGCTGGCGCGGCATAGAATCCGGCCATGAACGCCGCCCACCGCCCCGCTTGAGCACCCCCGCCCCCGACCTCCGCGCCATCGGCTGGCCCGATGCCGGGGACGCGACGCCCGCCACCGACCGCGCCGGCGCCGTCGCCGCCCATCCGCGGGCCCGCCCGGCCCGGGTCATCGAACAGCATCGGTCCGGCTACGTGGTCGCCGAGGCCCCCGGACACGCACTGACCGTGGAATCCCCGCCGGAGTGGATGCGTCGCCGGTTCCCGCCGCAGGACCGCGCCGCGGTCGGCGACTGGGTGCTGATCGAGGACGCCGCGCCGCGGCCGCGGATCGTGGCCCTGCTGCCCCGGCGCAGCACGATCAAGCGCGCCGCCGCCGGCGAGCATTACCAGCAGCAGCTGATCGCCGCGAACATCGACACCGTGTTCGTGGTCTGCGGTCTGGACGCCGATTTCAACCCGCGCCGGATCGAGCGCTATCTGCTGCTGATCCGCGGCGGCGGCGGCACCGGGCCCGGCGCGCCCGAGGCGGTGGTGGTGCTGACCAAGGCCGACAAGGACGGCAGCGACGCCGACGCCTCGCTGGCGGCGCTGGCCGAACTGGCGGCCCAGGGCATCGTCGCGGTGGCGGTGAACGCCAAGGACCGCACCAGCGTCGCCGCCCTCGACCGCTGGCTGGGCCCCGGCCGCACCGCCGTGCTGGTGGGCTCGTCCGGCGCCGGCAAATCGACGCTCACCAACACCCTGCTCGGCATCGAGAAGATGAAGACCAGCGAAGTGCGCGAGAGCGACGCCCGCGGCCGCCACACCACCACCTACCGCACGCTGATCCCGCTGCCGTCCGGCGCCTGCCTCATCGACACGCCCGGCATGCGCGAACTGAAGCCAACCGGCGAGGAAGACCTGGCCGACGGCGGCTTCGCCGACATCGAAGCGCTGGCCGCCGAGTGCAAGTTCCGCGACTGCCAGCACGCGAAGGAACCCGGCTGCGCGGTGCGCACCGCCATCCAGACCGGCACGCTCGATGCGGCGCGGTTCGCGAATTACCTGAAGCTGCGCGACGAGGTCGCCGGTGCCGCCAACCAGCTCGCGACCCGGCTGGCGCAGAAGTCCGACGCGAAAGTGGCGGGCAAGGCCTTCCACAAGCGGTTGGACGAAAAATATGGGAAGCATTGATTCCGGACCCTGCAGGAGCGCCGGCTTTCAACAGCCGAATGGCGGGTCAAGGCGCGACGATGTTCGGAAAGACCTGCCGCACGCTGTCGCGCCTTCCGGCGCTCCCACAGGCACGGGGCCGCGATGACCCCCGCCGACGCCCTCGCCCACCACGCCGCGCTCGATGCGCGGATGACCGCGGCGGTGCGCGGCATCCGCCTGCTGGAAACCCTGAGCTGGCCGGCGAGCGCGCAGGAGACCTTCCTCGCCGCGTGGAAGATCGGCCGCATCCATCTGCCGAAGATCGACTATCCGAAGGACGACCACGCCGCGGTGCGCGCCGAACTCGACGCGGTCGCGGCCGGCGCCGATCCCGACCACCCGCTCGGCCAGTACCTGCAGCGCACCGCCGAGAGCTGGCGCATCGCCACCCGCCTGCTCGACGCCGCCGGAACGCACAGGGTCACCGCGTATTCGACCCGCCTGTACGGCCGTCCGGTCGAAATGCTGCCCGGCGATGGCCCGACCAACTTCGAGGCCGCCGAGCACTTCGTCGCGCTCGCCGACGACATGGACCAGGAGCTGCGCGCGATCGAACCCGACGCCGTGATGGCCGCCGAAACCGTGCGCGACGAGCTGCAGCGCGACATCGACGCCTTTTTCGTGGACCACGCGGTCAAGGTCGAACTCGACCCCGGGCTGATCGCCAAGGCCGCCGCCAGCCCGACCCGGATCCGGGTCCGCACCAACACCGGCTTCAGCGAATACGACCGCCACCAGCTGCTGGTGCACGAAGCCTTCGTGCACACGCTCACCGGCATCAACGGGCGCGAACAGCCGCTGCTGAAATCGATGGCCCGCGGCGCACCGCGCACCACCGCCACCCAGGAAGGCCTGGCGACCTTCGCCGAACTCATTTCCGGCTCGATGGACATCGAACGGATGAAGCGCATCAGTCTGCGCATCGTCGCCATCGACATGGCGATCAACGGCGCCGATTTCGTGCAGGTGTTCCGCTTCTTCCTCGACGCCGGACAGACGCCGGAAGACAGTTTCGCCTCGACCCAGCGCGTGTTCCGCGGCGCCCCCACCGGCGGCGGCGCGGCCTTCACCAAGGACACCGTCTACCTGCACGGCCTGCTGAGCGTGCACACGTTCTTCCGCTGGTGCCTGCGTCATCGCCGGCTCGCGATCGCCCGCCAGCTGTTCGCCGGCAAACTCGCACTGGAGGACGTGTTCGCGCTGCAACCGATGTTCGACGTCGGCGCGATCGCGCCCCCGCACTACCTGCCGCCGTGGATGCAGCGCGCGAACGGACTCGCCGGAATGCTCGCGTTCTCGCTGTTCGCGAACAAGATCCGCCTCGACCGCGTCGACGCCGACGATCTGGTGCTGGGATTGGGCGTGTGAAGAGCGACGATGGCCGGGCCGCTCAGCGCAACGGCGTGAGTCGCCCGTCCGCTTCGACCCGGTAATCCGCCGGCGCATCCGCCGCGACCAGCGCCACCCGCGCGCCGATCGGCACCCCGCGATAACGCGGAATCTCGTGGGTCAACCGCTGGAAGATCCATGCGCCCGCGTCCGGCGCGACCCGCAGCCGGACCGGATGGCTGCCGGCGTTGGCCACCGCGGCGGCCAGCGCCGGCGAAAACACCGTCTGGATCGTGCCGACGCGATGGATCAATCGCATCACCATCGCACCGTGGGCCAGCACCAGCAGCGCGGTGAGCAGCACCAGCACGCGCGACGATCGCGGCATCGCCGGCCAACCTGCCGCAAAGCACATCGCGGTCCAGGCCGCCCAGGCATAGCCATAGTGGTTCCAGCTCGCGCCGAGCGGCAGTACCGGCAACAGCGCGGCGACGCCACCGACCAACGCCAGCGCCAACAGGCGCCATCCGCCGCGCGACAACGCGAACAGACCACCGAGCCACAGCACCACCGCGATCGTCAACCCGATCCGCCCCCCATGCGCGAACGTCGCAAAGGTCTCCGGCACGTGCAGCAATGGCGCGAACAGCTGGTATTCGAGCCAGCGCAGAGGCGGGTGCGCCAGGCTCAGCACGTACTGCGGGCCCTGCGCCACCGGTTGCAACAGCGCCTCCAGGCGCAACAACAGATAGACCGCCGCCACGAACGCGGACGACACCATGGCCAAGCGCCAGACGGGCCTGCGCCGATCGAACCACCAGGCCACCGCGAGCATCGCCGGAATGGCCATCCCCGCTTCCTTGCCCAGCAGCGCCAACGCCGTCAGCACGGCCGTACCGGCCACCACCCACCCGGTGCGGACGCGCGCGGTCGCCAGCAGCCCGATGCCCAGCGCACAACTGCTCCAGATCAGGTCGCCGAGCGTCCCGACCCAGCCATGCACCAACGCGGCGAAGGGGCCCAACGCGAACACCAGCGCCGCCGCGGCCGCCGGCAGCGGCGCCACGCCCAGGCGCCGGCCCAGCACGGTCAACAGCATCGCGTTGATGCTGCCCCACAGCACGCAGACCGCGTGGAACCCTTGCGGGGCGTCGAACAGGCGATGCGACAGCCACAGCCAGAGATTGAAGGTCAGCGGCCGGTACTGATACACATCGACGGCCGTCCACGGAAACCACGGCAGCGGCGCGCCCGCGGGCACATCCGCAGCGGCCGCCCACTGCAGCTCGTCGTGGCTGAAATATCCGGGATTGAGCAGCAACGGCCATTGGCCCAGCAGCGCGAGGACCAGCACCATCCACACCAGCGCGTTCGGCGACGACGACACACGGGCGAGGTACGAACGGCGGACAAGCATGCGGGATTTCCTGTCGGGAACCCGATTCTGCGCGATCCGGACACCGCTGCGCGAGCCGCACGCCCGCATCGCACGTCGACCATCCGCCACCGCACGGCGGAAACCGCGGGTTCCCGCTAGAATCGGTGGCCCTGACCCGACTCCCGGCGCGGCGACGCATCACGATGTCCGACCACAACGATCCGAATCAATCCGATCTGAAACAGTCCGCCCTCGACTATCACCGCCAGGATCCGCCGGGCAAGATCAAGGTCGCGCCGACCAAGCCGCTGGTGACCCAGCGCGATCTCGCCCTCGCCTACTCGCCGGGCGTGGCTTACGCCTGCGAAGCCATCGTCGAAGATCCCAACGCCGCCAGCGAAATGACCGCACGCGGCAATCTGGTCGCGGTGATCACCAACGGCACCGCGGTGCTCGGGCTCGGCGACATCGGCCCGCTCGCCGGCAAGCCGGTGATGGAAGGCAAGGGCGTGCTGTTCCAGAAGTTCGCCGGCATCGACGTGTTCGACATCGAAGTGAACGAACGCGATCCCGACAAACTGGTCGACATCATCGCCTCGCTCGAACCGACCTTCGGCGGCATCAACCTCGAAGACATCAAGGCGCCGGAATGCTTCATCGTCGAGCGCAAGCTGCGCGAACGCATGAACATCCCGGTGTTCCACGACGACCAGCACGGCACCGCGATCATCGTCGGCGCGGCCGTGCTGAACGCGCTGGAGATCGTCGGCAAGAAGATCGGCGAGGTGAAACTCGCGACCTCCGGCGCCGGCGCCGCCGGCATCGCCTGCCTCGACATGCTGGTCGCGCTGGGCATGAAGCCGGAGCACATCCTCGCGGTGGACCGCGACGGCGTGCTGCACACCGGCCGCACCAATCTCGACCCCGACAAGGCGCGCTACGCCCGCGATACCGACAAGCGCACGCTGGCCGACATCGTGATGGGCGCCGACGTGTTCCTCGGCCTCTCCGCCGCCGGCATCCTGCAGCCGGAGATGGTCGCGACGATGGCCGACCGCCCGATCATCCTCGCGCTCGCCAACCCGACCCCGGAAATCCTGCCCGAACAGGCGAAAGCGGTGCGTCCGGACTGCATCATCGCCACCGGCCGCAGCGACTACCCGAACCAGGTCAACAACGCGCTGTGCTTCCCGTACATCTTCCGCGGCGCGCTGGACGTGGGCGCCACCGAGATCAACGAAGCGATGAAGCTCGCCTGCGTGCGCGCGATCGCGCAGCTGGCGCGCATGGAAGCGTCCGATCTCGGCAGCGCCTACGGCGGCGACGTGCCGCGCTTCGGCCCCGACTACATCATCCCCCGCCCCTTCGACCCGCGCCTGCTCACGGTGCTGGCGCCGGCGGTGGCGCAGGCGGCGATGAACTCCGGCATCGCGCTGCGGCCGATCCTGGACATGCCCGCGTACCACGAAAAGCTGGCGCAGTTCATCTATCGCACCGGCCTGCTGATGAAGCCGATCTACGACCGCGCGCGCAGCGACCAGAAACGCGTCGTGTACGCCGAGGGCGAAGAGGAAACCGTGCTGCGCGCGGTGCAGACCGTGATCGACGAAGGTCTCGCACGCCCGATCCTGATCGGCCGTCCGGACGTGATCGACACCCGCATCCAGCGCCTCGGTCTGCGCATGCGCGCCGGCACCGACTTCGATCTCACCAACATCAACGACGATCCGCGGTTCAACGAATACTGGCAGCAGTACCACGCGCTGACCGAACGCCGCGGCGTGACCCCGGCGGCGGCCAAGAACCTGCTGCGCTCGCGGCCGTCGCTGATCGCCGCGCTGATGGTCGAACGCGGCGAGGCCGACGCGATGATCTGCGGTCTGGTCGGTCGCTTCCACAAGAAGCTCGGCTACCTGCGCAGCGTGTTCGACTTCGAGAAGGGCGTCACCGGCACCGCCGCGATGACCGGCGTGATCAACGATCACGGCGTCTGGTTCTTCCTCGACACCCATGTCCAGGTGGACCCCTGCGCCGAGCAGATCGCGGAAGCCACGCTGCAGGCGACCTACCGCCTGCGCCTGTTCGGCATCGACCCGAAGGTCGCGCTGCTGTCGCACTCCAACTACGGCAGCCACGACAACCCGAGCGCCGCGAAGATGCGTCAGGCCTACCAGCTGATCCGCAAGCGCGCGCCGCGGCTGGAAGTCGACGGCGAAATGCAGGGCGACACCGCCTGGGACGAAATGCTGCGCAAGCGGATGTTCCCCAACACCACGCTGCACGGCCGTCCCAACCTGTTCGTGCTGCCGAACCTCGACGCCGCCAACATCACCTACAACATGGTCCGGGTGATGACCGATGGCGTCGCGATCGGCCCGATCCTCATGGGTCTCGACCGCCCGGCCTACATCCTCACCCCGGCGTCCAGCCCGCGCCGCGTGGTCAACATGACCGCGATCGCCGCGGTCGACGCGCAGATCCGCACCGTGAGACACATCGCACCATAAAAGGAGAAACGTCATGCCGCAGGACATCCGAGCCCCCACGACCCGCGAACGTTTCGTCCTGCTGCATTACCACATCTTCAAGAACGCCGGCTCCACGCTCGACTTCACGCTCGAGCGGAGCTTCGGCGACGGGTTCGTCAACTTCCACGGCATGCACGACGACGCCGTCCTCTGCGCGGAGGACATCATCGGCCTGGTCCGGGAACATTCGACGATCTCGGCCATTTCGAGCCACCACATCCGCTACCCGCGCCCGCACGCACGCGGCTTCGTGTTCTTCGACCTGTGTTTCATCCGTCACCCGCTGTCGCGGATCCGCTCGCTCTACCACTACGGTCGCCGCACCGACCCCAACCACTGGCTCGCGCAACTGGCCAACGCCCACGACGAGGCCGGCTTCGTCGCGCACCTGCTCGAACATCTGCCGCACACCCTGACCGACGTGCAGATCAACTTCATCGCCAACGGCGGCGCGTTCGCCCGCGCGGCGGGCGCGCACGACCTCGAACGCGCGATCGCGACGCTGGTCGAGATGTCGGTGCCCGGCGTGGTCGAACGGTTCGACGAAAGCCTCGTCGCCGGCGAATTCTTCCTGCGCCCGGCCTTTCCCGCGATCGACTTCGCCTACGTCGCGCAGAACGTCTCCGCTCCCGACGGCCACCACCCGTCCGGCCACGACGACCTGCTCGACCGCTGCTGCGACGCCTGGGGCCACGACAGCTTCGACGCCGTGCTCGCCCTCAACACCTGGGACCTGCGCCTGCACGCCGCCGCTTGCGACGAAGTCGAACGCCGCCTCGCGATGCTCCCGCACCGCGACACCCGCCTCGCCGCATTCCGCGACCGCTGCCGCGCGCTCGCGGACGGGTGAGTGCCCCCCCCCCCCGACTCACGGCTTCACGATTGCGAACCGCCCGATGGCCCGATGGCTCTGTGCAGGAGGCCCAAAGGCCCGACAGCCCTGTGTGGGAGGGCCGGAAGGCCCGATGACCCTGTGTGGGGATTACCGGAGGGCCGGAAGCCCCGATAGCCCTGTGTGGGAGGGCCGGAAGGCCCGATGAGCGAAGCGGCCAACCGCCCGACTGCAGCAAGCATTCCGAACACCTCTCCCCCAGATCTTCACACGCACACCACTGAATCAGCACCGCCATTTCTTTCATCGGGCCTTCCGGCCCGCCCACAAGAAGCAGCAGGAAACATCCAGGCAGGACATCCGGTGATTCGGATTTTCCCGACAGCTCGCTTCGGACTTCTCCTATCGATTGCGGCCTGCCGACTCGACATGCTGCCGCCATGCGCACTCCCACGAACCACGGGTACCACCGGCTGCGAAAAGGTCGAATCTCTCGGGCTCGGCAGATCTACCTGCTCACCTCTGTCTGCGCGCATCGATTCCCGCGATTCGCCGATTCCGTCGTCGCCACCGCCATCGCGCACACCCTCGGCGAAGCACGCCTATGGCGAGACGCGCAACCGCTGTGCTGGGTGCTGATGCCAGATCACTTTCACCTGGTTCTCCAACTCGGCGACAGCGAGTCGCTTCCGCAACTCATGAATCGCCTGAAATCGATCACCGCGAGAAGCGCTCGCGCTGCTGACGGCAACCGCGCCCCGGTATGGATGGCCGGCTACCACGATCATGCATTGCGTGCGGAAGCACATCTGCATTAGGTGATGCGCTATGTCCTGCAGAATCCCCAGCGCGCCGGATTGGTGCAATCGGTCGAGGACTATCCCTACCGCTACTGCCGATGGCACCTCGACGCACTACCGCCGTGACCCCAGACCCATCGGCTTGCATCGAGTCCTTCTGCTCGGCAAAGCTTTCTCCTGACCGAAAGCCCAATGGTCTCGTGCAGGAAGACCGAAAGACCCGATAGCCCTGTGTGGGAGGGCCGGAAGGCCCGATGAGCGAAGCAATGCACGATCAGACCACGGTGACCGGCAAAGACTTCTGCTGACCGACAGCACTTCGGCATCACCGCCTTCAATTCGATCTCGCGACTCCTACCATCGGGCCTTCCGGCCCTCCCACGAAACCCACACAGCAGCGCAGGAAGATCGGCGACGGGGCTGGCAGACCCGATGGCCTTGTGCAGGTGAGCCGTAAGACCCGATGGCCTCCTGTGGGAGGGCCGGAAGGCCCGATGAGCGAAGCAATGGACGATCAAACCAGAAGCGCCCGACACGGCCGCAAGAGCACCGCCCCCCTGCAATCGAATTCCCCCACCCGCGCGCCGCGACCGCACGCCCCCGTACGGATCGATGTCGGGAGCCGCTGCTAGAATCCGGACTCTAATCCCCACACACCAGGACGCGGCCGGCTGGCCGCACGCGGAGCCCACGGCATGAGCTGGTTGAACGAACTGCTGCAGAACGACCCCGATCCCACCGAGACCCGCGAATGGGTCGAGTCGCTCAAGGCGGTCATCGATACCGACGGCCCGGGCCGCGCGCACCAGCTGCTGGAAGGCATGGTCGAACTGACCCGCCGCGCTGGCGCCCATCTGCCGTTCGCGCCCACCACCGAATACATCAACACCATCCCCTCGCATCTCGAACCGCGGATGTCCGGCGACCAGCACATGGAATGGCGGATCCGCTCGATGATCCGCTGGAACGCCATGGCCATGGTGGTGCGCGCCAACCGCAAGCCCGGCGACCTCGGCGGCCACATCGCCTCGTTCGCTTCGTCGGCCACGCTCTACGACGTCGGCTTCAACCACTTCTGGCGCGCACCCAGCGCCGACCACCCCGGCGACCTGATCTGCGTCCAGGGCCACAGTTCGCCCGGCATCTACGCCCGCGCCTTCCTCGAAGGCCGGCTCACCGAATCGCAGATCGACCACTTCCGCATGGAAGTCGACGGCCGCGGCATCAGCAGCTACCCGCATCCGTGGCTGATGCCCGATTTCTGGCAGTTCCCCACCGTCTCGATGGGCCTCGGCCCGATCGGTGCCATCTACCAGGCGCGCAACTGGAAATACCTCGAAGGCCGCGGCCTGATGCCGAAGACCGACCGCAAGGTCTGGTGCTTCCTGGGCGACGGCGAATGCGACGAACCCGAAAGCCTGGGCGCGATCTCGGTCGCCGGCCGCGAAGGCCTCGACAACCTCGTCTTCGTCGTCAACTGCAACCTGCAGCGCCTCGACGGCCCGGTGCGCGGCAACGGCAAGATCATCCAGGAGCTCGAAGGCCAGTTCCGCGGCGCCGGCTGGAACGTCGTGAAGACGGTCTGGGGCAGCTACTGGGACCCGCTCCTCGCCAAGGACAATACGGGCCAGCTCAAGCGGCTGATGATGGAAACCGTCGACGGCGAATACCAGAACTGCAAGGCCTTCGGCGGCGCCTACACGCGCGAGCATTTCTTCGGCAAATACCCGGAGACCGCCGCGATGGTCGCGAACCTCAGCGACGACGACATCTGGCGCCTCAACCGCGGCGGCCACGATCCGCACAAGGTCCACGCCGCGTACGACAACGCGATGAAGACCACCGGCATGCCCACCGTGATCCTCGCCAAGACCGTGAAGGGCTACGGCATGGGCGCGTCGGGCGAATCGCTCAACCCCACGCACCAGACCAAGAAGCTCGACGACGACGCCGTACGCGCCTTCCGCGACCGCTTCAAGATCGACATCCCCGACGAGCAGTTCAAGGACGGCGCGGTGCCGTTCTTCCATCCGGGCGAGAAATCGCCGGAAGTCGAATACATGCTGGAGCGTCGCCGCGCGCTGGGCGGCTTCCTGCCGCAGCGCCGCCGCAAGAGCACGCAGACGCTGGAAGCGCCGAAGCTGGAAGTCTTCGACCGCCTGCTGAAATCCAGCGGCGACCGTGAGATCAGCACCACCATGGCCTTCGTGCAGGCGTTCAACGTGATCCTGCGCGACAAGCAGGTCGGTCCGCGCTGCGTGCCGATCGTCGCCGATGAAGCCCGCACCTTCGGCATGGAAGGCCTGTTCCGCCAGATCGGCATCTACGCGCCCGAAGGCCAGAAGTACAAGCCGGTCGATCGCGACCAGCTGATGTACTACCGCGAGGACGCCGCCGGCCAGGTGCTGGAAGAAGGCATCACCGAATGCGGCGCGTTCTCGTCGTGGATGGCCGCGGCCACCAGCTACAGCACCAACGACCTGCCGATGCTGCCGTTCTACATCTACTACTCGATGTTCGGCTTCCAGCGCATCGGCGACAGCGCCTGGCAGGCGGCGGACATGCGCGCGCGCGGCTTCCTGCTGGGCGCCACCGCCGGCCGCACCACGCTCAACGGCGAAGGCCTGCAGCACGAAGACGGCCACTCGCACCTGCTGGCCGGCGCCATCCCGAACTGCCGCGCCTACGACCCCACCTTCGGCTTCGAGGTCGCGGTGATCCTGCAGCACGGCATGCAGCGCATGCTCACCGAGCAGCAGGACGAGTACTACTACCTCACCCTGATGAACGAGAACTACGCCCACCCGGACATGCCCGAGGTCGCGGCCGAGGGCATCATCAAGGGCATGTACCTGCTGAAGGACGCCGGCAAGCCGAAGAAGGGCGAACTGCGCGTGCAGCTGCTCGGCAGCGGCACCATCCTGCGCGAAGCCATCGCCGCCGCCGAACTGCTGGACAAGGACTTCGGCGTCACCAGCGACATCTGGTCCTGCCCCAGCTTCACCGAACTGCGCCGCGACGGCTTCGACGCCGAACGCTGGAACCGCCTCAACCCCGAGGCCAAGACCCCACGCAAGGCCTACGTCACCGAACTGCTGGAAACCCGCCAGGGCCCGGCCGTCGCCGCCACCGACTACGTCCGCGCCTTCGCCGACCAGATCCGTGCGTTCGTGCCGATGCGCTACACCGTCCTCGGCACCGACGGCTTCGGTCGCAGCGACACCCGCGCCAACCTGCGCCGCCACTTCGAAGTGGACCGCTACTACATCGCCCACGCCGCCATCGACGCGCTGGCGAAGGAAGGCAAGATGACCGGCAAGGACGTGTCCCGCGCGATCAAGCTCTACAAGATCGATGCGGAGAAGGGGAATCCGGTGGGGGTTTGATTTCTTAGGCACTTAGCCAAAAAGTATGAGGAGCGGGCACAAGTGCTAATCAGTTTGTTCTGCGGAGCCGGAGGGCTAGACCTGGGGTTTGAGATGGCCGGGTTCTCTCCTGCACTGGCGTACGATATCCGAGCCGATGGCGTGCATAGCTACAATGCGAATCGAGCAAAAAAGCACGCGCACGTGGCTGACGTGCGCAAAGTCACCTTGGCCAAAATCGATCGTGATTTTGGCCAAAAGTTTTATCCCACCGGACTTATAGGCGGACCTCCGTGCCAAAGCTTTAGCGGTGCGAACACTACAGACGATGACGACGACCCACGACACTCTCTTCCCGAGCAGTACACCCGCTTAGTCCGAGCACTGTCGAGTCGATCGCCATTGCATTTTGTGGTGTTCGAGAATGTTGTTGGCCTCATAGGCCCACGACACTCTCATGTGTACGAACTTCTTAAGAATCGCCTCCATAAAGCCGGCTTCAATGTCGGAGAAGCGATACTGAACGCGCATGACTACGGTGTGCCCCAGCGCCGACGCAGAGTAATTGTCGTTGGATACAATCGTGCCATCTACGGCTCTCTTCAGTGGACACCGCCAACGCCAAACCCAGATGCAAAGCGAAGTACGGTGAGGGATGCGATAGGCAATTTGCCAGAACCAGTCAATTTTGAAAGGGGGTTGCTCCCTGAGCAGATTCCATTTCACCCAAACCACTGGTGCATGAAGCCGAAAGCTAAACGATTCTCGGACGGATCTCTGGTCGCGGGGACAAAAAATCGAAGGTGTTTTAAGACGCTGCATTGGGATGAACCGAGCCCAACCGTTGCATACGGAAATCGCGAAGTCCACGTGCATCCGAACTGCACAAGACGACTGAGCGTACTAGAAGCCATGAGGCTGCAAGGATTTCCAGACAGTTATGTGCTGCATGGCAACCTATCTTCTCAGATCACTCAAGTCAGTGAGGCGGTCCCGCCGCCACTAGCCAGCGCTGTGGCAAAATCTGTAAAAGATCAGCTAGGCATCTAGTATTTAAAGAGTCAAGTCTGATATAGGAGGACCAGGATGTCACAAAAATCCAGCAACAAACCAGCAGATGGATTCATAAAAGAAGAGTCGGAGCTATCAAAATTCCTCTCATCATCAGACCATACTGGAGAACCAGTTAGGACTCATCTTCAAGCAAGTGAGCGGGTAATAGCGCGCGTTACTGATGGCATATATCGCGAGCCTGCATCTGCGTTCCGAGAACTCATCTCGAACGCTTGGGATGCGGATGCAAAGCACGTGACTATTCTTACTGACGCTCCGCGCTTTGAAAGAGTACATGTTCGGGATGATGGCAATGGAATGTCCTATCAAACCCTCGCGTACCTTATTAAGAACATCGGTGGTAGCTCCAAGCGAAGTGGGAGAGGAAAGGATCTCGGTGTTACCGCGAACATCGACACGGATCGCTCCCCAGGGGGGCGACTATTGATCGGAAAAATTGGAATTGGGCTGTTCTCCGTAAGCCAACTTGCCAGACGCTTTCGCATCATCACAAAAGTTAAAGGCGAACGTTATCGCCTGATCGCAGAAGTCTCACTCAGAGCATATGCGGAAGGCGATGATGAATTTCAGCAAGTGGAGCGCGAATCTGATGACCGCTATATAAGCGGAATAGTTGAAATAGTCCGACAAGAAGCCGATGACATCGACTCTCACGGAACAGATCTAATCCTTGAGGAATTGAAGCCAAGAGTCCGCGACCTGCTGGCTGACAAAGACCGATGGAACTTGGTCATGCAAAAAGAGGCGGCGGAAGCCAAAGGGGACAAGGAATCCGCAAGCGCACTTCGGGTCGCCAAGCCAATTTACCACTCAGGATTTATCGACCCAAAGTCGAAATCAATTCTCCAAGAAGCGCCTCGACTACCTTGGAATGCAGACACTCCGGCCGAAGACCGCATGTCTATGCTTATGGATGCGATTGCAGGCGAGGTGATTCACAAGGACCGCCCCGACCTTGCGACCTACCTAGATGCATATCTAGGAATGCTTTGGACACTAGGATTGTCAGCACCTGTGGCCTATGTTGATCAACATCCATTTGAACTTGAAAAATCTGATTCCCTAGGATTGTACTGGCTGTCTAATGAGCAGCGCGGGCAAGCATTAGAGATAGAGATGCTTTCAGGCGAGACCGTGCGTGCTGCGTTGCAGCGAGCCGCCCCAGGTCACCCAAAGCTTGAAGATGGACTGGAAGCTGCCAACGGTCAATTTCGAGTCTTCATCGACGGAATAGAGATAAAGCGACCAATCCGATTCCGCTTTGCGTCTGCCGGCGCTAATGGCATAAGTAAATCGTTGCTTTTTGCAGGGAAATATCGACCTGACTTGTCCCGCATATCGGAAGATAAGCGAGGGGGCGGGCTGGATGTAGAGGGGTACATTTTTTGGAACGGAAGAATAATTCCGAAAGAAAACAATGGCGTGCTTATACGGATTAGAGGAACAAGTGGCGCAACCTTCGATCAAACGTTCTTCAACTATCAAGTTTCTGAGCAAACGCGCCTGAGACAAATCACTTCAGAACTATTTGTGCAAAGAGGGCTTGATGCTGCTCTGAATATTGATCGAGAGTCATTCAACTTCTCGCATCCGCACGTTCAGCTCGTCGCTCTTTGGCTCCAGAGGGGCATAAGGCAGCTTACTAACAAACATAAGGAGCTATCTGCCAAGAAAAGAGCAGAGAGAATCAAGACAACCCAGCTTGAAAATCGAGACCGCTTAGAGTTTTTTTCCGATGAGCTATGGCGGTCGAGGCATGGCGACATTATGCCGCCTGCCGTCTTATTGACGTCTGGCGACCTCGTGGATCAAAAACGGCGCGAAGGTGCGATCGCACTGCGTGAGGACTCAATTTTTGCCACGTCCCCCTTAGCAAAAATACAACAGGCAAATCGGGATTCTCAGGCCAGGGCCTTGACTCAGGTTTTACTTGCATTTGATCTAATTCAGGACATGTCATTTGAAGAGCGCGAAGACTTGATTCGCGCCATTTTCCAGATCTTTTATGGGGTGGAAGAATGATGGCTTGGCATTCGCATGGAAACCTGGATGAGCCAGGAGATGACCTCAGTGCTGTTTATGGAGATTCAGCAGATGCAGATCAACCCAGAGATATTGGCACTAGCGGTAAAATAAAAAATGAATTTGCGCCATGGCACCATCCAGTGAAGCAGTTTGTTCGCCGTGAGCAGTGGGCCAACCAGGTCAAACGATTGATAGGAAATGATCAAAGGCTAGTGACATATCTCACGCTACCCGGCGAGGATATGCTTGACGTTCGAATTCTTGGTGAGCTACTGAAAGCACAAGACTGCCAGCTAGAGTGCTTAGGTTTTAATAGCACAGGAGCAAAAAAAGATGACAATGGCTCGCAATTAAATATACAGTCGGCAATACGTCAAGAAGGCTTGATCACCGACAAATCAATCACATTAACCGATAGAATCGAGGAAATCGCGCAGCAAGCTTCTCAGGCAGAAAATGTACTTTGTCAATGGAGGACGTTTGATGTCGTCAATTTAGACCTATGCGGGCACCTATCTACGGATGGAAATCCAAGCACTTTCGATGCTTTAAATAGAATAGTTGATCATCAGCGTTCGGCCACTCGTCCGTGGCTTTTGATGATAACGACAAGAGTTCATCCTGAGCACTTGAGCTCAGCAAAAGAACATTTCGATGAGGCTATTCAGCGAAATATCGATTTGGACCAATCTTTTGTAGCCACTCTTTCCGAATCTCTCGGCATTGATCCGGCCCAGCTTAGATCAGCGTTACCCGGCATCTGGTCTTCAGCCGATTCCAATCTCACCAAGCTATATGCTGTTGGATTTGGTAAGTACTTGCTTCACCTGCTTCACTGTCAAGTCCAAGACCCCGCTCATGTAGAGCTTTCGAGTTGTCTTGCTTATCGGGTACATGCGAGTCATCCCGATATGCTTTCACTCGCATTTCGAATTGAGCCAAAAAAGAAGAAATTAATACCTGCTGGAATTGCCTCTGTGAGCATTCCGCCAGTTGAAGTTGTGCACGCAAATCAGATTGCAAGAAAAGCCGGCCGCCTGGGTGATGTAGACGAAATTTTACGAAGTGACGCCACTAAATTAGAGATATTCACCAATGAATCAGAGAATCTTCTAAGGGTCTCGAATTACGATGTTTCTCACTTCCGAGCGTGGGTGAAAGACTTTCGTGTATTTAATGGCAGCAACAATACGTATGCCGGAGAGACAGACCCAGAGCTGGCTCATGAGGTGTGCTAACTCGTAAGGCAGGCTTGAGCCCGCGCTACGAAAGACGATCGACGTAGGGCGGGCCCTGGCCTGAGGTATCCCCACTTTTTCGCTCAGTAGATCATCGGGTTACGATCATTCTAGATACGACTGTCATCCCGAGCCACAGGCGAGGGACCTGTTTGTGATCGATTCGAATCCAACTCGCTACGCAGGCTAACGGAACGATCTGCCGCATGGCCTTGGTTTCGCTCGCTGCCGCGAGCGAGTCACTTTTCTTTGCTTGTGCAAAGAAAAGTAACCCAAAGAAAGCACACCCCGTCGGTCGCGCCCGGCGCGTTGCGCCGGGTCCACGGGTTTCGCGGGGTTTTTCGACAGGACGTCCGTGTCCTGTCGAAAAACGCGCGGCGTCCTGCCGCGCGCCCGTTGGGCCTGATCCACGAAACCCGTCGCGACCAGGGGCCCCGGTAGATCAAGACCAGAACCGGCTCACGAATGCCGTCGGAACTGAGAAATTACTGCATCTCATGGAAAATTCGTGGGGATACCTCAGGCCCTGGCCCTCCGTGAACGAAGCGGAAGACTGCAAGCTGCAACGCTTCTAGACAGGGCGGCAATGTTCACGTCGTAGGCTCGATCACAATGCGCCCGTTGCTCACCTGCATGCGGATGCGCTGGCCGACGGCGAAACCGGCGTGTTCGAGCCATGCGCCCCCAAAGCGGACGAAGGGAAAGCGGCGCGAGCCGAGCCAGAGCCGGTCGTCGTGATAGTCGCGGCATATCGAACTGACGGTGATGCGCCGCTCTTTGCGGCCTTTGGATTTGCGTGTGGTCATGACGATCCTAGTTTCGTTGATTGACCGAAGTTCGCCTCCTGTTGAGAGAGGCGGCCGGGTGCTTCAACACGGTACTAGGCCCGCCCGCAGATTTCCCCTTTCGGGTGTTATATAGCTGCGCGCCACCCGGCCATAGGCTGAAGATGCCCAACGCGCGGGCAATCCAAACCTCTGGACGCAAAAAAACCGCCAAGCTTTCGGGAGCGGTTGACCGCCTAGTAAGGTGTGTTGAGCACCGAGACCGAATCTACGCTCGCATCCCCATCCGGTCAAGCAAGTAGGGTGGCGGTGAGCGCAGCGAACCCCACCGGAACGAAGCGACGAGACATCCGCCGATGCGAGCGTCGAAACGTGCCTTTGCGCTTAAATCGCACCGCCCCGGTGAGGATGATGGTGGGGTTCGCTGCGCTCACCGCCACCCTACGGATCGTCGGGGTCAGCGTGACGGTAGGGTCGCTAGGTACGTGACCGGCGCGAGCCGGCACCATTGCTCGATATCGCCTTCGATCGAGAACAATCGTGGTCTCTGTCGGAAGTCGAACACACGGTAGAGACGGTAGATGTCTGCATCGTGTTGCGAGCGCGCCAGTTCGTTGCGGCTGATATAGAACGGCGTGTCCTCGCCGAAGGAGGTGGTCTTCACCTCGATGAGGCGGTCCTTGCCGTTGTCTTCGTACGAATGGATGTCGTAACCGAGACCGTCGCCCTGCGTCGCGGCCACGTGTTCGACCTTGTCGGCGAGGACTTTCTTGCCGGCCGCATGCAAGCGTCGCGCCTCCAGCTCGACCACGAAGAGTTCTCCTGCCCGGCCCAGCGAGCGATTACGCGCCTCCTGCGCCAGATAGTCGCGGCGCGAGGCGGAAAACTTCGGTGCGTAGACCACGGGCGCATCAGCGCTGCGCTTCTCTGGTCGCGGAGAGGGGACCCAGGGATCGTCGTAAGGCACGGCAGGCATGGCCGGGCGCGTCACCGCAGAGAGTGCTGCCTCCTGCAGGGCGGCGTCGGCGGATGCCAGATCCTCCACCACTTCCGCCAACAACGACTGCGCGTTCGAGCGTCGTTTGTAGCCTTTGATGTACGGATAATCCAGATCGATCAGCACGGCACTGATGTTGCAACGCTTGAATTCGACGGACGGCAGGCTGCGCCCTTCGAGGCGCTGCATCAGCGCCCTAGCATGCGCCCGCTTGCTGTAACGCTGCCCGTTCAACTCCAGCGTCAGCATCCGGAGGTAATCGGCCACGCAGGCTTCGACCTCCTCTCTAGACCAGTCAGTACCCGACACCATTGCCGATCCCTCGCGTTTTCGCCAGGGTAGCAAAGTCGGAGGCACCGACGCCTGCCGGTACATCCGGACCTTGTCTGGTGCACAGATGCTTCTGGCATCAGCATCCAGGCTGTCCGTACGCAGCCGTGCCGGCAACACGTGCGGAGTTCTGGCAGCAAAAGCTGTCGGGGAACCGGGAACGCGACGCCCGGACACAGGGCGCATTGCTTGCGTCGGGCTAGCGCGTTGCCGTCGTCTGGGAATGCGCGCTGCGGCAGGACGCCGAGCGATCCATCAGGACGCTGGAACAGTGGGTGCGCAGCACAGGACAGACCATCGATATCGGCCGTCAACTCGCAAGAGAGGCTTGAGCGCAACCTGCGAAAGGCAAGCGAATTGGAGCGGGTCTTGGGCCACCGTAAACGTAACGAAACCCCACATGCTCCGTAATGACACGAAGGATGGCCACCTCGCCCAGCGCCACGAAAACCCGCGCATCGGAGCCATTCGCAAGATGACCTTCCAAATGACGACGCATTCCTCGCCCGGTGTCGCTCGATATCAATGCGATGTGGATATTGCGAATGATGGGTCAGAGGCTCGACCTGCGGATTTTTGTTGCCGCAGCCCCTCCTGGAAGCGGCATGTCTGTTTGCGGCCAACGCGATCATGCGCTCCAATAGGTCACTGGCGGCGCACGTGGCCGGCTGGAGCCTGGATGAAGACGTGGGTCTACTTTTTGCTGTGCGAAAACGATGCGTTGTACACCGGCACCGCGATCGATCCGTTGCGCAGGTTCAAGGATCACTGCGCGGGGCGCGGCGCGCGTTTCACGAAAATGCGAAAGCCCATCCGATTGCTCGGCGCATTCGTCTTCGAGACCCGCGGCGAGGCGCTGTCGAACGAGTATCGGTTCAAGCGCCTGCCTGCTCTCGAAAAGCGCAGGCTCGCAGCGTTGGCGGCGGCGGATCCCGCCTGGCTCGCTTACCTGACGCAACAGCAGGCAGGGTGAGCTTCCCGCCCATCGCGGAAAAGTGTTGGCCATGGCGGCTTCGCATCCCACGCAGGATGCAGCACCGCGTGACGGGCGTGCATCGTCTCCCGAAGCCATAGGCGTCCGCCCAACCCGCTGAATCCGCAGCGGCGGCCGACTAGACTATGCGGGCCAGCGGGCGTCGCCGCCGCCATCGCGTCGCGGCATTCCTCACTGGAGTCCATGCATGTCGTCTTCCCTGTCGCCCGCCGGGCGTCTGTTCGCCATCGCCGCCTTCGCCGAAGGCCTGACCTGGGCCGGGCTGCTGCTCGGGATGCTGTTGAAATACGGCACGCAGACCACCGGCATTCCCCCTTCGGATCTTGGGGTATGGCTGTTCGGCCGCCTGCACGGCGCAGCGTTCCTGTTCTACGTGATGGTGACGCTGGTGTCGGCCGTGCGCCTCCGCTGGCCCTGGTGGGCCTGGACGCTGGCCCTGCTGGCGGCCGTGCCGCCGCTGGTGACCGTGCCGCTGGAAATGTGGTTCAGACGCATCGGCTTGCTGGGCGACCGCCGATAAACACACGGCATGGACGACGGGGTGGCGGTCAGCGCAGCGAATCCCACCCGAACGACACATCGCCCCAACACCAGGACTGTGCGGATCGCGTGCCGGCACCGTCGTGTGGCACCGCCACTGCATCGCTGGGGGCTCGATGCGATCACCCGAGAGAGGCACGTATCGAAAGTCGCGCTGTCGGAGGGCCACTGCATTCAAGCCGAAATGGCATCCGGCGGCAATCCTCGATGTAGGAAAACCCTGACCCGAAATCAAGCCGTTCCCTGATTCGACGGTCCATGCGCTTGCAGCAGCATGGGCGCAGGCAGAGGCTCATCAGGGCTGACTGCCCTAGAATGTAGAGGCCCCAACCAGGACATGGAATGGCGTCATGGATTACTCCAGACTTCCGGCTTTCGCTTGCATCGCGCTCTCACTGATGCTCGTGCCTGCATGCAGGAAAACCGAGCCCGCCGAGCAGGCCACCGCGCCGAGGCCGATGGATCATTCCGAAGCCGCCGCATCCTCGACACGAACGCCAGCAGCCGCGAAAGAAGCCGCTGTGGCGACCCATGCCAGTCGCCATGTGCGCGCCTCGGACCTTGATCGCTTCGAGTACGTGATGTCGAAAGCATCGATCACCTGTGCTGATGCAACACGTGGACTGGATTGCTCGATGGGCAATCCCGACAACGGCGATACGTTCGACGTGCGCATGTACTCGGGATGTGGGGCTTCCGGTCTTTTCGGCGGCGTGACCGCCGAGGCCAACCTCTTCGATCGCTATCCACCGAAGTCGGGCGCATGGCCGGCCTCTTTCCGCAAAGGCCAGTTCGTCTGCATCCTGGCGCAGGCCGGTACTGCCGACGAGGCGTATCTGTACTACGTGGTGGAAACGCCGACGGACAGTGTCGCCGACTGCACCGGAAGCCGCCTGTGCAAGGACTACGGCAGCAGAGCGGTCAAATGGAATGTCCCTCGCACCGGTACCGAATGCCGGACGACCGGCGTGGGTACATTCGAAGGCGACTGCGCCATGGGGTGGATCGAAGCGGAGAAAGTCGAGGCGTTCACGATGGGATTGATCGCCGAACCGGACTATCGACAACCACAAGGATGATGATCAGTGACCCAAGGAAGGATCGTTCGCCTCGTTGAATCCGAGGGAAAGACACGGACGTTGCAGTTGGAAGATGGTCGCGTGATCGAGCGCTCCAATGGCAGCGTCTCGTGGCGGAACAACAACCCCGGCAACCTCAAGTTCGAATTCGAGGGCAGCGCGGACAAAACCGTGCACACGACGAGAACCAGGGAAGAAGCACTCGCGGCCGCGCAAGCCAGGTATCGAGGCATCGTCGGCCTCGACCAGTGGGGCAACGCGGTCTTCGAGACCTATGAAGCGGGCCGCGATGCGAAGATCCAGTTGCTCACCCGCCGCCATGGCGACAAAGGCGTCGAGGCCATGCTTCGCGGCTATTCCGTAGCCGACTACAGCGGCCAGACGAATTACGCCGCACAGGCCGCCTTCATCTACAGCGAGGGCGATCGCCAGGGCGTCGACCTGAGAAGCAAGCGAATCGGCACGATGTCGCGTGACGAACTCGAAGCGCTGGCGGACGGCATCCGCGGATTCGAGGGCTGGTTCGAGGGCAAGACGCGAGAGTTGTCGACGACGCAAGCCCGACCAACGTCGACGCCCGGTCACGCCATTTATCGAGAAATCGACATCCATTTCTTCAAGAGCGGACGGGAGTATGAATACGGCCGCCCCGACCTTCCCAAGCCAGGCCGGGATCGCAGTCGGCTCGAACACGACCTCGATGGTGATGGCCGATACGGCGTGGATTGTTCTGCATTCGTATGGCGCGGCCTGAAAAACGCGGGGTTCGATGTCCCCGGCGACACCGCCGCAGGATTCACCACGCATACGCTGTTCAATGGCAACAGGATCACGCCCTTCGCCCAGAAGAACTTCGATCTGATTCCGGCGAATGAGGCCCGGCGCGCACAAGGCAGTCTGCAGCCCGGCGACATCGTGTTGTTTGCCGGCCACTGGCAGCATGTGGGCGTCTTCAAGGAATATGACGAGAAGGGGCGTATCGTCTTCGTGGGGTCTCAATCCAGCACCGGGCCGAAGGCGGTCGCCATCGAACCCGGAAAATACTGGGATGGAGGCGAACTGCGCATCGTCGGCGCCCTCCGCGCGAAGCCGGAGTTCCAGGTCAGGGAGCCACTGCACGGACGTCCATCGGCTCCGGATCTCTCGACGAACCTGGAACAACTGGGGCAACGTTTACGCAGAGTCTCGGGCGCGAGGGATCCATCGGCAACAACCGACCCGGGCATCGTGAACGGTATTCCCGACTATTTGACCCCAGGGAAGCCGAACCAGCGCATGCGTGCACAGGAAAGCTCGCCGGTCGCGGCATTCGACGACGGTCGCTTCAATGCAGGCGACACCGGCATCGGTGTACAGATGCTCCAGGCTCGACTCGCTGCCCTCGATTATCCCGGCCGTGATGGCCGCCGACTTTTGGCGGACTCTGAATTCGGCCCGAACACCAGGCATGCCGTCACGCTGTTCCAGAAGGATCAAGGATTGCCGCTGACGGGGGCCGCAGACATCGACACCCTGCGTGCCATCGAGGGTGCCACTTCCAGGCAGATGAAGCACGTTCCGGAAACACAGCGAAGTGCGGCTAACGCTCCTGAGACGCCTTTGCCAAATGTGATCGGAGAGCAGAACACACGAACAGGCATCGCGGCCCTGATCGCGTCCGACACTGGAGTCACGCGTGATACGCGAGCCTTGCACGCTGCCATCGAATTCGAGCACCTCGGTCATGAGATGCCCAGAAACAGTCTTTCCGGGAGCTCGATGGTCCAAATGTCTGCGCCCGGCGCTCTGGAAGCGCCCGGACGCAGCAGCTCGACGCCGGACACGATCAACCCGGTGCCAAATGCCAATTCCTTGGATCACAGCGTGCAACCGGGCAAGCCAGCGTCCACCGAAGCTCACGAAAACGTTCCAACCCGTGCCGCCGCCCTTCTCGACAGCCCCGCACACCCGAATCACGCCATGTATGCGGCCCTGCTGAAGGTGGTGCACGAACGCGACCGGGAGCTCGGACGCGCACCGGATGACATCAGCAGGCAGTTGGCGGGAGGATTGACCGAGCAGGCGCTCGCACGCGGGCTGACCAACATCGGTTCCGCGAAATTCTCCGGGGACGGCCGGATCGTCGGCATAACCGACACCGCGAATCCATCCGCGGAGTGAGCCAGGACGGCCGTCGGCAACGTCGAAGCGCTGATCGGAAAACCACTGGCCCAGAGCAGCGAGAACGCCATCCAACTCAATCAACAGATCCAGCTGTCGCAGGCGCAGAACCTGGCGCTGAACCCGCAGACACAGGACGATCCGACGCCGAAAGGTCCGAGAATGTAAGCAGCTCGACTGATCCAGGACGAACCGCATCGTCATGGGCCATGCGCGATGGATCCACACGCTGCGATCACCATCCGGGTTGTCTTGACAATCGCGATCACCGAAAACGATGATCGACGACCCGCCCGCAACGGGTCGGGGTGTTGGAGCAGTTCGTCAACCGTACGGAGAAGTCAATGAACGACGCACAGGACACGAAGCGGGAATTCCGCTTGAGCGATCTCGAAGCCCAACTGAAGGCGTTGCTTCCGAACCCGGAAGCGCTGGCCGACGGATTCTATTGCTGCGAATGCGTGGGCAACCCGGAGTGCCCGTCTCAGGTTTGAGTCGGACGAGCGGCCCGGTCACCCGACCGGGCCGTTCATGCATCATGCGTGGACATTCGCGATGTCTGCGCCCATGCGCTAGATGATGATCGTCCAGCGCAGAGCCGAATTCACCACACGCACCACCGCCGGCAGCGACGTCGATCGATTGCGCAGCGTCGGATCAGAGCCGATTCACCCGGAATTTCCGTCCCTTGATCTTGCCGGCGCGCAGACGCGTGAGCGCGGTGTCGGCCTGTCCGCGTGCGATGGCGACATAGGAGCGTGTGGGATAGACGTCGATCTTGCCGATGGCGTCGGCCTTCAGTCCGGCCTCACCGGTCAATGCGCCGACGATGTCGCCGGGGCGGAGTTTGTCGGTGCGGCCGGCGTCGATGCGCAGGGTGACCATCGCGGCGGCGGGGACGTTCGAGGGTCGGCCGCTCAATGGCTGCATGCGACCCCAGCGCAGGGGATCGCCGATGCGGTCGCCGATCGCGGTCTTGCGTGCGAGTTCGTGCGGCATGCACAGGCTGAGCGCGAGGCCTTCGCGGCCGGCGCGACCGGTGCGGCCGATGCGGTGCAGGTAGGTGTCGGCATCGGTGGGCAGATCGTAGTTGACGACGGCGCCGAGGTCTTCGACATCCAGTCCGCGTGCGGCGACATCGCTGGCCACCAGCACGCTGCAACTGCGGTTGGCGAAGCGCACCAGCACTTCCTCGCGATCGCGCTGCTCCATGTCGCCATGCAGCGCCAGCGCGGTGAAGCCGTAGTGCGAGAGCGAGCCGACGACTTCCTCGGTGTCCTTGCGCATGTTGCAGAACACCACGCAGGACACCGGCCGGTAGTGCAGCAGCAGCGCGGCGAGCATCGGCGCCTTGCGCTCGGCCTCCACTTCGAAGAACAGCTGTTCGATCGATGCGGGTTGGGCGCCGCCCTCGATGCTGATTTCCACCGCATCGCGCAGCATGGCGTTGCCCAGGGCGCGGATGGCTTCGGGAAAAGTGGCGGAGAACAGCAGGCTCTGGCGATCCTTCGGAAGCCGCTTCACGAGGTCGCGGATCGCGTCCTCGAAGCCCATGTCGAGCATGCGGTCGGCCTCGTCCAGCACCAGCGTGCGGACGCTGCCGAGTTGCAGCGCTTTCTTCTGCACGAGTTCCTGGATGCGCCCGGGCGTGCCGACGACGACATGGGGTTCGTGCGCGAGCGAGGCGAGCTGCGGACCCAGCGGGATGCCGCCGCAGAAGATCGAGATCTTGAGATTGGCGATGCCGGTGGCGAGTCTGCGCAGCTGTTTGCCGACCTGATCGGCGAGTTCACGCGTGGGGCACAGGACCAGCGCCTGGGTGCGTGCGGTCGCGGGGTCGAGCCGGTGCAGCAGGCCCAGGCCGAAAGCCGCGGTCTTGCCGCTGCCGGTCGGCGCCTGCGCGATCACGTCCCGACCGTCGAGGATGAGCGGTACGGCCTGCGCCTGCACCGGCGTCATCGTGGTGTAGCCGAGGGCGTCGATGCCCTGCAGCAGGGCGGGAGAAAGCGAAAGCGAGGCGAAATCGGTCGAGGTATTCATGCGCCTATGATGCATGAGCGGCGTCCGGGCCGGGGTGTCCGCAGGCATCGGCGATGCCGACCTGCACATGCCGAGGACGATCGAAGCACGAAGTCGACCCCGATGGGCACTACTCTGCCGAAGAGGAATGGAAGACACTGCCCTCCCGCTTCCACGATAGACGCCACGGCATGGCGATCACGCTCGATCATCTGCGCCGCCATGCTGTCGCCCGGACGTTGTTCAAACCGACGACGCTTCCGCGCGCGATCGAACGGCTCGGCTTCGTGCAGGCCGATCCGATCCGCGCGCCGGCACGGGCCCAGGATCTGACCCTGCGCCATCGCGTCGCCGGCTATCGCGCCGGAGATCTCGAACGTCGTTATCCGAAACTGCCGATCGAGGAAGATTTCTTCGTCAACTACGGCTTCCTGCCGCGCGCGCACCACGCCCTCATGCATCCACGCGAGCCGCGCGAGGCGTGGACCCCGGCACGCTGGAAGCAGGCGCGCGCGGTGCTCGATTTCATCGTCGAGCGCGGAACGGCGCATCCTCGCGAGGTCGATGCGCATTTCGCGCACGGCAAGGTCGTCAACTGGTTCGGCGGTTCGTCGAACGCGAGCACGCAACTGCTCGACGGCATGCACTATCGCGGCCTCCTGCGCGTGGCGCGCCGCGACGGCGGCACTCGGGTCTATGCGCCGCGCATCACCGACGCCGGGTCGATCGACGCCGGCACCGCGAGCGCGCGCATGGATGCGCTCGTCGACCTGATCGTGGGCAAGTACGCGCCTCTGCCCGCGCCGAGCCTCGGACAGCTCGTCAGCCTGTTGAAGGGCGGTGTGCCGCAGTGGGGAGCCGAGCGCGCGACGGCACTGGCGCGCGCGAAACAACGCCTCGGCCAGACCCGGGTGGACGGTGTCGACTGGTACTGGCCGGTCGACGAGAACCCCGCGGCGGCGCGCTGGACACCGGACGAGGGCGTACGACTGCTCACGCCGTTCGATCCGGTGGTCTGGGATCGCCGCCGTTTCGAGATCCTGTGGGGATGGACCTACCGCTTCGAGGCCTACACGCCCGCGCCCAAACGGAAGCTGGGCTACTACGCGCTGCCGCTGCTGTGGCGCGACCACGTGATCGGCTGGGGCAACCTCGGCGTCCGCGATGGCGCGCTTGCGGCCGGGTTCGGCTACATCGCCGGCCGCGCGCCGCGCGACGCGGCGTTCCGTACCGGCCTCGACGACGAAATGGCGCGGATGCGGCGGTTCCTCGGGCTGGAGGCATGAATCGCGGAGCCCCAAAAGCAGAAAGCCCGGCCGATGGCCGGGCTTTCCGAGGTGCGTGCGTGGCGACGCTTAGATCACTTCGACCTGGTCAGCCTGCATGCCCTTCTGGCCCTGGGTGGCGACGAACGACACGCGCTGGCCTTCCTGGAGGGACTTGAAGCCCGAGCCCTGGATCGAGCGGAAGTGCACGAAGAGGTCGGGGCCGCTTTCCGGGGTGATGAAGCCGAAGCCCTTGGCGTCGTTGAACCACTTCACGGTGCCGGTCTGTTTCTGGGACATGGTGTTGTTTCCTTGAGCTGGAATTGTGGAGAGCCGCGGAGAGCGGCAGGAGCTGGCTGCAAGGAATGGAAGCGGGGAAACGTGTAGGTGTAATGACGCACGATCTACAGCGGCAGGCCACGATTCGATGTGACCCTTGACATTCAGCGGCGCCACTATGGGCCCTGCGGGCCCGCAAAGCAAATCGGGGGTCGGCCCGTTCGGCCGGAGCCCCTCCCCGGGGCGGGGCCGCGCGCCCCTCCGGCCGCCCGGAAGTGGCCGGAATCGCCTGCAATCCTGCTGATCGCGCTTCCGGTGGGCCCGTGGAGGACCGCCTCCCGGACGGATCGCCGGCGCCGTCCGGGGCGCCGCCGTGCGGCGCGAACTGCGCCGTCCGGCCCCGCCGACGGCCCGACCCGGGGCCTGTCCCGGTCAGCCCGAGGCCGTCATCGCCTGCTCGAAGGTGATCACGATGAACTCCGCGGGATGGGTCAGGGCCACCAGGGCGGTGACGCGCATGACGCCGTCGAGCAGGTCGTCCGGCGTCATCGTCTCGCCGAGGCCAACGGTCACCTGGAAGGATTCGGCCGGCGCCGCGCCCTGCAGGCCACCCTGCTTCCACACGTCGGTCAGGAAGGCGGCGATCGTCGCCTGCACGGTCGACCAGGTATTCGCGTCATTGGGCGAGAAGGCATGGGCGAGCGCGATGCGCCGCATCGACTGTTCGAGGAAGATCGCGGTGCGGCGGGTCGGGACGTAGCGCCAGTCCTGACTGTTGCCGTCGAGCGTGCGCGCGCCCCAGACCAGGATCCCCAGGCCGTTGAGGAAGCGGATCGCGTTGATCGATTTGCCGGTGACCGCATCGACGTTCAGCGGCGCCTGCTGGCTGTCCGTCAGCTGGATCGGCAGGCTGTCGGCGCCGACGATGCCGACGTTCGCCGGCGCTTGCCAGACGCCGTTGTCGGCGTCGTTCGTCGCGTAGACGCCCGCCATCGCGCCGCTCGGCGGCAGCAGGCCCGCGACGCTCCGGATCTGGCGGATGATCTCGGCGTAGATCGGGCTGATGGTGCGCAGCGTCGCGTCCACCGTGGATTCCACGGCTTGCCCGGAACGGATGAATTCGCGGAGCTGGTCGAACAGCACGGCCTCGGCCGATGGCTGAGGCGTGGGCGGGGCGATCAGGGCCGCGAGCGGTTCGAGATCGCCGCCGAACAGATTGGAGTGATCGAGCTCGTCGTTCATCAGCGAGGTGCCGATGAACGGGTAGTAGCACACGCCGAAGTCGAGCCCGACGTCGCCGGTCGCATCGCGGAAGGCGGCGATGTCCTGCGGATAGCGGTCCGGGGTGGGCCGGTCGCCGTTGATCACGTCGAACAGACAGACCGCGGTCCGCAGCGTCTGCGCCTGGGCCAGCATCGCCTGCATCAGGGTCGCGTTGTCCTGCGCCGGGAGCAGGATCGCATCGGGACAGAGGTAGAGCGTCGGTTCCTGCTCGTGCTTCAAGGCATCGAGCCCGCGCAACAGATCGGCCAACACGACGTTGGGGTTGATCACCGGCGCATCGGGCGCGGCGATCGGCTTGCCGCTGGGCGGGCCGTAACCACCGACGGAGACGATCCAGGCCTCGCCACCGCCGTTCTGATAGAACAGGCGCACGCTGTTGTAGAGATGATGGATCGTGGTCGGATCGGGCAGGACGGCATAGCGCGTATCACCGATCCAGAGGAACGCGCCGACCTTGGGTTCGCTCGCCTGCGGCACGAGGTAATACTGCGGCCGATACTGGCGGACGGGAGGTGCCTGTGTCTGTGCCGACGCCGGCACCTCCGGCAGCAGGAAATACGCGGCGAATTCCTCGAACGAGTGGATCTTCACCGGCACGCCGATGCAGGAGACGCCGGCACGGTCGGCGCGCGGGGTGTAGCCGATGAAGGCCGGCACGGCGGTGGCGACGGGCGCCACCGGATCCGGAAGGGTGTCGGTGTCGTCGAGATGGACGCCAGGCGTCGAAGGGATCGTCACGGCCGGAGCCATCCTGTCTTCGGGTTGATCCTCCGGCCGCATGCCCTGTCGGCCCGGCCGGTGCTTGCGGCATTGCCGCCACGGCCAATATACCCGGCGCGTCGAGCGTTCGCGCACAGGCCGCGACGCGAAACGATGGCGTCGCGCCGCCGGGGTCGCAGTCCCTGAGACGGTCCGATGACATCATCCCTGACATCGCTGGATGTCAGCTCACATCGATCACATCGCAGCGCGTTCCGCTTCGCCATCTACCCCGAACGACAGGACATGGTGCGCTTCTGCGCACTGATCCGACACAGCGCCCACGACGCACCGCCCACCCTCCCCCCCCCCCCCGACCGGCCCTGACGGATGCTGGACGCCGGCGTCGCGCGCGCGACGTCGACAGGGCCGCCCGCGCGGCCCGGCGTCCGCGCGCATGGAAGCGCGCGCAGACGCCGCCCCGTGTACTTCCATCACTCGACACAAGGACGCTCATGACCAAGATCCACACGCAGTTCTCCCGCACCGCTCCGCGTCTGCTGCCGCGCGCGCTGGGTGTCGCGCTGCTCGCGACGCTCTCCGCTTCGGCGCTCGCAGGCAACGCCGATCTGGATCCCACCTACGGCGGCGGCGCGTTCCAGCGTCAGCTCAGCGCCTACGGCAATTACGCTTTCGCCGGCGCGCTGCAGCCCGACGGCAAGCTGCTGATCGGCGGATGGGCCGGCGTCAGCAACGGCACGCGCGATTTCGGCGTGATCCGCCATCTCACCGACACCACGCCCGACACCGGATTCGGCGACGGCACCGGCAAGCGCATGATCGATTTCCTCGGCAGTCACGATCAGGTCAACGCGATGGCGTGGACGTCCGGCGGCATCTATGCGGCCGGTTATCGCTACGTCGGCAGCTATCCCGAGTTCGCGATCGCGAAACTGACGTCGGCGGGCCATCTCGACACCGGCTTCGGCAGCGGCGGCAAGGCGACGACCGCGTTCGGCAGTTACGGGTCGATCGCGCGCGCGATGGCGGTGCAGGCCGACGGCAAGGTGCTGCTCGCCGGCGAAGGCATGGACCTGACCACGAAGAACGACTTCACCGTCGCGCGCTTCCATCCCGACGGCACGCTCGACACCACCTTCGGCACCGGCGGCAAGGTGCGCATCGTGGTGTCGGCGACCGAACACGATGCCGCGTACGGCATGACGATCCAGCCCGACGGCAGGATCGTGATCGCCGGCGAAACCAAGGTCGGCACCCAGAACGCGATCGGCGTGGTGCGACTGCTGGCCAACGGCACGCTCGACAGCAGCTTCGGCACCGGCGGCATCGTGCGGATCAGCCGCAGCGGTTTCTATCTGTTCGGCCGCGCGGTCGCGTTGCAGCCGGACGGCAGGATCGTGGTCGCCGCCAACGCGACGCAACAGGTCGGCAGCGTGTACGGCACGCAGATCACCCGGCTGAACGCGGACGGTTCGCTCGATACCGGTTTCAACACCACCGGCTATCGCTTCGACAGCTATGCCGCGGGCGGGCAGTTCCGCGTCAACGCGATGGAACTGCTGCCGACCGGCCAGATCCTGATCGGCGGACAGACCACGATCACCGCGCAGAACAACACGATGTTCTTCAGCGCGCGCTTCACCACCGCCGGCGCGCTCGACACCGCGTACAACGCGGGCACCGGCTGGAAGATCGGCGATGTCGCCAGTTCCACCTCGTATCCGACCTCCGCGCAATTCGTGGCGCTGTGGCCGGACGGCCGGTTCTATCTCGGCGGCTACAGCAACAACTACTTCGCCGCGGCGCGCTACCAGGGCGATGCGGTGGATGTCGCGCCCGACGCCGCGGCATTCGCGCCGGCGACCGGCGTCGCGCCGTCGACCGTGCAGACCAGCACGGCGATCACCGTGTCCGGCCTGACCGCGGGCGCGAAGGTGCCGATCTCGATCACCGGCGGCTTCTACAGCATCAATGGCCTGCCGGGCACCGCGCAACCGGGATACGTCGGCAACGGCGATGTGGTGGCCGTGGCGCACACGTCGGCCGCGACGCCGGGCACCAGCGTCACCACGACCCTGCGCTTCGGCGGACTTTCGCCGTCGAACAACCCGGGACTCGTGTTCGGCAACCAGACCGTGGCCGGCTTCACCAGCACCACGCAGCCCTGACGGACCGTCGAAGAACGCGCTTCAGGCGCGTCCTTCATTCCATGCGTCGGGGAACACCGATGCGAACGGCGCGCCGCGAGGCGCGCCGTTCTTTCCGATCGTGACAACGCGCGCCGGTCATTCCGGTGCGCTGTCGGTATCCAGACGCAGATCGACCGACCAGCTCTGGATGCCCGCGGTATTGCAGCCGCCCATCGTGGTGTCGCCGAGCGCACCGATCTTCAGGTTGTGCTCTCCCGGGCCGACACGGAAACTGCCGGAAGCGCTCGCGCCGGGATGGAGCGCGCCGAAGTAGTGCGGCGTGGTGCCTGCGTCGACGAACAGCACGTAGATGATCGGCGCGCAATGCGACGCCGGCGCGCGCAGATGGACGATATAGCGACCACTGTGACGGTTGTCGGTGGTGAAGCCGTAGCTCGACATCCGGCTGCAACGGGTGACGCCGCGCTCATCGGTGTCCTCGGGCGCGCAGGCCACGGCGCCCAGATTGCGCCAGTCGGCAGGTCGCACCTGGCGCCGCACTTCCGGCGGCAGCGGGCCGTCGGGCAACCGGAACGCACCGAGATTCGGACGACGCGGCGTCGTGACCTCGTCGCCTTCGGCGCGGGCGATGCCTGCGGTCGACAGCAGCGAAACGGCGAGTGCGATCGAAGTGACGGGGGCGAGCAGACGGTTCATTCGGTTCTCCGCGGCGTTGATGGGTGTGGGTTCCGGGTGTGGGTTCCGGGTGTGGCACCGGGCCGGTGCGTTCGAGCGCATGGCGCCGCGCCGATCTGCGCCAGCGGATGTGCCGACGGACGCACCGACCCCCACGACCAACGTCGGGAGCATCCAGGCGCGGCCAGACGCCAGCCGGTACGCGCATCGCATCGTGACGCGCATCGCATCGGCCGCGGGCCGGCGAGAAGCATGCAACCCGCCACGCACGTGCGTTTTCGACAACCTGATAAGATCGGCGCCTGTCGCACCCGGCGGGGTTCGGACCGCGACGGCACGATCACGCGACGCGCGATCACGAATACCAGGCACGACCGACAGGAAACCCCGCACCCGCATGGACGCCTTCGCATTCTCGCCCCGGGCCGAAGCCGTCGCCGCACGGATCGATGCCGAACTCGCGACGCTCGACACCGCCGCCGGAGGCGATCCGGCCTTCGCCAACGCCTTCCACATCGCCGACGCCAATCTGCGTCATTTCTTTCCCGGGCTCGACGCCGGCGGCAGCCGCGCACGGATCCGCGAGGTGCTGTTCCATCAACGCATGAGCGCGCTGGATCAAAACGATTTCGATCTGCTGCGCGTCACCGACATCGACAGCCGCTGCGGCGAGCTGCCGTGGTCATCGGGCGTTCCGCGGATCTTCTGCACCTACCACCTCGGCTCCTACAAATTCCTGTTCCATGCGCTGGCCGCGCGCGGCGTGGACTGCCTGCTGTTCGTCTCCGGACGCACGCTGATGCGCCAGGGCCAGGACTTCCTTGACGCGGCGGCGCGCGCACGGACCGCCTGCGGCTGGACCGGCACGCTGGACATCGTCGACGCGGAGCGCAGGAACAGCGTGCTGCTCGGTCTGCGCGCGCTCAAGCGCGGCACCGCGCTCGTGCTCTACGCCGACGGCCATGCCGGCACCGGCGACGGCGAGGACCATCTGCGGCCGGTGTCGTTCTTCGGCCGGACGCTGGCGGTCCGGGCCGGCATCGCCTATCTCTCGCACGCCGCCGGCGCGCCGATCGTGCCGGCGACCTGCCGGCGACGGCGCGATGGCCACCTGGATCTGGTCTTCCACGAAGCGATCGTTCCCGACGCGTCGGATCGCACGACCTACATCGACACGGCGTTGCAACGGATCCACGATCGGCTCGCCGAGGTGCTGGCGGATGCGCCCGGCCAATGGGAAGGTTGGCTGTATGCGCACCGGTCGCTCGCCGACGCATCGCTCGACGGCGGCGACAGCGGCCCGCTCTCCGCGGACGAGGCCGCGCGTCGCATGTGCGATCGCGAACGCTACGCGTTGCTTCGTTATCCGGGCCTGCGCCTGCTGCTCGACAAGACGCGCTTCAGCTGCACGGTGATCGAGGACGTGGCCACGGCCTGAGGCACGCGGCCGGCCACGGCGCCGCTCAGACGAAGCGGCGCACGTTCCGCGGCAGCGCGCGCCCGCCGCAGCCGAGGGCGTTCCAGCGTGCACGACAGCTGGCGCCGGCGATGCGCGCCTGGTTTTCCGCGAGACGATGACCGAGATTGCCGCCGGCGTAGCATTCCTGATTGATCGCACGCCGCGCCTGCGCGCACAGCGCATTGCGCAGCATGTACTTGCTGGTGCTGCGGCAGCCGGTCATGCCCTCGGAACATGCGCGCGGCACATCGCACAGCCGATGCACGGGCGCCTGCAACTGCTGGTGTCGCGCCCAGTCGCAGTTCCCCGGCGGCGCCAGCGACGCGACGGCATGGTCGACGGCATCCACGAAGTCGTCGACGACCCCGTCGATGTCGTCGAAGAGATCCGCACGATCGCGCAACATGGGGCACCTCGCTGCGGCCGATGCCGCGTGGTCCGATGCATCGAGACTAGCGGCGCCGGGCGCATGCGCCCATCGCCCGTTCGGGCTAGGACGCGACCGGAGACGCCGGCGCAAAGATCGACGGCGCGCCGGTTACGGGTTCGGAGCCGGGAGTAAGATCGCCCGATCATCCGTCGTCGTCGAGGTTTCCATGCGCTTCGCCCTGCTCGCCCTCGCCCTCTCCGCGATCTCGCTGCCGGCCGCCGCGCAGAACGACCCCTGGCACGATCGGGCCAAGGCGCTGCTCGGGCGCGCGATCGCGATTCCGACCGTGGCGGGGCGCGAACAGGTGCCGGTGCTGGCGAATCTGCTCGCCGACGAATACCGCGCCGCGGGCTGGGCCGACGGCGACATCCATGTGCTGCCCTACGAGGGGCGGCCGGGCGATCGCACGGCGGCGCTGATCGCGCGCTGGCGTGCGCCGGGCCACGCATCGGCGAAGCCCATCCTGGTGCTCGCGCACATGGACGTGGTCGAAGCCAGGCCCGAGGACTGGTCGATGGACCCGTTCACGATGGTCGAGAAGGACGGTTATCTGTACGGACGCGGCACCAGCGACATCAAGCAGGGCATCGCCGCGGTGACCACGGCGCTGCAGAAGCTGCGTGTGGAAGGCTTCCGACCCAAGCGCGACATCATCGTGTTCTTCAGCGGCGACGAGGAAACCGCAGGCCGCGGCGCACTGCTCGGCGCGACCGAATGGCGCGCGCTGCTGGATGCGGAGTACGGCCTCAACGCCGACGGCGGCGGCGGCGGGATCGCGCCGGACGGGCGACCGATCGCGTTCACCTTCCAGACCGCCGAGAAAACCTATGCGGATTACGCGTTCACCGCGCGCAATCCCGGCGGACACAGCTCGAAACCGCGGCCGGACAACGCGATCTACCAGTTGTCCGATGCGCTGCAGCGACTGGGCGCCTATCGTTTCGATCCGGCCCTGAACGCGACAACGCGCGCGTATTTCGCCGAGCGCCAGAAGCACGAGCGCGGCGCGCTGGGCGACGCGATGCGCGCCTGGCTGGCGAATCCCGCCGATGGCGCCGCCGCGGACGCGATCGAGGCGGACCCCGGCGAAACCGGGCTCACGCGCACGCGCTGCGTCGCCACCATGCTCGAGGGCGGGCATGCGCCGAACGCGTTGCCGCAACTGGCGCGCGCGACGGTGAATTGCCGGATCCTGCCGGGCGTGTCGCCGGACGCGATCCGCGACGAACTGCAGCGGATCGCCGGCGACCGGGTCGAGGTAACCCGTCTCGACGATTACCCGACGTCTCTGGACTCGCCGCTGCGGCAGGACATCCTGCAGGCCTACACCGACAGCGTGCGCGTGCACGTTCCCGGCGCGCCGGTCATGCCCGAGATGAGCGCCGGCGCCAGCGATGCGCGTCCGTTCCGCGAACACGGCATTCCGATCTACGGCGTCGACGGCTCGTGGGGCGTCATTCCGGACGACATGCGCGCCCACGGTCGCGACGAACGCCTGCCGGTGAAGGCCCTGCACGACGATGTCGATCACTGGGTCCGCATGCTGAAGGCCCTGGCCGGCTGAACCGCTCGCGCCCGTCTCGCCCCGTGAGACGAAAACGCCGACAATGCGATCATGCAGTTGACCCGCAAGCTCGCGATCCTGGCCGATGCCGCGAAGTACGATGCCTCCTGCGCGTCCAGCGGCGCGGGCGGACGCAATTCCCTGAAATCCGGCGGCATCGGCAGCACCGAGGGCATGGGCATCTGCCATTCGTACACGCCCGACGGGCGCTGCGTCTCGCTGCTGAAGATCCTGCTGACCAATTTCTGCATCTACGACTGCGCCTACTGCGTGAACCGGGTCAGCAGCAACGTGCCGCGCGCGCGGTTCGCGGTGGACGAGGTGGTCCGCCTGACCCTGGATTTCTACAAGCGGAACTACATCGAGGGATTGTTCCTCTCCAGCGGGATCATCCGCAGCGGCGATCACACGATGGAGCAGCTGGTGGAAGTCGCGCGCAGCCTGCGCGAGGACCACCGGTTCGCCGGCTACATCCACCTCAAGACCATTCCGGAAGCGTCGCCGGAACTGCTGGCGCTGGCCGGACGTTACGCCGACCGGCTGAGCATCAACATCGAACTGCCGACCGAGATCGGACTGAAGCGGCTCGCCCCGGAGAAACGCCTGCCGGACATCCGCGCGGCGATGGGCACCGTGCACACGAAGATCGAGGAGACGCGGGAGGCGCGCAAACCGCCACCGGGCGGTCCGGCACGACGCCGGCGCCGGCCGCCGCGCTACGCGCCCGCCGGACAGAGCACGCAGATGATCGTCGGCGCGGACGACGCCGACGACCGCAGCATCCTCACGACCTCGCACGGGCTGTACAACGACTTCGGGATGCGGCGCGTCTACTACTCGGGATTCAGCCCGATTCCCGACGCCTCGGCCTCGCTTCCGGTGAAGCCGCCGCCGCTGTTGCGCGAGCACCGGCTGTATCAGGCCGACTGGCTGCTGCGTTTCTACGGCTTCGCGGTCGACGAGATCGCGCCGGACCACCGCGTCGGCGGCAGCGGCATGCTCGATCTGGATATCGATCCGAAACTGGCGTGGGCACTGCGCCATCCCGAGCGCTTCCCGGTGAATCTCAACACCGCGCCGCGCGAAATGCTGCTGCGCGTGCCGGGCCTGGGCACGCGCAACGTCGATCGCATCCTGATCGCCCGCCGCCACGGCCGGTTGCGGCTGGAGGACATCGCGCGGCTGCGCGCACCGCTGCAGAAGATGCTGCCGTTCGTGCAGTTGCCCGACCACCACCCGCGCAAGCGTCTGGACGACCCGGCGACGCTGCGCGCGCAGCTGGCGCCGAAGCCGCGCCAGCGCGATCTGTTCGCCGCCTGAGCCGCACGATGGTCCGCCACCGCGCGCAGGTCGAGCCGGGCTGGGATCTCGATGCCTGGCGCAGGCTCGCGCGCATCGGCCTGTGCGCGGGCATCGCGCCCGAGGACATCGATTGGGACGGCGATGCGCAGACGGTGCTGCTGCCGGCGCCCGACCTCGCGGACGCGCCGGCGATCCGGTCCGCGCCGCAGGTGCCGTCCGCGCTCTTCGCGCTGGCCGGCGCCGTGCTCTGCCATCGCGATCCGCAGCGGCATGCCCTGCTCTACCGCATCGCGTGGCGGATTGCCCGGGGCGAGAAGCATCTGCTCGACCGGATCACCGACCCCGATGTCCACCGCGCCGCGGAACTGGCCAAGGCGGTCGGTCGCGATACCCACAAGATGAAGGCCTTCGTGCGCTTCCGCGAAGTGCCCGGCGACGACGATGCGTTCATCGCGTGGTTCGAGCCGGCGCACTGGATCGTCGATCGCGTCGCCCCGTTCTTCGCGCGTCGCTTCGCCGGCATGCGCTGGGCGATCCTGACGCCGTATCGCAGCGCGCTCTGGGACGGCAGCGCACTGTCCTTCGCCGCGGGTGCGCAACGCGGCGACGCGCCCGCGGACGATGCCCGCGAAGACCTGTGGCGCACCTATTACGCGAACATCTTCAATCCGGCCCGCCTCAACCCCCGGATGATGCGTCAGGAAATGCCTCAGAAATACTGGAAACATCTGCCGGAAACGCGTGTGTTGCCGACGCTGATCCGCACCGCGGGCGAACGCGTGCGCGAGATGCAGGAACGCGAAGCGCAGGCGCCCCGACGACGGATCCCGGGCCGGCCGCGTCGCGACGCGGCGGGACGCGCTCCGGACGACGCCGCATCCTGAAGCGCGACCCGCACGCCCGCGGATCGCCGCGGGTCAGGATTTGCGGTAGAAGCGGGTCATCACGTTCTGCATCTGCACGATCTCCGGGTCGCCGCCGTAGGACATGCGCGACAGCCGCTCGGAGACGGTGTTGCCGTCGTTGCACTTCTGCACCGGACTCACCTGCAGTTTGGCCAGGGCGACGAATCCCTTCACGTTCTTCGTGGCGACGGCGTAGCACAGCGGCGTGTCGCCGTAGAGATCGGGCTGGGGCAGGCTGAGCGCCGCCGCCTGCGCGGTCGGGGTGAGGATGCGGAGGATGTCGGCGCGCTGCCAGCGCAGGGAGCAGACGACCAGCGCGCTGGCGACGCCTTTGCGGTTCGCGCTGTTGTCGGCCGCGACCTGGGCGATCTTCGCGTCCACGCCCGATCGGCACACCGCTTCGGCGAGCGCGCGAGGCTCGGGGCTCAGCGAGATCGCGCGCTTGAGCGCGGCGAGGCCGTCGGCGATCGGTTCGCCGGTCTTCTTCTCGACGCGTTCGGACGCCTTGCGCACCAGCGCGGCCGAGAGCACCGGAATCCGGCGCTCGGGCAGCCAGGTCTCGGGCACCGGATCGGCCACGGCGATGATCTTGTCGGCGCGGATGTTGGTCGACATCAGATAGTCGGCGTAATCCAGACGCACGCTCCAGGCATCAGGATGCGCGGCGAGGTAGGCGTCGGCGTAACGCGGATAATCGGCGATGCGGTTGCCCTTGCGCAGCGCCATCTGCAGATGCGCCATCGCGGTGTAGTGGACGAAGGGCAGTCCTTCGGGCTTGGCGGTCGCGGCGAGGTAATAGCGTGCGGCCTTGCTGTAGTCGTTGCCGACGAAGAACAGATCGCCGAGGAACAGGTTCAGCGACGGATGCTCGGGCGCCAGTTCGCCCACCTTCTGGTAGGCCTGGACCGCCTCGGCGTCGCGACCCTGCAGGTAACGCAGACGTCCCAACCACAGATGCGCGTCGGGGCTGACCGGCGCCAGTTCGAGGGTCTTCGCCAGATGCTTCTCGGCCTGCTCGTAATTCGGCGACTCGATGACCGCGCGGATCTGGTCCGGACCGAGCTGCATCGGCGCCGCGCTCTTGATCGCGGCCTCGCCAAGCAGCAGATGGACTTCGGGATTGCGCGGATCGACCCGCTCGACCTGCAGCAGGCGCGCGGTCGCGTCGGCCGCGGCCTGCGGCGTGGGCACGTTCAGCAGCAGATTGCGCGCTTCGGCGATCATCGCGTCCTTGCCCGGCAGACCCTCCGGCAGATCGCCCGGCGCCGAGGCTTCGCGCAGCTGCTCGTAGAGCGCGGTGTACCAGGCCCCGTTGCGGAAATCGTAGGCGGAGGTCAGCGCGACGTAGTAGTCGGCGGCGAACGGGCTCTCGACGAAGTTCAGATAGTCGGCGAGATCGTCGTCCGGCGTCTTGATCAGCGCCGGCACCAGCCACTGGTCGACCACGGCCTCCATCGCCACCTCGGGCTTGGATGCGGGGGGCGCGATCTGGGAAATCGGCGCGTCCAGCGCGGCGATCAGACCCGCGGCCTCGCCGGCGGCGACCACGTCGGTATTGGCCTTGATCTGCGGCAGCGCCATCGCCGAGGCGATGTTGCGCAACAGGGTTCTGCGCGCGGACGTCATCTCGGCGTTCTCTTCCTCCGAGGGCGCCGGCTTGCGGGTCCAGATCGCCCGGGTGATCGCGCGGGTTTCCGGGGTCCGCGACCAGGCATCGAGCGCGGCGACGCCGTTGCCGCTGCCGGCGAGGCCGGTGAAGCCGCAGGCGATGCGTGCGCGCAGCGCGTCGTCGGAGAACTGCTTGTCGAGCACCGGCTTGAGCCGTTTCGCCAGCGCGGGGTCGCGCTTGGCGAACTGCGCTTCGAGGGTGGCGCGGTGCGCGCGGAAGCTCGCGGTCACCGCGGCGATGTCGCCGGTGCGGTCCATGGCGTGGATCAGCTGCGCGAATGTTTTCGCGGCCTCGTCCGGCAGGCCCTCGCACTTCGGAACCGGCAGGACCGGCTGCTTGGGCTCGTCGTCCGATTTGCCGCAGGCCGCGACCAGCAGGGCAAGCGCCATGCCGAAGCACACCATCGCTGAACGCATGTTTCCACTCCGGGTCCGTTCGATGCCTTCAGGATAAGGCCAAACGCGCCCGGGATCGCCTTCGGCGGGTCGACGGCAGGTCGGTGGCGATGGGGGACGTGCGCCCGGTCGCACTGCCGCCGGCCGCCGCGGCGGTCAATCCATGGCCAGCGCCGCGTCGATGGCCGCGTCGATGGCGTCGTCGAACCGGTTGGCGCCGACCACGATCCGTCCAAGGATGCCCGGGATGGTGCTGCCGGTGGGCAACGGCTGCAGATCGTGGCCGCGATGACCCTGCGGCAACGATCGGAAGGGCTGCCCGGTCACGCTGTGCACCAGATTGCGCACCTGCTGTTCGCGCCAGTGCGCCTCGCGGTCGAGCACGTCCTGCGCCGACCTCGCGCCCCGCAGCACCGACGCCGGGACCGGACCGATGCGGCCGATATTGCCCTGCCAGACCCGACGACTCAGTCGCGGGTCGACGTTCGGCTGCGCCACCATGTAGCGCACCAGCCCGTTCGGCAGATACCAGGCGAGCCCGACGCGCGGATAGACGACACTGCGAGCCATCGGCGTGCGCCTGGCGACATCGTTCAATCCTTCCTGCAACTGGTGCAGGCCCTGATTCAGTCCCGCCTGTGATTTGACCTCGCCGAAACCGATGTGCGGCGGCGGCCGACGCAGCAGCAGCCGGCTCAGGAGGCCGAGATCCGCCTGCCGGATTTCCGGTGCCGTCAGATCGCCGAAGCTACGGCGCAGACCGTGGTCCACGCCGGTGTCGCGGGTCAGCGCCCGCACCGCGGACCGGGCCCGGGCGCGCGACGAACGATCGGCGGCACAGGACAGTCCGGCTCTGCAACGTCCGCAACACATGGCGACCTCCGGGCATCGACGGGTCGATCCACGCTAGCGCGCGCTGCATTCCGCGCCCATCGCCCGATCGCGCTAGCCCGTCATGGAATACGTATTCACGGGAATACGATTTCAGGATCCCCGCTTCGCCTTGTCGCGCCGATCCGGATCGGACAGAGTGCAGCGCCGTCGCTGCGAGCGCATGCGTTTTCGCCCTGTTTTTCCGGGGATTGCTGCTGCAATGCAACATGCCTTCTCGAAGCGGCGCTCCCCGATGCGAAGTGCCCCGGAGGCCAGGATGCGCATGTTCTTTCAACGCCGCGGCGGATCGCTGCCGGCGATCGCGGTGTTTCTGCTGACACTGATGCTCGCGGCCTGCGATCTACCGCTGCAGGACGATGATGCGCCCCTCGCGCGCACACCGGTCGCGACGCTCGATGCACCTTCGCCTGCGGTCGCTGCGACCAGCGGCATCTGCGATGCGACGACGGCGAGCACCGTGCTCATGCCGATCCCGACGCCGCCGCGCGACGGCGCGCCGATCGACGTGCGCATCCATTACAACCGCGCGGACGGCCACTACGGCGACTGGGGCCTGCATCTGTGGCAGGTGAACGACGCCGGACAGTACGTCGCCGATTATCCGGACGTGTCGTGGAATGCGCCGCTGGCGCGATCCGGCATCGACGCCTACGGCGCGTATTTCGACATCCGCGCGGACCGGTTCACGCATCCCGCGGCCGCCGGCTTCGGCTTCATCGTGCATCCGCCGGGCCAGGGCGGCGATCCGGGCATCGATCGCATCGTGAAATTCACCGATGGCGGCGCATTCTGGCTGCGCTCCGGCGACGCCACGGTCTATCGCAACAACCCGCTCGGCGCCACGCCCGATATCGACACGCTGCGCGTGCACTACAAACGTTTCGATGGCGCCTACGACCCGTGGGGTCTGCATCTGTGGCCGAGCAGTGGCATCGATCCGGCGCGACTCGTCGGGCTGACCCTGGACCAGTGGGGCAATCCGGTGCCGCTGGCGTCGATGCCGAACTACACGGCCGGCGGCAGCGAGATCGTGTTCGATCTGCCGGTGCTCAACCCGCAGGGCGACGCCAACCGCAGCGCGGTGGAGTTCATCATCCACGGCATGCCGTCAAACCCGAACGGCGGCGTCAACAACAAGGACGGCTGGAACGACAACATCCGCGTGAGCTACGCCGCGCTGTCGATCAGCAACCGCGTCGGCCAGGTGTGGCTGGTGCAGGGCACGCCGACCGTGTTCACCGCGCTGCCGGACACCCGCCGCGTCTCCACCACCGACGCACGCGCCGCATGGCTCACCCGCAATCTGCTGAAGTGGCCGCTGGCCGACGATTTCGGCACGTTCAGGCTGTATCACTCGGCGAACGGCCAGATCGTCGCACCGCGCGGACAGCCGGTGAGCGGCGCCGACGGCGCGCTGACGCTGCAGGTCGGCGGCAGCGTGCCCGCGGACGCGGCCGAGCGCTTCAAATATCTCGATGCCGGCGTGGTGCTGGCGGTGAATCCCGCCGACGAAGCGCGGCTGGCCGATCTGGCCAAGCATCAGCTGGTGCTGGTGCAGGAAGACGCCGACGGCAAGGTGCTGGGCGCGACCACGCCGCAGCTCGCGGGCCTGCTCGACGATCGCTACGCCGCCGCCGAAGCGGTCGACGATCTCGGCGTCTCGCTGCGTCGCGGCCGCACCACCTTCAAGCTGTGGGCCCCGACCGCACGCAAGGTCACGCTGTGCACCTACGGCGCGCAGGGCGTCGCCCACGGCGAAGAGGCGATGACCTTCGACTCGGCCACCGGCATCTGGCGCGCCGACGCGCGCGGCGAACGTCACGGCCGTTACTACCGGTACGCGGTCGAAGTCTTCGTCCGCGGCGTGGGCGTGGTGCGCAATCTCGTCACCGACCCGTATTCGATCGGCCTGAACGCCGACTCGCAGCGCAGCTACATCGCCGACCTCGATTCGCCATGGCTGATGCCGCCGGGCTGGCGCCACGCCCGTTCGCCGGACAACGTCCGCGCGCAGGAAGACATGGCGATCTACGAGCTGCACGTGCGCGATTTCTCGGCCGGCGACGACAGCGTCAGCGCGCGCAACCGCGGCAAGTACCTCGCGTTCACGGAGTGGAACTCGAACGGCATGCGCCATCTGCGCGGCCTCGCCCGCGCCGGCGTCACCGACGTGCACCTGCTGCCGGTGTTCGATTTCGCGAGCACGCCGGAACGCGGCTGCGTCACGCCGGTCATTCCTGTCGCCGCGCCGGATTCCGACGCGCAGCAGGCCGCGGCCGGCGCCGCGCGCGGGACCGACTGCTTCAACTGGGGCTACGACCCCTGGCACTTCACCGCGCCGGAAGGCAGTTACGCCAGCAACGCCGACGACGGCGCCGCGCGCATCCGCGAATTCCGCGCGATGGTGATGGCCCTGAACGAGGCCGGCCTGCGCGTGGGCATGGACGTGGTCTACAACCACACCAGCGCCTCCGGCCAGGGCGACCGCTCGGTGCTCGATCGCGTGGTGCCCGGCTACTACCACCGCCTCAACGCGGCGGGCGACATCGAACGCTCGACCTGCTGCGAGAACACCGCGACCGAACACCGGATGATGGCCAAGCTCATGATCGATTCGGTCAGGACCTGGGTCACGCAGTACCGGATCGATTCGTTCCGCTTCGACCTGATGGGCCACCAGCCGCGCGCGGTGATGGAACGACTGCGCGACGACGTGTCCGCGGCCGCCGGCCGTCCGATCCAGCTGATCAGCGAAGGCTGGAACTTCGGCGAAGTGGCCAACGGCGCGCGCTTCGTGCAGGCCTCGCAGCTGTCGCTCAACGGCAGCGGCATCGGCACCTTCAGCGACCGCGCCCGCGATCATGTCCGCGGCGGCTCCGGCTTCGACGGCGGCAACGCCCTGCGCAGCAACCAGGGCTACATCAACGGCATGCACTACGACGACAACGGCACCGGCGGCAACAAGAGCCGCAACGACCTGATGTGGTCGGCCGACGTGATCAAGGTCGGCCTCGCCGGCTCGATCCGCGACTACGTGCTGCAGACCCACTGGGACGCCACGCTGCGCCTCGATCAGATCGATTACGGCGGCCAGCCGGCCGGCTACGTGGTCGATCCGCAGGAAGTGGTGAACTACGTCGAGAACCACGACAACTGGACGCTGTTCGACAACAACGCGTTCAAGCTGCCGGTCGGCACCAGCCGCGAGGACCGCGCGCGGGTGCAGATGCTCGGCGCGGCGATCAACAGCTTCAGCCAGGGCGTGGCCTATTTCCACGCGGGCATCGACACCCTGCGCAGCAAGTCGCTGGACCGCAACAGCTACGACAGCGGCGACTGGTTCAACCGCATCGACTGGCGCTACCTCGACAACGGCTACGCCGCCGGCCTGCCGCCGCAGGGCGACAACGGCGACAACTGGCCGGTGATGGCGCCGCTGCTGGCGAACGCCGACATCAAGCCGACCGCCACCGAGATCCGCTGGACCCGCGACGCCTTCCGCGACCTGATGAAGATCCGCGCCAGTTCGCGCCTGTTCCGCCTGCGCAGCGCCGACGAGATCAAGCAGCGTCTCAGCTTCCGCAACACCGGCAGCGCGCAGGTGGCGACGGTGCTGGCGGGCCATCTCGACGGCCGGGGCTATGCCGGCGCGGGCTTCCGCGAAGTGCTGTACTTCGTGAACGTCGACAAGGTCGCGCAGTCGCTGACCCTACCGACCGAAGCGGGCAAGTCGTACCGCCTGCATCCGGTGCACACCGCCCACGATGCCGCGGACCGCCGCGCCGCGCAGGCGGCGTACGATCGGGCGAGCGGCCGCTTCACCCTGCCGCCGCGCACGGCCGTGGTGTTCGTGGTGCGCTGAACGCCACGGACCCACGCAGTAGGAACGGAAACGGCGACCGCAGGGTCGCCGTTTCCATTTCCACTCCCGCTTCCGGATTGCCCGCAGCGCGGGTGTGCGAGCCGTTCAGGGCGCGAGCGGTGCCGCCGGCGCCGCGGCGGTTCCGGACAGCGCGTCGCGCACGTCGGCGTCGCGCCAACCGCGGCCGGTATCGACGCCGGTCGTCCACCAGGTGTGCGCGTCGATGCGCAGCGGTCCACGCACGCGTTCGTGGAAGCGCACCGGCAGCCAATAACCGTCGACCTCGCGATACGCCAGAAACGTGGTGTCGACGTGCGCGCCGACCGTGGTCTCGAACCCGTTGAGGCTCATGTGGATGCGGTACAGCCGCGCATCGTCACGGTCGATCCACAGCACGACCTCGTCTTCGGTGGCCTCGCCGAAGCCGGGCCGCACGGTGGCGCGCAGGCGATGGAAACGGCGCCCGGCGTCCTCCGCATCGTCCAGCCGGACCCAGCGATCGACGCGGTCCAGGAAGAAGCTCGGGCCGAAATGGAACATGCGGAACGCATCGTTGGTCATCGCGGTCGCGCGCAGCTTCGCCGGGTCGGTTTCGCGCACGCCGTTGTACGCCACCGTCAACCCGTCGCGGCTGCGCACCACATGCTTGATCCCCTGCGGACCGGAATGGCTGACCGCATACAGACCATCGCGCGGGCGGTAGCGCTCCTCGGAGCGGATGCGGAAACCGCTGTCGCTGACCAGCGGCTGGATGCGCTGGATCAGCGCGAACCAGCGGCCGTCGGTCGACAGGTTGATGTCGCCGGGATAGGCGCGCAGGTCGCCGCCGTGGGCGGCCAGCGTGCGGGCGAAGATGGCATCGCCGTCGAGCCCGTCCGCGAGCGGGGCGGCCGGCGGCGCGGGCGGGAAGCGGACGCTGGCGCAGCCGCCGACCACCAGGCAGACCAGGGACAGCAGGAGCGGGGCACAGGCACGGGACAGACGCATGGTCGAATTCCGGTCGCCAAGTGGCGGTCCCTCGTCTACGAGGCGAGTGCGGGCCACGGATGCACCGCCCATCCGCCTGTAAAGTGCGACATCGCCCGCTTCCGGAATCGTCATGCGCAGACTGCTCATCGCCAGCCTTTGCCTGTTCGCCGCCATCGCACGCGCCGACGAACCCGACCGCCGCATCGCGGTCACCATCGACGATCTGCCCTGGCAACGGATGGAGACGACATCGCCGGAGGATCTGCGCGTCCGCCATGCGGCGCTGCTCGCGCAGCTGCGGCAAGCAGGCGTGCTGGTGGTCGGCTTCGTCAACGAGGACAAGCTCGAGATCGACGGCGTGGTGCAGCCGGAGCGCGTCGCGATGCTGGAAGCCTGGCTCGACGACGGTCACGCGCTCGGCAACCACACCTACGGCCATGTCGATGCGCATGTCGTCGGCATCCCGGCGTTCCAGGACGCGATCCTGCGCGGCGAACGGGTGCTGCGGCCGATGCTGGCGAAGCGCGGACAAACGCCGCAGTGGTTCCGTCATCCGTACCTGCGCGCGGGCCGTACCGCCGAGGACAAGGCCACGATCCGCGACTTCCTCGCGGCCCACGGCTACCGCATCGCGCCGGTGACCGTGGACAACGGCGAATGGGTCTGGGCCTTCGCATATGCGCGCGTGCTTGATGAACAACCCGACACGCCCGAGCGCGCGGCCACGCTCGAACGCCTGCGCCTGGGCTATGTGCCGTACATGCTCAACAAGATCGACTACTACGAACAGCAGTCGCAGGCGCTGCTCGGTTACGCACTGCCGCAGATCCTGCTGTTGCATGCGAACGAACTGAACGCGGTCGCCTACGCCGAACTGATCGCAGGCATCCGGCGCCGCGGTTATCGCTTCGTCACGCTCGAAGACGCCATGCGCGATCCGGCATACCAGCGCGAAGACGGCTACCACGGCCGCTACGGCCCGAGTTGGCTGCATCGCTGGGCGATGGCGGAAAAGAAACCCAAGGATTTCTACGCCGGAGAACCGGTGGTGCCGCGCTGGGTGCTGGATCTGGCCGGCGTGGAATCGGAGTGAGCCGACCGCCAGCGGCGGTCACACCAGGTCCACCCGATCGCCGATGCGCAACGTCCCGAGATCGCGCGCGATCAGATTCATGCCGAAGGTGACGCCCGCCGGCGTGCGCCGATAGGCCTTGAGCATCTCCAGCGGCTGGCCGTCGTCGCGCCGGCGGCCGAGCGCGGGGTCGACCGTGGTGAACACGCAGCGCGTGCAGGGTTTGACCGCATCGAACAGCAATCCGCCGATGCGCACGTGACGCCAGCCGTCCTCGGCATGTGCATCGACACCGTCGACCACCAGATTCGGACGGAAGTGCGCCATGGTCACCGGCACGGCGCCGGCGCGGGACAATCGCGCGTTGAGCCCGTCCAGCGCCGCCTGCGAGATCAGCAGCAGAGGATAGCCATCGGCGAAACTGACTTCGTCGCCGGGCCGGGCGAACGCGGGATCGACGCCACGTCGTGCGGCCGCGTCCATGTACACCAGTCGCGCGGGGCGCTGCAGATATGCGCTGAGCCAGGCATCCGCGGCGGAGCCGGACGACAGCGCCTCCACCGTGTCGCGCCAGACCGTCACGGGCAGCCGCTCGCCATCGGGCGATGGCACCGCGATCTCGATCGCGTCCTGTCCCGGCGCGGACAGGCGCAAGCCGTCGCCCACGATCTCGGCCCGGATCGACACCATCTCCGGCAGCACGCGCGCGGTGAGGAAGCGTCCTCCTGCATCGACCACCATCCAGCGCCGATCGCCACGCGGGCCGCGCGGGTCGATCGCGAGCGCATCGACCCGGACACCCGCAGCCGATTTCAATGGATAAAGATGCAGCGAGGATAGATGCATGACGCGGGCTCCGGCCGGGACGGCCATTGTCACCGAAACCCCGGGGCGTCGACGCGCGTACGCGACGACCCGCCGCGCACGTCCTGCTCGTGGCAATACACCCGGAACACCACGGCATCGCGCAGGAAATTCGCGTCGCCGATCTCGACCCGCGCGATCTTCAATCCGGTGGCTGCTGCAGGTCCTCGCCCAACGCCTCCCTCCGCGGGGAACGGGCCGGATCGAGTTCCACGCGGACACCGTCGTCGGCAAGCATCGTACGGTCGACGACGATGTCACGGACCAGACGATGGACGTCGAAGCGCCGCAGCAGCATCGGTTTCGTCACGTCGCGGCGTTGGTTCGGACCCAGCGCCTCGATCGTCCGGGCGAAGCGCGTGAAGTCGGCGATCGGGGCCTTCCCGGAGTTTTTGCGCAGCGCGGCGGCGGCATCGGCGTCGCTTCTTCTGCTGCTTTCGAAGCGTAGCCGTGGCGATGACCGCGGATCAGGTCAGATAACCGCCATCCACCGCGAGACTGGCGCCGGTGACATAGGCGGCGGCCGGGGAGACCAGGAACAGGACCGCAGGCGCGATCTCGTCCGGCTGCGCGCTGCGCCCCATCGGGATCAGCCCGCGCATCATCTCCATCAGCTTCGGGTTGCCGGTGATGCTCGACGCGAACTTGGTGTCGGTCAGGCCCGGCAGCACCGCATTGACCCGGATGCCCTGCGCGGCGAGCTCCTTGGCGAACCCTTCGGTCATGTTGACGATGCCGGCCTTGGTCATCGAATACACGCCCTGCCCCCAGGCGGGCCGCCGGGCGTTGACCGAGGCGATGTTGACGATGGCGCCGCCGCCGCGGGTCGTCATCCGCCGCGCCGCCTGCACGGTGGTCCAGAAATAGCCGCGCAGATTGACCTCGACGGTCTTCTCGTAGCTGCCCAGATCCATCTCCATCATCGGCCCGTAGTACGGATTGGTCGCGGCGTTGTTGATCAGGATGTCCGGCGTGCGGCCGGCCTCGTCGAGGGCGGCGAACAGCGCTTCGATCGCCGCCGGGTCGCCGACGTGCAGCGCGCGCGCCTCGGCCGAGCCGCCGGCATCGCGGATCGCCGCCGCCACCGCCTCGCAGCCATCGAGCTTGCGCGACGTGCAGACGACGTGCGCGCCATGCGCGGCGAGCACGTGGGCGATGGCCTCGCCGATGCCGCGCGATGCGCCGCTGACGAGCGCGGTCTTGCCGGTGAGGTCGAACAGCGTTCGTGGGTCGCTCATGGGTCGGGGGTCCGTCGGTCGGTTCGGGGGCGGCGATACACTACCGCAGATCCCGTCCGGTGCGGAGGCCGCAACGCCGGGGATCAGAGCGACTGCACATCGGAGATGCGCCACGGGCCGCCATCGATGCGCTGCAGTCGCCAACGCCGGTTGACGCCGGCGTTCTGGTAACTGCGATGCTCGCCATCGAACAGGCCGTAATGATCCACCCAGATCTCGGTCTGCTCGATGTCGGGCAATCCACCGCCGTCATCGGCCGAGGAGATCCGCCGCGTGCCGCCCCGATGCGACACGCGGGCATCGTGCAGCGCGCCCATCAGATTGCGGCGGGTCTGCTCCCACGCGGCCGCGAAGAAGTCGCGGCCGCTCGCGTAGGCGGGATCCAGACGCAGCCGTGATTTTTCGTGCACGATCCGCCACGGCGCGAACAGGCCACGCCAACCCGCCTCGTCGCCGCGCTTCGCCGCATCGATCATGGCGGAGACGACGCTCGATGGATCGGCATCGTCGCACCGCACCGGCGGAAACGCCGTCAGCATCGCTTCGCCGGCGAATTGCGGATCCTCCGCGCGCAGATCGACGCACAGCTCGTCGTCTCCGGCCAGCACGGCCAACGGACGCACGGCGAGCCCGGTCGCGGATCGACCGTCGATGACGAACATCCACGGTTCGTCCGTCACTTCGGCCAGATAGCGGAAGCGCTCGGGAATTCGCGGATTGATCTGCCCCAGGTAGCGATACAACGTGCGATAGAACCGCTGACCTTCCGGGCGATCGAGCAGAATGAACCAGTGTCCATCGGCGAACGATCCGGCCGCGACGTAGGTCATGCCCAGATGGCTGCGGATGTCGTCGTTCGTGATCGGCGGAAGCTCGACGCATCGACCGACCGCCTCGCCCGGCGCGAGCGCCTTCGCCGCCGGCGCGGCAGGGATCATGCGATCCGCGACGGACGCCAGCAGATCGCGCCACGCGATCTCCGCCTGTTCGCGGGCGAAGTGCAGCCGCCGTTCGCCGATCTCGCGATAACCGAGGTCGACCGGCGGATCGGCGCGTCGGCCGCGCACGATATCCGTCGTCGTCCGCCAGTCGCGCCGCAGGGTCTCGGCGAAGGCGCCGGGATAGCGGGCCAACAGGAATTCGACCCGTGCCGCGTGCGCCTGCATCTCGGCGAAGTACGCCCGGGTATCGCCGGTCTGCGACCACGCCCGCGTCGACAGCAACGACATCCGCGACTGCAGATCCTCGAACCACATGGCCCAGGTCGAGGCGAAGCCGTCGCGCGCCATCCGTGCCGGCCCGCCCGGGGCGATCGCATTGCGCCCCTCCGCATCGGTGTAGTGCACGCCCTGGGCGAGCCGGCCGCGCACGGTGTGCTCGCGGTCGTCGCGCCAGACCGTCAGCGCGATTTCCTGTCCGGCGACGGCGCCGAGCGCGGCCCAGCCGGCGGCTTCGCCCGATTGCCCGATGCCGCCATGGATGCGTTGCGGCTGCAGCAGATCGGACAGCGACCTGCCGTCGATCGCGACGATGTCGTCGTTCAAGCGCAGCTCGCGACGGAAATCGCTGTCCCAGTCGATCCACGACACGCGGAACGCGGGCCGATCGCCATCGAGCATCGCATCGGTACGGATGCGGGACACGACCTCCGCGTTCGGATGCACCAGGATTGCCGGACCGTTCATCGAATATACCCCGCCATGCGCGACAGCTTGTCCCGGGCCAGAGCCAGGGGAACCCTGATGTAGTGACGCAGGAACAGTTCGAAGTAGCTGTCATCCATCCTGCGCAACTCCTGCTTGAGACTCTCGACGCGCGCCTTGACCGCCATTTCGACGATCAGCATCTGGCGATCGTCGAGATCGGAAAACCTGCGGACGGTGCCGATCCGGGACTCGGCTTCCTCGAAGAACCTTCCCGGCGCCAGCGCGTCGATCTCCGCGGCCAGCGACTGGAAGAAATTCTCCTCGATCAGGATGTCCCGCGTGCTCTCCTTGATCGGACCGGTGAACGTGCCGTCGAATTCGTCGTAGAACCGCGTCCATGCCGCAGCGAACACGGCGAGATCGTTCTGGGCGATCGCGATCACGCGCTCCGCGAACAGGCGCAGATCGATCCTCTGGCCTTCCGTGACCAGACGGTCGATCGTCGCCCGCGCGATCGCCGCGTCGGCGCGGAACGCGTCGTCCATCGTCCGGTGATTGACCTTCTGCAGATGGTCGGCGAGTTGGCTCCGGATGTTGGCGAACATGTCCAGGATCCGGCTGTCGACCGCGAAGTCCTCCTGACTGGCCCGGATCAGCACATCGAGCGTCGTGCGCATCGTGAGCAGGAACGCGGCGGTGTTCGACGAAACTTCGGCGGCGCCCGACGTCACCGATGGCTCCGGATCCGCATTCTCCTTCGCGTTGAAGGCGGCGAGCAGCACCTGCAGCCTGCCGTCGAGCCTGGCATCGAAACTCCGGATCTCCTCGATCGAAGACTTCAGCGTTTCCAGCACTTTCAATCGCAACTGGATCTTCTGGGCATCGGTGCGCTCCTCCATGCTCGCCAGATCGCGCCAGGCCACGCGCAGATCGGCCGCCGCCTGATCCATGCCACGGACGTTCGCGCGCAGCCAGCCGCACAGGCCCGCGATCGGCAGACCACCCAGCGCCATGAACGCGAGCGATTCCTGCAGGGCCAGGATGTCCAGACAGCGTTCGATCGGGTCCCGCTCCCGTTCCGCCACCGCGCGCAACGGTTGCAGGGCAGCCTGCGCACGATCCGCGAAATGACGCTCCCAGCGCGCACGCACACGCTCGCGATCGTCGTCCGACTGCGGCTTCAGCAGTTCGAGCGCTTCGACCAGCGTCCGCTCCCGGCTGTCCGCGTAGAGCGCGAGCGTGGACGACAGCGCCAGCCCCGGGAAGAACAGCGGATCGTCGTATCGCGCCGGATCGACCCGGTCCTTGCCGCCGGACTGTTTCTCGCGCTCGCGGTCTTCCGCGATGAGCTCCGGGCGGAACCCCTGGAGCGTTTTCATCATTTCCGGAAGGCGCGCGGCGTAGTCGCCCATCGTGATGCTTCCTGCAGTGGACCGATCGCCGGATGGTGTACGCCCGGCGGCCAGGATCGCGCAAGCGTCCGCGCGCCGGGCCGACGAACGGCCTGCTATCCTGACAATCCACGCACACAGGAGCCGCCCGCCATGCCGCAAACGCGCAGTCGCGTACTGATCACCGGCGCCGGCAGCGGCCTCGGACTCGCGTTGGCGCTGCGCTATGCGCGCGCAGGCGCCCGTGTCGCCTGCGTCGACCTGGTCGCCGATCGCGCCGAGGCCGCGCGCGCATCGCTTGCGGGCGACGGTCATCTCGCGCTGATCGCCGATGTCGGCGACGACGCGTCGATGCAGGCGCTGCACGACGCCGTGCAGGCCGAATGGGGCGGGGTCGATGTGCTGATCAACAACGCCGGCATCGCCTCGGCCGGCGCCATGATCGAAACCACCATGGAGGAATGGCGGAAGATCATCGAGATCGATCTGCTCGGCGTGGTCCGCGGTTGCCGGCTGTTCCTGCCGGCGATGATCGCGGCGAAGCGCGGCCAGATCCTCAACACCGCGAGTTTCGCCGGGCTCGCCGGCGCACCGGGAATGATGAGCTACGGCGTGGCCAAGGCCGGCGTCGTCGCGCTTTCTGAACAGCTGCGCGCCGAACTGCACGGCAGCGGCGTCAGTGTCGGCGTGATCTGCCCCGCGTTCTTCCGCACCAATCTCGTGGAGACCGCGATCGCCGACGACCGCACCAAGGCCCGGATCGTGCGTCTGATGGACAGATCGCCGGACACCGTCGACAGCGTCGCCGACAAGGTCTTCGCCTCGGCCCAACGCGGCGAGTTCCTGATCCTGCCGACCCGGGAGGAACCGATGCGCTGGCGGATGAAGCGATGGTTGCCCGGGATGTATTTCAGGATGCTGCTGAAACTGGCCACCAAGCGCACGCGCTGAAACGCGCGCTCAGCGTCGATCCCGCATCGCCATCACCACGCCGAGCCCCGCGAGCAGCGACACCGCGGCGGTGCCGCCGTAACTGAGCAGCGGCATCGGCACGCCGACCACCGGCAGCAGACCCGAGATCATGCTGCCGTTGACGATCACGTAGACCGAGAAGGCGAGGCCCAGCGCGCCGGCGAGCAGGCGCGAATAGGTGTCGCGGGCTTCGCTGGCGATCCACAGACAGCGACCGACGACGAACAGGTACAGCGCGAGCGTGACCGTCACGCCGATCCAGCCGAATTCTTCGGACAGCACCGCGAAGATGAAGTCGGTGGTGTGTTCGGGCAGGTAGTCGAGGTGCGACTGCGAACCTTCGCCCCAGCCCTGTCCCGACCAGTGGCCGGAACCGATCGCGATCTTCGACTGGATGATGTTCCAACCGGTCCCGAGCGGATCGGATTCGGGATCGAGGAAGGTACGGATGCGATCCTTCTGGTACGGACGCAGCAACCAGAACCAGGCCACCGGCGCGATCGCGGCGACGCTGGCGCCGGCGGCGGCGAACCAGCGCCACGACAGGCCGGCCAGGAACAGCGCGAACGCGCCGCTGGCGGCGACCAGCATCGCGGTGCCGAAATCGGGCTGCAGCAGGATCAGACCGGTCGGCATCGCGACGATGCCACCGGCGATCAGCACGGTCGTGAACCGCGGCGGCAGGCGCTCCTGATGCAGATACCACGCGACCATCATCGGCAGGGTCAGTTTCAGCAGTTCCGACGGCTGGAAATAGAACACGCCGAGATTGATCCAGTGGTTGCCGTGCTTGCCGTCGCCGATGAACAGCACCGCCACCAGCGGCAGCAGCGATCCGGCGAACAGCAGCGGCGTGACGCTGCGCAGCTGGCTCGGCGAAACCCGCGACAGCAACCACAGCGCGCCGAGACCGACGCCATAGCGCGCGCCCTGCGCCAGCACCAGGCGCGGACTCTCGTTGCCGGCGCTGTACAGCACCGCCAGCCCGATCGCCATCAATGCGAGCAATGCGGCGAGCAGCGGCCAGTCAAGCGTGCGGGTGAAGCGCAGGAACAGATCGAGCAGCCAGCGGACGAAGGATTTCATCGCGCGGGCTCCCGGGCGGGGGCAGGCGCGGGCGCGCTCGCGGGCGTCGCGTCCGTGGTGCTTTCGCTGCGACTGGTCACGTTCGCGAACGGCTGGGCGGCGGCGGCCGCGGCCAGCGCCTTCGGATCGGGTTCCGGCATCTTGCCCAGCAGCCAGGCGTCGAGGATCTTGCGCGCGATCGGCGCGGCGGTGCTGGCACCGTAGCCGCCGCCCTCGACCACCACCGCGATCGCGATCGTCGGATCGTTGGCGGGCGCGTAGCCGACGAACAGCGCGCGGTGGCGCAGATGCATCGGCAGTTTCTTCGGATCGAGACTGGCGCTGCCACGACGGCTGATCACCTGCGCGGTACCGGTCTTGCCGGCGATGAGATACGGCAGACCGTGGCTGATGACGCGTGCGGTGCCGCCGGGACCATGCACGGTCCGGATCATGCCCTCGCGCACCACCTGCAGATGCGCGGGGCTGCGGCTGATCGTGCGCGGCGCGGGCTGCTCGACCATCGTCCACGGCTTGTCGAAATCGTCGCGCCGCTGGCGAAGCAGATGCGGACGACGCAGTTGGCCATCGGCGGCAAGCGCGCCGACGCCCTGCGCGAGCTGCAGCGGCGTCGCTTTCCAGAAGCCCTGACCGATGCTGGAGATCACGGTGTCGCCGAGATACCACGGCCCCTGCTTCTTCGCGTTCTCCGCCTTCCATTCCGGCGACGGCAGGATGCCGCCGGATTCGCCGGCCAGATCGATGCCGGTCGGCGCGCCGAAACCGTACAGCGCGAGGTATTCGTCGAAGCGTCGGATGCCCATGTCCAGCGACAGCCGGTAGTAGTAGGTGTTGACCGAATCGGCGATCGCCTTGCGCGCGTCGGTCCAGCCGTGGCCGCCGCCATGCGAGTCGCGATAACCGCGCTTCTGTCCCTGGATGCGGAATTCGCCGGTCGACAGCACCCGGTCCTCGGGCGTGCGCAGACCGCTGTCGAGACCGGCGAGCGTGATCAGCGGCTTGAGCGTCGAGCCCGGCGCGACGCCGCCGAGCACGTTGCGATTGAACAGCGGACGCGCCGGATCGTCGATCAGGCGCCGATAGTCTGTGTGGGAAATGCCGTTGACGAACAGATTGGGATCGTAGGTCGGCAGACTCACCATCGCCAGGATCTCGCCGCTGCGCGGATCGAGTGCGACCGCCGAGCCGGTCAGGTCGCCGAACGCGATCGTCGCCGCGCGCTGCAGATCGGCATCGATGCTCAGGCGCAGATCGGCGCCGGGCGTGGCCGGAATGCGACCGAGGCTGCCGATGATCCGGCCTTCGACGTTGGTCTCGATCTGTTCGTAACCGATCTCGCCGCGCAGGATGTCGTCGTAGTAACGCTCGATCCCGGATTTGCCGGTGTGGCTGAACGCCGCGGTGCCTTCGCCGAGATTCTCGAGATCCTTGCGATCGACGCGGCCGACATAGCCGACGACGTGACCGAACAGATCGCCGTAGGGATAGCGACGGGTGAGATACGGCACCAGCTCCACGCCCGGATAACGCCAGCGATCGACCGCGAACCGCGCCGCTTCCTCATCGGTGATGCGCAGGCGCAGGGTCACCGGCAGGAAGCTGCGCGTCGCGCGACGGGTGTCGTGGAAGCGCTGGATGTCGTCCGGGGTCAGCGCGATGATCCTCGACAGCGACGCGACCAGCGCCTCGATGTCGCCGGCTTCGGCCGGCACCACGTCGAGCCGGTAGGCCGGCACGTTGTCGGCCAGCACCCGGCCCTTGCGGTCGTAGATCAGGCCGCGCGCCGGCACCTCGGGACGCTGCTTGACGCGATTGGCCTGCGAGCGTTTGGCGTAGTCGGTGTGTTCGAGCACCTGCAGCTTGAAGTACCACACCGACAGCCCGCCCAGCGCCAGCACCACGCACAGGAAACCGAACGCGGCGCGGGCGCGGAACTGCGCGGCTTCCTGCGCGGAGTTGCGGATATAGCGGCGTTTCATCGCCACCGCCTCAGCGCTTGCGGCCCATGCGCAGGCCGTCGAGCAGCACGAACAGCGGCGGCCACAGCGCGGCGCCGATCAGCGGCGTGCACCAGTACATCCATCCGAGCGGTTTCTGCCCGAACAGGAAATGCGCGGCGGACACGATGATCAGATCGTTGAGCAGCAGCCCGCTGATCGCCAGCGCCTGCTGCGCCATCGGAAAGAAACGCAACTGCGGCCGGAAGCGCTGCAGGATGAAGGTCAGCACGGTCAGCCGCAGCGCCTGTTCGCCGAGCGCGCTGCCGAAGGCGATGTCGGCGAGCAGGCCGATGACGAAGGCGACGCCGAGCCCGACGCGTTCGTGATCCTCGAGCAGCCAGTAGGCCAGCACCAGCGCGAGCCAGTACGGCCGCAGCGGCTGGACCGCCACCGGCAACGGGATCAGCCCGAGCAGCAGCGCGGCGAACACGCTCGCCGGGAACAGCCAGGGACGACGGGGGCGGCTCATCGTGCCGGCTCCGCGGGCGGAGTCGCGACCGGCGCCGCCGGTTTCGGCGTGGAAGCGGGGGCGGCGGTTGCCGGGGCCGACGTTGCGGTGGCGGTGCTCGCCGGAACGGTGGACGTGACGCCGGTGGCCGGGCCTGCGGTCTGCGCGGCCGGCGGCGGCAGCGGCGTCATCGTCCGCGCGCGACGCAGCAGGAGCACGTCGCGTCCGCGATCGAGCTGGGCCGCGGGCTTCAGTTCGCCGACGAGGAAGGCGCGGCTCTCGTCGCGGCGCAATTTGACCAGCGTTCCGACCGGGAATCCCGGCGGGAAGCGGCCGCCGAGCCCGGAGGTGACGATCAGATCGCCGATCTTCACGTCGCTCGACGTGGGCACGTTCGCCAGTTCGATGCGATCGCCGCGACCGTAGGCGACCAGACGGATGCCGTTGCGCGCGACCGCCACCGGCACCGCGTGATCGGGATCGGTCAGCAGCAGCACGGTGGCGGTGCTGGAACGCACTTCGATCACCTGACCGAGCAGGCCGCCGGCGTCGATCGCCGGCTGACCCATGCGCACGCCCTGTTCGGCGCCGACGTCGAGCAGCAACCGTTGCCGGGTGGGATCGAGCGCGATGTCGAGCACCGGCGCGATCTGCACGTCGAGTCCGCCCTGTTCGACCGCGCCGAGCAGCCCGCGCAGGCGCGCGTTCTCGGCCGCGGCCGCCTGCAGTCGCGCGATCCGCGCGCCGCTGACCAGCAGCGCGTTGCGCAGGGCTTCGTTTTCCTTCGCCAGCCGCGCGCGGGTCGATGCGTCGTCGCGGACGGTGTCGCCGATCTTCGCCGGCAGTCCAGCCAACCGCCACAGCGGCTGGACCACGGTTTCCAGCTGCCCGCGGATCGCGACGAGCCAGCCGCCGCGGTGATCCAGCACCATCAGCACGATCGCCAGGGTCAACGCAACCAGCAACCGCAGGGTTCCGGCGATGTCGTCGGAGCGCGATGCGGAAGGGCCGGCGTAGGGAGGCACGTCAGGGGGTCAGATGAAGGTCGCGACAGGATTGATCGGGAACGGTGGTGGTGATCCGGGCCCGCGGAGGGACGCACACGAACGGCCGCGGACCGGTTGCGACCTCGGGCAAGCACCACGCATCCTGCCCGAGGCTTCGGAGCGGGCCGGCGATGGCCCGTCTCCGGACAAGGCTCACTCCGGCGAGAAGAACTCGTTGCCGTGCATGTCGACGAGTTCCAGCGCGCGGCCGCCGCCACGGGCGACGCAGGTCAGCGGATCGTCGGCGACCTGCACGTGCAGACCGGTTTCCTCGCTGATCAGCTTGTCCAGATCGCGCAGCAGCGCGCCACCGCCGGTCAGCACGATGCCGCGCTCGGCGACGTCGGCGCAGAGTTCCGGCGGGGTCTGTTCCAGCGCCAGCTTGACCGCGCTGGTGATGCCGCCCAGCGGTTCGCGCAGGGCTTCCAGCACTTCGTTGGAGTTGAGCTTGATGACCCGCGGCACGCCTTCGGCGAGATTGCGGCCGGAGACTTCCATCTCGCGGACATGGGCCTGCGGATAGGCGCAGCCGATCTCGAGCTTGATGCGCTCGGCGGTGGCTTCGCCGATCAGGGTGCCGTGGGCGCGGCGGACGTAGTTGATGATCGACTCGTCGAAGCGGTCGCCGCCGATGCGCACCGATTGCGCGTAGACGATGCCGTTGAGCGCGATCACCGCGATCTCGGTGGTGCCGCCGCCGATGTCGATGACCATCGAACCGCGCGCCTCGGTCACCGGCAGGCCGGCACCGATCGCGGCGGCCATCGGTTCCTCGATCAGATACACCTCGCGCGCGCCGGCCTCCTCGGCCGACTCCTTGATCGCACGACGCTCCACATTCGTCGAACCGCAGGGCACGCACACCAGCACGCGCGGGCTGGGCTTGAGGAAACGCGACTTGTGCACCTTGCGGATGAAGTACTTCAGCATCTCCTCGGTGTAGGTGAAGTCGGCGATCACGCCGTCCTTCATCGGACGCACCGTGGTGATGTGGCCCGGCGTGCGGCCGAGCATCTGCTTGGCCTCGCTGCCGACCGCCGCGACCGAACGATTGCCGCCGCCGACGCGATCGTGACGCACCGCGACCACCGAAGGCTCGTTCAGGACGATGCCCTGGCCGCGGACGAAGATGAGGGTGTTGGCCGTGCCCAGATCGATGGACAGGTCGTTGGAAAACATGCCGCGGAACTTTTTGAACATCGGAGGGCGTGCCGGTGGGGGAGCGTGCGGAGGGGTGCCGAGGGCGAGCGCTGGCCGCGAACCGGTGGCGAACCGCGCCGAAAAACGGGCGGCGGGCGGCCAATTGGTCGGCCGATTCGGCGGTCGCGTAGGGTAACAAAAAACCGCCTGCCGCTGCGGACTTCCGACGCTTTCCGGATGCGCGGGCACAGGTCCGGAGCGGGGTTCCGGGCATCGACCGGCGCTGGCCACCCCATCGGGCAGCCGCTACCCTATGCGGCCGATTCGCCACCTCTCACCTCACCGGACGACGACCGACGATGGCAGCCCTGATCTGCGGGTCCCTGGCCTACGACACCATCATGGTGTTCCCCGACCAGTTCAAGAACCACATTCTCCCGGACAAGGTCCACATCCTGAACGTCTCGTTCCTGGTGCCCCGGATGCGCCGCGAGTTCGGCGGCTGCGCCGGCAACATCGCGTACAACCTGAAACTGCTGGGCGGAAACCCGATCCCGATGGCCACGGTCGGCGCCGATTTCGGCCCCTACCGCGACTGGTTCTCGGAAATGGCGATCAATCTGGACCACGTGAAGGAAATCCCGGAGCTGTTCACGCCCCAGGCCTTCATCACCACCGACCACGACAACAACCAGATCACCGCCTTCCATCCGGGCGCGATGATGCGGTCCTACGAAAACCACGTGAAGGACGTGTCGGGAGTCACCTTCGGCATCGTCAGCCCCGACGGGCGCGAGGGCATGCTGCAGAATTCGAAGGAATTCGCCGAGTGCGGCATTCCTTTCATCTTCGACCCCGGCCAGGCCATGCCGCTGTTCAACGGCGAGGAACTGCGCGCGTTCATCGAGCAGGCCGACTACGTGACCGTGAACGATTACGAGTCGAACCTCCTGCAGGAACGCACCGGCTGGAGCGAGGAGACCATCGCCGGCAAGGTGAAGGCCTACATCGCCACCCAGGGCCCGCGCGGCGCCCGGATCTTCGCGGGCGGCAAGATCTACGACATCCCGCCGGCCCACGAGCGCCGGGTGACCGACCCCACCGGCTGCGGCGACGCCTTCCGTGCCGGCCTGATCTTCGGCATCGAGCGGCAGTACGACTGGCCGACCATCGGCCGCATCGGCAATCTGATGGGCGCGCTGAAGGTCGAGCATCCCGGCACCCAGAACCAGCGGTTCGACTACGAAGAGTTCGCCGAACAGTTCCGCCAGCAGTTCGGCTACGCGCTGTAAGCCCCGCGGCGGGGCGCCAGGCGCCCTGCACGCCTCCCCAGCCGCACGCCCGCTGCCGGCAGATCCGTCGGCAGCCACGGCCGCGCGCGTCCGGGCCACGTCCGGCGCCTTTGCGGCATTCACGAAGCATGTTCCGATTGCGATGACCCGGATCCCGGCGATGCGCCCGGGATACGCATGTTCTGTTGCAGCACGACCTGTCGCCGCGCGCGGTGCGTCCGATCCGGTCGCGGCGGAAGCTCCGTCCGGGCGATGCTTCCGGCATCGGAAGCCTTGGCGGAAAGCGCCGTCCTATTTTCCGGACGCACAAAAAAAGAGCGCGCACATATAGTGCGCGCTCCCGGAGAAGACCATCCTGACGTCACCCGTGCAGGTGCGTTCCCCCCCTTGCAACCTCCGTATTGCAGCCAGCGTCCTTACCGGCTGGAGTGAGAATACCGACGCCATTTCTGGTGTGAAGCCCCCGGGTCCGCGAAAACAGGCCAATCCCGGTGAGCGCACTTCAGGAAATGGCGCTATCTGACTGATTCGCATGCTATCTTCGGTGGCATGCCACCAAAAGCAGACAATGTACAGACAATTTTGGTAGCAGGGTGAATATCAATAGCTGATTGGATATCTTCAACAGAAGTGTTTCGATCAGGCCAACCCCCTTCATTCAGTGAACTGAATCACAGAAAAATGCACTCACAGGACAGAATCCGTCTGGCCCGCCGGCATGCCGGGCTCTCGCAGGCCCGTCTGGCCGAGGCGATCGGCGTCCAGCGCAGCGCAGTCAGCCACTGGGAGTCGCCCCAGGGCAAGAACCCGAGCGTGGACCATCTGCGCGCCGTGGCCAACGTGGCCGGGGTCGCCTTCGAGTGGCTGGCCACCGGCCGCGGCAAGATGCAGTTGTCCGAAGACGCGGTGCTCGACTCGGTGTCCGCCGCCGACGCCATTCTCGTCGAGGAGCCGCTGGAACTGCGCCTGGTGCAGGCATTCCGCGAAGCCTCGCCGCGGACCCGGATCGCGCTGGTGGAAATCGTCGAGGAACTGACCGCGAAACGGCTCGGACGTACCCGGCCGAAGCGGCCGACACTGGGCGGCGAATGACGCCGGCGCCCACCGGCACGGCGGATCGGCTCCTGCTGTGCTTCTGCGCCTGTCCCGATCACGGCACCGCGCAGACCCTCGCGCGGGCCCTGGTCGAGGAGCGCCTGGCGGCCTGCGTCAGCCTGTTGCCGGGGGCGACCTCGATCTATCGCTGGGAAGGCCGGATCGAGCAGGCGGAAGAAGTGCAGTTGCTGATCAAGACCCGCGCGGAACGCCTGCCGGCGCTGATCGCCCGGGTCCGGACCCTGCATCCCTACGCCGTGCCGGAACTGATCGCGTTCGAGGCTGTCGGAGGCTTGCCCGACTACCTACACTGGGCGGCCGAAGCGACCCGCGACCCGGACTGATTCCCCCATGCCTGCATCGTTCCGCCGACTGCTCGGCGCCCTCGCCCTGCTGCCGCTGTTCGCCACGCCGCCCGCGGCCGCGGTCGACGAATCCGACCTGCTGCCGGTGGATCAGGCGTACGTGCTCTCGGCGGAGGCGGCAGGGCCCGATGCGGTCAGGGTGCGCTGGAACATCGCCGACGGTTATTACCTGTACCGCCACCGCATCTCGGTCGCACCGGCGACCGCCGGCGCGCGAGCGGGTGCGCTGCGGATGCCGAAGGGCGAACCGCACGAGGACCAGTACTTCGGCAAGACCGAGACCTATCGCGGCGAACTGGTCGCGACCCTGCCCGGGATCGCCGGCGCCGGCCGGACGCTGTCGCTGAAGATCAAGTATCAGGGCTGCGCCGATGTCGGCATCTGCTACCCGCCGCAGACACGCACGCTCTCGGTGACGATGCCCACCGGCGGTGAGGATCCTGCGGACGGCGCCACCGGATTCAATCCGCTGGGACGCAGCGGTGCGGCGGCGGGCGGCCCGCTGAGCGCGCTGCTCGGCGGCACCGGCAGCGGCCCGCTGCCGGAGGAACAGGCGTTCGGCTTCGAAGCCATCGCCGGCGACGGCAACACCCTGCTGCTGCGGTTCACGCCGGCGCGCGGGTACTACCTGTATCGCGATCGCAGCCGCTTCGTGGTCGAAGCCGATGGCATCGCCGCCGGCAAGCCCCGCTGGCCGAAAGGCGTCGTCCATCACGACGAACACTTCGGCGACGTGATCGTCTATTTCAATGCGGTCGATGTCGAACTGCCGCTGCGGCGGACGACGCCCGAGGCGCGCACGGTCACGCTGCGCGCGACATTCCAGGGCTGCCAGAACGAAGGCATCTGCTATCCGCCGATGACGCGCAGCGCGACCATCGCGGTGCCCAAGGGCGAGGTGCGGAGCGACCCCGCCGTCGCGACGACACCCGAGGTCCCGGACAAGACCGTCGCCGAAGCCATCGCCGATCTCGGTGCGGAAGCGGCGACCTCGACCCCGCCCGATGGCGGTACCGACACGGACACCACGTCGACACCGACGACACCCACGGCCGACGTCGTGACGGCCACGACGCCCGGCATCGCGGAGGCGCCCGGGGACAGTCGATCCGCCGGCACCCTGCTCGCGGCGCTGGCGCTGGCGCTGCTCGGCGGACTGATCCTCAATCTGATGCCCTGCGTGCTGCCAGTGCTGTCACTGAAGGTGCTGGGACTGGCCGGCAGCGGCGAAAGTCCGCAGCGCGCCCGGGCGCATGCGCTGTGGTACACCGCCGGCGTGCTGTCGAGTTTCGTCGCGCTCGGCGCGCTGGCGATGGCGCTGCGCCAGGCCGGACAGGCGCTGGGTTGGGGCTTCCAGTTGCAACAGCCGCTGGTCGTCGCCGGACTCGGCCTGCTGATGTTCGTGTTCGGCCTGAGCCTGTCGGGCGTCTGGCAGGTCGGCGGACGCTGGGTCGGCGTCGGCCACGGCCTCGCCAGCCGCAGCGGCGCGATCGGCGATTTCTTCACCGGCATGCTCGCGGTGGTGGTGGCCGCGCCCTGCACCGCGCCGTTCATGGCACCGGCGCTGGGCTGGGCCTTCGCCGCGTCCACCGGATCGGCGCTGCTGGTGTTCGCTTTCCTGGGCCTCGGGCTGGCGCTGCCGTTCCTGCTGATCGGTTTCGTGCCGGCGCTCGCGCGGCGACTGCCGAAACCGGGCGCCTGGATGGAGACGTTCAAGCAGATCCTCGCGTTCCCGATGTATCTCACCGCGATCTGGCTGGTGTGGGTGCTGGCGAAGCAGCGCGGGGCCGATGCCGTCGGCTGGTGGGCGCTGGCGGCGTTGGCGCTGGCGTTCGCGGCCTGGGCCTGGACGCATGCGCACATGCACGGCAGCCGTTGGGGTCGCATCGCCGCGATGCTCGCCCTGCTCGCGACGCTGTGGCCGCTGTCGGCGATCGCCCTGCTGCCGCGCGACGATGCCGCGCGCGTGCGGTCGACGACGACGGACAGCGTGCCGTTTTCCGAACAGCGCCTGGCCGACCTGCGCAAGGCCGACCGCGTGGTGCTGGTGAACATGACCGCCGACTGGTGCGTGACCTGCAAGGCCAACGAGAAGGCGGTCTTCGCCCGCGACGGCTTCCGCGACGCGCTGGCCGAGGCGAACGCCGTCTACATGGTCGGCGACTGGACCGATGTCGATCCGGCGATCACCGCCTACCTGCAACGCTACAAGGCGGTCGGCGTGCCGCTGTACGTGATCTATCCGCGCGGCGGCGGCGATGGCACGGTGCTGCCGACGGTGCTCACGCCGCAACTCGTGCGCGAGGCGCTGCGACACGCGGCGGACGGCACGGCGCGGGATTGAGTCGCGGACGATGCGGGACACGACGCCGGCGACCGCGCTCCGGAGCGATGCGTGAAGACGCGTACGGTCCTGCTCGTCGCCCTGCTCGCCGCCGGCCTCGGCGCCATCGCCGGTCTGCTGGTCTCCGGCCCCGGACCGCTGTGGCGCAGCGCACTGGGCCAGAAAGTCCTGCAGGGCGCGATCGAAGCCGACGCACCGGCCCCGCCTGCGGGCGTGAGCGTGGCGCGCGAGGGCGACACGATGCCGACGCTGCGGCTGCCTGATCTCGAAGGCCACACGGTCGAGGTTCCGGAAACCTGGCGTGGACGGCCGCTGCTGATCAACGTCTGGGCCAGCTGGTGCGGGCCCTGCATCGAGGAAATGCCCGAACTGCAGCGCTTCGACGCCCGCCAGGGCCGGGAGGGCGTGCAGGTGGTCGGGATCGCTCTGGACGACCCCGAGGCGGTGCGCGCCTTCCTGCGGAAAGTGCCGGTGGACTACCCGATCCTGGTCGACGCCCCGGGCCCGGCCGATGCCGGCGTGCGCCTGGGCAACGTCAAGGGCGTGCTGCCGTATTCGGTGCTCGTCGGCCGCGACGGTCGCGTGTTGCGCCGTCGGATCGGTCCCTTCGTCCCGGGCGAACTGGACGATTTCGTCGAACCCGCCGGACGCTGAGCGGCGCGCGATTTCCGGTCGCGGAAGGATGCGACACAACGCGGCACCCGGGCTGACCCCCAGCGACAGTCGACCGCGATCAAGGTCCGGCCCGGCCGCCGGGATCACCGGGCCGCCCGCCCGCCATCACCCTGTTTTTGCGACGAATTCCCATTTCGATCTCTCCCCGCCGCCGGCGCGGCGCGGCGGCGGCACTCTTGGCACGAACGATGCTTCTCTTCAGGACGGAGTGCGACCGTCATCGGGCCGCCCTCACCGCCGGGGTGCGTCCGCGCGCCCTCCCCGTCACCCAGGCCTCGCCCATGTCCGCGAATACCGTCCCGTTTCCCGCGCAAAGCAGGTTGTTCGGCAAGTACTTCGAGTACAGCCGATACAACGATGTCATCCGCGCCATGCACGGCATGCTTGCCGGCATCCCGGACGGACAGGCGTGCGTGCTGTCGAATCTGGAAGGTCACCACCTCGCCCATGCGGCCGCGCCGATGCTGGACGCGCCGCGACTCGCGGCGGTGGCCAGCGCCCTGTCGAACATGGCGGAAACCCTCACCCGCGACCTCGGCCAGCACGGTTTCACCGACATGACGGTGCAGACCGATGCCGGAATCGCGGTGATCCAGCGGGTCCCGCGTCCCGGGCATCTGATGGTGATGCTGACCGCGACCGGACACGAAACCAATCCCGGCCTGGTGGCGAGCCTCACCCGCCACTGCGCCACCACGATCTCGACGCTCTGTTCGGCGTCGACGGAGCGCTGACCGGACGATCGCAACCCCATCGCGCGGCACGGATGCCCGACCTCCGGACCGCACGTCGCAGCAGGCCACGCGCCGCCGCGACACTTCCGTACAACCCGTGCAGGGCGACGGCCCCAGGCGGAAACGCCGGGGCCGTATCTTTTTGTGGCGACCCGCCCGATGGCCGCAGCCGGACAGGCACGCCGGCCCCGGCCCCTCCCGCCTGCCGCCCATTCCGCCTGCCGTCCGGCCCCATCTTCGACCAGCGCACCGTTCCGGATGGCCGAGGGCGGCCATGCCGTCATGCATTCGCGATAGCGTTTGAAACAATCGCTTGAAAAGGGGCGATCTTCGCCGATCTGGACACTACTCCGGCTTTCCAGCAGACTGGTCCCCCAAGCGTTGGACCGAACCATGGCACGACTGCTCGTCCTGCACGGCCCCAATCTCAATCTGCTGGGCACGCGCGAACCCGGAATCTACGGGCGCGCCACCCTGGCGGAGATCGATGCCGATCTGGCCGAACGCGCGGCCGCGGCGGGCCATCGGCTCGACAGTTTCCAGTCCAACGCCGAACACGTCCTGGTCGAACGCATCCAGGCCGCACGCGGCGAAGTCGATTTCATCCTGATCAATCCGGCCGCCTTCACCCATACCTCGGTCGCGATCCGCGATGCCCTCGCCGCGGTCGCTATTCCGTTCATCGAAGTGCATCTGTCCAACCCGCATGCACGCGAGCCGTTCCGTCATACCAGCTACTTCACCGATCTCGCGACTGGAATCGTCGCCGGCTTCGGCCCGCTCAGCTACGGGCTGGCGCTGGCCGCGGCGATCCGCCGCCTGGAATCCCCCGCACCCTGACCCTCAGCCCGGCCCCGCCGGACTCTTCAATCGAGAACCACCATGGACCTGCGCAAAATCAAGAAACTCATCGACCTGCTGGAAGAATCGAATCTGGCGGAGATCGAAATCAAGGAAGGCGAAGAATCCGTCCGTCTGGCCCGCGTGCCCAAGGGCGGGGTCGCGATGAGCCTGCCGCCCCCGGCGCCGCTGCATCTGGAGCACAGCCCGCGTCCGGCCGCGCCGATGCCGATGGCCTCGCCGGTGGAAGCCGCCACCGGCGGCACGCCGCGCCCGGGCCCCGAGCTGCCCGACGGCCACGTCGTGCGCTCGCCGATGGTCGGCACCTTCTACGCGTCGCCGGCGCCGGACAAGCCGGTGTTCGTCAAGGTCGGGCAGACGGTCAAGCAGGGCGACACGCTCGGCATCGTCGAAGCGATGAAGATGTTCAATCCGATCGAGGCCGAGGTCTCCGGCACCGTGCTCGCGATCCAGTGCGAGAGCGGGCAGCCGGTGGAATTCGATCAGCCCCTGTTCGTGATCGGCTGAGGACCCTCCCATGCTGGATAAGGTCGTCATCGCCAATCGCGGCGAGATCGCGTTGCGCATCCTGCGCGCGTGCCACGCGCTGGGCATCAAGACGGTCGCGGTGCATTCCACCGTCGATCGCAACCTCAAACACGTGGCCATGGCCGACGAATCGGTCTGCATCGGCCCGGCCGCCTCGAAGGACAGCTACCTCAACATGCCGGCGATCATCGCCGCCGCCGAAGTCACCGACGCCCAGGCGATCCACCCGGGCTACGGCTTCCTCAGCGAGAACGCGGACTTCGCCGAACGCGTGGAGAAATCCGGTTTCATCTTCATCGGCCCGCGCGCCGAGACCATCCGCATGATGGGCGACAAGGTGGAAGCGATCCGCGCGATGAAATCCGCCGGCGTGCCCTGCGTGCCCGGCAGCGGCGGCCCGCTCGGCGACGATGCGAAGGAGAACGTGCGCATCGCCCGCGAGATCGGCTACCCGGTCATCATCAAGGCCGCCGGCGGCGGCGGCGGACGCGGCATGCGCGTGGTCCACACCGAGGCCGCGCTGGTCGCCGCGATCCAGACCACCCAGAGCGAAGCCAAGGCCGCGTTCGGCAACGAACAGGTCTACATGGAGAAGTTCCTGGAGAACCCGCGTCACGTCGAGATCCAGGTGCTGGCCGACGGCCAGGGCAACGCGGTGCATCTGGGCGAACGCGACTGCTCGATGCAGCGCCGCCACCAGAAGGTGGTCGAGGAAGCGCCCGCACCGGGCATCACCGCGGAGCAGCGCGCCGAGATCGGCCGGATCTGCACCGACGCCTGCGTGCGCATCGGCTATCGCGGCGCCGGCACGTTCGAGTTCCTGTACGAGGACGGCCGTTTCTACTTCATCGAGATGAACACCCGCATCCAGGTGGAACATCCGGTGACCGAGCTGATCACCGGCATCGATCTGGTCAAGGAACAGCTCCTGGTCGCCGCCGGACAGAAACTGTCGATCCGACAGAGCGACATCGTCCTCAACGGCCACGCGATCGAATGCCGCATCAATGCCGAGGACCCGGACAGCTTCCTGCCCTCGCCCGGCCTGATCAAGCACTTCCACGCCGCCGGCGGCCCGGGCGTGCGCGTCGACTCGCACATCTACGAGGGCTATCGGGTGCCGTCGAACTACGACTCGATGATCGGCAAGCTGATCGTGCACGGGCCCGACCGCGCGACCGCGATCGCGCGCATGCGGGTGGCGCTCAGCGAGATGGTGGTGGACGGGATCAAGACCAACATCCCGTTGCAGCAGCGGATCATGGCCGACACCGGCTTCCAGGCCGGCGGCCAGAACATCCACTACCTCGAAAAGCGCCTTGCCGAACGCAAGGAAAAGACGCTGTCGATCCTGTGAGTCCCACGATGCGCCTGCGCAACGCCCTGCCTGCGATGCTCGCGGTCCTGCTCGCATCTCCGGCAGCGGCGCAGGCCGCGTCGCCCGCCCCGCCTCCGGCTCCGGCTCCGCCCACACCGCCGAAGACGCTCCCCATGAGCATCGGCCGCTTCGAGTCGCGCCTGACCATGGTGGAGGACGACCTCATCGTCCGCGCCTATACCCAGTCGCTGCGGGCGCAGTTGGCGGCGGAAGCCCGGACGTCCACGGCCCCATCGCGCGACGCGCCCGATGCCGATGTCGAATCGCGGGTGCGGGGGGTGTTGGCCGCACCGCTGATCGGCGACCGCTTCCTGCAATACGCCTACGGCACGATCGCCGAGGGTGAATTCGAAGGCAAATGGTGGTTCATCTCCGGGGACAGAGGGTTGCCGACCCGGGCCTGGCGCGACATCGACCGCAGCGGCGCGCACGGCTATGCCGCCGAGCGCATCGGTTACTGCCGCGACACGCGCGAGGCCTGCGATCTCTGGTTCGAGGACGCCCGGCACCGTTCACGCCAACCACCATCCTCCGCGGGATGGCGGGCCGAAACGGAGTGGTACAACCGGGTCCAGCAGGAACCCTGCCGGCCCGGCCCCGACAGACAACCGAATCTGGCGCCGCTGCAGCACGCCATGGGCGCTTCGGGACTGGAAACCGCCGAAGTCGTGCTGCAGTTGCTGCTCAATCCCTGCGGCGAGGTCCGCGACGCTGGAATTTTGGCCAGTTCGCGCAATCGCGATGTCGATCGCGCGGCGCTGCGCTGGGTCCGCGGCGCCCGTTTCAGCGAAACGGCGGCGCGCGAAGGCCGTGGGCGGGGCGTGATCGGCCGCCTGCCGTTCCGATTCTCGCTGGAAGGCGATCCGCCCGCCGCGGGGCCTCCGGGCACCGCTGACGGATCGCTTCCCGCCACGCCGCCCTGACCTGCGCGCCGGAGCCGGTCTCAGCGGGCTTCGTACACCTCGCCAGAGACCGCGTCCACGACGACGGCCTGTGTCGACGGGCCGCCACCGAACACGAACTCCGCACCACCGCCGCGACGCGGACGCAGGGTCACGGTGACGTAGGGATCGATCCAGGCGGCATCCTCCTTGAGGTTGTCGGCCTCGGGCAGATCCATGTCGATCGGCCAGTCGATCGTCCCGGTGCCGGTCGCCAGATCGAGCCGCCGCAACGGCCCGAATTCACCGTAGCCGGTTTCTTCCGCCGCGAGAATCGTGTTGTCGTCGTTGCGGAACAGCACCCGCAACCGGTCGATCGCCATCGGCGTGGTCGTCGGACCGGTCGAGGCACAGCCTTCGGCGCGCAGCAGCGAAGCCTTCGGGAATCGGCGCGTGACCAGGTCGATCGCGATCGTCACGCGTTCGTTGAAGCTGAGGATGCCCATGGGCACGAATCCTTCCGGAAAAATGACGCGGCATCCGGCCGCTGCGGCGACACGGTCCGGGAGTGCATCCGATGCGAGGGCGGCCGTCGGTCAGGACCGGCCCGCGTGCATCACCACGCCCCCCTGGCCGCGGCATGTCCTAGTCAAAGCCGGACTTCGATCACAATAACGCAAAACGCAGCGAAAGCCGGGCTGCACGAGCCGCGGGCTATCATCGGACGACCATCGATTCCGCAGGACGGGCAGGGACGTGAATCCGCATTCGCAGGGCGCCGCAGGTCGGCCGGACGGCGGCGACCGGGATCTCCGGGCGCTGGAAGCGGAACTGCAGGCCTTCGCGCGCGGCATCGACGGCCGCCTGCGCCGCCGTTTCGCCACCCTGGGCCTGCAGCGCCTGCTGCGCCGCCCGCGCTACTGGCGCGAGCAGGGCCGGTCGCTGCCGCTGCGCGCGCCTTCGCTGTGGTGGCTGCTGGCGGCCACGCTGGTGGTCTTCGCCGCGATCGGCGCCACGCTCTGGCCGGCGCAACCGCAGGACTGGCTGCCGAGCCGGATCCCGGTGCCGGACTGGCTGCCGGTCTCCGCCGGCGTCGCCACGACCGCCGCCGGCATCGCCCTGCTGGCCCTGCTCGCGCTGGAGCGTCTGATCCTGCCGCGACTCGCGCTGTGGCGCTGCCGTTTCCGGCTGATGCGGCTGGAACACACCGGCGGCGACGGCGCCTACCCCTACGTCTGCCTGATGGCGCCCAGTCCGGGCGCACCCACCGGTTTCGCGCTGGAAGGCTGGAAGGGCGTCCGCGGGCTCTCGCCGGGCGAATTCGCGATCTCGGTCAGCGACGCCCACGGCCGCGGCCTGGCGGTGATCCCGCTGCGCAATGCCGGACGCCTGCCGGTGGTGGTCTGGGACCGCGACCTGTTCCAGGCGGACGCGCTGCCGCCGTTGAACGAGGACGTGCGCGCGCTGGTACGCGACTTCGACGCCGCCTGCGAGCGCCACACGAAGCACGCCGGCCGCATCGAACGCAGCCACGCGCTGCGTTCGGGGCAACTGCAGTCGCCGGGCACGAACGCCGGGGAAACCCGAGAGCAGGTCTGGGAACGCGCTTGGTCGAAGGTCGCGCTGGCGCCGGCGGTCAAGGCGCGGCTGGCCTCGCTGGCCACGCACTTCGCCGCCGGCAGCGCCTCGGCGACCCGCGGCCTGCTGCTCTACGGCCCGCCCGGGACCGGCAAGACCACCATCGCCCGCGCCTTCGCCGACAGCATGGGCTGCGCCTTCTTCCCGCTGTCGCTCACCGATCTGAAATCCGGCTTCATCGGCCAGAGCGGCGAAAACGTGAAGGCGCTGTGGAACAAGGCCCGGGCCGAACCGCGATCGGTGATCTTCGTCGACGAGTGCGAGGCCGTGTTCGGCCGTCGCGGCGGCACCGGCAGCGACAGCTTCGTCGAGGAGATCGTCGCCGCCTTCCTCGCGCAGTGGGACGGCTTCGACAAACAGACCCATGTCTGGGTGGTCGGCGCGACCAACCGTCGCGACCTGATCGACGCCGCGCTGCTGTCGCGCTTCGAGGACCAGCTCGAAATCGGGCTGCCCGACGGCCGCCAGCGACTGGAGATCCTGGCCGGCGACTTCGCCCGTCTCGGCATCCCGCCCCCGCTGCCGGCGCAGACCGAAACACTGACCGTCGGCATGTCCGGACGCGATCTGAGCGGCCTCGCCAAGCGCGTCGCGCGCGAACACGGCACCCGCCAGCCGCTCTCCGACGAAGCCCTGGAGACGCTGACCACCGCGATGCGCCGGCAGGGCTCCACCGCGACCGCCACCGACGCCGGCTGGGACACCCTGATCCTGCCCGCGACGACGCTGGAAACGCTGAAAACCACCGCAGGCCTGCTGAAGCACGCCGAGACCTTCCGCCAGCGCGGTATCGGTGTCCCGCGCGGCCTGCTGCTGTACGGCCCGCCCGGCACCGGCAAGACCCAGATCGCGCGCACGCTCGCCAACGAAACCGGACTGCGCTTCATCGCCGCGTCCACCGCCGACATCAAACAGGGCTATCTCGGCCAGAGCGGACAGAAGGTGCGCGAACTGTTCGAGCGCGCGCGCGAATCGGCGCCGTCGCTACTGTTCATCGACGAGATCGACATCGTCGCCGCCGCGCGCGGCGAACAGAGCGACGCGATCCTCACCGAAATCGTCGGCCAGCTGCTGCAGGAAATGGACGGCATCGTCGCCCAACCACAGCCGGTATTCGTGCTCGCGGCCACCAACCGCCGCGACCGGATCGATCCCGCGGTGCTCTCGCGCCTGCCCAAGCAGATCGAGATCCCGCTGCCCGACGCCGATGCGATCCGGCGCCTGCTGAAAACGATGCTGCGCGGCAAACCGCTGGCCTTCGACATCGACAGCGGCGCGGAGGCGATCGCCGGACACTGCGCGGGCCTGAGCGGCCGCGATCTGCGCAACCGCATCGAAGCGGCCGAGCATCGCGCCGTCGCCCGCGCGATCGCCGCCGGCGCACCGGATGCGGTCGCGATCCTGCTCGAGGATTTCGACGGCATCGACGCCGTCGCCGAGCCCCGTCGCGGTTGAACGGAAGGCTCGCCGCCCGCGCATCGCGGAGGGGAACTTGCGGCGATCTACCTGAACACTTCGCGAAAGTTCCCGAACGCCCGGGTTCAATATTAAGGTTTCGTTACGAGCCGATCCTGAGAATGCGCTTCACCGGAGCGGAACCCCACACCCCCACATCTCCGCCCCGGCCCAATAACAACCAAGAGGTTCTCCTCCATGAAGCGCACCCTTCTCGCCCTGAGCCTGTTCGCCGCCCTGCCGTTCGCCGCCTCCGCGGCCGAGAGCGTGTCCTACAACTACGTCCAGGGCGGCTATGTCGCCACCGACGCCGATGGCGGCGACGCCGACGGCTACGGCATCGACGGTTCCGTGGCGATCCACGACAACTTCCACATCTTCGGCGGCTACAACCGTCAGGAAACCGACGACTTCAACATCGACGTCGACCAGTGGAAGCTCGGCGTGGGCTACAACTACGGCATCAACGACAAGGTCGACCTGGTGACCCGCGTCGCCTACCAGAAGCTCGACGTCGAGAACGCGATCGATTTCGACGGCTACAGCGCCGAAGTCGGTGTCCGCGGTGCGATCGGCGAGAAGTTCGAAGGCTATGCGTTCGCCGGCTACGAGGACTACGAAGAATTCGACGGCGACTTCTACGGCCGTCTCGGCGCGACCGTGAAGTTCAACCAGAACTGGGGCCTCAACGGCGACGTGAAGTTCGCCGATGGCGACACCGAGTGGTTCGTCGGCCCGCGCTTCACCTGGTGATCCGAGGCGCACAAGACCCGTGCAGGGTTGGCGTACGCCCCGAGTACGCATCTCCGCGATCGCGCTCCCCCGCGACCGCCCTGGAAGCCCGGCGCAAGCCGGGCTTTCTTGTGTCCGGGCCGGGCGATGGGGCCGGCCCCGTCCGGCGCGAGGCCTTCCAAGGGACCAGCGGCCAGGCCCCGACGCCCGGAAAACACAGCGCGCGAAGCCGGTTTGCCCCCTGGCCGGACCAAACCGGCCGCCGCTTGGGTACACTGGCGGGCCGCGCGTGGCGCGGATCAGGACATCCACGGCTACGGCTTCCATCGGCACTTGGGGAATTTCATGAAGAAACATCTTGCGGCCGCGCTCCTGCTGGCCTGCGTCCCGTTCGCGGCCTCGGCCCGCGACAGTCTCGGCAGTTTCACCTACGTCGAAGCGGGCTTTCAGCGACTGAGCGTCGATGACGGCAC
>JAYRSY010000017.1:0-67895 GCA_041919915.1 Lysobacteraceae bacterium
GGGGGGGGGCGCCCGGCCGCCCCACGGCCGGCCGGACGCCGTTTCCGCGTTGCCTACTTTTTCGGGGCGAACACCACGGTGGTCGCGATCCGGATGTCGTTCGGGATCGTGCCGGTATCCGCCCAGTCGCCGCCGCCCACGCCGAAGTCCAGTCGCCTCACGACGGCGGTGCCCTTGAGCACCGGTTTCGCGCCCGGCGTCCAGGTGAAGGTCAGGGTCACCGGTTTGTTCACGCCGCGCAGACTCAGCACGCCGTCGGCCGCGTACTTGTTGCCGCCGAGGCTGCGGAACTTCGTCGCCGTGTAGCGGGCCTGCGGGAACTTGCCGCTGTTGAAGAACGCCGCGCCGCGCAGTTCGCTGTCGTAGTCGGGATTGCCGGCGGTGGCGGTGGCCAGCGGAATGGTCACGTCGAGTTTCGAGCCGGCGAGTTTGGCCGGTTCGAACGAGAACGTGGTGACGAAGCCGGGAAAGCGGCCTTTGAAGCCTTCGCCCTGATAGGTCCCGGCGAACGCGAGGCTCGACCCGGCGCTCTGGACGTAATCGGCGGCGAAAAGCGGCGCGACCGGCAGCAGCGCGGCGAGCAGGACGGGAAGCGCGTATCGGCGCGTCGTGGAGAAGCGATGCATGTCAGGAATCCTTGTCGGAAGAGGGGGCGACCGGGGCGGCGTCGCCGACGCGCAACCAGCCGCGCGGCAGCATCCGCGCAAGCGTGGCGTCGCGCTGGAACAGATGGTGATAGAAGGCCGCGCCGGCATGCGCCACCACCAGCAGCGCCAGCACCCAGAACATCAACTCGTGGGCTTCCTCGGCCAGTTCATGCAGGTCGTGGCTCTTCTCGACGATATGCGGCAGATTGACCAGACCGAACCACTGCAGCGGAAAGCCCGCGGCGGAGTTCAGCACCCAGCCGCTGATCGGGATCGCGAACAGCAGCAGATAGATCGCGGCATGGGTGAGCGCGGCGATCCGTTCCTGCCAGTGCGGCGAACCCGCCACCGGCTTCGGCGTGCCGGCATACAGCCGCCACAGCACGCGCAGCGCGACCAGCGCGAGGATGGTGATGCCCAGCGATTTGTGCAGCGCGTAGGTCTTGATCTTGTCCGGACCGTTGGGCAGATCGCCCATGGTCAGGCCGATCCAGGCCATGGCCAGGATGAGGGCGGCGATGATCCAGTGCAGCGACTGGCTGACGCCGCCCCAGCGGTCGTGAGTGTTTTTCAGGCTCATGGCGTAGGTTCCGTGGTGATGGCGGGGGACGCTTGCGGCACGCCCTCCGCGGGAGAAGAGGGAGGCTCGGGGGCATCGGTTGCGCCATCGGTGGCGCTGTCGGCCATCTCGCCGCGATCGCGGACCGCCTCGGCCTCGATCCGCAGTTCGACCGCGTCGCCGATCACCGACGGCCAGGCATCGATGCCGAACGCCTTGCGACTGAGCGTCGTGGTCGCCGAGAACCCGACGGTGCGGCGGAACGGCGGCAGCGGATGGCGTTTCGCGGCGTTGAGCTTCACGTCCAGCACGACCTCGCGTGTCACCCCGTGCAGGGTCAGCGCGCCATGCACGGAGGCGTGGTCCGGGGCGATCGGTTCGATCCGGGAGGAGACGAATTCGGCGACCGGATGGTCTTCCGCGTCCAGCAGATTGCCGGCGAGGGTGGCGCGATTCCAGGCCGCGTCGCCCAGGTCGATCCGGGTCATCGGCACGCTGGCCCGCAATTGCGCGCTGCGCCAGTCGTCGGGATCGAACACCAGTTGCCCGGTGCTGCCCGACACCGTGCCGATGGCCTTCGAGAACCCGGCATGGTCGATCGCGAACATCACCCGCGTATGCACCGGATCGAGCCGGTAGACCTCGGGCTCCCCGGCCGCGACGGGCCCCGCCAGCGACAGCGTGGCGGCGAGGGCGAACACGGTGCGGCGAAGGGAGATCGGCATGGGCGGCGGCCTGCGGAAGCGCGATGCGGGATGGCGGAATTCTAGGCGGCTGCCGCAGGATACGCCCGAACGGGGATGCAACGATGCATTGCGGCCGGGATCGAGGCCGACCTTGGAGACAGGCGCCCGCCCCTGTCCGGACGGATCAGGCGGCAGGCCGCGGGCAGGCGCATCCAGCAACGACAGAGCACGATGTGAAGCCCGCCCGCCATGGTCGCCGGGATCGCGCCGGACATCGAAACGAATACGGCGCCGCACCAAGGGCCGCGAATTTCATGCAACCACCCGGGTCGAGTTCTCCGGATATGCGAATCGTTCGAAGCGTGGGGGGTTCGGATGTCGAGGATTGATTGCCACGACAACGCATATCGGGGTGTCCATGCCGTGCATTCCGGCGAATGCGCATGGCCAACCGAACAGCGGCACCCGTTCATCCCCATGATTCTTGGGGGATTTCCTGATTGACCGGCTCGGGAGGCCTGTGGCAGCGTGTGTGCGATGCCCCGGTTTGGGGGGGCTGATGGTCGTTTGGCCACACACACAACGGAGGTCTGCCGTGTTCGGATTGTTCAAGAAGAAGCGGCCGCCTGAGAGGCCGCCGGAGCGATTCCCGCCAGTGCCAGACTGGAAGCCCAACATAGTGCAGCCGCTGGACATGATCATCGAAAGAGTCCGGCACTACACCAGCGGGTCTCGTGACTTTGCAGTATTCAAGTATGGAACAGTTGCCGTTCTACCGGCGGATCTGGATGACGCCGCGGCCACGATGCACGCAAAGGAAGCGTTGCGACGGGTCTTCCATGCGCATCCCGATATGAATCCAATGAGCATGAAGGATGGAAATGTATTGGTTCAATACAACCATGGTGTCGCCACCGTGGTTCTGTTCGAAGTCACCGAGGCGAACTGGCAAGCAATCGAAGACAACCACCAGCGTGCTCTCGCCACTCACGAGGTTCTCATGACTCCGCGCGGTCACAACATCTTCGATGAGCTCGGCAAGAAGGCTTTGTTTGGCAGGTGCTTTATGTTTATGGACGCGCAGTCTCCTGAAGTCATCCGCATAGAGCGCGGTGCGGCCTGACAATTCGTTCAAGCCGACCCCGCGCCGTGGCGTTGGCTTCTTGCCCGCGCAACGCTGGCAAGCGTCAGCGTCCCCGTTGCGGGGGGGCTTAACTCTGGTGTTAGATGCGCAAGAAGAAACTCTGCCATGCAAAGTATCGAAATCATGGATGAGCCAACGTATACCTTCGGCTCATTCGATAACATCAGGCGTTACTCGTTTGAGTTGGACCTGTCTGGTGGCTATCGTCACAGCTCTGCTCACGGCGTAGTGATTGATGGCCAGCCAGTGGCTGTTTTCGGTGCTTGCGGTGGCGCTACTCGACTTCATTCGAGCTCACTGCTTAAACACGGCGGTTGTTGCTATCTCGCCATTGGCGCATACGTCGTTTGCTTCAGCACGGATCCATTCAAACACCATTGGGCGCTGGCTGTAGATCCAGCCGCTTGCTTTGGTGTTCATTTCTGCATGGATTCTGGCGCTCTCATTTCTCATGGCGAGTTGGAGATTTCTCGCTTCACGGAGTCTGGAAGAATCCTCTGGTCTGCTTCGGGTGCAGACATTTTCAGTGAGGGTTTCGCATTGCACTCAGGTGTTGCGGAAGCTGTTGATTTCAATGGCAAGGTCTATCGCTTTGATCTGTCGGACGGCCGTGTGCTCGCCTGACAATTCGTTCAAGTCGACCCTGCGTCGCAGCGCGACTTGATGCAGGCGTTGGCGTCCAATGGGCCCAAGGCCATGCTGACTGGACTCACTTCACCTGCGGCTTCGGTCACCCTTGCGTCAAACATCAGGTCTTACGTGCAAGCACTTACTCGGCCGATGGTAAAGATCTATGCGGCGGCTCTCGGCATTTCCACTGCCTGGGCATGGGCTGCTGCGATCCAAATATGCCCATTCAATGGTGGAGCATTTGGTGCCCGTCATCCTTTTGGCTCTCCTGAGCCTTCCAGCTTCCATGACGCTTGGCCCGGTGTTTGATCGGTGGCCATTTCTGCTCTCAACAGAGATGAGGCAACTGGCCTGCCTGACAGCGTGTGGCTTGTTTCAGTTGGGCTTACTGCTTCTCGTCATGCGTGCTACGAGAAAGTCTCCGGGTTGAGGTCTGGCAACTCATTCAAGTCGATTCCGTCTTGTGGCATCGACTATGTGCTTTACGCTACGCTTGTACACGTCTGTGGCTCTGCCACAGGGCGGCTTAACTCCGGCGTTATGCGCAACAACAGGGGTGTGGTGTCTTGAAGAAAGCGATAGCGGCAATACTCGCGTTGTTTGGCCTGCCGACGGCGTCTGCTCAAGAAGGGAAGCCGCAACTAATTGACCCGACGAAAATTCTCTTTACCGTTCCGACCATCTCGGACGATCTGGCGCCAATGGAGCCACTGGGAGAGGCGCCGCACGCGACTGCATTTTCGTTTCACGAAGATGATTGGTGCCAGTTGGAGTTCTTCCCTAAAAGCCAATTGGTTCAGGTTCAGAGGCTTCTTTCCGAGTACAAGTCCTTTGAGGCAAAGAACCGGGAAAAGTATGGCTGGCGAAACACTTACGTCAGGAAAATAGCGCGCGTTCCAGTCATTCCCGGCCGCAATGCGGCCTCAGAAATTTCTCAACGCTTTGGGGTGTCGCCAGGGCCGGCACCGATACTCTGCGCATCGGGTTCGATCGCTGGTCGGGTTGAGTCTGGATTTTCAATTCCATTGGGTGGGAACGTCACGCTGTATGGATATTCCGAAGATGGCGGTATTCCTGTCCTGGGGGCATGGGTCGGTGAGAACCCGGATGACCAGAAGCTGGTCCAGGCGTTCTCCGTGCTGAATGAGGCGTATGGCCTTCTTCTTGTGGATTGGCGCCAGCAGTTGCTTATCGTCGGTCGGTCCGCAGATGGTTCGCTCTCGGTCTGGCAACCGTGATGGTTGCGTATAACCATTCGCTGCAGGGCCGGCGGCGCTGACGAGCCGCGCCCTGAGCTCAAACGTTGGGCAGCAGGAGAACGGCCATCGACTTCAAGCGCAATCGCAGGGACATGATCGTCGTCTTCTGCGAAACCAGCGGGTACGTCATGCGGCGAAACTTCGATATCTCGCATCAAACCTTCAGGTTCATTGCAGTTGATATGTCCTTGAAGGGATGCTGCCTGATCTCAAACGTTGGGGTCACTCATGCAAAATTTCACGTATGCCATGCAGATAGGGCTGCACTTCCAGTCTGATCGGGAAGATGATCGGCGGTTCGACGATTTTGTTGAGGATCTCAAAGTGTCTGCGACGCGGCACGGTGTTTCCATCGGCGAGATCCAGTCCATGCGTCTCCCCTCATCCAAATACAGAATTGCACCGTGCACCTCGTGTGGCCATCTCACAGTGAACGCAGCGGATGTCTCGGGCGGCATTGAGGACATCCTTCCGGATTTCTGGTTCCATGTGAGACGGGGCACATTGCACGCCGATGCCATCACGTGTGCGCTTTGCGGGGTACCGTAGTGCGCTCTGGCCATTCGCTCAAGCGGACCGTCCAGTCGCTTTGACCTGCCTTCGCCGAGCCATACCGGTTGAAGCTGTATGTCCACCAGCCTGATCTGCCCCGACCGTCCCGGCGGTGTGAGAAGCGCCGGCGCGCTTCGCGATCCGCCGTCGCCGCAGTTGTCCCTGTTCCGCAACCGCGCCACCAGGCGATGCCCCGCGAACCGCCATCACCGCACTGAGATTGGCAGCATCGGCCCTCAAGGGGCGGCATTGTCCGTCCGACTGGCACCATCGGCCTTCGAGTGGGCGGCGCTGCCCATCTGGATGACAGCGCTGCGCTTTCCGGGGCCTGCGTGGCGCCCGCATCCTGCCGGGTGCGTCGGTGGATTCCGCGGGGAAGGCTCGGGAGATCCGGCGAGCGGGATCTCCGGCCTCCAGGTCCTCGCGGTCGACCGTCCTGGCGATTCCGACGCCACGTCGCCCGGCGCTACCCTGCATGGCCGGCGGTCGCCAGCGCGGGCGATGCGACATGCGGGCACGCCGCGCTGCAGCAAAGCTGATGCGATGGCGTTCCGGCGCTGTCGGCACTGATAGCGGGTCGAAACGCGATGCTACCGTCGAATCGCCCCGGGGGAGACCTCAGCGTGGGCGCCGAATTGTTATCGAGTGTCATATTTCGCAGTGCATTCGCTAACGTACACATCACGGACCAATTTTTAAGGAGTCAGATATGGCCATTCCGGCTTTCCGTTTCGCGATCGCATCCGCAGTCCTGCTGCTGGCAGCGATGTTCATGAGTCCTCTCGCCCATGCGCAGGTGAGCGGTGGAGGAGACCTGCCAAAACCCGTCAACGGGCTGGGGCAGGCGCTGCCCGATGCGGTGGATCTGGCGAGCGATCCCGCCTGGCAGGTCTATGAATTCGCTCGGGAAGGCATTCGCTACGTGCAGGTCAACGACAGCGCCGGGACGGTGCGTGCGGCGGTCGGTCGCATCGATGATCTGTTCTGGCCGATGCCGATGGGGAGCGATGCCGATCGCGTCAATGTCGACGTTCTGCCCGCCGGGTCGGTTCAGCGCATCGTGCTGTACAGCGGGAACGATCTCGAAGTGGTCCTGCTCCGGACCGCCGTCGGCGACTACTGGGAAATCGGCCAGCCCGAGACGACCTACTGATCCGCCGCATCATCGCCTTTGACCGGCTCGGCGAGCCAAAGGCTGATCCGGTGCGCATGGCGGCGCACGTTGCCGCCATGCGCGCTGGCTCTGGCGTTCAACAACAGGGAGGCGGCCGTTCCGGCCTGGCTGGCCTCGGCCTCTCCCGGGTTGAACGCGGAGACCGAAACGTAGATGCCGCAGCGGCTCGGGGTTCGCACGACCCGCATGCGGACGTGCAGCTCTTCCGGCTTCCAGTCGCACATCAGGACGATCGCGCTGCAGAGGCAGTGGTAGGCGGCGAATTGCAGTTCGGTCGACAGCGCCCTGGGGTCGCCATCGTCGAACCGGATCGCGATCGGGATGCCGGCGGCCCAGCGATCCTCGAACGCTTGGGACTGCACGACCGCGAACAATCCCTTTTCTTCGATGCCGATCGGGTAGAAACCCAGCGCGTGCGTGTTGAACAGCTGGCGGTGCCGCGCGGCGGTCGTGTTGATGGCCAGCGCCTCCGAGTATTTCCCGTGGGTCTTGAGCCAGTCGACGAGCTCGCGCATTTCTTCGTCGACGAGGACATGCAGCTGCGCCATGTAGAGGACCTGGTTCCGAGACTCTCGTTCGCTCGAAAGCAGCGTGAGACGCGAGATCTTCCGGGCCTCCTCCTCGGCGACGCCCGAGTCGACCGCCATGTCGTAGTGGGACGTGATGCGGGTGCCCAGGATCAGGAATGCGGAGGCGGCGATGGACAGACCGATCTGGGCGAGAAAAACGGTTTCGTCGTAAGGGACGGGGGCGCCCGGGATGCGCATGTAGGTCATCGTCTGCGCGATGCCGAGATTGACCAGAACGACGCCGATCGCGGCGCCTGTCCAGCCGTGGTAGTAGGTCATGAACAATGCGGGCAGGATCATCAGGAACAGGACCGATTTCCTGCCCACGTCGTCCACCGTGGGCCAATACTCCAGGTAGGCGAACATCACGGCGACGGAGATGGCGGCCAGCAGCGCGTCCCGGACAGTCTTTTTCAGCGACCCGATGCGCTGCTGCCGGTTGATCCAGACAAGAACCGGCAGCATTCCCATGAGCGCGCCCAGGTAGTTGCCGAAGAATTTCGTGGTGAAGAATGCCAGCGTCGCATTCTCGTCGGGCCCGCCGAGGATTGCATTCAGTCCCACGGTGCAGACGCCACCCCATGCGGCGAGGCATGCGGCGGCGATGGGCAGCCGGTGGGCGATCGCCTGTACGTTGGTGAGCTTCCTGCGTAGCAGATATGGCGCGATCGACGTGCCCGCAATCAGTGCGAACGGCCCGAAGTAGACCCAGATCGCATTGTCGCCGGTCTCGAGCGGGATGCGCCCGTACATCACGGCAGCGGCATCGCCGATGAACACCAGCGGCCAGTAGCGGAGGGGCAGGAAGAACAGGCAGACGGCGCGCAGCCCCGCAGGCAGGAACCACTGGTCGAAAGAGTAATAACGAAGAACGAGATAGGCGACGCAGTAGCCGATACAGAGCGAAAGCCCGATTGCGATCCTCATTCCCTTGGGATGATCCACTGTCTGCTCCCTCTTCCTTGTGCCTGCCTGTGGCGCAGTTCCGGAATCCCCGATCTTCATCGTTCCGCAGCGTGCGTCAAGCGCCTTCCATGTGCAAGTGTTTCTTTCAGAGACAGCCAACAACCATTCCGAGCAGTTGCAGCTCCGACAGTTCCGTGATGGGGACCGGTGTCCTGGCCCGCTCTTCGTTGTCGCCGACAAGCACCCAGGAGTCCCGACGGATCGAGACGCGCCGGATATCCGAACGCCCCCACAGCGAATAGGCGTACACGCTGCCGTCGACGACATCTTCGAGGCGTGTGGCGCTGGTGTCCACCAGCACCACGGCATGACGCTTGATCTCGGGTTCCATCGTTCGCGACTGCTGCATCGCCCAGCGGATGTTGTCCACCGGCGTCGCCCCCAGTTCGCGACGCAGCATGAGTTCCGGCAGCCAGAGGTGCTCCTGTTCGCCGGCACGGCCGAATCCCGGCAAGCGTTCGAGCATCGCATGTCCCGAGGGCGGATTCGTCCATGCGTCCGGCCGGTCCGCTCCGGACGCGATCACGCCGGATTGCAGCAGCCGGTCGTAGGGCTGGCTGATCGACTCGGGCGGCACATTCAGGAGGTGGGCGAGCTTGACCGCGTATTCGGCCGGAATCGGGCGCCGGCCGCTCCGCCATTGCGCGACGCTGTTGTCGCTGATCGTGCCGACTTCGGCCGCAAGCGTCCTGCTCCGGATACGGGTGTGGTCCATCGCAGCGACGAAGGCTTCGGTGTACTTGTTCATGATCGCGATCCTAACCCGGCTCGGGGGGAGAGGGTGACGACACAAAATATTGTCATTGACAATTGCCGGTCGCAATGTTTCCCTGTCCTGAAAGACGGTGAACCCCGCTTGCGGGGACTCAGGGAGGTGCAGGATGCAGATCGAGACATGCCGGGTCGGCGGGCGCCTGCGCCTCGACGACAGCACCCGGATCATGATTCATCACCGGCAGGGCCCCCGTGTCTGCCTGGGCGTCACGGCGCCCGAAGGCACGACATTGATGCTGGACGGCGCGCTCGTCCGCCCGATTTCCGGAACGGTCGGCGTCTGGAGCTACCTGTTCTCGCTGCAGGCCCTGCGCCGGTTCAACATCGGCCGCTTCGAGGTCCGCATCTGGCTTCCCGGCGAACTGGTCCCGCTCGCGGCCGATTGCGAAGACTGGCTGCACATCGGAGTGACGTCCCATGCCGCCGTCGGCTCGGCCACGCAGCCCTCCTTTTCAGTCCCCCGCCAGGTTTCCGCCCGCACGGGCGTTTCCGTGTTGCAGCTCTAGAACGACTGAAAGCGGCTTCTTCCCTGGGGAGCGGCCACCTGACGGTGTCGAACGGACGAAGGGCGATGCATACGGCGGTATGATTCCGCCCGAATGAAGGGGCGGGGAATGCATGCGCAAGGACTGCGTCGGGACGCGCGATCGCGTCGTCCGTTGGATGGTCGTGCTGGTCGTGATGTGCGCGAATGCGCTCGCGGCGCCACCGGTCGCACGATCTGATCTTCCGTCCGGTCCAGCACTGGATTTCGTGCACGAGCCGCGCTTCGTACGTTTCGGCGCCGAACAGGGATTGCCTGCGTACCTCAACGAGCTGTTGATCGACCGACGCGGCGATCTGTGGATCGCGACCAGCGACGGGCTCGCGCGCTATGACGGCGACGGGTTCCGTTTCTGGCGGCGTGCGGTCGGTTCCGATGCGTCCCTGCAGGATAATGAAATCAACGCACTCGCGCTGGATGTCGACGACAGGCTCTGGATCGTCAACGCGAGCGGGCTCGTCGTGCTCGATCGCGAGCGTCGCGGCATCACGCGCATCGTTTTCGAAGGCGAACATGCGGCCTGCGGACGGGAGATCACCACGGTGGCGGCGGCCCCGGAAGGCGGTGTGCGCATCGGGACCTACCGCGGCGTGATGTGCGCGATCGCGCGCGATGGGCGTATCCGGCAACTCGTACCCACGGTCGGCGGCGCGCAGCTCGGTGCCAGTGTGAGCAGCCTCTGGTCGCTGCCCGACGGGCAGTGGCTGATCGCCGCCGATATCGGTCTGTGGCGTCTGCGCGGGACGCGATTGGAGGCGGTCGCGCCGGATCGCCTCGGCAAGGCCTACGTGTTCTCGATCACCGATGACGCGGACGGTGACCTATGGATCGGAACCGACCGCGGCCTGTTCTCGATGAGCGCCGGCGGTGCGCTCCAGCCTGCGCCGTGGCGATTGCCCGAGCTGGCCAACAATGCGACTGTCCGACGGGATCCGCAGGGCGGTTACTGGATCGGCACTGCCGCCGGGCTGTTTCGTGCCGCATCGCGCAATGCGCCGGCGCTTCCGGTGCACGGCCAGCGTCATGTCGACGGTTTGAGCAGTGGGGTGTTCTCGTTGCTGTTCGACCGCGAAGGCGGGCTGTGGGTGGCTTCCTATTCGCAGGGACTCTCGTATCTGCCTTCCGACCACGCGCGCTTCGCGAGCATCGACGAAGTCGGAGGCGTGCCGGTGGAGCGCGTGGATCCCGTGGCCGCGATCGCCGATGGCGTTGGCGGTTTCTGGGTCGTCGGCGGCCGCATGCTCTACGCCTTGCCCGCGCGGGCGACGCAGCTGCGACCGGTCGTCAGCGCCGATGCGCTCGGCGTGGAATGGCTGCAGACCGCGACCCGATGCGCCGATGGGCGTCTGTGGTTGGCCAGTTTCGATCGCGTGCTGCGCTTCGATCCGCGCACGGCGCGTGCGACCTTGACCGTGCGCTATGAAGATCATGGGTCGCACACGCCGCAGACGCTGTGGTGCGATGCTGAGGGCCGGTTGTGGGTGTCGTTCTTCGGCGGAAGCATCCGCATCCACGACCGCGGTGGTCGCACGCTGCGCGATCTTTCGTCCGAGGAAGTGTTCGGCGTCGAGGTTGGAGATTACGCGCGTCTCCGTACCGGCCCGGACGGCGTGCCGTGGGTCACCTACGGGAGCGTCTTGCGGCGATGGAACGGCCGCCGCTTCGCCCCGGTCGCGTTGTCCGCCGGGGAGCGCATCGATGCATTCGCGTTCGCGCCTCCGCGGACGCTGTGGGTCGCGCGTTACGGCAGTCTGGAACGCTACGAATGGCGCGACGGGCGGGCGACGCTGCGCGAGCGCATCGATGACGATGCATTGCCTGCGGTCCAGGTTGCCGGCATGCTCGCCGCGCCCGGGCATTTGTGGGCGACATCGCCGCGCGGGTTGTTGCGGTTGGATCCCGCGACTGGTCGCGTGCGCCTGTTCGGCGTGCGCGATGGTTTGCCCGATATCGATTTCTCCTTCGGGCCTCCGGTGCAGGGCGCCGACGGGTTGGCGCTGGCCCTGTCCAAGCACGGACTCGTGCTGTTCGATCCGGATCGGCCGTTGCCGCCGCTGCGCACGCCGACGTTGGCGGTCGAGTCCGTCGCCCTGCGCCGCGGCGAGGACACCGTGGACATCGACGACGATGCGACCGTGATCATGCGCCCGGACGATCGTGATCTGCGTGTCGCGGTCCGGGTGCGGTCGTTCGCCAATCCCGAAACGCATCGCTACCGCTTCCGTCTGCGCGGCTACGACCCGGACTGGGTGCGCCAGGGCGAGCGCGGCGAGCGTGGTGAGCGGGTGTTCTCGTCGTTGCCGCCGGGGCGTTACATCCTCGACATCCAGGGCGCGAACGTCGACGGTGTGTGGTCCGCGACGCGACGCATCGTGATCGTTTCCGAAGCGCCGTGGTGGCGACGCTGGTGGGCGCTGTCGCTCTACACGATCGCCGCTGCGGCATTGGGGTGGTGGCTCGCATATCTGTATCGCATGCGCCTGCGCCGCAGGCACAGTTACCAGCTGATCAAGCAGAAGCGCGAAGTGGCCGAACAGGCGTCACTGGCCAAGAGCCGCTTCCTCGCCAACCTCGGCCACGAGGTCCGCACGCCGATGACCGGCGTGCTCGGCATGAGCGAGCTGCTGCTGTCGACGTCGCTCGACGCACAGCAGCGGACGCGGGTGCAGGCCATCCGTCGCGCCGGCGAGCACCTGCTCGGGCTGGTGAACGATGCGCTCGATCTCGCCCGTATCGAGGCCGGGCGGCTCGAACTGGACGACACCGATTTCGAGATCGACGCGATCGTCGACGATGTCGCCGGACTGCTGCGGCCGCTCGCCGAACGCAAGGGTTTGACGTGTGCGATCGCGCTCGCGGACGACGCGCGCGGTGGCTGGCGCGGCGATCCCACCCGTCTGCGCCAGATCCTGCTGAACCTGCTCGGCAATGCGATCAAGTTCACCGAGCGCGGTGAAGTGTCGCTGACGGTGGAGATGCTCGCGCCACAGGGCCTGCGCTGCACGGTTTGCGACACGGGGCCGGGACTCGACGACGAGCAACAGCGCCGGTTGTTCCGTCGCTTCGAACAGGCCGAAGGCGCACGCACCGCGAGCCGTTATGGCGGCAGCGGGCTTGGGCTTGCGATCTGCCAGGAACTCGCGGTGGCGATGGGCGGCGGCATCGAGCTGGTCAGCGCGCCGGGCGAAGGCGCCTGCTTCGTCGTCCGTCTGCCGCTGATGCGTGCCGCCGCGATGCCCGACGTGCGGCCTTCGGCTGCGGCGTTGCATGGCGGACCTGTACCCGTGCGCGAGGTGCTTCTGGTCGAAGATGACGCGATCGTCGCCGATGCGCTGAGCGGTCTGCTGCAGGCCCAGGGACAGCGCGTCGTCCACGCGGGTCATGCGCTCGCGGCGATGACCGCGCTCGCCACGCGGTCATTCGATGTCGCCTTCGTCGATCTCGATCTGCCCGGCATGGATGGTCTGACACTCGCCCGCCAACTTCGCGTGCAGGGTTTCAACCGGCTGATGATCGCGATCACCGCTCGCGCCGATACCGAGGCCGAACCCCAGGCGATGGCGGCGGGCTTCGATGCCTTTCTGCGCAAACCGTTGACCGGCGAAATGCTGGCGGCGGCGCTCGCATACCGCGATGCGGAGGTCGCAGCGTGATCAGATGGGGGTGCGCGACGATCGATGGATTCGATCGTGATCGCGCATGCGTTTCATCGTGTATTGATCGATGTCCGCGATGCGATGTGCATCGTTTTCGATCGTGATTCATGTGCTTTACGCATGTCTTGATTGATGCGATCGATGGTGTCGCGCGCGTGTGCGGATGGCATTTCGCGCATTCTTGCCGCGCTTCATCCGCGGGCTGTGTATCGCGCATCTCGCGTCCTGCAGAATGCACGACGCACCGTTCGATCATGTGATGCCTGATGCGATCGTGGCGCGGATTGCGTACAACTTCCTGTTTGATCGTAGCCCGCTTTTCGATGCAATCGTGAAAGTGGGATCGTCGTCGATATCGATGTCTTCCGTGCGCACCACGATGCCGCTCGAATCGATGCGGAGAGCGGTCATGCCGCCGATCGATTCACGAAGTCTTCGAAACGGCGTCGTATCAGTGACGATTCCGATCGGAGCTTCGGAAGCCTCGCCAGTTTCCGGAATCCGAGCGTTTCAAGGCGTTCCGGCGAGTGTTCGAGGTCCGTTCCGATCCGGCCTGCGTTGCCGCCGGGATCGGAGCTTCGCCGCCCCGCACACGCAGGCCAGGGCGCGCGAACGGCATGCACGACCTGCAATACGCAAACGCTCAAGGATTCGATACATGAACACTTTCAGGAATATCGGTCTCGCCATCGCCCTGTTCGGTTTCGCCATGACATCGCCGACGGTCGCGCGCGCGGAAGCGCTGCCCTCGTTCGAATGCAATGAAGCCACCTACGGCGTTTTCCAGCGCACCTCCGAAGTCGCTCCGGAAGGAATCTATGTCTATTTCTACGGTTGCACCGAGTACGGCTGGATGCTGTTCGGGACCGCGTTCTGCGACAACGAGGGCAACTGCTACAGCGACTGATCGCGGTCTCGATCCCTCGGACGCGATCGGAAGGGCTGGTCGGGTCGGCGGGTGTGCCGGCCCGACCCGGCCCGACGGGTCTCAGCGCGCGCTCAGCGCGTGGACCGCTTCCACCAGTGCCCCGACATGCTCCGGATCCATGTCCGGCGACATGCCGTGGCCGAGGTTGAAGACGTGGCCCTCGCGGGAGCCGCCGTTGCCTTCCGCGTAGCTGTCGAGCGCGAGACGGACCTGCTCGCGGATCGCATCGGGGCTGCCGTAAAGCGTCGCGGGGTCTAGGTTGCCCTGCAGCGCGACACGGCCGCCGGTGCGGCGCGCGGCTTCGCCGAGTTCGATCAGCCAGTCGACGCCGACGGCGTCGGTGCCGGATGCGGCGAGTGCTTCCAGATACGGCGCATTGCCCTTGCCGAAGAGAATGAGCGGCGCGCGGTCGGCGCCTTCGCCGCGCTGCAGTTCCTTCGCGATGCGCACGAGATAGGGCAACGAGAATTCGCGGTACATCGCCGGCGACAGCACGCCACCCCAGGTATCGAACACCTGCAGCGCCTGCGCGCCCGCGGCGCGCTGCGCGGCGAGGTAGGCGATCACCGCGTCGGTGTTCACCGACAGGATCCGGTGCAGCAGCTCGGGCGCGTTCAAGGCCATCGCCTTGATCTTCGAATAATTGTCGCTGCCGCCGCCTTCGACCATGTAGCAGGCCAGCGTCCACGGGCTGCCTGAGAAACCGATCAGCGGCACACGGCGCGCATCGGGCATGTTGTCGAGTTCACGGCGGATCGTGCGCACCGCATCCATGACGTAGCGCAGTTCGGTTTCCATGTCCGGCACGGCGAGCTTCGCCACGTCTCCGGCGGTGCGTACCGGGCGTTCGAACTTCGGGCCTTCGCCATCTGCGAAATAGAGGCCGAGACCCATCGCGTCGGGCACGGTGAGGATGTCGGAGAACAGGATCGCGGCGTCCAGCGGGAAGCGGCGCAGCGGCTGCAGGGTGACTTCGCAGGCCAACTCCGGATTCTTCGCCATCGCCAGGAAGCTTCCGGCCTGTTTGCGGGTGGCGCGGTATTCCGGCAGATAGCGTCCAGCCTGGCGCATCAGCCAGACCGGCGTGCGGTCCACGGGCTCGCGGCGGAGCGCGCGCAGGAAACGGTCGTTGCGAAGCGGGGTGGCCTGGGTCACGGAGGATCTCGGAGAAAAAGAAGGGGGGCGCGCGGGCGCTCAGTTCGGCGCGTCGACGCCCTGGGCGAAGACGATCTGGAAGCCTTTCTTCAGCGTCTGGTCGCGGGCGCGCTCGAACGCGGCGAGCGCGCTGGCCTGGTCGAGGTATTGCTCGCGCTTGAGCGTGCTGCGCTTGCCGGTCTGGCCGCTCTCGCGGATCACGGCCCAGCCGCCCAGCAGGTCGGCTTCCAACTGCAGTTGCACGAAGCGCGGGGCTTCGGGGCCGTCGGGGCGTTGTTGCAGGAGGATGCGCATGCCGCGGATTGTAAGGCAACGCCGAAATGCCCGGCGCGAAAAGCCGGCGCGGGCGCAGTGGCCCATGCCGGGGTCCGGACCGGCGGTGGTCCCGGTCAGCCTTCCAGCAGGGTCTCGATCACCGCGTCCTCGGGCACGCCATCGACGATCCGTGCCGTGCCCGGCGCCTCCCAGAGCACGAACCGCAGCCCGCCCGAGAGCGCCTTCTTGTCCAGTCGCATGCGCTGCAGCAACGCATCGGCTTCGAGCCCCGCCGGCAGCGCCGTCGGCAGTCCGAAGGCGGACAGCAGGCCGCGCAGGCGGTCGGCGTCGGCCGCCGAGGCCATGCCGAGGTGCGCCGAGAGGCGCGCGGCCAGCACCATGCCCACCGCGACCGCTTCGCCGTGGTTGAGGGCGTGGTCGTCGTAGCGGCCGTAGCCCTGTTCGGCCTCGATCGCATGGCCGAAGGTGTGGCCGAAATTGAGCAGCGCGCGTTCGCCGTGCTCGAACGGATCGTGCTCGACGATGTGGGCCTTGTGCTGGCAACTGCGGGCGATGGCCTCGACCAGCGGCTCGCGCTCGCGCGCGAGCAGCGCGGCAGCGTGCGCCTGCAGCCAGTCCAGGAACGGCGCGTCGACGATCGCGCCGTATTTCACGACCTCGGCCAGGCCCGCTCGCAGTTCGCGCTCCGGCAGCGAGTCGAGCACGGAGGTGTCTGCGAACACCGCGCGCGGTGGATGGAAGGCGCCGACGAGGTTCTTGCCCTGCGGCAGGTCGACCGCGGTCTTGCCGCCGACCGAGGAGTCGACCATCGCCAGCAGCGTGGTCGGCAACTGGATGCAGTCGATGCCGCGCATCCAGCAGGCCGCGGCGAAACCGGCGAGGTCGCCGACAACGCCGCCGCCGAGCGCCAGCACGCAGGCGTCGCGGGTGGCGCCGAGCTGGGCGAGGGCGTCGACGACGTCGGTGAAACGGGCGAGGGTCTTGGCCTGCTCGCCCGCGGGGATCGTCAACCGGTTGACGCGCAGATCCGGACGGACGTTGTGCAGGGCGATCTCGACCCGCCGGGCGTAGCGCGGGGCGACGTGTTCGTCGCTGACGATCAGCACGTGTCGACCGCGGATCCGCGCGATCAGGCTGGCACCGTCGTCGAGCAGGCCGTCGCCGATCGCGATGGTGTAGGGATGGCTGCCGCCGATGTGGACGTAGCGCATTGCGGGTGCGGTCATGTCGGGTCCGGTACGGAAGGAGGGGCGTCGGGCCGGCGCCAGTGGTCGAACAGCAGGGCGGTGAGCCGTGCGGCCGATTCGGCAGGCGTCTCACCGGCGGGGGCGAATTCCAGGTCGGCGAGGTCCGCATACAGCGGGCCGCGTTCCGCCGCCAGGCGTCGCAGCACCGCTTCTCGATCATCGCCGGCGATCAGCGGCCGGCTGCGGTCTCCGGTCAGCCGCTTCAGCTGGGCCTCGACATCGATCCGAAGATGGACGACGAAACCGTGCCTGCGCATCAGCGTGCGGTTGTCGGGGTCGAGCACCGCACCGCCGCCGGTGGCGAGCACGCAGGCGGGGCCGGCCAGGGTCGCGGCCAGCGCATCGCGTTCGCGGCGACGGAAGCCGGCCTCGCCCTCGTGGGCGAAGAGGGTCGGGATGTCCGTGCCGGCGCGGGTTTCGATCTCGCGGTCCAGATCGACGAACGGCAGGGCCCACGCCGTCGCCAGCCGGTGGCCGAGCGCGCTTTTCCCGGCGCCCATCGGGCCGACCAGGACGAGATGGGGGGCGGCGTGCATGCACGGCATTTTAACAGCGCGGGCGTACGCTGCCTTTCCGGCGTCCGCCGGAGATCCCGAAGGGGTACCGCCATGTCCATCGCCAAGGTCATCGAAATCAACGCCGCGTCCGCCGCCGGCTTCGAGGATGCGGTCCGCAGCGGACTGAGGAAATGCGCCGAGTCGGTCAAGAACATCAAGGGCGCCTGGGTCAACGAAACCAAGGTCGTCACCGACGATCAGGGCAATGTCGTGGAGTGGCGCGTGAACATGCGGGTGAGTTTCGTCGTCGAGTGACCCGCGGCGCGGCTCAGCCGATCACCCGCCGGTGGGCATCCAGCACGCGCCGGCGGTCGGCGATCCGCGGCAGGGTCCGCAGCGCCTGCCGTCCGACACGCTCGAAATGCTGCACGAAACGCGCGATCGCCGCCGGCGTCATGCCGGGACGGGTCGCCACGGTGGCGGGTGCCGCCTGCCGCCGCTGCGCCAGCGCGCGCCGCTCCTGTTCCCGTCGCCAGCGCAGCACCGGGGCGAAATCCGGCGCCTGCAGCCACAACAGGCGGTCCAGTCGGGCCCACAGCGCCGGGTAGTCGCGGCCCAGCGCTTCGTTGCAGGCGCGGCGCCAGAGGCCGTCCGGATCCTCGTCGCGTTCCAGTGGATTGAGCGGATCGACCAGGGCGGCTTCGGCTTCCGGCGGCACTTTCAGGCACCAGCCGTCGAACAGCACGAGATCGACGTCGCGCGCCACCGGCCAGCGCGACGGCGGCAGACGACGGTCGGCGAGCTTGTCGAACCGGGGCAGCCGTGTCGCGACGCCGGCGCGGAGGGCGTCGAGGGTCGAGCAGGCGAGCGCGATGTCGTGCGTGCCCGGCGGTCCGCGGGTCGCGAACAGCGGATGCACCTCGCGGGCGCGCCGCTGCCGCTCGCGCCGGCCGAAATACACGTCGTCGAGCGACAGCGTCGCGACCCGCAGGCCGCGCGTCCGCGCCAGTGCGGCCATCTGTGCGACGAGCGTGGATTTGCCCGAGCCGGGCAGTCCGGCGATGGCGTGGACGCGCGCGCCGTGCGCCAGGGCGTCGTCGAGCGCCTCGGCGACCACGGCCTCGGCGTAGCCGCGCGTCGCGGGCCGATTCACGCCGGATTTGATCGAAGTCGCGTGCGGCGGTGGAGGCATCGGGCGACAATACCCCAACGCCATCCTCCGGACGCCGCCATGACGCTCTACGCCGAAGCTCTCGCCACTTTCGATGATCTGTTCTCCCGGGCCAGGGCCGCGGGGATTCCGGAGCCGACCGCGATGACCGTGGCCACCGTGGATGCCGAGGGCCGGCCTTCGGCGCGGATGGCGCTGCTCAAGGCCCACGACGAACGCGGGTTCGTGTTCTACACCCACCTCGACGGCCGCAAGGGCCGCGAACTGCAGGCCAACCCGCAGTGCGCGCTGCTGTTCTTCTGGAAGGCGCTCGGCGACGACGGGGTGCAGGTGCGGATCGAGGGAGAGACCGAAATCGTGAGCGATGCCGAGGCCGACGCCTACTTCGCCATGCGCCCCCGCGACAGCCAGCTCGGCGCCTGGGCCTCGCACCAGTCGGAGACGCTGGAGAGCCGCGAGACCTTCGAGCAGCGCTTCGCCGACGCGAAGGCGCGTTTCGAGGGCGCCGATGTGCCGCGTCCCCCGCGCTGGGGCGGCTTCCTGGTGAAACCGCGCGCCATCGAATTCTGGTACGGCGCACAGTTCCGTCTGCACGAACGCCACCTCTACGAACGCGGTGCCGACGGGGTGTGGACGAAGCGGATGCTGTATCCGTGAAAGCCGCGCCGGCGCGCGGCCCGCAACGCATCGTCTGCCTGACCGAAGAGCCCACCGAGGTGCTGTACGCCCTCGGTGAGCAGCATCGCATCGTCGGGATCAGTGGTTTCACGGTGCGTCCGGCGATCGCGCGGAAGGAAAAGCCCAAGGTCAGCGCGTTCACGTCGGCGAAGATCGGCGAGATCCTGAAGCTCGAACCGGATTTCGTCGTCGGGTTCTCCGACATCCAGGCCGACATCGCGTCCGCGTTGATCAAGCATGGCGTCGAGGTGTGGGTGTCGAATCACCGCGGCGTCGACGGCATTCTCGATTACATCCGTCGCCTCGGCGCCCTCGTCGGCGCGGCGGAGAAGGCGAACGCGTTTGCCGACGATCTGGCGCGCGGGCTCGATGCCATCGCGGCGCAGGCGGCGACGCTGCCGCGGCGGCCGAAGGTGTATTTCGAGGAATGGGATGAGCCGATGATCAGCGGCATCCGCTGGGTGTCGGAGCTGGTCGCGATCGCCGGCGGCGACGACATCTTCCCCGAACGCGCGGCCTCCTCGCTGGCGAAAGGCCGCATTCTCGAAGATCCGGGCGAAGTGATCCGGCGCGCCCCGGATCTGATCCTCGGCTCGTGGTGCGGCAAGAAATTCCGCCCGGAGAAGGTCGCCGCGCGCCCGGGCTGGGACACGATTCCCGCGGTCCGCGACGGCGCGCTGCACGAGATCAAGTCGCCGATCATCCTTCAGCCGGGTCCCGCGGCCCTCACCGAGGGCGTGCGCGAGATCGCGCGGATCGTGCGGGATTGGGCGCGGCGCGCGCCGGACGCTGCTGCGGCCGGCGTCAGCGGAAGCGCAGCGTAAGCGTCGTCCTGGGGCCGAGCGTCGCGGTGTGGTCGCCGTCCGCGGTCGCGCGCAGATCGTAGAGTCCGATCGGTGTCGCCAGTCCCGCGCGGGCCAATCCGCCGTCCGGATCCAGGCCGATGATCCGCAGCCGGTCGGCGTCGCGCTGCGGGAAACGGTCCCACTTCGCGTGCAGGGTCGCATCGGCGACGAGTTCGCCGGTGCACAGGCCGTCCTCGATCCGGAATCGTGCCTCGCCCGTGATCGCATCCTCGCCATGGCGGCCTTCGTAGCGGGTCGCGCGCAGCGGGCAGTCGCGCGCGACCAATCCTGCGGGGGCCGCCCGGAACGGCGCGGCCAGCGTGATCGCGCTCTGTTCGATCGACGCCACCCAGAGCGTGTTGGAGAGCAGGCTGGCGGATGCCTCGTCGTCCGGCCACACCACCAGTGCGCTGCGGGCGCCGATGGTGACGCCGGCATGGTGAGCGATCCGGGCGCCGTCGCGGTCGCGTTCGAGGCGCCAGCCGAAGCCGACGGTGGCGTCATCGTCCCGGGCGGGCGCGCCCTGCGCATCGATCGTCGGTTCCAGCATCCATTCGAATGTCGCGCGTTCGACCGGGTGTCCCTGCAGCAGACGTCCGCCGAAGGTCGCCAGCGCCTGCGGGGTCGCCCCCAGGCCGCCGCCGGCCCATGTGTAGCTGAAATCGTGCGGCGCGGCGCGCCGGATCCTGCCATCGACGAATTCGTACGCTCGCGAGGCGGCGGGATCGCCGCTGTCCGTGGCATCGGGGCCCAGCACCAGCCCGGGCGCAACGTCCTCGCGGACGACGTCGAGGAAAGGCTTGCCGGCGGTCCGCGCCACCAGGGCGCTGAGCAGGGTGTAGCCCCAGGAGGAGTATTCGTATCGCGTGCCCGGGGCGGAGAGCAGCGTGCGGTCGCGAAAGATGCCGACCGCGGCATCGACATCGGGATAGCGGATCTTCCCGCGATCGACGTCGACGTCCTGGTAGTGCGGCAACCCCGAGAGATGCGCCGCGAGGTGGCGCGGCGTCATCCCCGCCCAACTGGCGGGCGCATCGGCGAACACGGAGGACACCGGGGCGTCGACATCGAGCCGGCCCTGTTCGCGCAGGCGTGCCGCTGCGGTCGCGGTGATCAGTTTGGACACGCTGGCGAGCCGGAACACGGTGTCGCGATCGACCGGGAGTCCGGCGTCGAGGTCGCGATGACCCGCGGAGCCCGTCCAGACGATGCGTCCTTCGCGCCAGACCGCGGCGCCCAGGCCCGGCACACCGCTGGTCTCCGCCAGGGCCTGCAGCATGCGGTCGGCGACCGCGTGCGGTGGTGCATCGGCTCCCGTACCGGTGTCGGATTGGATCGCCGGGTCGCCGGCCAGTGCCGATGACGTGGCGCACAGCATGCCGATGATCAGCAGGGCGCGCGGAGCGGGGATGCGTGTCCGTGTCGGAAGGGTCATCGGCGATGCGTCCTGCAGGCGGGGGGAGATCGACTGACCGCTGTCGCGCGCGGAAGTTCGATGCGCGTTTGTCGCGTGCGAATCCCTCGGGGTGCTCAGCGCGCGGCGAAATCGCGCGAGAACGTCATCGTCGAGGTTGCGCCGCCTTCGCGCACGATCTTCAGGTCGAAACGGAGCGTGTCCGGCGGCGAGACCTTCGCGGTGCCGACGTAATCGACGTAGTCGCCCGAGCGGATCTCGCGCATCGCCAGCGTCCGGCGCTGGCCCTGCAGATTGGCGACGGTGGCGTCGATGGTCGCCGGCAGCGCGGTGTCGCGCCCCTCGGGGCCCTGGCGCACCGACACCAGCAGCATCACGGTGCCGGGATCGCGTTCGATGCCGTACTGCTTCGCCATCGCTTCGGCGAGGCCTTCGGTGGCGAGGAGGTTGGCGCGGATGGTCACGTCGCCGACGCGGCTGACCGCCTCCTGCGGCGTGTCGATCCGGCGGGCGGGTTTCGGTGCGTCGCCGCCGCAACCGGCGAGGACCATGCAGAGCATCAGGGGCGCGAGAACGGGGATGTGCGGGCGCATGTCGGCCTCAATCGTTGGCGGCCGACAGGGTCCGGCCGCGTTCGGTGGCGTTGCGGATGGCGGCGGCGACGAGGGCGCGGAAGCCGCCGGATTCGAAGGTTTCGATCGCGGCCTGGGTGGTGCCGCCTGGCGAAGTCACCCGGCGGCGCAGTTCGGCCGGATCCTCGCCGGACTCGGTCAGCATCCGCGCGGCGCCCAGCACGGTCTCCTGCACGAGGGTATGCGCGGCGTCGGCCGGCAGGCCCTCGGCGATCGCGGCGGCCTCCATCGCCTCGGCGAGCAGGAAGATGTAGGCCGGGCCGCTGCCGGAGGCCGCGGTGACCGCGTCCATCTGCGCCTCGTCGGCGATCCAGACCGTTTTTCCTGCCGATGACAGCAGATTGGCCGCCTGTTCGCGTCCATTCGCATCCACTTCGCTGCTGGCGAACAGCCCGGTCACGCCGGCGCCGAGCAGGGCGGGGGTGTTCGGCATCGCCCGGACCACCGCCACGCCGCCGCCGAGCCACCGCTGCAACTGGGCGCCGGTGATGCCGGCGGCGATCGACACCACCAGCGGGCGCTCGGCCTGCGCCAGCGGCGCCAGCGCCTCGCAGACCGCGCGCATCACCTGCGGTTTGACCGCCAGCAGCCAAAGCCCCGCGCCGCCGGCGGCCGCGGCGTTGTCGGCGGTGGTCCTCACTCCGAAGTCGCGGGCCAGGGCCTCGCGCAGCGCCTCGACCGGTTCCGAGACCCGGATCGCCGAGGCCGGCGTATCGCGGGCGATCAGGCCGCCGATGAGACTGCGGGCCATGTTGCCGCCGCCGATGAAGGCGATGGGGGAAGAAGCGCTCATGTCGTCTCCGGGGCGTGGGATGCGGATGCGGGTGCGGTCCTGGAGGCCCGTGGTCCGAACAGCGCGCTGCCGACCCGCACCATGGTCGCGCCTTCGGCGATGGCGAGGGCGTAGTCCTCGCTCATGCCCATCGACAGGGTGTCGACCCCGGGGTGGCGGGCGGCGAGATCGTCGAACAGGGCGCGCATCCGCCGGAACGCGTCGCGTCGCCGCGCCATGTCCGGGTCCGGTGCGGGAATCGCCATCAGCCCGCGCAGGCGCAGCGCCGGTTGCGCGGCGATCGCCTCGGCCAGGGCGTCGATGTCCTCAGGTCGGCAGCCATGCTTGCTGGTCTCGTCGTCGATGTTCACCTGGATCAGCACGTTCAGTGGGCGCTGGCCGGGGGCGCGGTGCTTCGCCAGCGCCTCGACCAGCTTCGGGCGGTCGACGGTCTGCACCCAGTCGAAGGCCGCCGCGGCTTCCTTCGCCTTGTTCGATTGCAGGTGGCCGATCAGATGCCATTCGATGCCAAGCCCGCCGAGCGCGGGCTGTTTCGCCAGCGCTTCCTGCACGTAGTTCTCCCCGAACGCCACCGGGCCGGCGGCCGGTCGTGCGCGCAGCGCGTCGGCGACACGCGCGACCGCCTCCGCGGGTTGGGTCTTGCTCACCGCCAGCAGTCGCGCCGGCGCGCGCGCGGTGGCGGCATCGGCCATGCCGGCGAGGAGGGCGTCGAGTGCGGGATGCGGTGGCGCTGCGTCGGTCATGGCGTGCGGTCGGATGCGACGGGAGTCGCGGAACGGCGCGGAAAGGGAGAACGGGAGTCACGAAGTGTAAGTCGAACCGGCGCCCCGGCCGCGCCCCGGGTGCAAAACCGCAGGGCGGGGCTATACTCCGGCGCATCCCGGGTCCTTTCGACCCGCACGACATCGTATCGCGGGAGACTGCATGGATATCGCCGAACTGTTGGCCTTCTCGGTCAAGAACAAAGCCTCGGACCTGCATCTGTCCGCGGGTCTGCCGCCGATGATCCGCGTCGACGGCGACGTGCGCCGGATCAACATCCCGGCGCTGGACCACAAGCAGGTCCATGCGCTGGTCTACGACATCATGTCGGACAAGCAGCGGCGCGACTACGAGGAATTCCTCGAGTGCGATTTCTCGTTCGAGATCCCCGGTCTGGCGCGTTTCCGCGTCAACGCGTTCAACCAGAACCGCGGCGCCGGCGCGGTCTTCCGCACGATTCCCTCGGAAGTGCTGACCCTCGAAGACCTCGGCTGCCCGCCGATCTTCCGCGAACTGATCGACCAGCCGCAGGGTCTGATCCTGGTGACCGGCCCGACCGGTTCGGGCAAGTCGACCACGCTGGCGGCGATGGTCGACCACGTCAACAAGAGCGAATACGCGCACATCCTCACCGTCGAGGATCCGATCGAATTCGTGCACACCTCGCAGAAGTGTCTGATCAACCAGCGCGAGGTCCACCGCGACACCCACGGCTTCAACGAGGCGCTGCGTTCGGCCCTTCGTGAAGACCCCGACTACATCCTCGTCGGCGAAATGCGCGACATCGAGACCATCCGCCTGGCGCTGACCGCCGCGGAAACCGGCCATCTCGTGTTCGGCACGCTGCACACCAGCTCGGCGGCGAAGACCGTCGACCGCATCATCGACGTGTTCCCCGCCGGCGAGAAGCCGATGGTGCGTTCGATGCTGTCCGAATCGCTGCGTGCGGTGATCTCGCAGGCGCTGCTGAAGAAGGTCGGCGGCGGCCGCACCGCGGCGTGGGAAATCATGGTCGGCACCCCGGCGATCCGCAACCTGATCCGCGAAGACAAGGTGGCGCAGATGTACTCGTCGATCCAGACCGGCCAGAACTTCGGCATGATGACCCTCGACCAGCATCTGCAGGATCTGGTCAAGCGCAGCCTGATCACCCGCCAGCAGGCCAAGGGTTACGCCAAGGACAAGCGGTTGTTCGAGTAATCCGCCGATCTTGCGATCCGCGCGCGCCCCGCATTCCGGAGTTCCGTCATGAGCAGCATCGACTTCACTTCCTTCCTCAAACTGATGGCGCACCAGAAGGCGTCGGACCTGTTCATCACCGCGGGCATGCCGCCGGCGATGAAGGTCCACGGCAAGATCTCGCCGATCACCCAGAACGCGCTCACCCCGCAGCAGAGCCGCGATCTGGTCCTGAACGTGATGACGCCGGCGCAGCGCGAGGAGTTCGAAAAGACCCACGAGTGCAACTTCGCGATCGGCGTGTCCGGCGTCGGCCGCTTCCGGGTGAGCTGCTTCTACCAGCGCAACCAGGTCGGCATGGTCCTGCGCCGGATCGAGTCGAAGATTCCCACGGTCGAGGAACTGGCGCTGCCGCCGATCATCAAGACCCTGGCGATGACCAAGCGCGGCGTGATCATCTTCGTCGGCGCCACCGGCACCGGCAAATCGACTTCGCTGGCGGCGATGATCGGCTATCGCAACCAGAACTCCTCGGGCCACATCATCACCATCGAGGACCCGATCGAATTCGTGCACAAGCACGAAGGCTGCATCGTCACCCAGCGCGAGGTCGGCATCGACACCGACAGTTGGGAGAACGCGCTGAAGAACACCCTGCGCCAGGCGCCCGACGTGATCATGATCGGCGAGGTGCGCACCCGCGAGGGCATGGACTACGCCATCGCCTTCGCCGAAACCGGCCATCTGGTGCTGTGCACGCTGCATGCCAACAACGCCAACCAGGCGATGGACCGCATCATCAACTTCTTCCCGGAAGACCGCCGCAACCAGCTGCTGATGGATCTGTCGCTCAACCTCAAGGGCGTGGTCGCGCAGCAGCTGATTCCGACGCCCGACGGCAAGGCCCGCAAGGTCGCGATGGAAATCCTGCTCGGCACGCCGCTGGTGCAGGACTACATCCGCGACGGCGAGATCCACAAGCTGAAGGAAGTGATGAAGGAATCCACCAACCTCGGCATGAAGACCTTCGACCAGGCGCTGTTCGAGCTCTACCAGGCCGGCGAGATCACCTACGAGGACGCGCTGCGCCATGCCGACTCGCAGAACGAGGTGCGGCTGAAGATCAAGCTCGCCCAGGGCGGCGATGCCCGCACCCTGGCCGCCGGCCTCGACGGCGTCGAGGTGGCCGAGGTGCGCTGAGCGCCCCGGGAACTTTCCCGCGCGGGTCACGGTCGCAATCGGCAGGGACGAGGGAACGGCCCTTGGGATGGAACAGCGAACGCGCCGCCTTCGGGCGGCGCGTTCGTTTCCGGAGCGGCTCACGGGTTACAGTAACGATCTCCGAAGACGGGCCGGGACGACCGGCCGCAAGCGCAGGGCGAGGACGACCGGGTGAATGCAGCGACAGTCGACGTGGGTACAGACGCACCGCAGGCCGCCGCGCCGATGCCGGACGACGGCGATCGCATCGTTGCCGCCCTGATCGAGAAGGGGCGCTTGAAGGAAGCCGACCTGTTGCGTGCCCAGCGGCTGCAGGAAGAGACCGGCGGCGAGCTGCTGGCGCTGATCGCCCGTCTGGGGCTGGTGTCCGAGCGCGACCATGCCGAGGCCTGCGCGGACGTGCTGGGCCTGCCGCTGGTCGCGGTCAAGGAATTGCCCGACCTGCCGCCGGAAGGGGTCGAGCTGAGCCTGAAGTTCATGAAACAGTTCGCGGTGGTCCCGGTCGGCGAGAGCGAGGCCCATGTCGCGGCGCTGATGGCCGATCCGCACGATCCCTACGCCCTCGATGCGATCCGGCTCGCCACCCGGCGCGACGTCCGGCCGCTGGTCGGGCTGCGCTCGGAGATCGGCGACCTGATCGAGCGTTGGCACGGTCAGGGCCGCAGCGCGATGGGCGCGATCGTCGAGACCGCCGAGGGCGAGACCGGCGATGTCGACGACGTCGAGCATCTGCGCGATCTGGCTTCGGAAGCGCCGGTCATCCGGCTGGTGAATCTGGTCATCCAACGCGCGGTCGAGCTGCGCGCTTCCGACATCCACATCGAGCCGTTCGAGAACCGGTTGAAGGTGCGCTACCGCATCGACGGCGTGCTGGAAGAGGGCGAAAGCCCGCCGGCCAATCTCACCGCCGCGGTCATCTCGCGCGTGAAGATCATGGCCAAGCTCAACATCGCCGAGCGCCGCCTGCCGCAGGACGGCCGGATCATGCTGCGGGTGCAGGGCAAGGAACTCGACCTGCGCGTCAGCACCGTGCCGACCGCGCACGGCGAATCGGTGGTGATGCGTCTGCTCGATCGCGAGACCGTGGTCTTCGATTTCCACAAGCTCGGTTTCACCGACGACTTCCTGCCGCAGTTCAACCACGTGCTGCAGCAGCCGCACGGGATCCTGCTGGTCACCGGTCCGACCGGTTCGGGCAAGACCACCACGCTGTACACCGCGCTGGCGAAGCTCAATACGCCCGATGTGAAGATCATCACCGTCGAGGACCCGGTCGAATACCAGATCGAGGGCATCAACCAGATCCAGGCCAAGCCGCAGATCGGGCTGGATTTCGCCCACGCCCTGCGCAGCATCGTGCGCCAGGACCCGGACATCATCATGATCGGCGAAATGCGCGATCTGGAAACGTGCAAGATCGCGATCCAGTCCGCGCTCACCGGCCATCTGGTGCTGTCGACGCTGCACACCAACAACGCCGCCGGCGGCATCACCCGTCTGCTTGACATGGGCGTCGAGGACTATCTGCTGACCTCGACCATCAACGGCATCCTCGCCCAGCGCCTCGTGCGCCGGCTGGAGCCGACCCACGCCGAACGCTATCCGGCCTCGCCGGAAGAGATCGAGAAATTCGATCTGCGCCGCTGGCAGCCCGAGGGCACGATCCATCTGTACCGTCCGCGCGGTTCGTCGATCGCGCCGACCGGTTATCTCGGCCGGACCACGATCATGGAATTCCTGGTCATGAACGACGAGATCCGGCGTGCGGTGATGCGTCACGCGGGCATGGGCGAACTGGAACAGCTCGCCCGCCAGGCCGGCATGCGGACGATGTACGAGGACGGCATCGCCAAGGCGCTCGCCGGGGTGACGACGATCGAGGAAGTGCTGCGCGTGACCGAGGACGCCTGAGGGCTCCGGGGAAGCGATGGGGATTTCGATGAGGGGATGTGCATGAAGAAGGGAGTTCTCGTCGCCGTGCTGATCGCGGTGGTCGTCGCGGCGGCCGGGATCGGATGGTGGTTCGGGCGCGGGGACGATGCCGCCGGGCCGGTCGCCGAGGTCCCGGGCGTGACCCGTCCGCTGACCGCGGAAGAACGCGTCGCGCGCGCCGAGCGCCTGCGCAAGGCGATCGAGCACCGCCGTCATCTATGGCGCGAGGCCAGTTACGTCGAGATCCGTCAGGCGGCATCCGACGGCGATGTCGTCGCCCAGCGCCGGCTCTCCGAGATCTACGAGGACTGCACCGCCTACGCCGGACCGATGAACGGTGCCATGCGCATCATCGGTACGCTGGGCAAGGCCAAACCCGCCGCGGAACGCACGGTCGTCGGCATCTACAACGATTACAAGCGCTTCTGCGTGCAGGCCGAGGCCGATCTGCGCAAGACCCAGAACGCCGCCGACTACTGGCTGCACCGCAGCGCCAAGTCCGGCGATCTGACCTCGGAAATGCGCTATTTCGGACGCAGCGTGGCCACTCTCGATCCGGAGCAGATCCGTTATTTCGTCGACAAGCTGAAGGCGTCGCCGGAGCCGGACGCGATGTTCGAGTTCTCGCTGCTGCTGCCGAAGCTGCACGACGAATGGCCGGATCAGGCCCAGGCGGAGGCTTTCAACACGGGCCCGGCTCGGCACGCGTGGGCGCTCGCGGCCTGCCGCGCCGGGCACGACTGCACCGCCGGTTCGCGGGTGATGAACCTGCTGTGCGTGGGGATGCTGTCCTGCGATCAGCCGGATTACGAGCACTACCTCCGCCTGACCACCGGCTACGCCGAGCAGCAGGCCAGCGTGGAGCGGCTGGTGAAGGTGATCGACCGCGACATCCTGGCGCGCTGATCCCGGCCCGGGCGCGGTCCCGGGAACCTTCGTCGCCCGGCGGGCTCCCATTCGCCGGTGGCGGTCGATATCCTCCCATCCCAGTCCCGGCCCGCGCGGGGCGCCCAATCCCCGCCATCCGGACTTCGCCCGACGCTCATGCCCCTGTATCGCTACAAAGCCCTGAACAGCCGCGGCGAAGTCCTGGACGGGCAGATGGAGGCCGCCAGCGACGCCGAGGTGGCGCACCGGCTGCAGGAGCAGGGACATCTGCCGATGGAAGCGCGTCTGGCGTCCGCCGGCGGCGATCTGGCGTGGCGAAACCTGTTCAAGCCCAAGCCCTTCGCCGGCGCGCGTCTGGTCCAGTTCACGCAGCAATTGGCGACCCTGCTCGGCGCCGGCCAGCCGCTGGATCGCGCGCTCTCGATCCTGCTGGAACTGCCCGAGGACGAGGCCGCCCGACGCACGATCCTCGACATCCGCGACGCGGTGCGCGGCGGAACCTCGCTGTCGGTGGCGCTGGAGCGTCAGCACGGCGCGTTCTCGCGGTTCTACGTCAACATGATCCGGGCCGGCGAGAGCGGCGGCAGTCTGCACGACACCCTGCAGCGTCTCGGCGATTACCTCGAACGCAGCCGCGCGTTGCGCGGCCGCATCATCAACGCGCTGACCTATCCGGCGATCCTGCTGACGATGGTCGGCTTCTCGCTGCTGTTCCTGCTCGGCTATGTCGTTCCGCAGTTCTCGGCGATGTACGAGAACCTCGATACGCCGCTGCCGCTGTTCTCGCGTTTCGTGCTGGCCCTGGGGCTGTTCGTGCGCGGCTGGTGGTGGCTGCTGCTGGGCATCCCGGCCGCGGCCGTGTGGTGGTTCGCGCAGCGGCTGCGGCAGCCGGCGTTCCGCGCCCGTTTCGACGAATGGCTGCTGCGCCAGAAGATCGCGGGCCCGATCGTCGCCAAGATGGAGACCGCGCGGCTGGCGCGCACCGTCGGCACGTTGTTGAAGAACGGTGTGCCGCTGCTCACCGCGCTGGGCATCGGCGGACGGATTCTCGGGAACCAAGCGCTGATCGCCGATGTCGAAACCGCGGCCACCGAAGTGAAGAACGGCGTCGGTCTCTCCGCGGCACTGGGCAAGGGCAGGAAATTCCCGCGCCTCGCCATGCAGATGATCCAGGTCGGCGAAGAGTCCGGCGCGCTCGATGCGATGCTGCTGAAGACCGCGGACACCTTCGAGGCCGAGACCGGACAGGCGCTGGACCGGATGCTGGCCCTGCTGGTGCCGGTGATCACGGTGGTGATGGCGATCGTGATCGGTTTCATCATCATGGCGCTGCTGTTGCCGATGTACGAACTCACCGGCGCGCTGTGATCCGCGTCGCGACGCGACCGGCCGTTGGGCGGTCTCATCGTCTGATCCGCCCCGCCCTATAATCGAAATTCCCGCGTTTTCACCCCAGAACGGAATGACCGACATGCGCCAGACCCGCCCGCTCCGCCGCACCGCGCCGCACCGCTCGCAGGGCGGCATGACCCTGATCGAGATCATGATCGTGATCGTGTTGATCGGTGGCGTGCTCGCGGTCGTCGGTGGCCAGATCTTCAAGAATCGCGATACCGCCAACCACCGTCTCGCCAAGATCCAGGTCGACAAGATCGCCGCCAGCATCGAGCAGTACAACGGAGACGTCGGCGAATATCCGCGCTCGCTGGAGGACCTGGTGACCGATCCGCAGCTCGACGGCTGGCTCGGCCCGTACGCGCAGGAAAAGGATCTGAAGGATCCCTTCAACAAACCGTTGCAGTACGCCGCGCCCGGCGAGGACGGCCCGTTCGATCTGACCAGCTACGGCAAGGACGGCCAGCCCGGCGGCAGCAGCGTCGACGGCGACATCCGTTACGGCGGTTGATCGGCGCGCGACGGATTCCGATGCGATGAACGCGCGCGCTGCCACGCATCGGGTCCGTGCCGCGCGCGTCTCATCGCGCGGCTTCACCCTGCTTGAAATTCTGGTCGTGGTGACGCTGGTCGCGGCGCTCAGCGCGATCCTGTTCGGTGCGATGAACGGCGGCATGGACGGTCTGCGCCTGCGTTCCGCGGCGAAGGAGATCGCGGCCGAACTGCGCTTCGCGCGCGCGCAGGCGATCGCCACCGGCACCGTGCAGCGCTTCGTCATCGTGCCCGGCAAGCGCACCTGGACCGGCGCGCGCGATCGCAGCGGCGAACTGCCCAAGGCGCTCGATGTGTCGTTCACCGGCGTGCGCCAGGTACAGGCCCGCGAAGGCGAGGGCGTGATCCTGTTCTTCGAGGACGGCGCGTCCACCGGCGGCCGCATCCAGCTGCGCCGCGAGAACGCCGCCTGGAACGTCGACGTGACCTGGCTGACCGGCGAAGTCGGCGTGCATCGCGGCGAGGTCGAGCGATGACGAGGAGGCGGCCTGCGCCGCGTGCGCAACGCGGATATACGCTCATCGAAGTGGTGGTGGCGTTCGGCCTGCTCGCCTTCGGCATGAGCCTGCTGCTGGGATCGCTGACGAACGCGAGCAAACAGGTGCGTCTCTCCGACGAATACGGCCGCGCCGCGTTGCACGCGCAATCGCTGCTCGATCAGGCCGGCATCGGTGAAGCGCTGTCGGTCGGGCAGCGCGACGGCGAACTCGAGAATGGGCGTTACCGCTGGGAAATGGCGGTGTCGCCGTACCGCGATCCCGGCGCGCCGCCGCGTCAGGCGCAGGTGCTCGGCGCGCCGCAACTGCTGCAATTGGATCTGACCCTGCGCTGGGGCGAGGGCGGCCCGCGCCAGACCCTGCGACTGCGTTCGTTGCGCCTGGTCACGCCCACCGACATCAACGCGGCGGGTGTGGTGCCATGAACGTCCGTCGCGCCGCCGCCGGTTTCACCCTGATCGAGATCCTGGTCGCGACCACCCTGCTGGCCGCGGCGATGACCCTGGCTTTCGCCACGCTGCGCGCCGCCTCGGGCGCGGCCACTCGCGGCGAACAGAAGGCGCAGCGCAACGAGCGCATGCGCGCGGTCGAAGGCTTCCTGCGCCGGCGCATCGCCTCGGCCCTGCCGGTCGCCTACGAGGTCGATCCGCGCAGCGGCATCCCGGCGCGCTTCCTCGGCGAATCCGACCGGGTCCGCTTCGTCGCCGATCTGCCGCCGTATCTCGGCCGCGGCGGTCCGCACCTGCACGAGATCGAAGTGGTCGACGACGGCGCCGGCGGTCTGCGCATGCAGGTCGAATTCGCGGTGGTGCTGGCCAACGCGATCGTCGAGGAACGCGATCCGCGTCCGCCGGAGACACTGGTTGACGGTCTGCGCGAGGTCCGGTTCTCCTATCGCGCGCTCGATGCGCAGAACCGCATCGGCGAATGGCAGGACCGCTGGCAGCAGGTCGATCGGATGCCGTTGCAGATGCGGATCGAGATCATCGACGGTCGCGGCGACCCGTGGCCGCCGGTGGTGGTGGCGTTGCCCCAGGCCGGCAGCTACGGCGGTTTCTCGCAGGTGCCGTTCTGATGGCGATCGTCGCGCGCAGTTCCCGTCCCGCGTCCGGCGCCGCGCTGTTGCTGGTGCTGTGGCTGATCGCGCTGTTGACCGCGGTGGTCGGCGCCTTCGCCCTGATCGCGCGCGTCGAATATCTGCAGGGCCGCACCCTGAGCCAGGGCGTGGTCGCGGATCAGGCCGCCCGCGCCGGGCTGGAGTACGCGATGACCCGGGTGGTCGATTTCGACCAGACCCGGCAGTGGTTGCCCGACGGGCGCGAATACGTCTGGCGCTTCGGCGAAGCCGAGGTCACGGTGGTCATCGTCGACGAGTCGGGCAAGGTCGACATCAACGGCGCCGATCTCGATCTGCTCGCCGGGCTGATGCAGGCGGTCGGCACCGAACGGGCCCCGGCGCGCAAGCTCGCCGCGGCGATCCTGGACTGGCGCGACCCGGACAGCCTGACCCAGGCCGAAGGCGGCGCCGAGGATGGCGATTACAGCAGCGAAGGCCTGCCCTACGGGGCCAAGGACGCGCCGTTCGAGACCGTGGCCGAACTGCAACTGGTGCTGGGGATGGACCAGACGCTGTTCGAGAAACTGGCGCCGCATCTCACCGTCTACAGCGGCCAGGGCCGGCCGAACGAACAGTACGCCAGCGCCGAGGTGCTGCGCGCGCTGGGCGTGGATGCGGAGCGGGCGCTGGCCGAACGTCGGCGGCCGCGCCAGCCCGGAGAGGCCGGGGCGCTCGTCGGTGCAGGCACGGGCACGTATAGTATCGACAGCCGGGCGCGGTTGCGTGGCGGTCGCGTGTCGGTGCTGCGCGCCGTCGTGCGCGCCGGCAACAGCGGGATGCCGGGCTCGGCCTACACCCCGCTCCGCTGGGAAGAAGGCGCCATTCTGCGATGACGTCCGGAATGCGCCCCCTCCCGGCCCGCCTGGTGTCCAGTCGCGGACTCCGAACCTTTCGGGGCCCGAGTTGTCATGAGTGGACGGCGTGCGCGGATGCGCGACGTCGCAATCGATCGAACGAGGACCGTTTCTGAGCACGACCGCCGACAACGCGACGCCCGCCCGGGCGACTTCCAGATCGCCACAGGGTGGTCTCGGCCGGACGTGGCCGGGGCTGCGCGGTTTCTGGACCTGGTGGTTGAACGCCCTGGGCAGCTGGCTGCCGCCGCGACTGCGGGCGGTGTTCGGCCTGGCCCAGCAACGCCTGCTGCTGCAGCGGCAGGACGACACGCTCTCGCTCGTCCTCGCACTGCCGGCGCAGCCCGGCGAGACGCCGCTCCGGCCGCTGGCCGAGCTGCCCTGGGACGCCACGTCCGCCGCCGCCGAGGAGCCGCTGTCGCGGATGCTCGCGCCGCGGATCAACAGCCTGCCGCGCTGGCTGCTGCTGCCGGTGCGCAGCGGCCTGCGCCGCCGGATCGCGCTTCCGGCCGCGGCCGCCGATCGTCTCCGCGACGTGCTCGGCTTCGAGATCGACCGCCAGACGCCGTTCGCGGCGGACGAGGTCTACTACGATGCCCGCCTGATCGGTCGCCGCGGCGACGGGCAGATCGACGCCGAACTGGTGGTCGTGCCGCGCGCCAGCCTCGAACAGTCCCTCGCCGGGCTGGGTCCGTCGCTCACCGCGACCCTCGCCGGCGTCGACATGGTCGATGCCGAGGGCCGGCCGCTCGGCGTGAACCTGCTGCCCGGCGCCCAGCGCAGCCGCCGCCGCGATCCGCGCGCGGTCTGGAACCTCACCCTGATCGCGGTGACCCTGGCCGCGGCCGGCGCCGGCCTCTGGCAGATCCGCGAGAACCGCAGCGCCGCCGCCGACGCCTTCGAAGTCGAGGCCAAGCGTCGCAGCCAGCAGGCGCGGAAGGTGTCGGAAGAAAAGAAACAACTGGTCGATCTGGTCGAGGGGCTGCGCTTCCTCCAGCAGACCCGCAACGGCCGGCCGAGCACGGTCGAAGTGCTGGAAGAGCTGACCCGGCGCATGCCCGACAACACCTTCGTCGAAAAAGTGTCGATCGAAGGCGACCGCATCCTCATCATCGGCCTCAGCTCCGAGGCGCCGCGGCTGGTCGAGCGCCTGCAGAGCTCGAAACTGTGGAATTCGATGAACCTCACCGGCCAGCTCATGACCGATCCGACCAAGGGCAAGGACCGCTTCACCCTGGAGGCCAAGCTGGCCGTGGTCGCGACCGAGAAGGGACGGCGGGCCGCGAAACCCGGAGCGTCCGGCCGGGAGCGCACACCATGAGTCCGGGAACCGCCGCGGTGTCGCCGCGCGAGCGCTGGATCGCCCTCGGTCTGCTGGCCGGCGTGCTGCTGGTCGGCTACTTCCTGCTGGTGCACGCCTGGTGGACGGTGCCGATGCTGGACCTGCAGACCCGCATCGACGATTTGAAGGAACGCGATGCGCGCGCCCGCGCCACCCTCGAGCAGGCACCGGAGATCCGCAAGCGTCTCGGCGAAGTGCGCGAACAGGCCGCCCGCTTGCCCGGCTTCATGGCCGAAGGCAGCACCGAACTGGCCACGGCGGCGCTGATCCAGCGCTTGGAAACCGCGGTCCAGCAGGCCAGCCCGAAGAACCGCAGCTGCGCGATCCAGAACCGCTCGCCGCTGACCGAGCCGCGCAAGGAGCGCTTCGCCCGCGCGATCGTGCAGGTTCGTCTGCAGTGCGGCGTGCGCGAACTGGAAGTCGTGCTGCATTCGCTCGAAAGCGGATCGCCGCGGCTGTTCATCGACAATCTCAACGTCACCGCGCAGCGCTTCTATTTCACGCCCGACCAGGCGCCCACCGGGGGCGGGGTCGAGGTGAGTTTCGATCTCTACGGTTATGTCGCGCCCGCCGCGGGAGGGTCCGCCGATGCGCGTCGATAGTCTCGGCCCGAAGACCTGGCTGCTCGCCGGCGTCGCCGGTTGGGCGGTGTGCCTGTGGGTGTTCGCGATGTTCGGTCTCGGAGGGCGCATCGGCGCCGTGCCACAGGATGTCGAACCGCAGGCGCTGCCCTCGACGAAGATTCCTTCGGCCGAACGTCCGGGCCCGCTGGGGCAGTACGACGAGATCGCCAACCGCCCGCTGTTCGCGGAGAACCGCAAGCCGCAGACCTTCATCATCGGTGGCGGCGGCGACGAAGCCCAGGCCAACACCTTCGACTACACCCTGACCAGCGTGCTGATCGCCGGCGCGACCCGGCTGGCGATCCTCAAGCCGGCGACCGATGGTGCGCAGTCGGTGCGGGTGAAGGTCGGCGAACCGGTCGAGACCGCGCCGCAGTGGACCCTCGCGGTGCTGGAATCGCGCCGTGCGGTGTTCCGCGGCCCCGATGGCGAGAAGAGCCTGGAGCTGCGGGTGTTCAACGGGGTCGGTGGCGCCGCGCCGCCGCCAATCGCCGCCGCGGGTGTGCCGCCCGCACCGCCCGCGCCCGGTGGCGTCATCCAGGAAACGCCGCCCGCCCCCGAAATGCCGGGCCCGCAGGGGCCGCCGCAGGTCGCCTCCGGACCGCCGGCGCCTGCGCCTGCGCCTGCGAATGCCGCCGGACCGCCCGCGAACGTGACCACCGATGCCCAGCTGGAAGCCATCCGCCGACGGATCGAGGCGCGTCGCGCCCAGCTTCGCCAGCAGACCGCACAAGACGTGCAGACCCCCGGCGCGACGCCGGGACAAACTCCCTGAGATCTCCACGATGACCCTGCGATCCACCGCCTACGCCTTTTTCGCCGCCGCGCTCAGCGCGATGCTCGCCGCCTGCGCGGCGACGCCGACGCCGCGGCTGCAGCGCGCCGAGGACCGCCCCGTGCGGGTCGAGACGACGCCGGCGGCCGGCACCGAAACCGTGCGCAGCGAACCGATCGCCGACGACGCGCGTGACGAAGACGGCCGCCCGCGTCCGCGCATCCGTCGCGGCAACGGCCAGGTCATCAACGCCGCCGCCGCGTCCGCGCCGCTGCCCGACATCGCGGCCACCGGCGGCGAGGCCACCTTCAATTTCGAGGGTGAATCGCTGCACGCCGTGGTCAAGGCGATCCTCGGTGACATGCTCGGCCAGAACTACACGATCGCGCCGAACGTGCAGGGCACGGTCACCTACGCCACGCCGAAGCCGGTCAGCGCGGCGCAGGCGCTGTCGGTGCTGGAGATGATCCTCGGCTGGAACAACGCGCGCATGATCTACGGCGACGGACGCTACAGCATCGTGCCCGCCGACCAGGCGCTGGGCACCGGCGTCGTCGCCCCGCGCACCGGTTCGCCGGAGAGCGCGCGCGGCTTCGAATCCCGGGTCGTGCCGCTGCGCTACATCTCCGCCGAGGAGATGAAGAAGCTGCTGACGCCCTACGCGCGCCCGAACGCCATCGTCACCGTCGACCCGGGCCGCAATCTGCTGACCATCGCCGGCACTCGCGCCGAGCTGGAAAACTATCTGCGCACGATCGCGATCTTCGATGTCGACTGGATGTCGAGCATGTCGGTCGGCGTGTTCCCGCTGCAGTCGAGCAAGGCCAACAAGGTCGTGCAGGATCTGGAGAAGGTGTTCGGCGAGCAGAGCAAGTCGCCGGTCGCCGGCATGTTCCGCTTCATGCCGCTGGACGGCGCCAACGCGGTGCTCGCGATCACCTCGCAGGCCGATTACCTCGACGACATCGAACAGTGGATCGAGCGCATCGACGGTGCCGGCGAGGGCGTGCGCCTGTATTCCTACGAACTGAAATACGTCACCGCCAAGGATCTGGCCGTGCGCCTGAGCGAGGTCTTCGGCGCCGGCGGTCGTGGCGGCAGCAGCGGCGGCGACGGCAACTATTCGCTGATTCCGGGTGCCCAGACCAGCATGATCGGCGGCAGCGCCGGCGGCAAGGATGGCGGCGGCGATCTCGACGGTTCCAGCGGCAGCAGCTCGGGCAGCGGCGGTCTGGGCGGCGGTTCGCTCTCGCTCGGTCCCTCGCAGGGTGGCAGCAGCAGCGTCACCCTCGAAGTCGGCGGCGACAAGGTCGCGATCTCGGCGATCGAGGAGAACAACACCCTGCTGGTGCGCTCGACCGCCTCCGCATGGCGCTCGATCCTCGATGTGATCGAGAAACTCGATGTGCTGCCGTTGCAGGTGCACATCGAGGCCCAGGTGGTGCAGGTCGATCTGACCGGCGATCTGTCCTACGGCGTGAACTGGTTCTTCGAGCGCGCGGTCACCGACAACGGGCTGCCCGATGCCGTCGGCCGCGATACCTGGAGCACCCTCGCCGGCAGCGTGCGGCCGGCCGGCGGCACCAATCCGGGGCTGGCCTGGACCTTTCTCGGTCGCAATGCGGCCGCGGTGATCTCCGCGCTGGATGCGGTCAGCGACGTGAAGCTGCTGCAGACGCCGTCGATCATGGTCCGCAACAACCAGGAAGCGACGCTCAATGTCGGCGATCGCATCCCGATCACCACGGTCTCGATCAACCCGATCCTGGGCAGCAACAATTCCACCAGTTCGGTGCAGTACCTCGACACCGGCACCATCCTCAAGGTCCGTCCGCGCGTGACCAAGGACGGCACCGTGTTCGTCGAGATGGTGCAGGAAGTCAGCGCGCCCAAGGGCGAGCCCGACGACAACGGCAACGTGCGCATCAGCACCAACCGGATGAAGACCAGCGCGGTGATCCAGAGCGGCGATACCGTGCTGCTGGCCGGCCTGATCACCGACAGCGACAGCAAGGGATCGAGCGGCTTCCCGGGTCTGAGCCGTCTGCCGGTGGTCGGCGGACTGTTCGGCAGGCAGACCACCAGCAACCGCCGCAGCGAGATCATCATCCTGATCACGCCCACGCTGGTCGAGGACCCGCGCGCCGCGCGCGATCTCACCGACGAATACTCGCGTCGTTTCCGCGCGCTGCAGCCGCTGCCGAAGGCCGATCCGCCGGGGCCGCAGCCGCATCGCTGAGGCCCGGGCGGCGCTGACGGGATGAGCGCGCAGCCGGCCTCCTCGCTGCCCGTGGTGCTGCTGCCGGTGGGCGTCGACGACGACGCCCTCGACGCCTGTCTTGCCGCGCTCGACGCCGGCACTCCGCCGGGCACGCGGATCTGGCTGGCCGACGATGCCCAGGCCGGCCCGCGCGGACGCACGGTGATCGAACGCTGGCTCGCGCGCACCCCGCTGCAGGCCGACTACACCCGGCGTCCGCGATCGATCGGCGAGGCCGCGCATCTCGATGAGATGCTCAAGGCCTGCGGTGACGCCGACACCCTGTTGCTGGCCAGCGACGCGGTGCCGTTCCCGGGCTGGGCGGCCCGGCTCGTCGCCTGCGCCGCGCGCGACCCCGCGATCGCCACCGCCACGCCCTGGAGCAACGCCGGCGAAACCGCGTCGTGGCCGCGGGTGGGCGAGATCGCGCCGATCCCGGACGCGCCCGACGCGCCGCAGCGGTTGGCGCAGGCCGCGGCCGCGCTGCCGCCGCATCACCCGGAACTGCCCGCGGCGGTCGGCCATGCGCTGTTCCTGCGCGGCAGCGCGCGTCGTCGCGCCGGCGGGCTCGACGTCGCCAGCTACGCGTCGTCCTGCGCCGCGCTGGTCGATCTTTCGCTGCGCATGGCCGGCCTCGGCTGGCGCAACGCGCTGTGCGAGACCGCGTTCGTCGCCCGCCGCGGCGAGGGTGTGCCGCTCGGCGACGACATCGAAACCCTGGCCGCGCGCTGGCCCGGCTGGCATGCGCGGCTGGCCCGGTTCCTGATGGACGACCCGCTGCACGCGCTGCGCGAAGCACTGACCCGTGCTTACGCGAACACCGATCTGCGGACCCAGCCGGATCTGTTCGCCGCTCCGGACGACGCCGGTGGTGCGGCATGAATGCGATGCCCGACATCGTCGCCGTCGTGGTGACCTACCAGAGCGCGGAAACCATCGGCGAGTGCCTCGCACGCCTGCGCGCCGCCCAGGGCGTGGCCCAGATCCGGGTCGTGGACAACGCGTCGAGCGACGGCACTCTGGAGATCGTGCAGCGCCACGCACTCGCGGATCCGCGGCTGCGCTTCATCGCCAACCCCGACAACCCGGGGTTCGCCACGGCCTGCAATCAGGGCGCCGGAGACAGCGACGCGCGCTGGCTCGCGTTCGTGAATCCGGATTGCCTCGTCGAGCCGGAGACGCTGGCGCGGTTGCGCGCGCACGCGCAGTCCGGCCCGGGTGAAGTCCTGCTCGGCGCCGATCTCGTCGACGAAGCCGGCGTGCGCGACGGCGCCGCGCGGCGGCGCGATCCCGACTTCGGCGCGATGCTGCGCTCGCCGTCGGCGCGCCGGCTCGATCTCGCCCCCGACGATGGTCAGGCATTGCAGCCGGCGCCGGCGATCTCCGGCGCGCTGATGTTCCTGCCGCGCACGCTGTTCGCGCGCATCGGCGGGTTCGATCAGGGCTATCGATTGCATGCCGAGGATCTCGACCTGTGCCGGCGCGCGCGAGAGACCGGTGCGCGGGTCGCGGTCGCCAACGACGTCCGCGTCGTGCACATCCGCGGCGTCTCCAGCCGCAGCCGGCCGCTGTTCGTGGAATGGCACAAGCACCGCGGGTTGGCGCGCTATTTCCGCAAATTCGAGGCCGCGCGCCGCAATCCGCTGCTGCGGCTGTGCGTGTACGCGATGATCTGGGGGCGGTTCCCGTTCGCGGCGCTGCGGGCGATGAGTCGCCTTCGCGCGTCCGGTGCGATGCCGTCGTACGGATGGCTTGCGGTGCTGCTTGCGGCGTTGTCTTCGTGGACGGTGGACGCGGCCGGGCCCGCATCCGCCACCGCACCGTTCGATCGGCAGGAAAACCGCGAGATCGATCGCCTCGTCCGCGACGTCTGCCGCAGGGACATCGTGCTGCTCGGCGAGGACGCGAATCATGGTGGCGGCCGTACGCTGGAGGTCAAGACCGAGATCGTGAAGCGGCTGGCGGCACGCTGCGGCTTCGGTGCGGTGGTGTTCGAGAGCCAGTTCTACGATCTGCTCGATCATGCCCGCGCCATCGAGACCGGCAGCGCCACCGGGCGCGATCTGGCCGATGCGATCGGCCCGCTGTGGTCGCGCGCGCGGGAAGCGCAGCCGCTGATCGCGTTCCTGCATGCGGAAACGATGGCCGGGCGCCTGCGCGTGGCCGGCATCGATCCGCAGGTCGGCGGTGCCACCGGGTACTACAGTCGGCACGCGCTGGGCGCCGCGCTCGCGTCGGTGCTCGACGGCGAAGAGCGCGCCGCCTGCCGCGTCGAACTCGATCGCCACAACGGCTGGCGCTACGACGATGCGCAGCCGTTCGACGACGCGGCCCAGCGTCGTCTGCGCGCATGCGGCGACGCGATCCGCGCGGCCGTCGCGGCGAAGGGCATCGCCGCGGACACGACGACCGCGGCGATGGCGGCGGCCTATGCGCGCTATCTCGACATGGCGATGACCGGCGACGGCGACATGCGCGATCTGGGCATGTTCGAGGTACTGCAATGGCATCGCGCACGCTGGCCGCAGGGCACGAAGATCGTGGTGTGGTGCGCGACCGTCCATGCGGCGAAACGTCTGGACGGCGTCGCGCCGGCGATGCGGCCGCTTGGCGCGCACGTGCATGCCGCGTACGGCGACCGTGCCGCGGCGATCGGCTTCACCGCGCGGTCCGGCACCTTCGGCAATACCGGAGCCGTCGGAACGCCGAATCCGCTGCCCCCCGCGGATCCGCACGCACTGGAAGCCGTGGTGCTTGGCGAGGGCGCGGGTCTGCGCTACGTCGACCGCAAACGCCTGCGCAGGCTGGGCACGATCGTCGCGCGCCCGATCAATTACCGCACGGTCCACGCCGCGCCCTGGGCGGACATGCTCGACGGCATCATGGTGCTGCGCGAGGAACGGGCGGCGGCGCCGCTGCCGCGCAGGTAGCGGCGTCTGCCCGGTCGCTGTGCTCAGCGATGGCGGTTGATCTCGTCGCGCAGCGCGCGTGCGGCGTCGGCGGCGGCTTCTGCGTAATCGTCGCCCTTCGAGGCATACAGGATCGCGCGCGAGGAGCTGACGATCAGGCCGGTGCCGTCCGCGGTCTTCGCGTTGCGCACCACCGCTTCGACGTCGCCGCCCTGCGCGCCGATGCCCGGCACCAGGAACGGCACGTCGCCGACCAGCCCGCGGACTTCGCGCAGCTGGTCCGGCCAGGTCGCGCCGACCACCAGCGCGCAGTTGCCGTTGTCGTTCCATTCGCGGGCGATCTTCTCGGCCACGTGCTGGTAGAGCGGGCGCCCGCCCACGACCATGTCCTGCAGATCGCCGGCGCCCGGGTTGGACGTACGGCACAGGATCACCACGCCCTTGTCGGCGCGGTCGAGGAAGGGCTGCACCGAATCGCGACCGAGATACGGGTTCACCGTCACCGCGTCCGCGGCGTAGCGCTCGAACGCTTCGCTGGCGTAGTGCTGCGCGGTGCTGCCGATGTCGCCGCGCTTGCTGTCGAGGATCACGGGAATGCCCGGGTGGCGGAAGCCGATGTGCATGATCAGCATCCGCAGCGCCTCTTCGGCGTGCGCCGCCGCGAAATGCGCGATCTGCGGCTTGAACGCGCACGCATACGGCGCGGTGGCGTCGATGATGTCGCGGCAGAAGTTGAAGATCGCGTCCGGATCGTGGGCGAACCGCGTCGGGAATTTCGCGGGCTCGGGGTCCAGGCCGACGCACACGAGCGTGTCGGCGTGCAGCCAGCGATCCTGCAGTCGGTCGATGAAGCCTCGCATCGGCAGCTCGGGCGTCTTCTTGCTCGGGGTCTCGGTCATGATTTCAAAGTCGCGTGTCGGGTGTAAGGACTTCCGGTGATCCCTGCGGCGCCGATCCGGTGACCTGTGCCTCAGTTCGGGAAACTCGTCCGCGGCGGATGCGAAACGCCCGCCATGAAGGCGGGCGCAGGTCTCACTTCAGGGCCTTGAACCGCAGCCGGTGCGGCTTGGCGCCTTCCTCGCCGAGGCGACGTTTCTTGTCTTCCTCGTATTCGCGGTAGTTGCCCTGGAAGAACTCGACGTGCGAGTCGCCTTCGAAGGCCAGGATGTGGGTGGCGATGCGGTCGAGGAACCAGCGGTCGTGCGAGATCACGAAGGTGTTGCCCGGGAATTCGAGCAGCGCGTCTTCGAGTGCGCGCAGGGTTTCGATGTCGAGATCGTTCGACGGTTCGTCGAGCAGCAGCACGTTGCCGCCCTGCAGCAGGGTCTTGGCCAGATGCAGACGGCCGCGTTCGCCGCCGGAGAGGCTGCCGACCATCTTCTGCTGGTCCTGACCCTTGAAGTTGAAGCGGCCGATGTAGGCGCGCGACTGGATCTCGACGCCGTTGATGTTGAGGATGTCCAGGCCACCGGAGACTTCCTGGAAGACGTTGTGGTTGCCTTCCAGCTTGTCGCGGCTCTGGTCGACGTAGGCCAGCTTGACCGTCGGCCCCTTCACGATCTCGCCCTTGTCCGGCTTCTCGATGCCCATCAGCATCTTGAACAGCGTCGACTTGCCGGCGCCGTTGGGGCCGATGATGCCGACGATCGCGCCCGGCGGGACCAGCATGTTGAGGTTGTCGATCAGCAGACGGTCGCCGAACGATTTCGACACGCCCTTGAACTCGATCACCGAGTTGCCGAGACGCTCGCCCGGCGGGATGAAGATTTCGTTGGTTTCGTTGCGCTTCTGGTAATCCACGGCCTGCAGTTCTTCCAGGCGGGCCAGACGTGCCTTGCCCTTGCTGCGACCGCCCTTGGCGTTCTGGCGCGACCATTCCAGTTCGCGCGCGATCGCCTTCTGGCGCGCCTTTTCCTGGTTCTCTTCCTGCTTCAGTCGCTCGTCCTTCTGCACCAGCCATTCGGTGTAGTTGCCCTTCCACGGAATGCCGCGGCCGCGATCGAGTTCGAGGATCCATTCCGCGGCGTTGTCGAGGAAGTAGCGATCATGGGTGACGGCCACGACGGTGCCCGGGAAGCGGGCCAGGAACTGTTCGAGCCACTCGACCGATTCGGCGTCGAGATGGTTGGTCGGTTCGTCGAGCAGCAGCATGTCCGGCTTCTGCAGCAGCAGGCGGCACAGCGCGACGCGGCGCTTCTCGCCGCCGGAGAGCTTGCCGATGACGGCGTCCCACGGCGGCAGGCGGAGGGCGTCGGCGGCCACTTCGAGCTGCTGCTCCAGCATGTGCGCGTCGCCGGATGCGAGGATCGCCTCCAGGCGCTCCTGCTCCTTGGCCAGCGCGTCGAAGTCGGCGCCTTCCTCGGCGTAGGCGGCGTAGATGGCGTCGAGCGCGGCCTGGGCCTGCAGCACTTCGCCCACGCCTTCCTCGACCGCTTCGCGCACGGTCTTGGCCGGATCGAGTTCGGGTTCCTGCGCCAGATAGCCGACCTTGATGCCCGGCTGCGGACGGGCTTCGCCCTGGAAGTCCTTGTCCACGCCGGCCATGATCTTGAGCACGGTCGATTTGCCGGCGCCGTTCAGGCCCAGCAGACCGATCTTGGCGCCCGGGAAGAACGACAGCGAGATGTCCTTGATGATCTGGCGCTTCGGCGGCACGATCTTGCTGACGCCGTTCATGGTGTAGATGTATTGCGACATGGGGGCTCCGGTCGGACGCGGCATCCGGCCCGTCTGGGGCGGGCGCCGCGGGGCGCGTACGACGGCCGTCTGCCGGGGGCAGGGCCGGTACGGAAAAAAGGGATGCCCGATTATCGCCGGAAAGGCGCCTGTTCCGCCAGTTTCCCGGGCCCATGACGCCCTTGGCGGCCACGGGGCCGGGACCGGTTCCGGTGGCCGCAAGTGTCCGCCACGGCTACAATTCCCGTCCCCCTTACAGCTCCCGGAGCGACGATGTTCCCGCGCGATGCCCGTATCGAAGGTTTCGATCCCGAACTGGCCGCGGCGATCGCGGCGGAAAATCGTCGCCAGGAAGATCACGTCGAACTGATCGCATCCGAGAACTACGCCAGCCCGCGGGTGATGGAAGCCCAGGGCAGCCAGCTCACCAACAAGTACGCCGAAGGCTATCCGGGCAAGCGCTACTACGGCGGTTGCGAATACGTCGACATCGCCGAGCAACTGGCGATCGATCGCGTCAAGACGCTCTTCGGCGCGGACTACGCGAACGTGCAGCCGCATTCCGGTTCGCAGGCCAATCAGGCGGTCTACTTCGCGCTGCTGCAGCCGGGCGACACCATTCTCGGCATGTCGCTGGCGCACGGCGGCCATCTCACCCACGGTGCCAAGGTCAATGCGTCGGGCAAGCTCTTCAACGCCGTGCAGTACGGCGTGAACGACCAGGGCCTGATCGATTACGACGAAGTCGAGCGTCTGGCGCTGGAGCACAAGCCGAAGATGGTCGTCGCCGGCTTCTCGGCGTATTCGCAGGTCGTCGACTGGGCGCGCTTCCGCGCTATCGCCGACAAGGTCGGCGCGTATCTCTTCGTCGACATGGCGCATGTGGCCGGACTCGTCGCCGCGGGCGTGTACCCGAATCCGGTGCCCTACGCCGACATCGTCACCTCGACCACCCACAAGACCCTGCGCGGCCCGCGCGGCGGCATCATCGTCGCGAAAGCCAACGAAGAGATCGAGAAGAAGCTGCAGAGCATCGTCTTCCCGGGTATCCAGGGCGGTCCGCTGATGCACGTGATCGCAGCGAAAGCCGTGGCGTTCAAGGAAGCGCTGGAGCCGGAATTCAAGGCCTACCAGCAGCAGGTGGTGAAGAACGCGCAGGCGATGGCGGGCACGATCGTCCAGCGCGGTTACAAGATCGTTTCCGGCGGTACGCAGAACCATCTGATGCTGGTCGACATGATCGGCAAGGGCATCACCGGCAAGGACGCGGAAGCCGCGCTCGGCCGCGCCCACATCACCGTGAACAAGAACGCGGTGCCGAACGATCCGCAGAAGCCGTTCGTGACCTCGGGCCTGCGCCTGGGCACGCCGGCGGTGACCACCCGCGGTTACCTGGAACAGGACTGCGTCGATCTGGCGAACTGGATCTGCGACGTGCTCGACCACCCGAAGGACGAGGCGGTGATCGTCCGGGTGAAGGCGAACGTCGAGGCGCAGTGCCGGAAGTACCCGGTGTATGGCTGAGGCGGGTCGCTTCGCGTTGATGCTTATGCTGGCGATTGCCAGCGCAAGCGCGATTGCCCAGAACGGCATACCGTCGGAGGCCGTTGTCGCGCCCCGTGCCAACCAGAAGGTATCCGATCCGGGGGCGCAGGAGCAGGCGTCGAGGCAGGAGGAGAGGGTGAGGCTGGTCTGGGGTCATGCGTGCGCGGATCCGGCGACGCAGGTCGTGCCCGTCGCGACGTTCCGCGATGACGTTGAATCGAGACTCATCACCTTCGACACGCCGGGATATCGCGCTTCCAGCGTCATCGAACGCAAGTCGGTTGCGGAGTACCCGGCCGAACTGCTTCGGTCGAATACCCCGGGTGCCGTGGGCGTCCTGCTGTTCATCGAAGTGGATGGAAACGTCTCGAGGATATTGTCGCCATGCGCGACCGATCCTGCGTTCGTGCCGTTCGCGGAGCAGGTCGTCTGGTCGAACCGCTATCGACCTTCGACGATCGCCGGTCAGCCGGTTCCCGACCTGGCCTACCAGATCGTTGCTTACGGCGTCGCCGAGGATTGAGTGCACTGCCCCTTCTGCCAGCACGAAAACACCCGCGTCATCGATTCGCGCGTCAGCGAAGACGGCGCCACGATCCGGCGCCGGCGCGAGTGCGAGGCCTGCGGCGAGCGGTTCAGCACGCTGGAGACGGTGGAACTCAAACTGCCGGCGATCATCAAGTCCGACGGTCGCCGCGAACACTTCGACGCGCGCAAGCTGCGCCACGGGTTCGACCGTGCGCTGCACAAGCGGCCGGTGTCGGAAGAACAGATCGAAGCGGCGGTGCGTTCGGTCGTGCATCAGCTGCGCATGACCACCGAACGCGAGCTGCCGTCGCGGCGCGTCGGTGAATTCGTGATGGGCGAGCTGCGCAAGCTCGATCACGTCGCGTTCGTCCGTTTCGCTTCCGTGTACCGCGCCTTCGAGGATGTGGCCGATTTCCGCGAGGAGCTCGACCGGCTCGAGCGCGATCTGCCGGGCGAGGGCCAACTGCCGCTGCTCGGCGGCGAGGTGGTGCCCTTCGATCGGCATGCCGACAAGGACAAGAAAAAGCGGTGAGCGCGTGGCGACGGCTTGCGGCTGGCGGAGGCTCGGCATGGCTGGCGATGGTGCTGTCGATCGCATCGATGCCGGCTGCGGGCGCCGCCGAGGTCGACGGCCACTATTACCTGCAGGGCGTGATGGAGGTCGGCTCCGAGCTTCGCCTGCACGATGACGGACGTTTCGAATGGTTTCTCGCCTACGGCGCCGTGGATCAGCTCGCAGACGGGCGCTGGGCGCGCGAAGGCGATCGCGTGGTGTTGACGGCGACGCGTCCCGCGCAGACCGGGCCGATGTTGCGCGTCGATGCCGTGTTTCCGTGGGACGAGACCACCGAAACCCGGCTGCGCGACATGGAGGCCGATCGCGAGGGCGCGCTGGCGCAGGAGCGCTGCCCGTTCCTCGCGGCGGCCGACGCCGTTTCGGCGCCGCCGATGGCCGGTGGGGTCGAGGTCGCGCAGGCCGAGCGCGAGCGGCTGGCGCACGAATCGCTGGCGCCGGTCGAGACCGCGCGTACGGTGTTCGAGGCCGCGGCCGAGGCGGCGATGGCCGCGCGCGCTTACGTCGAGACGGTCATGGGCGATGAGCGCCTGCAGCAGGACGCCCGCGCGCAGATGGCGCTCGCGGGCGCCGCGATGGAGGCCTATCGCGCGAATCTGGCGCTTGCGCGCGATGCGCATGACGCCGCCGGGCTGCCGATGCCGGTATTGGCGGAACCGCGCATCCCGCAGGCCTGCGGGATGCCGTCGGCACCGGACCGTGTCGCGGCCGCCGATGCGCGGCCCGGGCAGGGGCTTGGTGTGATCGTCGGCGATCCCGCGTCGGGGCTGCGCTTCTCCGGGATCGAGGCGGTCTTCGAATTCTCCGATGGACACCGCGAATCGCGGACCACCAATCGTGGCGGTTGGGCGCTGCTGCGTCCGCGCGCGAACGCGCGCCTGCAGCGCGTGATCCTCCGCCACGAGGGCGAACAGGCCGCGGCGACGTTCGAGGAATCGTTCGCGGCGGATCCCGGGAAGGGCGACGTGATCGCGATCGCTTTCGACAGCGCGCGGCTGTCGCCGCCGGCGTTCGAGCGCATGACGCTGCGCATCGACGGCGAGGCGCTGATCCCGACCTGGCCCGATGGCGACGAACGAGGGCGTTATGTCCGCGAATGAAGCTGCATTTTCCGAGACCGACCACGCGCTGATGGCGCATGCGCTGCGTCTGGCCGAACGCGGTGCGTACACGACGAAACCCAATCCGATGGTCGGCTGCGTGCTGGCCCATGGCGACGAGATCGTCGGCGAAGGCTGGCACGCGGTCGCCGGTGGGCCGCATGCCGAAGTCGTCGCGCTGCAGGCCGCGGGTGAACGCGCGCGCGGCGCGACCGCCTACGTCACGCTGGAACCCTGCGCCCACCACGGGAAAACCGGGCCGTGCGTCGACGCGCTGATCGCTGCCGGCGTCGCCCGCGTGGTCGCGGCGATGCGCGATCCGTTCCCGCAGGTCGACGGCGCCGGCTTCGAGCGTCTGCGCGCCGCCGGGATCGCGGTCGAGCATGGTCTGATGGCGGCCGCGGCGCGGCGCCTGAATCATGGCTTCCTCTCGCGCATCGAGCGCAAGCGGCCGTGGGTGCGGGTCAAGCTCGCGACCAGTCTCGACGGGCGCACCGCGCTGGCCAACGGCGATTCGAAGTGGATCAGCGGCGAGGCGTCGCGACGCGACGTGATGCATTGGCGCGCGCGCGCGGGCGCGCTGCTGACCGGCGCCGGCACCGTGCTCGCCGACGATCCGCAGCTCACGGTGCGTTTCGACGACGGCGGGTCCGGGGATCCGATCGCGTTCGTGCCGCCGCTGCGGGTGGTGCTCGATCCCGGACTGGCGACCGTCGGCCGTGGCCACATCCGCAACGGCGATGCGCCGACCCTGTATTTCCATGCGCCGGATGCCAAGCCGCCGCGCGGGTTCGATGCCGCCCGCAGCGCGGTGCGGATGCGCGACGGCCAGCTCGATCTCGATGCCGTGATGCAGGCCCTGGCCGTGCGCGGGATCAACGAGGTCCAGGTCGAGGCCGGCGCCACGCTGGCCGGCGCGCTGCTGCGCGCCGGACTGGTCGACGAGGTGTTGTTGTACGTCGCGCCGATCCTGCTTGGCGCCGAGGCGCGTCCGCTGTTCGACGGACTGCGCATCGAGGACATGGCCCAGCGTCTGCACCTGCGGACGGTGGAAACGCGCCGGCTGGGCGACGATCTGCGCCTGCTGCTGCGGCCGGAGCGCGCTGCGTGAGCGCGATCGGCACCGGCGCGACGTTCTCCGATCATTTCTCCGCGGTGGCGGCGCAGTACGCGGTCGCGCGTCCCGATTATCCGCCCGCGCTGTTCGACTGGATCGCGACGCTCGCGCCATCGCGTGCGCGCGCGTGGGAGGCCGGTTGCGGCAGCGGACAGGCGACCTGCGGACTGGCCGCCGTCTTCGCGGACGTGTATGCGACCGATCCCAGCGCGCGGCAGATCGCGCAGGCGCCGGCGCGCGACCACGTGCGGTACGCGGTCGAGCCGGCCGAGCGCTGCGGCCTCGACGACGCCAGCGTCGATGCGATCTGCGTGGCGCAGGCGCTGCACTGGTTCGACCGGCGGGCGTTCTTCGCCGAATGCGCGCGGGTGCTCCGGCCCGGCGGCGTGCTGGTCGTCTGGGGCTACCAGGACATCGACGTGCCCGATGCGCTGCGCGAGAGTGTCGGCGCCTTCGCCGCGCGCATTCGCGACGCCTGGCCGGCCGAGCGCATCCTGGTCGATCGCGCCTACGCCGACATCGCGCTGCCGTTCGAGGCCGTCGACACCGGCGCCGCGCCGCATGAGATCGCGACGTGCTGGCCGCTGACGCGCCTGTTCGACTATTTCTCCAGCTATTCCGCGGTCAAGCGCTATCGCGAAGCGCATGGCGTCGACCCGGTCGCCGCGCACGCCTGGGCGATGGCGCAGGCGTGGGGCGAGGGCGGCCCGGTGCCGCTGCGCTGGCCATTGTTCGTGCATGCCAGAAGGAAACCCCGATGTTCACCGGTCTGATCGAAGGCGTGGGCCGTGTGCTCGCGCTCGAACCCCGCGGCGGCGACCTGCGCCTGCGCATCCACGTCGGCAGCCTGCCGTTCGCGGACGTGGCACTGGGCGAGAGCATCGCCGTGAGCGGCGTGTGCCTGACCGTGGTCGAGTTCGACGCGGAGTCGTTCGCCGCCGACGCCTCCACCGAAACTCTCGCACTGACCACGCTCGGCGCGCTCGCGGCCGGCCATGCGGTCAACCTCGAACGCGCGATGCGCCCGACCGATCGTCTCGGCGGGCATCTGGTCAGCGGTCACGTCGACGGCATCGGTCGAGTGCTGTCGGTGCACGACGACGCGCGCGCGCAGCGCTGGCGCTTCGCCGCGCCGGCGGTGTTGCTCAAATACATCGCGGTCAAGGGCTCGATCTGCGTCGATGGCGTCAGCCTGACCGTGAATGCGGTGGACGGCGAGGGCTTCGAGGTCGCGCTGATCCCGCATACCGTGTCGCACACCGCGTTCGCGTCGACGCACGTCGGCGACGCGGTGAATCTGGAAGTCGATCTGGTCGCCCGTTACGTCGAGCGGCTGCTGTCCGCAAGAGAGGTGTCATGAGTTTCGCGAGCATTCCCGAACTGCTGGACGAGATCCGCGCCGGCCGCATGGTGGTCATCGTCGACGACGAGGACCGCGAGAACGAGGGCGACCTGATCATGGCCGCGGAGCTGGTTCGGCCGCAGGACATCAACTTCATGGTCACCCACGCGCGCGGCCTGGTCTGCCTCTCGCTGATCCGCGAGCGCTGCCGCCAGCTCGGCCTGCCGCCGATGGTGCGTGACAACACCTCGCCGCACGGGACCAATTTCACGGTCAGCATCGAGGCCGCCGAGGGCGTCACCACCGGCATCAGCGCCTACGATCGCGCGCACACCATCCGCACCGCGGTCAGACCCGACGCGAAGCCGGAGGATCTGTCCCAGCCGGGCCACATCTTCCCGCTGATGGCGCAGCCCGGCGGGGTGCTCAACCGGGCCGGACACACCGAGGCGGCGAGCGATCTGGCGCTGCTGGCCGGATTCGAGCCGGCCGGCGTGCTGGTGGAGATCCTCAACGCCGACGGCAGCATGGCGCGCCGCCCGCAGTTGGAGGTTTTCGCGCGCGAGCACGGGCTGAAGATCGGCTCGATCGAGGAACTCATCCGCTACCGGCTGCACAACGAACACACGATCGAACGCCTGGACGTGCGCGACATCGAGACCGAGCACGGTCCGTTCCAGCTGTTCACCTATCGCGACCAGATCAGCCGCTGCCTGCATTTCGCGCTGCTGCGCGGCGAGGCCGACGCGGCCGTGCCGACCCTGGTCCGCGTGCACATGCAGAACCCGCTGGCCGATGCGCTGCACTGGCGGCGTCCGGATTTCGGCCCGGCGGTGGGCGACGTGCTGGCGAAGATCGCCGCCGAGGGCCGCGGCGCGCTGGTGCTGCTGGGCGAGACACAGGGCCCGGAGACGCTGCTCGCCCGGATCCGCGAACAACCCGAACCCGCCGCGCGCGGCGGCACGATGGCGGAATGGCGCCGCAACGGCGCCGGCAGCCAGATCCTGGCGGATCTCGGTCTGGGCAAGCTGCGGGTGCTGGGGACGCCGAGGAAGCAGATCGGTCTGGCCGGTTTCGGGCTGGAGGTCGTGGCGTACGTCGGGCTCTGACCGGCGACGGCGTCCGTCCCCGACGGCTGGAGGCGGGTGCGGGCCGCTACAATAGCCGGCCCTCTCGCCGTCCCGAGCCCGTCCCATGTCCCATCACGAAGGCGATCTGCGCGCTCCCGAAGGCGTCCGGTTCGCGATTCTCGCCAGCCGCTGGAACCCGCGCATCACCGAACGCCTGGTGGTCGGCGCGCGCGAGGCGTTCCAGGCCCACGGCGTGGCCGAGGACGCGGTGGACGTGATCCGCGTGCCGGGTGCCTGGGAACTGCCGGTGGTCGCCGCGCGTCTGGCCGCGGCCGGCGGTCATGCCGCCATCGTCGCGCTCGGCTGCGTGGTGCGTGGTGACACCCGTCACTACGAACAGGTCGCGGACGGATGCTCTGACGGGCTGATGCGGGTCGCGCTGGATTTCCGCCTGCCGGTGGCCAACGGCGTGCTCGCGGTCGACCGTTACGAGGACGCCGAGGCCCGCGCTGGCGGCAATCACGGCAACAAGGGCGAAGAGGCGGCGCTGGTCGCGATCGAGATGGCGAATCTGCTGGAGAAGCTGGCATGAGCAAACCACATCATCGCCGTCCCGATGGCGTCGATCCCGTGCTGCGCACGCGCGCGCGTCGTCGTGCGCTGCAGGCGATCTACGCATGGCAGTTGTCCGGCGCCACGGCGCGCGACATCGTCACCCAGTTCGCGCACGAACAGGCCCGCGAGATCGCGGACCTCGCATATTTCGAGGACATCATCCACGGCATCGAGACCCATCGTGCCGATCTCGATGCCGCGCTGGCGCCGCATCTCGATCGCACGATCGAGGAGGTCGATCCGATCGAACGCGCCGCGCTGCGGATCGCCGCCTACGAGCTGAAGTACCGGCCGGACGTGCCGTATCGGGTGGTGCTGAACGAGGCGGTGGAATCGGTGAAGCGATTCGGCTCCGAGCATGGGCACACTTACGTCAACGGCGTGCTCGATCATGCCGCGGTGGTGTTGCGCAGCGTCGAGGTGCAGGCGCCGCGGCGCTGAGACATCCGCAGCGTGCTGTTCGGGCGAATGCCGGCAGCGTGCGGTCCGTGCCGGTCGAGCCATCACGACGGATCGGAAGCGTCGTGATGGCTATTCCTCGCTGACGCCCGGAATCGCGCCATCGGGGCCGCGGATGCCGTCCGCGACCGAGTTCCACCAGGCCTGTTGTTCGGGGTCTTCGAGAAAGGCCGCGTAGGAGACCTCGGCCGTCGCGTCGAGCGTGTAATCGGTGCGGGCCTGCGCCAGCATCGCGGTCATCGCGCGCAGCAGCGGCAGTTCCGGGACGTCGTGCTCCACGAACAGGAACTGTCCGGCCTGGTTGATCTCCAGAAAATGCAGGTCGTCGTGTTCGTCCACGACCAGATCGATGCAGCCGAACGCCAGTCCCAGCGTGTCCATGAGCCGTCGCAGCGACGCTTCCGCGGTCGCCGGCAGCGCGGAAGCGCGCGAGCGGGTGCGGTCGTCGATCGCCGCCGCGCGCCAGTCGACGATGCCGTCGTCGTCGTCGGGCGCGTCGACCCGCACCGCGAACATCCGTTGTCCGATCACGGTCACGCGCAGGTCGCAGCGCTTGCGCACGCAGGCCTGGTAGATGCCGGGGCAGAGCCGCAGCGCGGCATCGTCGTGCAGGTCCGCGGCATCGAGCACACGCGCGTAGGTGCTGAAGATCCGGCCGTCGCCGTCGCGCCAGCTGTGGGTGGCGTAGGGTTTGTAGACCACGCGTTCGTGGGCGGCGAAGAAGCGCCGGATCTCGTCCGGATCCGACGACACCAGCGTCGCCGGGAAGCGCAGGCCGCAGCGATGCGCGGCGCGCAACTGCAGCAGTTTGTTTTCGGCGGCCGCCGCGCGATCCGGACGATTGACCCAGAACACCTCGCCCGCGGTCTCGGCGACCGCGTGCACGTTGGCGACATGCCGCTTCCATTCGTCGCGGATGAACGCGAGATCCGCGGGCGCCGCACCGGGGAAGGATTCCGGCAGGCGTGGCCGCCGGAACCACACGCTCGATGTGCGCGTCGTGCCGATGCCGCCGGCGAAGCGCAGGCCATCGCGATCGTCGGCGTACAGCGAGACCGGCGTCATCGCCGGATCGGCGAGGGTCTTCGCCCACGTCGGACGCAAGCCGGATCGACGCAGCCCCCAGCACACCGCCGCGGCGTGGACATCGTGCGCGAGCCAGGACAGCACGAGCGGCTGAGGTGCTGCGGGCGGATCCGCGGGCGTGCGCGGATCCGGAGAAAGGGCGTCGCTGGCGGTCACAGGTGCGGGCATGCGCGCTCCGTCGCGGGGATCCGGGTGTCGGGCGGATTCCGGATCAAGTGCATCGGCGTGATGGACATGAAAACGCCGCGCCCCTTGCGGTGGCGCGGCGCCTCGGCCGGATCGTCCGCGCCGGGGGGCCGGCGGACGGCGATCAGCGCCGACGGTCTTCAGATCGCGGGATCGCCCGGGTCGCCCGGATCGTCGCCGTTCGGACCGGTGGCGTGGGTCGTGATCGGCGCCCGGCCACCGGCGACCTTCTCGATCTCGTTCGGGGTCAGCTCGCGCGCGACCGAACGGGCGATCGGACGGACGACGCTGTCCGTGGACTTCTCATCGAACTTCGACATTGCATGCACTCCTTCAATCATCCTGAGGAAGAGACGGCGACGGGCGCGTGTCCCGTCGCTGTGCTTGCGGTGCCGGCCGCAGGGTTGCCACCGAAGTCCGTCGTGCGCGAACAGGGCGTGACGCACGACCGGTGGTGATCCATGGCGACGGCCGGTTCCGGTTTCCGCGATGCGCGACAGCGTCCGCAGCGCGGGAACGACCCGAGTCTATGCGGCGGTTTCGTGCTCGGTGTTAACTTCCCGTAAGCGGATGCGGCACCGGTCGCATTCCTTCGCGATTCAGACAAAAGTCGCACGCCGCGCCGGCGACGATCGGACCGAGCACGCGGCACGCCTCCAAGCGTTCCCGGCGCTGTGTCACCATGACGCGGTCGCTTCCGCCCGCCGATGTGCCGCATGTCCGACCGCGCGTCCGAATTCGATCTCATCGCCCGCATCCGCGCCCGCGTCGCGATGCGCGACGACGTGCGGCTCGGCATCGGCGACGATGCCGCGATCCTGCGCATGCCGCCGGGTCGCGAGCTGGTGGTGGCGATGGATACGCTGAATGCCGGCGTGCATTTTCCCGAAGACACCGCACCGGCCGATATCGGCTGGAAAGCGCTGGCGGTGAATCTGTCCGACCTCGCCGCGATGGGCGCGATGCCGGCGTGGTGCACGCTGTCGCTGTCGTTGCCGCGGTCGGATGCGGCCTGGATCGATGCCTTCCTCGATGGTTTTCTCGCGCTCGCCGCGCAGCACGCGGTCGCGCTGATCGGCGGCGACACCACGCGCGGGCCGCTGTCGGTGTGCGTCACCGCGCATGGTCTGATCGAACCGCGCGGCGCGTTGCGTCGCGACGGCGCGCGCGTCGACGACGACGTGTGGGTCACCGGCACGATTGGCGATGCCGCGGGCGCGCTGCGCCAGTGGCGGGCGGGCGAGGCCATCGACGCGACCCTACGCGCGCGCCTCGATCGACCGACGCCGCGGGTCGCCGCAGGCGGGGCGCTGGCCGGCATCGCCCATGCTTGCATCGACATCTCCGACGGTCTGCTCGCCGATCTCGGCCATGTCTGCGCGATGAGCCGCGTCGGCGCCGAAATCGACATCGATGCGCTGCCGGCGTCGGATGCGCTGCGTGCCGTCTGCGATCGCGCGACGCTGCGCGCGTTGCAGGCCGCGGGCGGCGACGACTACGAGCTGTGCTTCACCGCGCCGAAGACCGCGCGCCTCGCCGTGCAGGCCGCGATGGACGGCTGCGATGTCGCCGCGACGCGGATCGGACGGATCGTCGCCGCAGACGCGGGGCGCATCGTCGTCCGCGATGCCGCGGGTGCGGAATGGTCGCCGCCGGTTCGCGGCTACGATCATTTCGATGATGCGGCATCCCGCGCGGGTGCTGGCGGTTGAACACGCCGATCATGCGGGCCGATCAAGCGGGCCTGCCTTTGTCGCGTCACCGGGTCACGGCGGCCCGTCGAAGATCGCGAGAAGTTCGTTGGCGAACAGGGTCGCCCGGTCGTCGCGGAACGCGCGGAAATCCTGCGCTTCCGCGCTGCCGGGGAGGTACGGCACGAAGAAACTCGGGTTCGTCAGGCTGCCTGAATTGCTCCAGGTCATCACGTAGGCCATCCGGTTGAGCGACGGGCCGGAGAGTCCGCGCATGCTGGTCAGCCACTGCGCGTACCAGAAATCCTGATCGAGGTTGTGCTGCAATCCGTCCTTGAATCCGGTTTCCGACAGGGCGGGAATCTTGCGGTGGGCGGTTGCGGTGTCCGCGATGATCCGGATGCCATTGGCGACGTTCATCAGTCGGGTTTCGTCGTCGATGCCCGCGAAATAGCCGTCGCCGGCCATGACATCGACCCATGCGTCGCCGGGGTAGTTCTCGAGATAGGCGCGGTTCGGATCGCATCCGTCGCAGGCCAGGGCGTTGAGGCTCGGTGCATAGACGTACAACACCTGATGGATGCCGCGTTGATCGCGCAGATAGGTGACGGTCTGCCGCCATAGCGCGTCGTATTCCTCGGGCGAATTGTTCGCCACCTGGTACCAGCGGCCGCGTCCGTCCTCACCCTGGTTCATTTCGTGCCACGGTCGGAACAGGACGGGAATCGGCGTGCGCACGCCGTTCTGGTAGAACCAGGCTTCGTTCACCAGGAAATCCGCGAAGACATCCATCCAGCGCTTCCATGTCGTGTAGTGGCGTCCCTGCTCGCCCTGCAGGTTCGGCGACAGGACGGTGTCGATCAGATGGCTGCATCCCGGACAATTGCGATCGTCCGTACCGGTTTCCGGATTCGTCATCGGCCAGTGGATGGTGATGATCTCGCCGCGGGCGTGGGCGGCGCGCATTTCCTCGCCCAGCATCCGGATGCCCTTCGGATCGGCGTTGTTCGTGGCATCGAACAGCCAGTTGACGTTGTAGCCGCTGACGCCGGCATCGACGCCGGCGACCTTGAAGAGATCCGAATCGGGCACGACGCCGTTTCCGTCCGGCTTGTCGTCCCAGCCGACCCCACCGTGATGATCGCCCTGCATGCCGAAGGCGAATCCTTCACGATAGGCGAGCATCGCCAGATACACATGCAGACGACGCGTCTCCGCGGTGGCGGCCGCATCGATGGGGCCGGTCGCCTCGATGAATTCCGCCGGCAGCGGCTGCGATTTGATTCTCCGCGGCGTCTGCGCGATCGATCGCGCAGGCGCATCGGTCGTCGCGTGCCGCGCGGTGGGTGTCGAGCCGACCTGTGCGGCGGTCACGTTCAGGCTCAACCACAAGGCGGCGAAGATGCCGGAGCCTGCAAGGAAGTCGGGCAGTCGCGGGTGGAACGTCATGGCATCTCCTCGTCCTGATGTGGATCGACAGGGGCGGAATCGCCCCTTCCGTGTGGCCGCAACGATGGTCGGCATCTGCGCGGACCGGATCGCTGTCGTTCGTTTGCCGGGGCGGTAACGCGTGCCGATCGCAGGCGTTGACATGCGTCCGCGGGATCGCGGCGCGAAGCGGCGCAGGGCGGACGAACGGCATCGCCGGGAGGGTCGCCGGTTTTGCCGGCATGCGGACGCGAACGTCGCTAGGCGAGCGCTTCGCGCACCCGCCCGCGCAGCGCCGGCACCGCGTCGCGTTCGAACCACGGGTTCGCCTTGAACCAGCCGATGTTGCGCGGACTGGGATGCGGCAGCGCGAAGAACCGCGGCAGATGGTCGGGATACGCCGCCACGGTCGCGGTCAACGTGGCGCGGCGCCGGGCGCCGAGGAAATGCGCCTGCGCGTACTGGCCGATCAGCAGGGTAAGGCGCACGTTCTGCAGCATCGGGATCAGCCGCGGATGCCAGGTTGCGCGGCATTCGGGCCGCGGCGGCGCATCGCCGGCACCCTGTTTGCCCGGATAGCAGAAGCCCATCGGCACGATGGCGATCCGGGTCGTGTCGTAGAAGGTGTCCGGGGACATCTGCAGCCAGTCGCGCAGGCGCTTCCCGCTGGCGTCGTCCCAGGGAATCCCGCTCGCGTGCACTTTCGTGCCGGGCGCCTGACCGACGATCAGCAGCTTCGCGCCCGCGCTCGCGCGCAGCACCGGGCGCGGGCCCAGCGGCAGATGCGCTTCGCACAGCCGACAGGCGCGGATGTCGGCGAGCAGCGTGTCGAGCGTGTCGCTCATGGCGGCAACAGTTTGCCCGGATTGAGGATGCCGTCGGGATCGAAGACCGCCTTCACCTGCCGCATCAACGCCAGGGTCGGCGCGTCGATGGCCTGCGGCATGAAATCGCGCTTGGCCACGCCGATGCCGTGCTCCCCGGAGAGCGTGCCGCCCAGCGACAGGGTCAGCGCGAACACCGCGGCCATCGCCGCCTGCGCGCGTTCGCGCTGCGCGGCATCGGCCGGGTCGTACATCAGATTGACGTGCAGATTGCCGTTGCCGGCGTGGCCGAAGCAGACGATGGTGAGGTCGTGCTCGCGCGCGATCGCGCGGACGCCGGCGACCAGCGCCGGAATGCGCGAGACCGGCACCACCACGTCCTCGTTGATCTTGCCCGGCGCCAGCGCGCGCAGCGCCGGCGACAGCGCCTTGCGCGCGGCCCACAGCCGTTCGCGCGCGCGCTCGTCGGGCGCGAGTTCGACACCGAGACAGCCGTCGCCGTCGGCGGCCCGACGCAGCGCGTCGGTCGCGGCCGACAGCGTGCGCGCATCGCCGTCGGCTTCGATCATCAGCAGCGCACCGGCCTGTGCGAGGGGCGAGGCGCCGGCAACCTCGCCGTCGCCGCCGCTCGCGCGCATCTGCGCGCGCGCCAGGCGCAACGCGGTGTCGTCCATGAATTCCAGCATCGACGGCGTTTCCGGTTGCGCCATCAATCGCGCGACCGCATCCGCCGCCGCATCGACATCGCGGTAGAACGCGCGCAGCGCGGCGCGCGCGGGCGGCAGCGGCGTCAGTTTCAGCGTCGCTTCGACGATCAGCGCCAGCGTGCCTTCGCTGCCGACCAGCAGCCGCTGCAGGTCGTAACCGGTCGCGCCCTTGGTGGTGGCGCTGCCGCAGTGGATCAGTTCGCCGGTGCCGGTGACCGCGGTCAGCGCGAGCACGTTGTCGCGGCTGGCGCCGTACTTCACCGCGCGCGGACCACCGGCGTTGCAGGCGAGGTTGCCGCCGATCGTCGCGTAATCGGCGCTGGTCGGGTCCGGCGGCCAGAACAGACCGTGCGGCCGCAGTGCCCGCTGCAGGTCGCCGTTGAGCACGCCCGGTTCGACCACCGCGCAGCGGTCGCCGGGACGCACCGCGAGGATCCGCTGCATGCGTTCGAACGAGACCACCACACCGCCGGCCATCGGTACCGCGGCGCCGGTGGTGTTGGTGCCGCGGCCGCGCGCGATCAGCGGCACGCGATGTCCGCGACAGGCCCGGACGAGCGCGATGACCTGTTCCGTCGACGTCGGCAGCGCCACCGCGTCCGGCATCGCCTGCCGGCGCGAGTTGTCGTAACCATAGGTCAGTCGCTCGCCGGGATCGGTGCGGAAACCCTCGCCGAGGTGTTCGGCGAGGGTGCGGACCAGATCGGCGGGCAGGGCGGTCATGGCCGGATTGTAGGACGGGGGCCGGTCCATCGCCGGGCACCCCGCAGCGCGACCGCGATGCCCAGCGCCGGCAGCCAGACCCATTGCAGCTCCGACCACAGCACCGCCAGTCCGCGCGCGCTGAAGAACCCGACGCCGATCGGCGACACCGCGATCGGTCGCCAGGGGGCGAAGTGGCGGGTGTCCGACCATGGCCACAGCAGGGCGACGCCGAGCCCGCCGTTGGTCAGCGCGTCCAGCAGCGGGTGCGAGGCGGTGCAGGCGGTCAGGAACCACAGCGCCCGCCAGCGCGTCGTCCGCAGCCATGGCGCGACCATCGCGCCGAACAGGCCGACCGCCAGCGCGATCGCCAGCGAATGGCTGGCACCGCGATGCCCGAACTGATCGGCGTAGGCGATGCCGAGCTTGAACGCGACGGTGTCGAAGTCCGGCAGGATCGACGCGAACGCGCCGGCGGCGATCAACCGCGGCGACAGGGTCCTGCGACCGAGCGCGAGCCCGGCGGCGAGCGGAATCGCGACGTGGGTGAAGATGGTCGGCATCGTGTGCTGTCGGTCTGTTCCGGCGGAGATGCCGGCGGTCGTTCAGGCATCGTCCGCCCGGAAGGCGTCGCGCAGCCAGGTGAAGTCCGGCGCTTCGGGGTCGCCGCCGGCGTCGATCACGTCGAACCGGCAGGGCAGGCGGGCGAGATCGCGATGCGCGGCGAGGAAGCGTTCGGCGGCGCGCACGATCCGGCGGCGTTTCGCGGCGTCGATCGAAGCGGCGCCGCCGCCGAAGCCGTTGCCCGGCCCATGGCCCGAGCCGTTGCTTGGGCCACGGCGATAGCGCACTTCGATGAACACCAGCGCCTCGCCGTGGCGCATCACCAGATCGAGTTCGCCGTCGCGGTAGTTCGCGTTCGCGGCGACCGGCGCCAGACCTTCGCCGCGCAGGAAATCGCAGGCCAGCGCTTCGATGCGGGCGCCGAGCGCGCGGCGGTCAGTCGCCACTGCGGGCGAGGACGACGATCTGGCCGTTGCTGAAGGTCGACCACGCCGGACTGCGCGCGATGTTGCCGAAGCCGTCGATGCGCAGGGTGCCGGTGGCGCCGTCGATCTTGCCGTTGGCATCGCCGGCGAGACGTTCGAGATATCCGGTGAGCAGCCAGGCGTCGTAGCCGAAGGCGAAGAGCTTCGCCGCCGGGCCGCGTGCGGTGTTCAGCCCCTTGCCGGTGGCGTCGGCGGGCGGCAGGCCGGGCAGGCCCTGCACGGTCCAGCTTTCGGCGGGGAAGGCGATGCCGTCCAGTGTCTTGTCCTGTTCGGGCTTGCCGGTACCCGACAGCAGCTGCGCCGTGGCCACGCGCGGTTTCGCGCCGAGCCCTGCGGTGTCCAGCTGCGGCGCCAGCGCGCGCGCCTGCGCGCCTTTCAGCGCGAAGAACACCGCGTCGACGCCGCCTTCCTTCTGCGCCGCGGCCTGCAGTGCGACGGTGCTGTCCGCCGGTTTTTCGGCGATGGTCAGGGTCTCGACCACGCTGCCGCCGCGACTGGAAAGATGTTCGCGGAACGCGGCGACGCTGCGGCGCATGCCGTCGTCGTTGCCGACCAGCACCAGCACCCGTCGCGCCTTGCGCGCGATCAGGAACTCGGCGGCGGCGATGCCGTCGTCCTCGGGGGCCAGCGCGAAACTGGCGTGGCCGTTCGGCAGCGTGGCCGGGCCGCGGTTGAGGGCGAGCACCGGCACGGTCAGCTGCGCGTCCTTGAACAGTGCGCCGACCTCGTCGCGGCCGAGCGGACCGAGCACGTAGTCCGCGCTTTCGCCGACGGCCTTCTGGTACGCGGCGATCGTGCCGGCGGGGGTGCCGGTGGTGTCGTAGAAGATGATCTCCGGGCGCTGCCGGTGTTCGCCGTAATAACCGGCGAGCAGACCGTCGCGCACCGGCGAGGCGGCGGTCGCGAGGGTTCCGGTCAACGGCAGCAGCACCGCCAGTCTGCGCGGCGGGCGATAGCCGTCGCGGTCCGCCGGCGGACGGTCGCCGGCGACGAAGCGCCAGTCGCCCTCGCGGTCGAACGGGCGCGGCAGCGGCAGGCCGCGACGCAACAGTTCGCGGCCGACGAAGTTGTACAGCGGATCGCCCTGGCCCATCAGCGCGGCTTCGGTGCTCAGGGTGGCGTTGTCGAGGCCGGCGACGAGGCGCTCGATCTCGTGTCCCATGTCGATGCGGGCCTGCCCGGACAGGCTCTGGTGGTTCTTCGCCAGCGCCGAGGCCTGGACGATGGCGGGGTTCGACCGGTAGGCCGCCGGCTTGTTCGGCTTGGTCTGGGTGGGCACGCAGGCGGACAGGCCCAGGGTCATCAGACCGGCGCACAGCAGCCCGGAACACAGCCTCGCCATCGCTTTACGCTTCATCGACATCGCCGCAACCTGAGGGGGAACGGCTACGATTCTACCCGTACGTCCTGCCCGTACGCCCCTGTCCGTCCACACCGAAGCCGAGCCGCCGCCCGCCATGTCCATTTCCGCCACCGCGGGCGCCGCCGCAAATCCCGGCACGCTGTTCGTCGTCGCGACCCCCATCGGCAATCTCGGCGATCTCTCGCCGCGGGCGCTCGACACCCTGCGCGGCGTCGCCGCGATCTGCGCCGAGGACACCCGCCATACCCGCCAGTTGCTGGCCCACTACGGGGTCGAACAGAGTCTGATCGCGCTGCACGAGCACAACGAGGCCGGCGTGGCCGAACGCATCGTCGCCCGTCTGCAGGCCGGCGAGTCGCTGGCGCTGGTGTCCGACGCGGGCACTCCGCTGGTCAGCGATCCCGGCTTCCGCCTGGTCGCCGCGGCCCGCGCGGCCGGCCTCCGGGTCAGCCCGATCCCCGGCGCCAGCGCGCTGATCGCCGCGCTAAGCGTCGCCGGCCTGCCCAGCGACCGCTTCGCGTTCGAGGGCTTCCTCCCGGCCAAGGCCGGCGCCCGTCGCGAACGCCTGGCGCGGTTGGCCGCAGAGCCGCGCACCCTGATTTTCTACGAGTCCTCGCACCGCATCGACGAGACCCTCGCCGATGCCGTCGCCGCGTTCGGCGCCGACCGCCCGGCGGTCATCGCCCGCGAGCTGACCAAATTGTTCGAAACCGTGCTTGATGGCCGTTTGGCCGATCTCCATGCCCGCGTCGTCGCCGACGCCGACCAGCGCAAGGGCGAATTCGTCCTGCTGATCCAGGGCGTCACCGACGAAGCCGACGCGCAGCTCGCCGAAGGCCGCCGCGTCTACGCGAAACTGATCGAACACCTGCCGCCGTCGACCGCCGCGAAACTGGCGGCCGAGCTGACCGGCGCGCCGAGGAAGGCGTTGTACGGCGGTTGAAGGTCTGCTGCTCAGCCACGACGCTTCGCGCGTGCGGTGGAAGGCGCCATCACGAAGGCGAGCGTCATCAGGGTGTCGCGTTCGCCATTGCGGGTCTGGCTGAACCGTGCGCACAGCCGTTCCAGCAGCGCATTGGCTTCCGCGATGTCGTCGCTGCCGAGCCAGCCCTTGTTGCGGGAGGCCCACAGTTGCCGATGCGGGCCTTCCACTCGGCGACCGAGGCCTGCCGGGCATCGCCGTCGCTGCGCCTGCCCGATCAGCGCCGATATCGGTCCGCGGCGTGCGACGACGACCATGCCGTGGTTTTGTTCGGCTTGAAACCCAGTCCCCGCAACACGGACATCAGTTCCGGTTCTTTCACGGCCGACAGCGGGCCCTTGGGCCGGATCGCCCAAAGGTGTGCCTGATGCCGCATGCGCTGCGCGATCGCCGGAAACGCATCCAGCGCTTCAGGCGAATCGAACAGCGCGAAGACCAGACTGGCTTCTTCGAGTGCGACGCGGCGCCCCGGCATGGACGAGAGCGCCGCCATCGCCTCCGCGCGATCGTCGATCACATGGATCGCGACGTCCGCGGAGAGGCCGAGCTTGTCCGCCAGGGTCGGCGGCGAGACGATCTTCTTGAGCCACAATGCCGCTTCGCGTGCGCCCAATGCGAGCATCAGTTCGCCCGCGTCGGTGCGTGCGCGCAGCATCTCGCCGTCCACCCGTACCGCGCGCAGTGTCGCCAGCGGAAGGTCCGCGCGGATCGGCCCGCGCAGCTGGATACGCTCGGATTCCAGCATCGCCTTGATCTCGCCGGCTTCGGTGCCGAGCTCGCCATGACACAGTGCGGTACGTCCCATCGTGCGTTCTCCGGCGTGTGATGCTCAGCGTTCGTGCCCCGACACTCGTCGCGCCGCGTCAGCCAGCAGGCGCAGTCCGCGCACGGCGTCCGCAGCGTCTTTCGCCGGCATCGCGTCCAGCAGCGCGCGCACGCGTCCGGCGTCGAGCGGCGATTGTTCGGACACGATGTTCCGGCCGTGCTCGCTCAGGCGGATACGCTTGCGGCGTTTGTCTCCCGGATCGATCTCGAACGCGATCAGACCGAGCGACTGGAGCCGTTTCAGATGCTGGGACAGCGACGCCTTGCCGATGCCGAGATGTTTCGCCAGCGCCGTCGCCGCGATCCCGTCCGCAGCGCCCACGTGAGCGAGGATGCCGCCTTCGCGATCGGAGATGCCCGAGGCGTGCGGCGTCGTGCGGGTGCGATGTTCGAGATGGCAGGCGAACCAGATCTGCGGATAGGCCTGCTGGATCGCGTGCACCCAGGCGGTCTTGTCGGTGTTCGGCATGCGGACAGTGTTCCCGCCGGAGGATCGTTCGTCAAAGCGAATCATCGCCTGGCCGGATCCGCATCGCCGCGGGATTCCGCGGCTGCGGATGGGCATTCACTTCTCGCGGCGCTCCATCTGCAGCGTGGTTCAGGCGAGGACTCCGGTCGGAAGGTGTTCTTCCGCCAGCACCACCCGGTTCCGCCCCTGCGCCTTCGCCTCGTACAGCGCCCGGTCCGCACGGATCAGCAACTGGTCGAAGCTCCCGTCGTCCGGCGAAAGACAGGCGACGCCGACGGAGGCGGTGGGGGCGATGATGTCGTCGCCGCAGTGCACCCGCACGGCGGCGATCGCGTTGCGGAGGCGTTCGGCGGCCGCCAGCGCGTGGAGCCGATCGATGCCCTTGAGCAGCACAGCGAACTCTTCTCCGCCGTAGCGGCCGAGCAGATCGGAGTCGCGGCAGGCCGTGCGCATCGCCGCGGCGACGGCCTTGAGCGTTTCGTCGCCGATCGCGTGTCCGAAGCGGTCGTTGATGCGCTTGAAATGATCGATGTCGATGATCGCCACCGCGAGTCCATGGTTCCCGGTGTCGGCGCGCGCGGCGTCGAGCGCGCGTTCGCCGGCCTCGGTGATGTAGCGGCGGCTGTGCACGGAGGTCAGGAAGTCGGTGGATACCGCGATTTCCATCTCGCGGCCGCGTTCGCGCATCATCGCCGCGTACTTGCGTTGCTGCAGGTAGAGCGCCGCGACCACGCCGAGCGTGCACAGCGCCAGGATCACGGCCAGCAGCGTGAACCGGAAGCGGTTTTCGTTCGCCGCAGCGCGCACCCGCTCGGTGTCGGCCTTGGCGTTGGCGCGCGCCAGTGCGGCGTCGCTCTCGGCATAACGCAGGCGTTCCTCGAAGTCCGCGGCCGCGGCTTCGCGTTCGGTCCGGTTGGTCCGGTCGCCGAGTTCGATCAGTCGCGCGATCGATTCGGGCAGCGTGTCCGGTGCCGTGCCCTTGAGCTGCAGATCGACGATCGCGCGCACCGTGCGCAATTCGTCCTGTTGCAGGTTCAGGGTGGCGAAAGCCACGCGTGCCTTGCGATACAGTGCCAGCGCCGCGACGGCATCGCCCCGGATCTGCAGCGCCTGCGCCCGGGTTTCGTAGCCGAGTCCGTGCAGTTGCGTGTTGCGCAGCTGATCGCCGATCTCGCCGATGCGGCGACCCAGATCCTCGACCGCATCGGCGTCGCCGAGTGCGCGCGCCGCGCGCGCTTCCTCCAGCAGCACTTCCGCGGTCAGCTTCGGATCGCGATTGGTCGGCAGGATGGTCTTGGCCTCGCGCATCAGCGCGCGCGCTTCCGCGGGCCGCTGCTGATCGGTGGCGATGTGCGCCATGTTGCGCAGCAGCCGCAGGCGCATTTCCGGAAAGCGGGCGGCGGACGCATGCGCGAGTCCCTGCTTCGCATACCGATAGGATTCGTCCAGTTTGCCGAGGCGTTCGCTGATCGACGAGTACGCCAGCAGCACGTCTGACATCAGCCCGTCGTCCGGCGCCGTGCCGAGGCGCTGTTGGGCTTCCGCCAGGCTGCGCGCAGCGCTGTTGAAGTCGCCGAGCCGCGACAGCGCGCGCCCCTGCGCGATCCGCGCGCGGACCTGCAGATACACGCTGGGCGTACGATCGGCGGCGGCGATCGCGGCACTGCCGGCACGGCGCTGGCAGCGATAGTCCGCGATCACCCGGCAGGCGTTGGCTTCGGCCAGCGCGAGTTTCGCCAGGCCTTCGTGATCGTGCTTCGGCAGGGCCTCCCGGGCCGCCGCGATTTTCGCGAGCGCGTCGCGTGGTCGGGTCAGTGCTTCCACTTCCAGCGGATGGCGCTGTTCGCCGTCGGGAAGCGGGGGTGTCGCGGCGTGCGTGCCGGACGTCGCCGCGGCGAGCGCCAGACACAGGGTCGCGACGAGGGTGTGTCGTGAGCGGCGTGGCCGGGGCCGGTCTTCACCGGTGGCGATCTGTCGTGCTGCGCGCGCAATCGGCAAACGTTGATCCTCGCATCCGCATTGCCCGCGTGCCGTCCGGCGATCCATGCCCGGACGCGGGAGGAACAGCTTCCGGCCGGGGCTAGGGTAGCGCAACCGCATGTCCGTGACGTTTCCCGAGGCAAGACCCGGGCGCTCGCGTTCAAGCCGGGCCGACGGGCCCGGCCTCCTGCTTCGTGCGACAATGCCCGCGGCAGAGCCGGTCAGACAGTCGCGTCATGCGCAAGCATGCCGAGGAAAGTCCGGGCTCCACAGGGCACGGTGCCAGGTAACGCCTGGGCGGCGCGAGTCGACGGAAAGTGCAACAGAAAGATACCGCCGAACGGCCCTGTCGCCCCTTTGCCGCCTTGATCAGGGCGGTGCGCTTGCCGGCGAAGCCGGCCAAGTGTTTCCGGAGACGGCAAAGGGGCGGCAGGGCGCGTGGCAAGGGTGAAATGGTGCGGTAAGAGCGCACCGCGAGTCCGGCAACGGACCGGCACGGCAAACCCCACCGGGAGCAAGACCAAATAGGGAGACGATGCCGTGGCCCGCGGTGTCTCCGGGTAGGTTGCTTGAGCGTATCGGTGACGATGCGCCTAGAGGAATGACTGTCCACGACAGAACCCGGCTTACCGACCGACTCTGCCCTGTTTTTCCGGGTGTGCCCGGAAAAACCCCACGATTCGCGCAGCGAATCGTGGGCCCCAGCGCGCACATCCAGACCCCCGCTCACGCGTTGCGTGAGCAGCCCCCTGACTCAGGGGGCTTGGGGGCACGGCAGCACGGCTGCACGGCCTCACGGGGGCAAGGCCGGAGGGAGGCGCTGCCGTGGCCCGCGCGCTCCGGGTAGGTTGCTTGAGCGTATCGGTGACGATGCGCCCAGAGGAATGACTGTCCACGACAGAACCCGGCTTACCGACCGACTCTGCCCTGTTTTTCCGGGTGTGCCCGGAAAAACCCCACGATTCGCGCAGCGAATCGTGGGCCCCAGCGTGCACATCCAGACCCCCGCTCACGCGTTGCGTGAGCAGCCCCCTGACTCAGGGGCTTGGGGGCACGGCAGCACGGCCTCACCGGCGCGAGGCCAGAGGGAGGCGCTGCCGTGGCCCGTGCGCTCCGGCGCCGGCTTCATTCGATATCCAGTTTCTTGGCGTATTCCGCTTCCAGTCGCGTGTGCGTGCGCCAGAACGGGCGCGCTGGGCGATCGGCGAGCCGGTCTTCGAGAATGCCCAGGTGCGTATGCCAGCCGCCGGCGACGCTGAGCAGTTCGTGCGCCTGCAGGCGGCGATGGACGAGGATGAGCCGGACCCGGTCGCCTTCGGACGCGAGTTCGAAGCTCACTTCCGAATCCGTTTCGTCGATCTCGCCGGGCAGATCCGTCCACGTGTAGCTCAGCCGGAAGGGTGGTTCGCAGCGGGTGATCCGGCCGAACACGCTGCCGGTGTTCTCGTAATCGCGATACTTTTCCGGCGCGGGATCGTCGCCTTCCGACAGTTCCGCGTTGCGGAAGTGCAGGGCCACATCGCCGCCGGCGTCCGGCGCCATCGGGCCCGCGGCCAGCCACAGCGCGCGTTTGCCGGATTCGGTGAGAAAGGCCCAGACGCGTTCGATCGGGCCGGGCAGCAGGCGTTCGAAGCGGATCGTGTCGTCGGCGGTGAGAGTGCCATGGTCGTTCATGGGAAGGGCTCCTTGTCGGTTTTTGCGGTGAGCGCCGCGTCGGCTTCGAGCAACGCCTGCAGGGCGTCGAGGCGGGTGTTCCAGAACGCGGCGTAGCGCCGCAGCCAGGCGTCGGCGACGGCCAGTGGCGCGGCGTCGAGCGCGCAGCGATGGGTGCGGCCGGTCACCGTGCGCTTCACCAGCCCGGCGCGTTCCAGGGTCTTGATGTGCTTCGAGGCGGCCGCGAGGCTGATGCGGTGGGGGGCGGCCAGTTCGCCCACGCTGCGTTCGCGCTGGCTCAGGTCGGCGAGCATCGCCCGGCGGGTCGGGTCGGCGAGGGCCTGGAAGACCCGGTCGAGGTGCGGGGGCTGATATTCAATCATGGAGTTGAATATGACCTTGTTGGCCGATCGATGTCAACCTTGTGGTTGAATGAGAGCCGCGGGGTGCGTCCGGATCGTCGCGTTTACCGAGCGGCTCCTCCGGGGCGGGCTGTTCAGGGGTCAAATTCTCAAAATTTGAGACGAAACAGCAGGTTGTGGATAAACCTTGAACCAGTCTGTGAACATTGGCGCAAGTCATTGACGCGCCAAGCGAAATTGGGTGCATAAACCTGTTGACAACCCTGTGTGCCGCTCCTAATGTGGCGACTCGTGGGAAAACCGGGTGAATCGTGGTTTTTCCGAGTTGACCAAGCCCGCTGAGACGGGCACGACCGGGCAGGGTGTACGTGTTCCAAGGTGAGACCGCCATCACGATCGACGACAAGGGCCGGCTGGCGATTCCGACCAGTTACCGGGACTTGATCGCTCGGGTGTGCGA
>JAYRSY010000018.1:0-63994 GCA_041919915.1 Lysobacteraceae bacterium
ACGAAAGCTTCTTCGCCAATTTCGTGCGCCTGCTGGGCGAACCGGGCCGCACCGCCGACGTGGTGTTCCTGGAGCCGATCCTGCCCGGCGACGCCGATGGCCGTCGACGCATGGCGGAAACGGCGCGGGCGCGGATCGTGGAGGCGATGGAACAATCGTGATGAAACCGCAGCGGCCCGCGGACGACGTTCTGGCGGACTGGATCCACGAATTGTCCGAGCGTCTCGGACGGCCGCGCGAGACGCTGCTGGCGAAGGGGCTTTCGGCGTACGACTTTTCCCCCTGCGCGGCGGTCGAGATCCGCGAATCGCGCGGGATGACGATCCGGTTCCCTTTCGCGTTCGCACTGGTGCGCCCCGCGACCGGGGAGGTCGCCGTCTTCAGCGAACACCACGGCTACATCGAATTCGATCTGCACGAGGACGATGTCGTCGCCGAGATCGTCGAAACCCAGCATCGGAAAGAATGACCCGGCGGGGCGCCGGATGCTCCGGCGTCGGCGCGTGCCGTATGCTGATCCGGCCCCCACGACGATGCTGGCGATGATCGCGGCTTCCCCCTACAAACCCCCGTTCTGGCTGCGCAGCCCGCACCTGCAGTCGCTGCTCGCGACCAGCCCGCTGCGGCGCGCGCGCGGCGCGGTGCTGCTGCGGCGCTGCGGGGCGATCCAGACGCCCTACATCGTCGACGGCGGCGAAGGCGTGCGCCTGGAAGGCGTGCACAGCCGCATGCCGGACCGCACGCCGCGCGGGCTGGCGCTGCTGTTGCACGGCTGGGAAGGCAGCGTCGAATCCAGTTACATGCGCATGACCGCCGTGCATCTGCTGCGTGCGGGCTTCGAGGTCTTCCGGCTCAATTTCCGCGACCACGGCGACACCCATCATCTGAATCCGGCGCTGTTCCACTCCAATCGCATCGACGAGGTGGTGCACGCCGCGGTCGATGTGGCGAACCGGTTCCTGTCCGGCAGCGATCGCCCGATGGTGGTCGCGGGCTATTCGCTCGGCGGCAATTTCGCGCTGCGGGTCGCGCTGCGCGGACGCGCGGCGGGGCTGCCGCTGGCGCGCGCCGTCGCGGTCTGCCCGCTGCTGGATCCGGCGGTGACGATGACCCGGATGGAGCAGGGTCTGCCGTTCTACATCCGGTATTTCGAGCGCCAGTGGCGCGACTCGCTGCGTCGCAAGCGCGACACCTTTCCCGACTACTACGACTTCGACGACCGCATCCTCCGCCTGCGCATGCGCGAGCTGACCCGCTGGATGGTCGAGCGGCACACCGATTTCGACACCCTCGACGACTATTTCAACGGCTATTCGATCGCCGGCGACCGGCTCGCGGGGCTGGATGTGCCGGTGGACCTGCTCACCTCCGGAGACGATCCGGTGATTCCGGTGGACGAGTTCCGCGCCCTGCGCCTGCCGGAGACGGCCGCGATCGAGATCGCATCCTGGGGCGGACATTGCGGGTTTCTGGAGAGCGCCCGCCTCGACGGCTACGCCGAACGCTGGGTGGCGGGAAAACTCGCCTCCGCCCTCGCGCCCTGATGCCGGGCAGGCCGGGCGGTCCGGGGCGGGCGGTACACTAGGCGGCTCCGGGCCCAGGCCCTGCCGTCCAGACCTCTTCCATGCTCGACAAGATCATCGCCGCGCTCGAACGCGGCGCGCACCCCGAAGCCCTGTCCCTGGCCCGGGTGGCCGTGGCCGAGGCCCCGCACGATGCCCGCGCCCACGCCCTGCTGGCCTACGCCGAGCGCGCCGGCGGCGACAACGCCGCCGCGCTGCAGGCGATCAACCGCGCGGTGCTGCTCGCGCCGGACGACGCCGGCATCCATTTCCAGCGCGCCGGCTTCCTGCTGAAGGAATTCAAGCTGGACGAGGCCACCGCCGCGCTGGCCCGCACCCTCGATCTCGATCCGAACCAGTTCGGCGCCTACATCCTGCAGGCGCAGATGGCGATCGGCCGCGGCAACATCGACGAGGCCGAACGGCTGCAGCGCTCCGCCGCGCGCCTGGCCCCGGATCATCCGTGGGTGAAGACCATCGAGGGCATGGTCGCGCTGCGTCGCGGCGACGCCGCGCGCGCGCAGGCGCTGCTGACCCGCGCGTCGAGCCTGATGCCCGACGATCCGCAGGTGCTGTACGCGCTCGGCTTCGCCCATCTGCACCAGCGCAACTACGCTTTCGCCGAACAGACCTTCCGCCGTTTGATCGAACACTCGGCGGAGCTGAAGGGCCTGCGCGGCATGCTCGCCGACATCCTGCTGCAGCAGCAGCGCCCGGAAGAGGCGCTGGAGGTCCTGCAGCCGCTGCTCGACGATCCCGAGAGCGCGACGCCGGCGCTGAAGCGTCTGACCGCGGAACTCGAACTCACCCTGGGGCGTCACGAGCGCGCGATCGCCCTGCTGCGCGAAGCGGTGGCCGAAGAGCCGCGCGATCCGCGCGCCTGGGGGATCGCCGCCGACATCTGGCGCCGCACCGGCGACCACGACGATGCCCGCCGGACGCTCGACGCGAGCCTCGCGCAGCATCCGCAGGCGGTGCCGCTGTGGCAGTTGCGGCTGGCGTTCGAGGCCGAGGGCGGCGACGGCGCCGTGGCGGTGACCGAGCGCTGGCTCGCGGCCATGCCCGACGACGTGCGTGCGCTGGAAGCGGCGATGCACCTGCACGAAGCCCGCGGCGACGATGAAGCGACCGCGGCGCTGGCGCAGCGCATCGTCGAGATCGAGCCCGGTCGCACCAGCGCCGAAATGCGCCTGCTCGACCGCATGATCCGCGATCGTCCCGACGACGCGGTCGCCCATGTGCAGTCGCTGATCGCGCGGGCCCCGGACGATGCCGCCAAGCGCGGCCTCATGCCGTGGCTGGGGTATGCCCTGGATCGCGCCGGCCGCCATGGCGAGGCGGCGTTGACCTGGAAGGCCGTGAATGCCGGCGAAGCCGCCGCGCGCTGGCCGCTGACCACGCCCGGCCACGCCGGCGGTCCGTGGCCGGACGCCGCGACGCATGTGCCGGGGACGCCGCCGGTGGCCTATCTGTGGGGCCCGCCGGGCTCGGGCGTCGAGAAGGTCGCCGCGGTGATCGGTCACGCCGGCTATCCGCTGCGCGCGGACCGGTTCACGCCGAATCCGCCGCAGGATCCTTTCCAGAATCCCGACACCATCGCCGCGCTCCAGGACGGCCGCCTCGCGCCCGAGCGCATGCTCGCCGCGTGGCGTGCGGCGCTGCCCGCGCGTGGCGTCGCCGACGGCATGATCATCGACTGGCTGCCGTTCTGGGACAACGCGTTCCTGAAGGTCCTGCGTCCGCTGCAGCCGGGCGCGCTCCTCGTGATCGCGCTGCGCGATCCGCGCGACATGCTGCTGGAATGGATGGCGTTCGGCAGCGTGATGCCGTTCGCGCTGGCTTCGCCCGACGAGGCCGCGCTGTGGCTGGCGCGCCAGCTCCAGCATGTGCTCGCGCTGCACCAGAACGAGTGGCAGCCGCACCGGATCGTCCGGACCGATCATGCGATCGCCGATGTCGAGGCCTTCGCGGGCGATGTCGGTGGCGCGCTGGGTCTGGAGCAGATCCTGGTCCCGCCCGCGGCGGCGCTGGGTCCGCAGCGGTTCGCCTACGGCCACTGGCGCCACTACGCGCGAGCACTGGCCGAACCGTTCGCCCTGCTGCAGGACGTGGCCCAGGCGCTGGGTTATCCGGCCGAGTGACCGAACACCGCATCGCACGGGAGGTGCGCATGAAGATCGTCAGCGAGAGTTTCGAGCACGGCCGGCGCATCCCGGCCGAATTCGCGATGGGCACGCCGGAGGGTTTCGGCGGCAACCGCAATCCGCATCTGCGCTGGGACGACGTCCCGGCCGGCACGCGTTCCTTCGCGCTGTTGTGCATCGACACCGACGCGCCCACCGACGGCGCGCTGGTCGCCGATGCGGCGACGCCGATCCCGGTCGCGCATCCGCGCGGCGACTTCGTACACTGGGTCCTCGTCGATCTGCCCGCCGACGTGCGCGAACTCGGCGCCGGCACCTGCAGCGACGGCGTGACCGTGCGCGGCAAGCCCGCGCCGGGCGGTCCCGCGGGCGCGCACCACGGCCTCAACGATTACACCGGCTGGTTCGCCGGCGATGCGGACATGCGCGGCGACTACCTCGGTTACGACGGCCCATATCCGCCCGCCCACGATCTGCGCCTGCACCGCTATTTCTTCCGGGTGTTCGCGCTCGATGTCGAACGCCTCGATCTGCCGGCGCGTTTCGCCGCCGCGGACGTGTTCCGCGCGATGCACGGCCACGTGCTGGCGGAAGCGGCGACCTGGGGCACCTATTCGCTGAATCCCGCGGTGACGGGCTGAGCGCCCGCGCGCGGCGCCGGAGCGAACGAAGGACCGGATGAACGAGCCGAATCCCTACGATGCGCCGTCGGCGCGGATCGAAGCGTCGATTCCGGAAGAGCGGCTGGAGATCGAAGCCGCGGGACGCTGGCGCCGCTTTTTCAACTGGGTGATCGATTACGCCTGCTTCACCCTGCTGTCCATGCTGATGGTCTTTCCGTACGCGATCTGGCTGGTCATGCAGGGTGACGAAGCCGGTCTGGCGCGGTTGGAGAAACCGGACCTGCTCCGCGACTACGGCGTCGGCGCGCTCGCGATGCTGCTGTACTACATCCCGATGGAAGGCCTCTTCGGTTTCACCATCGGCAAACTCGTCACCGGCACGCGGGTGGTCAACGAGCAGGGCGGCCGCCCGACCTGGGGACAGGCCGTCGGCCGCACGCTGGGACGTCTCATTCCGTTCGAGCCCTTCTCGATCCTGCTCCCGAGCGATTTCGCGTGCCGCGGCTGGCACGATTCGCTGGCGCGGACCTGGGTGGTCCGCCGACGCCGGTGATCGAACGGCGCCGGCACCGGCGGCCCGCGCGGATCAGAACTGCAGCGGCTTGGCCTGGAATTCGAGCACCTGGCCGGTGTCATCGGTGAGCCGCAGGCGATAGGGCTGCGGCTCCAGCAGTTCGGCCTTGAATTCGCGGTTGAGGAGTTCGACGAAACTGCGGTCGGCGAGGTTCTTGTCGTCCGTGCAGGCCATGCGGGTGGTGATGGCGACCTCGAACGACATGCGCTTGCCCGACAGCGTGTAGCCGCCGCGGATGGTGTTGCAGCCGCCGTTGGCGACGACTTCGCCGCGATCGAAGGTTATTGCGAACGCGATGCCCTCTGCGCGGACCGCGGCGGCGCTTTCGGCGCCGGTCGCCGAGGCCAGGGTCCAGCCGCCGGTGTTGATCAGTTCGTCGCGGTCGACGCGCACGCTGCGGCCTTCGCCGGCCGCCCCGCCGCCGGCGCTCGCATCGGCAGTGGCGTCGGCAGTGGCGTCGGCGGTCATGTCGCCCGCGTCGCCGGCATGGGCGCAGGCGGTGATGAGCAGCAGGGAGGCGGTCAGCACGGGAAGGCGATGGATCATGTCGTTCTCCGGAAGGAATGCGGCGATGCGAGGTCGCGATGCGACGTTGCGGACGGAAGCGGGACGCGGGCGTTCACGGTTCGACCTGCTCCGCCCCCGGCTCCGACTCCGATTCGATCACGCTGTCGAGCGCGTAGGCGACCTGCGGTGTGTCCGCGGGCGCGTTCGGAATGTCGAAGCGGCGCACGCGCAGCACGTTGCGGACACCGGGTTCGTGCCGATAGCCGTCGATCGCGAGGCTCGACAGCTGCCACGGCCCGGGCTCGCCCGTCGGCAGGCCGTCGTCGCCGTACTGCACTTCGCGCAGTTTCAGGCAGTTCACCAGGTCCGGCGACAACGGCGGGTGGCAGCGTTCGGTCCGGGAGGCCACTTCGAGATACATCGTCTGCCCAGGCCCGCCGTAGCGCGTTTCCGGCGTCGGCGTGCCGACGAAGTGCAGCACGTCGCCGTTGGCGGCGATCCAGCGCATCCGCGGCGCGTCGCCGGCCTCGAATGCGATGTTCGCCTCGCCTTCGAGGCGACGCGCGATCTCCGCGTCCAGCGCCATGATCGGCGCCTCGACGCAGGCCATCTTCGTCGAGACCAGTTGCCCGACGCGGACGCGATCCTCGTGGATGCGCACGATCGCGCTGATCTGGTTGCAGGCGTTGGCGACGGCGATGCGGCCGTCGACGAAATCGAAGCGGATCGGCTGGTTCTGCCGGACCAGCAGCGCGTCGATGCGCTTGCCGGCGCGGTCGCTGGCGTCCTGCAGATGCCAGTGGTAATCGCCCGGCGCGATGGCGATCGCCGGTGGCGTGCCGCCGTCCGATGCCGGCCCCGGGGTCGCGGCGTCCGCCGATGGGCGGGCGCAGGCGGTGAGGCTCAGGGTCAACAACAGCGACAACAACGTGACCGATCGGGTCATGGCGGGCTCCATGTGGCGAATGCGTCCGTGGAACGACCGCCCGGGACGTTCGGGGTTCCCGGCGGGCGTCGCGAGCCCGCACCATACACCGATCGGATGCGACCTGCGCCCGATCGCGCGCGACCGGTTCAGCCGTTCCGCGGACGCAGCGCCAGCGCGAAACCGCCGGCGATCAGGCCCCAGAAGGCCGACCCCACGCCCAGCGGCGCCAGGCCCGAGGCCGTGACCAGGAAGGTGATCAGCGCCGCCTCGCGGTCGCGATCCTCGCGCACCGCCGCGACCAGACTGTTGCCGATGGTGCCGAGCAGGGCCAGCCCCGCCACGGCCATCACCAGTTCCTTCGGAAACGCGGCGAACACGCCGGCGACGGTCGCCCCGAACAGCGCGGTCAGCAGATAGAACACGCCGGCGAACACCGCGGCCACGTAGCGCTTCGACGGGTCCGGGTGCGCCTCGCGGCCGCTGCAGATGGCGGCGGTGATCGCGGCCATGCACAGCGAATACGCGCCGAACGGCGCCAGCAGCACGTTGACGCTGCCGATCCAGCCGACGGTCGCCGAGACCGGCGGCGCGTAGCCCGAAGCGCGCAGCACCGCGATGCCCGGAACGTTCTGCGAGGCCATCGTCACCACGAACAGCGGCAGGGCGATGCCGAACAGCGCCGCCATCGAGAGCGTCGGCGTCGTGAACACCGGGACCGCCATCCGCAGCGCCACCGCATCCAGATGCAGCGTCCCGGCACCGCCGGCGATCGCCATGCCCAGCAGCAGCGTCGCGAGCACCGCGTAGCGCGGAAACCAGCGGCGTCCGCACAGGTACATCACGAACATCGCCAGGGTCATCGCCAGTTGCGTCTTCATCGACACGAACACGTCCATGCCGAAGCGCAGCAGCACGCCGGCGAGCAGGCCCGAGGCGAGCGACAGTGGCAGCCGGCGCATGATCCGCTCGAACACGCCCGAGAACCCGACCGCCGCGGTCAGCGCCGCGACCAGCACGAATGCGCCGATGGCGTCCGACAGCGGAACCCCGGCATTCGCGGCGATCAGCATGGCCGCGCCGGGTGTCGACCAGGCGGTGACGACCGGCATCCGCCAGCGCAGCGACAGTGCGATGCAGGTGACGCCCATGCCGATGCCCAGTGCCCACAGCCATGAGGCGATTTCCGCCTCCGACGCGCCGAGCGAACGCGCCGCCTCGAACACGATCACCGCCGAACTGGTGAAGCCGACCAGCACGGTGACGAAGCCGGCCGCCACCGACGACGGCGCGAGATCGCGGCGCAGGTCGCGCCACCACGGTCCGCGCGTGGCGTCCGCGGGCGTGGCGTCGGGTGGCGGGGTCGCGGTCATTCGCCGGCGGGCAGGATCAGCAGCAACGCCGCGCCGAGGATGAAACGGTAGATCGCGAAGGCGGTGAAGCGATGGCTCTGGATGTAGCGCAGCAGCCATTTGACCGCGACGAAGGCGGTGATCGCCGAAGCGATGAAGGCCACCGCGAGCGCGCTCCAGTCCTCGTCGCCGACGTGGCCGTCCAGATACAGATCCAGCAGTTCGTAGCCGGTGGCGGCGAACATCGTCGGGATGCCGACGAGGAACGCGAACTCGGTGGCGGCGACGCGGTTGGTGGTGCCGGCGAGCAGGGCGACGAAGATGGTCGCGCCCGAACGCGAGGTGCCGGGGAACACGCCGGCGACGATCTGGGCGATGCCGACCAGCACGGCCACGGTCCAGGTGATCGCCGCGCGTTCGCCGAGCGCGGCCGCGCGCTTCGCCGCGAGGTGTTCGGCCAGCAGCATCCATGCGCCGCCGAGGATCAGCGCCCACGCGATCGGCGTGACCTTTTCCGGCAATTCCCAACCGAGCGCCTTCACCGCGAGGCCGCCGACCGCGGTGACGCCGAACGCGACCGCGAGTTTGAAGGCGTAGTCGAAGTTCTCCGGCTTGCGGAAACCGACCAGCAGGTTCCACAACCGCTCGCGGTAGATCGCCACGACCGCGAGGATCGCGCCGGCCTGGATCGCGACGTTGAACAGATCGCTGCGCGCGCCCAGCCAGTGCTGGGCGATGAGCAGATGGCCGGTGCTGGAGATCGGCAGGAATTCGGTGACGCCCTCGATGATGCCGAGGAGCAGAGCGGCGAGCAGATCGGTCATCGTGTCGGTATCGGAAGAGGGGGTGGTCGTGTTGCCGCAGGGTGGTTGCGAAACGCAGAATGCCGGATCGCGGGCGTCCGGCACGCGCAGGGTATCCACATCAGGGAGGGGTCATGGTCCGCAATCGTCGTTTCGCGTTTCTGTTGGCGTCGCTGTTGTTGCCGTTCGGCGCGAACGCCGCCGAGCTGGTCTTCGAATTCACCGGCAAGGTCCTGTACGGTGGCACCTTCGCGCCGGTGGGCGCCACGGTGACGGGGTCGTTTTCCTACGATACCAAAACCGACCCATGGTTCGAGGTCGGCACCGACGCGTTCTATCTGATTCCGGAGCCGCATTACATCGAGGTCAGCGTCGATGGTCATCTGGCGATCGGCGCCGGACTGAACATCACCGTGACCGACGACGCCGGCGGCAATGTCGAGGATGTGGTGAACATCTACAGCAACGGCGCCATGGTCGACGGTGTGTACGCGCCCCAGGGCACCGTCAGCGTGGTCTTCGGCAGCGCTCCCGGAAGCACGCACGCCCTCCATGACAACCGCTTGCCCGCGCGCTACGACCTCGACCGCTTCGATGTCCTGGGCGGCAACGGCGGCGTCGTCATGATCGACGGCAGTGGTCCGGATCCTTATCTGCTGCAGTTCTCGGTCGAATCCATTGTCAATCGCCGAATCTGCAATGATCGGGGCGGCGGCGAACGGAGACCCTGCGTGGTGCGTTGACCGACCGTCGAGAGTCAATACGGCTGCCCCAGGCGCAGGAACACCGCTTCCTCGCCTTCCTCGGCCAGACCCAGGCCGAAATAGATCGGACCCAGCGGCGTGTCCAGCGCGCTGTAGACGCTACCGGCGAAGATCGTGCGATCGAGCGCCGGCCGCTGTCCCGCACGCCAGATCTGTCCGGCCTCCAGCGAGCCGCCGACGAACAGCGGGTACTGCAGCACCTGCGCCAGCGGGTAGTTGTACTGCAGCGTGGCCAGTGCCGAACCGGTGCCACGGAGCCGGTCGATACCGTAGCCCGACAGTCGCAACGGGCCGCCCAGTGTCGCCACGTCCTCGTAGGCATCGCCGCGACGATCAAGCGCCTGCGCGCCGATCAGCCAGCGGCCGCGCAGCGCGGTGAACGCGAACGAGACCTGCGCGCGCGTCGAGAAGCCCTCGGTGTCGGCATCGAGCATCGGCAGATAGCGGGTGTGGCGCGCGTCGAGGTACCAGCCGGACGACGGGAATTCGGCGTCGTCCTGGGTGTCGAGGGTGAACGCCAGATCGACGCCGGCGCTGGTCGCGGTGCGCGGAATCGCCGCCGGCAGCGAATCGGCGCGCAGATCGTAGTGATTGCGCCGCAGGAACGGCGTCGCCGACAGTTCGCCATGATCGGCCAGAGTCAGCCCGAGGCCGCTCCGGATCTCCCAGCGGTTGTAGCGGTAATCGCCGGTGCCGCCGCCCGCGTCGATCAGCGCCTCGTTCTCGCCCACCCATTCCAGCGACGGCCGCAGGAACGCGCTGCGCCGCAGGTTCAGCGGCTGGTTGAATTCGGCGAACGCGCGATTGCGGTCGCCCAGTCGCGCCTCCAGGGCGAGATCGCCGCCGAAACGGTTGAACTCGCGCTTCGCGTAGCGCGCGCCGATCTGGTATTCGCCGCCGCCCTCGAAATCGTCCTGCATGAACAGACCGAACTTGAGCGTGCCGTCCTCTTCCCAGCGCCGGCTGCGGGTGACGTAGGTCAGCACGCTGCCGCCGCGTTCGCCGGCATCGACCGTGTAGTACGCACGCGAGAATTCGCCGAGGCCGTGCAGGCGGGCGAGGTCCTGCTCGATCTTCTCGGCATCCACCGCATCGCCCGGTTGCGCGGTGATGCGGGCGCGGATCGCGGCGTCGTCCATCGCCGACGTGTTCACCAGTTCGATCCGCTCGATCGCGCCGATCGGCGACAACCGCGCGCGCCGCGCCGCGCGCCATGCGGCGTAGGCTTCCGGGTCCAGTCGGATCGACTGCAGCGCCGGCAGCGCGGCGGTCGTCGCCTCTTCGCCCAGCGGGATGCCCTGATCGAGTCCGGCGGCGAAGTCGGCCGAGCTCAGGTCGCCCAGCGCGGGCACGATCAGCACGTCGCCCGCGCCGAGGCGTTCGCGCTGCCGCTGCGTTTCGCGCCGCATCAGCGCGGTGATCATCTGGTCGGTGATGCTGAAGGGATCGAGCAGCTGGTCGCGGGTCTTGAGCGTCGCGCCGATGTCGACGGCGATGATCCGCCGCGCGCCCCAGCCCTGCGCGATCTCCACCGGAAGATTCATCGACGCGCCGCCGTCGATCAGCGAACGCTCGCCGTAGCTCACCGGCGCGAACGCGCCCGGCACCGCCATGCTCGCGCGCACCGCGTTGACCAGATCGCCTCGATCCATCGCCACCGCTTCGCCTGTTTCCAGATCGGTGCCGATCGCGCGATAGGGGATGGGCAGATCGTCGAAGCGTTCGATGTTCGCGCTCGGCAGCAGCGCCGCGCGCAGCGCGACCGCCAGGCGCTGGCCCTCGAACACCGATGGCGGCAGCCCGAGCTTGCCGTCGCGCAGCCCGAACCCGCCCTTGGCGACGAAACTGCGGTCCTCGGCCTTGCGCCGTGCGGTGAACACGCGACGGTCGACGCGGTCGACGAACATCGTGTTCCAGTCGAGCGCGCGCATCTGGGTCTCGATCTCGGTCGCGGTCAGCCCGCTGGCGTAGAGACTCCCGATCACGGCGCCCATGCTGGTGCCGACGATGCAGTCGACCGGGATGCGTTCGCGTTCCAGCACCTTGATGACCCCGATGTGGGCCATGCCGCGCGCGCCGCCACCGCTGAGGACGAGGCAGGTGTCGAAGCCGGCCGGCTGGGCGCGGGCGGTGCCTGCGGCGAGCAGGAGGACGAGGCTGGCGAGCAAGCGAGTCCGCATGGGATCCGGGTCCGGGCAGGGGTTGTCTCGGAAGGGTGCATTCCCGGGTGGAATTGCACCAGATCGGCGCATCTGTTGATCGCCGGGAGGACGTCATCCTTTGGGATCAACAGTTTAGCGCGCCTTCGGGGCTGGCACGCGGCTTGCAATGGTATCGACATCCATCTCACCCATCGGAGCTTCCGAAGATGTCCCTCGAGCACGTCGAAAAACTCATCAAGGACCACAAGGTCGAATTCGTCGATCTGCGTTTCACCGACATGCGCGGCGTGCAGCACCACGTCACCTTCCCGAAATCCATCGTCGAAGCCAGCCTGTTCGAGGACGGCAAGATGTTCGACGGTTCGTCGATCAGCGGCTGGAAGGGCATCAACGAGTCCGACATGATCCTGCTCCCGGACGCCGGAACCGCCTTCCTCGATCCGTTCACCTCGGATCCGACCCTGGTCCTGACCTGCGACATCCTCGACCCGGCGACCATGCAGGCCTACTCGCGCGATCCGCGCGGCGTGGCCAAGCGCGCAGAGGCCTATCTCAAGGCCAGCGGCATCGCCGACACCGCGTTCTTCGGTCCGGAGCCCGAGTTCTTCATCTTCGACAGCGTCCGTTTCGCCAACGAGATGGGCCACACCTTCTTCCACATCGATTCGGAAGAGGCGCACTGGAACTCCGGCCGCGAATACGAAGGCGGCAACACCGGTTACCGTCCGATGGTGAAGGGCGGCTACTTCCCGGTGGCCCCGCTCGATTCGCTGCACGACATCCGCGCCGAGATGTGCAAGACCCTGGAAGAAGCCGGCATCGAAGTCGAAGTGCACCATCACGAAGTGGCGAACGCCGGCCAGTGCGAGATCGGCACCAAGTTCAACACGCTGGTGCAGAAGGCCGACGAACTGCTGACGATGAAGTACATCATCAAGAACGTCGCTCACCGCAACGGCAAGACCGCGACCTTCATGCCCAAGCCCATCGTCGGCGACAACGGCAGCGGCATGCACGTGCACCAGTCGCTGGCCAAGGGTGGCGTCAATCTGTTCTCCGGCGACGGCTACGGCGGTCTCTCGCAGATCGCGCTGTGGTACATCGGCGGCATCTTCAAGCATGCCCGCGCGATCAACGCCTTCGCCAACTCGACCACCAACAGCTACAAGCGTCTGGTGCCGGGCTTCGAAGCGCCGGTGATGCTGGCCTACTCGGCGCGCAACCGTTCGGCCTCGTGCCGCATCCCGTACGTGGCGAATCCGAAGGCGCGCCGCATCGAGATCCGCTTCCCCGATCCGATGAACTCCGGCTACCTCACCTTCGCCGCGCTGATGATGGCCGGCCTCGACGGCATCAAGAACCAGATCGACCCGGGTTCGCCGAGCGACAAGGATCTGTACGACCTGCCGCCGGAAGAAGAGAAGAACATCCCGACCGTCTGCCACAGCCTCGACCAGGCGCTGGAAGCGCTCGACAAGGACCGCGAATTCCTCAAGGCCGGCGGCGTGTTCTCCGACGACTTCATCGATGGCTACATCGCGCTGAAGATGCAGGAAGTCACGCGCTTCCGCGCGGCGACGCATCCGCTCGAATACCAGATGTACTACACGATCTGATGCGCGAACGGGACGCCATGCGTCGTCGCATCGGGCCGGCGGATGTCCGGCCCGTCGCAGCGCGCCGGGCGTTCGGAAGGCATGCGCGGCAATGCCGCGCGAGCATGCCTTCCTCACCCGCTCGAATACCAGATGTACTACACGATCTGATGCGCGAACGGGACGCCATGCGTCGTCGCATCGGGCCGGCGGATATCCGGCCCGTCGCAGCGCGCCGGGCGTTCGGAAGGCATGCGCGGCGGTGCCGCGCGAGCATGCCTTCCTCACCCGCTCGAATACCAGATGTACTACACGATCTGATGCGCGAACGGGACGCCATGTGTCGTCGCTCCGGGCCGGCGGATGTCCGGCCCGGCGCAGCGCGCCGGGCGTTTGAATGAACGATGGACATCCGGATCGACGATCTTCGCGGGCCCGAGATCGCCCGGCTGCTGCAGGAACACCTCGACGAGATGTTCCTGCACTCGCCGCCGGAAAGCGTGCACGCGCTGGATCTGGAGAAACTGCGCCGTCCGGAAATCACGTTCTGGACGGCATGGGAAGACGGTGAACTGCTGGGATGCGGTGCGCTGAAGGCGCTGGACGCGGTGCATGGCGAGATCAAGTCGATGCGCACCGCGACGCGGCATCTGCGCAAGGGCGTGGCGGCGACGTTGATGCGCCACATCCTGCAGGTGGCGCGGCAACGCGGCTATCAACGGTTGAGTCTGGAAACCGGGTCGCCGGATGCGTTCCTGCCGGCACGCGCGATGTATGAGCGGTTCGGTTTCGAGGAATGCGGGCCGTTCGGCGATTACGTCGAAGACCCGTACAGCGTGTTCATGACGATCGCGTTGTGAGGTCGTCGGTGCTGGTGCAAGCAGGATGGAGCACGTGATCGCAGGGATGCGGTAGAGGCGAGGTTCTATTGCTGGACGAGGCACGGGAAACGCGGACGCAGCTTCCTTCCCCACGTCGGACTGCGCTGCGGTTCCCCAGAGGGACCCACGATCCCCGCGCATCGTTTTCGCGTGTCCTGCGGAACGGTGCGCGGGGAGACGGGGTCGACCATGAGCGCCGGCGCCGCGGCGTCGGCGTTCTCCATCCACGGGGAGAGCGCATGAAACTGATCACCGCCATCATCCGGCCGTTCAAGCTCGACGAGGTGCGCGAAGCCTTGTCGGAGATGGGCGTGTCCGGCATCACCGTCACCGAAGTGAAAGGCTTCGGCAGACAGAAGGGACATACCGAGTTGTATCGCGGCGCGGAGTACGTCGTCGATTTCCTGCCCAAGATCAAGGTCGAAGTGGCGGTCGCGAGCGATCGCCTCGATGCCGCGATCGAAGCGATCCAGCAATCCGCGGGCACCGGGAAGATCGGCGACGGCAAGATTTTCGTCACCGCGCTGGAACAGGTCATCCGCATCCGCACCGGCGAAGTCGGCGCGGACGCGCTCTAACCCTCACTCGGAGACCGTCCCATGAAGTCTGGATTCCTGTCCGGGTCGAAGGCCCGTGACCACCTGTTCGCGGCGCTGCTGTGCGTCGCGATGACGCTCGGCGCGACGTTCGCCGCGGCCGCGCAGTCGGCCCCGGCGACCGAAACCGCCGCCACCGAAACCGCGGCGGAAGCACCAGCCGCCGACACGCCCTCTGCCGACGTGGCCGCCGACGCAGCGGCAACGGTACAAGCCGGAACCGAAGCGGGTGCCGCCGCCGTGGCGACGGCCGCGCCTGCCGAAGCCGCCGCCGAGGAAGCCGCGCCGGCGCCGACCGCCGACAAGGGCGACACCGCGTGGATCCTGGTGTGTTCGGCGCTGGTGATCTTCATGACCCTGCCCGGGCTGGCGCTGTTCTACGGCGGTCTGGTGCGCAGCAAGAACGTGCTCTCGATCCTGATGCAGTGCCTGGTGGTGTTCTCGCTGGTCGCGGTGCTGTGGGTGCTGTACGGCTACAGCCTCGCCTTCACCGAGAACAACGCCTTCATCGGCGGCGGCGCCAGGTTGCTGGGCGCCGGGCTCAACGGCGCGATGGGCGCGACCTTCACCAAGGGCGTGTACATCCCCGAACTGGCGTTCTTCGTGTTCCAGGGCGCGTTCGCCTGCATCACCTGCGCGCTGATCGTCGGCGCCTTCGCCGAACGCGTGAAGTTCGCCGGCCTGCTGCTGTTCACGGTGATCTGGTTCACCTTCGCGTACGCCCCGATGGCGCACATGGTCTGGTTTTTCCCGGGCCCGGATGCGTTCACCGACACGGCCGCGGTCGAAGGCGTGCTCGCGAAGTCCGGCTACCTGTGGGCGAAGGGCGCGCTCGATTTCGCCGGCGGCACGGTGGTGCACATCAACGCCGCCATCGCCGGTCTGGTCGGCGCGTACGTGATCGGCCCGCGCCTGGGCTATCGCCGCGAAGCCATCCGCCCGCACAACCTCACCCAGACCATGGTCGGCGCGTCGATCCTGTGGTTCGGCTGGTTCGGCTTCAACGCCGGTTCGGCGCTGGAAGCCAACGGCGTCGCCGCGCTCGCGTTCGTCAACACCTTCCTCGCCACCGCCGCCGCGGTGCTGGTGTGGAGCGCGGTGGAATGGATCGCGCGCGGCAAGCCGTCGATGCTCGGCGGTGCGTCGGGTGCGGTCGCGGGTCTGGTCGCGATCACGCCCGCGGCAGGTCTCGTCGGGCTGATGGGCGCGCTCGCCATCGGTGCGATCGCCGGCGTCGTCTGCTTCTGGGGCGTGACCGGTCTGAAGAAGCTGCTGCGCGCCGACGATTCGCTCGACGTGTTCGGCGTGCACGGCGTCGGCGGCATCACCGGTGCGCTGCTCACCGGCGTGTTCGCGGCGCCGTCGCTCGGCGGCGCGGGCATCTGGGACTACGTCACCGAAACCGCGCTGGCGGATTACAGCATCGCCTCGCAGGTCTGGATCCAGTTCCAGGGCGTGGTGGTGACCGTCGTGCTGTCGGGCCTGGTCTCGCTGATCGCGTTCACCCTGGTGAAGTACACCATCGGTCTGCGCGTGAACGAGGAAGCCGAGCGCGAAGGTCTCGACATCGCCTCGCACGGCGAAGCGGCGTACGAGCACTGACCGCGGGATCGTCAGGCAAGAATCGTCACGCAAAAATGAAGCCCGGCGCGCATCCCTGCGCGCCGGGCTTCCTGCCGAGGTCGGTTACTGCATCGCGTCGGAGATCGAAACGTATCCGAAGCAGTCGCCATTGCCGTAGACGCTGGCGCTGGCGTTGAGGTTGTGCGAGAACGCGGGACCGTTGTAGACGTAGCCGGTGGAGACACCCACCGACGGGCCGATGGTGCTGCGCTGGACCACCTGGCCGGTGTCTTCGTTCCTTGCGGTCGCGAAGACTGAGACACTCCCGCTGGTGAAGGGCACGCCGTAGGGACGGAACACCGTGCCGGTCGCACTGGCCGAGGCGCGGGCGTAGTAGTAATTCAGGCCGCCGCCGCCGTTGTCCATGTAGAACTCCGTGGTCGCATTCACCTGCGCGTAGGCGTCGTACCACGTGTGGGTCTGGTTCCACGGGTTGTAATACAGACAGGGCAGCAGGGTGCTGGCGGACTTCCTGCTCGGCGCGCGCGCCTGCAGATCCTGCAGCCGCGCATAACGTGCGCGAACGCCTTCCAATTGCTTGATCCGCGACTTGATCTGCGCGCGCTGGCGCAGCGATGTCGGCACCTGCGCGCGCAGTGCGGCGAGGTCGTACGCCAGGCCGGCTTCGCCGAGGCTGACGGTCTTGCCGGCGAACGGGCCCTTCGTGATCTGGTAGACGCCCGGACCGGCCTGCTCGGCGATATCGCCGTAGTCGCGGACGAACTGGTCTTCGCTTTCGATCCGCAGGCTGCCGGTGTTCGGGGCATCGGCGGCCAAGGCCTGGCCGGCGAGCAGGGTGGCGGCGAGGGCGGTCGCCAGACGGGGATTCATCATGGGATCTGTCACTCCTGTGAGATGTCGCGTTCGGGGGAATGCGGCTCTATCGGCCGCGCAGGCCCCGCCATTCGGGCGGGGCCTGTCATCGAAAGCGAAATCGGGAGCGGAACAGGATCAGCGTATCCCCGGTGCGCGGCGCGATCAGGTGCGGGAGGGGAGGACGCTCAGAACGTCTCGGCCCTGAGCGTCATGCCTTCCAGCGTGATACCAGAGCGACCGACGTAATCGGCGGCATCGCTCACGTGGTAGTCCAGCAGTCCCATCGACAACTCGCTGGCCCACTGCTGCGGCAGATCGATGCGAGCGACGACGACGTTCGAGGCATCGAGAATCTCGAGCCACGACCCGACCTGCGCCGCCTGCCCGGACACGGTCTCCATCTGGAGGCCCTGGGGCTCCGTTCCCGTTCCGCTTTCCGGCGGCTGGGGGATGATGCCGTTCTCGGACGGCCGTGCGGACTGGTTCCAGCGCAGTGCCAGTCGGGTACCGGCCTTGCCGTCGTCGATCGGCATGCGCACGACCACGCGCTGGAAGATCGGCGGGCGTGCGACGGGGCCGCCCCAGTACGCGGCACGGACTTCGATCACTTCGATCGCCAGCGATTCCTTCTCCGTCTGGCGCTTGCGGACACGATAGCGTGCCGAGGTCGCCTGCGGGCCCTTGTCCGTCGTGGCCTCCTGCCACTGGAATCGCAGTTCGGCCACGTCGAACCATTCGTCGTCCTCGGCCAGCAGTGCGTTGTCGACCGTGAAGTCGAGGGTGTAGCGCAGGTTGGTCTCGACCTCGACGGTGCGCAGATCGGGCAGCCCGATGAGGCCGAAGCCCGATCGTGGGGCATAGGTCGGTGCCAGTTCGACGTTGCCGTTGCCCAGGTGCGCGTCGAGTACCGGCAGCGAATCGCGATCGCGGCATTTGCCGGTGTCGGAGCCCTCGACGCTGCGCGTGATCGGCTTGATTTCGTCGATGATCGTCGGGTCGCCGACGAAGGCGTACCAACCCTGGAACCAGGGGAGGGACGAGGCGCCCGTCGAACCTTCGCCTGCCGCTTCGCCACTGCCCGTGCCATCAAGCGGAACGAGGTCGAGCGGTTCATGCGGGCAGGGCGGGAAAGCGAGGGCGGCCGGCGCCCAGGCGGCGAGGAGGGCGAGGGGGAGGAGACGTTTCAGCATGGGACTCTCCGTGGAAGGGGGCTCGTGGGGCGGGTCGGCCGCATCCTGCGGGGACCCGGAACCCGGTATGGCGTTGCCTTCCCTGGCGAGCGGATCATCAATACTCGATGTGCAGTCGCGCATTCTCCAGCAGCACGCCCGCGGTCCAGACATCCGCCGCTGCGGTCGGCGTGTGGTGGTTCAACAGACCCATCCAGACTTCGTCGGCCCATTGCCCGGAGAGGTCGACACCGTAGAGCAGGGTGTCATCCGACCCGATCACCTCGAACCGTGCGTCGAAGAACAGGTCGTTGACGTACTGCGTGGTGGTGCCGGTCTCGGTGGTGGTGGCGATGCCGGTCTGGGCGACATCGCGCGATCCGGGATCGATCGCCTTGGTCTTTTCCTCTTCGGGATCGATCGGCATGGCGAACTCGTAGCCGCCGTTGTTGCCGCGATTGATCTGGAACCAGCGCAGCGAGATCGGCGTCGCCGCGCCGTTGTCGAGCGGGATCGTCGCGACCACGGCTTCGGACGCCGGCGCGGTGTCGTCGCTGCTGTTCCAGGTCGCGCGCGTCTCGATGACCTGCAGCACGGGAACGCCTGTCGCCGGTTGCCGCACGCGCAGGCGATAGAGCGCGGACGGGAGATTCGATCCGTTCGGCCATTCGTCCCAGCGGAAGACGAACTGCATCACGTCGACCCAGTCGCCGGAGGCGGCGAGCGGTGTGTTGTCGATTTCGAGATGCAGCCGGTAGGTGATGCTCGAACCGACCGGTTCGCCGCGGAGATCCGGCAGGAACAGCACGCCGTAGCCGGCCTGCGGCGACTGCGATGACGACAGGCCGACCTGCGGGGATGCGACGTTCAGGCCGGGAAGGGGAACCATGTCGCCCGAGCGGCAGTTGCCGGTGCCCGGCAGCGTGCTGCTGTCCGCCGGGGGCTCTGCGAGTGCTGAGTACACCTCCGGATTGCCCACGTAGGAGTACCAGACCTGGTGACGCGGCTCGGTGCCCGCACCGAGATCCGGGTTGTTGAAGGTGGCGCCATCCAGCGGATCGATGTCGACCGGCGACTGCGGGCAGGGGGGGAACGCAAAGGCGACGGGCGCCCACAGCGACAACACGGCGATCGGCAGAAGACGGGCGAGCATGGAGTGCACTCTTCGAGGTTGGGTCCTTGTACGAGCGCAAACCGGATCAGGACCGGATCAACGGTTCCGTGCGGCGATCGGGGCCGTGGCGGGCAGGGTCGTTTCGATCCGTCGGATCGCCTCGTCCAGATCGTCCGGCAGGGGGCTGCCGAGGCGTTGCCAGAGACCGCGGACGGCGTCGATCGCGGTCCGGGCTTCGCCATGACGCCCCAGTGCGCGGGCGGCCTTGGCCAGTTCCAGATGGAGTCGACTCAGACGCTTCGCATCGCTGGTGTCTTCGGGGTCGCTAGGGGGTGAGGCCAGCAGGTCCAGGCAGGCCTGATGCCGGCCCAGCGCATTGAGGGTCTCGGCCCAGGTCTGCTCGAAGGTGATGACGTCCGCATGGCCGCGACCCGCGACCTTGTGTCCGATCGCGACCGCGGTCGCCAGATGCGGTTCGGCGCGATCCGGTCGCTGGCGCAGTTCGAGGTGGAAGAACCCGATGTTGTATTCGGCGTAGGCGCGTTCGATCGAGACCGCCGGCAATTTCCGGCGCTGGATGGCGTAGGCCTTCTCCATCAGGGCGTCCTGTTCCCGCGGGTCCGCGGTCAGGTCGATCATGTTCTCGTAGACCTTCGCCGCTTCCAGCGAATCCTCGCCGTACAGCCGCTCGGTGGTGTTCCGCCATCGGGCGATCGCCTCGCCGAGCGCGTCGCCGGAATCGCTGCGCACCCGCATCTCGCGCACGATCAGGCGCAAGGCCAGGGTCTGCAGCGCCGGTTCGTACGTGTCCAGCTTCTCGCGGCCGATCGCTTCGCAGATCCGGCGCGCATCGTCCGGACGGTTGGCGTTGAGCAGGGCATTGCCCAGGTCCACGCGGAACTGCAGCGACTGCGCCGGCGCGAGCGTCGCACCGTACTTGCGCCAGGCTTCTTCAAGGGTGCGCGCCGCCGCGACGTACTGCGAGCGCCGCGCCTGCAGGCGCGAGCGCAGCAGTGCCACGCGGGTCCGGGTTTCGGGCGAGTCGGCGTCGCGCTGCAGTTCGTCCAGCGCGGCGTCGACCGAAGGATCGAGCAGTGGGCTGCCGATATCGAGTTTGATGCGATTGGCCAACCGCAGGCTGTGCGCGCGCCAGCGGATGACCGGATCCTGCGCGGCGAGCGCATCGATCGCCGGTGCGTAGGCGCGCAGGATGTCTTCGCTCTCCTGCGTCAGGCCCATGCCGGCGTTGCTCTCGGCCAGCATCAGCGCGAGGTCGGCCTGGATGTCGTGCTGGCCCGCGAGTCCCTCCAGACGGTGCGCGCCGCGTTCGATCAGTTCCCGGGCGAGCAGGCTGCTGCGCGTGGTCTTGGTCGGATCGGCTTCCTCGAAGGTGTCGCGCATGAACGCGGCGACCGCGCGCGCGCGATCGCGATCGATGTCCGAACGCCGTCGCGCGGCCTCCGCGGCGTCGCGCTGCATGCGCAGTTCCGAGGCCTGCCACAACGTCACCGCCAGCGCGCCCAGCACGCCGACCGTGGTGGTGATGGTGAACGCGACCGCCAGCCGGTGCCGGCGCATGAACTTGCGGGCGCGGTACAGGCGATCGCCCTGCGAGATGGAGATCGGATGCCCCGACTGCCAGGCGCGCAGATCGCGCGCCAGATCGCCGACTTCGGCATAGCGCTCGGAAGGCGCCTTGCGCAGGCAGTGGGCGACGATCGCATCCAGTTCCCCGCGCAGCGACTGCGGCAGGATCGAACGCGGACGCGGCGCACGACGTCCCGGTTCGCCGTCCTGCGCGCGCTGCAGCGCATCGCTCATGCGCGGTGGCACGTTGTCGAGAATCGCGCGCTGCAGTTCCAGCGGCGAACGCGCGGGATGCTCGAACGGCAGGAATCCGCACAGCAGCTGATGCAGCAGCGCGCCCAGCGCGTAGACGTCGGTGGCCACGGTCGCGCGCTCGCCGCGCACCTGTTCGGGCGACGCGGTCAGCGGCGAGAAGAACCGGTCGTGCGCCGCGGTCTGGCCGTCCGCGGGCAGCGCCGCAAGCGATTTGGCGATGCCGAAGTCGAGCAGCTTGATCCGCCCGTTCTCGTCCACCAGCACGTTGCTGTCCTTGAGGTCGCGATGGATCACCAGATTGCGGTGCGCGTACTGCACCGCGTCGCAGAGCTGCAGGAACAGCGCGATGCGCTCGCCGAGCGTGACATCGCGGCGTTCGCAGCGCGCGCACAGCGATTCGCCGGGAACGTACTCCATCGCCAGCCAGGGGGTGCCGTCGGCGAGTTCGCCGCCGTCGAGAATGCTGCAGATGTTCGGATGACGCAGTTGCGCGAGGATCCGCCGCTCCTGCGCGAAACGTTCGCGGCCGTGGTCGTCGGTAGCGAAGCGCGGCAGGATCTTGATCGCGACTTCCTGCCGGAAGTCGTTGCGGCGCTCGGCCAGATAGACCACGCCCATGCCGCCGCGACCGATCTGCCGCACCAGCCGGAACGATCCGATGTCGATGATGTCGCCCACCGGATCGGGCAGCTCGGTGGCGAGCACGCTGCGCGCGGTGTGCGCGCCGTAGGCCTCGTCGATCGCCAGCAGCTTGCGCAACCGCCCCGCGAGCGCCGGCTGCGCGTCGTCCAGCGCGCGCAACCGCTGCGCCCGGGCCTCCGGGTCCAATTCGCAGAGTTCCTCGAACAGGCGCCCTTCGTCGGCCGTACCCGTGACGGGCTCAACCATCGACCGCGGTCTCCGCGCCGAAATGGTCGATCAGCCAGGCGCGCGCATAGCGGTAATGCCGGATCACCGTGGCCCGCGACAGGCCCATCGCTTCGGCGACCTGTTCGTTGGTGAGGCCGGCGAAGAATTTGAGTTCCACCACCTGCGCCGCATCCTCGTGCCGGGCCGAGAGCACGGTCAGCGCGGCGTCCACGGCGATCCAGTCGACCGACTCGTCGATCGCCGCCGAGATGTCGTTCTCGGCTTTTTCCAGTCGTTCGAACGGGATGCCGCCGCCGCGCTTGTCGGCGCTGCGCCGGCGCAGATAGTCGACCACGATGTTGCGCACGATCCGCGCCGCCAGCGCGTAGAAATGCTCGCGATTGTTGAAGCGGCCCGGAAACTCGTGCATCAGCGCGATGTAGGCGTCCTGGGCCAGATCGGAGGCCTGCAGGGTCAGACCCTTGCGGCCCTGGAGCTGGTGCGCGGCCAGACGTTCGAGTTTCGGCCAGAGCGCCGCCGCCAGCGCCTCCAGCTCGGGTTTGTCCACCGAGGCGCGCCGATTGATCAGATCGGTGAGATTGGCGGGAGGGACCGCGGACATGGCTGATGGACTCCGATGGGTGTCCGCAGTGCGCTGGCGCTTCCTGCGAGCGAGGGCGGGCGTTGGACCCGCACGGATTGACGTTGGTTCACCCCTTCCCTGGAGCGGCGGCCGGACTCCCCGGACGGTTTCCCGTCGGCCCGGACCCGATCATATCGCGTCAATCCGCGTCGGCGCCCAGCTCCCGCAGCAGGCCGTCGGCCCGTTCCACGTCCCGCAGGATCCACAGCAGGTAGCGGATGTCGACGCTGATGTTCCGGGACACCGCCGGATTGAAACCGAAGTCCCCGGCGACGTTCTCCCAGACCCGGTCGAAGTTGATCCCGACCAGGCGGCCCCGGGCGTCGATCACCGGGCTGCCGGAATTGCCGCCGCTGGTGTCGCCGTCGGCCAGGAAGTTGACCCGGCGCGCCCCGGCGCCCGGGGCCTGCGCGGCGCGGCGCACCGCTTCAGGCAGATCGAACGGCGCCTGCCCGGTGTGCTTGTCCAGCACTCCTGCCAGGGTGGTGAACGGGGTGTAGGCGACCCCGTCGCGCGGCGCGTAGCCCTGCACGTGGGCGAAGCTGATGCGCAGCGTGCCGTTGGCGTCCGGCGCGATCGGCTTGCCGGCATGCGCCGCCACCGCGCGCCGCCATGCCGGGCGATACAGGGCCGCACGCGCGTTCCAGCCGCGTTCGCGCTCGCGCAGCGCGCGCAGGTCGCGGTTCCAGGCGATGCCGAACGCCAGCAGCGGATCGTTGCGCGCCGCCAGCGTCTCGATCGATTCGCCCAGCATCGCTTCGCGACGCGCGGGGTCCAGCAGCGGACTGGCCGCGTACATCGCCGCGATCCGCTGTTCGATCTGCGTCGCGTCCATGCCGCCGAACTGCGCATCGACCGCCGCGATGCGCCGGTCCGCCGGCAACGCCAGCGCGCGCCTGACCAGCGCGGCGAAAATGCGCTGATCGGCCGCGGCGAAATAATTGCGCTGCTCGGCGCGCAGACGATCGCGCAACTTGCCGCGATCGGCCGGACCGAAGCCCGCGGCGCGCGCGGCGTCCGGTTTCGCCTGCTCGATCGCGTTGTGGGCGAGGGTCGCGCCGAAATACAGCCCCTTGGGCAGCGGCGGGATGCCGCCGGCCACGCTTTCGGTGCCCATCGGCACCAGATTGAGCAGGAAATCGCGCTCCCAGCCCGCTTCGCGTTCGGCCAGCACCGCGCGCAGCTGTTCGCGTGCGGCACCGGCGCCGGCATGTTCGGGACGCTGCGCCGCCCATGCCGCCACCGCATCGTCCTGCGCGGTCTGGCGTTCGACCATCCGTCCGCGATCCAGGCCCGCGATCTGGCCCTGCGCGTTCTTGTAACGGTTGTGGATGCCCTTGAGATTCGCGGCCACCGCGATCGCGCCGGCCGCGTCGTTCGCGCTCGTCGACTCCAGGATCGAGATCCACTCGCCGAACAGGTCCTCCCGCCGCACGAAGAAGCGTTCGCGGCGCTCGCGCATTTCCTCGGCGATCAGCGCGCGGTAGGTGACGCCGGGATACCCCAGCACCATCACGAAATCGCCTTCGTCCAGACTCTCGTCCGAGATCGGGAAGAAGAACTCGGGCGTGTACGGCCGATTGCCGTCGGCGCGGTCGGCCGGACGTCCGTCGGCGCCGACGTAGGCGCGGGCGATCGCGAAATCGCCGGTGTGGCGCGGCCACGACCAGTTGTCGATCTCGCCGCCGTATTCGCCGATCGCGCGCGGCGGTGCGTAGACCAGCCGGATGTCGCGCAGTTCGATCGATTCGATCAGGGTGTAGGTCACGCCGTCGTCAAACGCGCTGACCCTGCATTTCGTGTCCGGCTGCGTCTGGCACTCGGCGATCATCGCCTTCTGCTTCGCATCGATCGCCTGCAGGCGCGCTTCCGGCGTCGCGCCTTCGGGCACCGCGGCCAGCACCTGCGCGGTGACATCGGTGAAGCGTCTGGGAATCTCGACCCGCGCGGTGCTTCCGGGCAGTTCGTCCGCGGGCGTGCGCGCGAGGAAGCCGTTCGTGATCAGATCGCGCTCCGGCGTGCTGTGCTCCTGCACCACGTTGAACAGGCAGTGGTGATTGGTGACGATCAATCCGGTCGCGGAGACGAAGGCGCCGGTGCAGCCCGAGATGCTGACCGCGCCGGTCAGCAGACCGGTCCCGCGCTTCGCGTCCCACAGCGCCGAGGGCGGCAGCTTCAACCCCTGACGCTTCAACCAGCGGGCGTCGATGTCGAGCACCTGCTGCGGCGTCCACTTGCCGTCGAGGGCATGGGCGGCCGGGCTGGCCAGGAGCGTGGCGGCAAGGCCGGCGAGGGCGAAGCGGAGAAGGATCATGGCGGGCCTGGGCGATCTCGGCGGCGGAACGCGCATGTTAGCGACATCGGATGCTGCGGGCGCGCGGCGCTGATCCTGTTTGAACGAATGCTGCGCTGTCTCCGTGGACAGGGACGAACGTCGTCGCATCCATCGGCGGCCGGGTCCGGGCAGGCAGCCCGTCCCGAGCGCCACGAGAGAACGCACATGACCATCGCCGCACTCCGCACCGCCACCACCGCGCTCGCGCTCGGGGTGGTCGCCGCACTGTCCACGACCGCCGCCGCACAGACGCTCCAGGGCTTCTCCATCGCCGCGCCGCCGCTCCCGCTGTCGTCATCGGGCGAGAAATTCAGGACCTCCGCGCGACCGATCGTCGGTCGCTACATCATCGTGCTCAAGCCGACTGCGGCCAGGCTCGACAGCGAAACCACCCGCCTGCTGCCGGTGTCCGAAGTCGCCAGGAAAATGGCCAAGGACTATGGTGCGACCCTGCTGTTCTCCTACGGCAGTGCGCTGCGCGGATTCGCGGTGCAGGCCAACGACAATGCGCTGGCCTATTTCATCGCCGACAGTCGCGTCGAATACGTCCAGGAGGACGGCATCACCGATCTTGCCGCGACCCAGTTCAATCCAACCTGGGGTTTGGATCGCATCGACCAGCGCAATCTGCCGCTCGATGCCCGCTACACCTACGACACCACGGCATCCAATGTGCATGCCTACGTGATCGATACCGGTGTGCGCGCCACGCATTCGGAATTCGCCGGACGCATCGGCAACGGGTTCAGCGTCTACCCGAACGATCCCGCCACCGCGGACTGCAACGGCCATGGCACCCATGTCGCCGGCACGCTCGCCGGTACCACCTGGGGCGTGGCCAAGGGCGCGATCGTGCATCCCGTGCGCGCATTCGATTGCTTCGGCGGTGGCGTCGATGCCGAGATCGTCCGATCGATCGACTGGGTGGCCCGCAATCATGCCAAGCCGGCGATCGTGAATCTGAGCATGCAGACCGAGCGCCCCAACGCCGCGATCGACGATGCGGTCCGGCGCCTGGTCGCCTCGGGCGTGACCGTGGTCGTGTCCGCCGGCAACGTCAACATCAACGCCTGCCAGTCCTCGCCGGGCCGTCTGCCGGAGGCGATCACCGTCGGCGCCAGCGATTTGGCCGACAAGCGCTCGATCTGGCAGTTCATCCCGGGCGAAGACATCGTCTTCGCCTCGAATTACGGTGGCTGCGTGGATCTGTTCGCGCCGGGGACCGACATCCGCTCCGCGATCCATACCGACGACACCGATTCGCACACGATCAGCGGTACTTCGATGGCGGCGCCGCACGTCGCCGGTGCCGCCGCGCTGTATCTGGCCACCAATCCGGCCGCCACGCCGGTGCAGGTCGCGCACGCGATCAAGAACAACGCGACGCCGAACAAGATCACCCAGGACACGGTGGGCGCGCCGGCGCCATTGCTGCACGTGCCGGCCAGCGGTGGCGGGGCACCGGCGAATCTGCCGTTCCGGCGCGAATTCGGCGGCGGCTGGTACGACCCCGAAACCGAAGGGCAAGGGCTGCTGCTGGAAGTCAACGCCACGCTCGGCATGGTCTTCGGCGGTTGGTACACCTTCGACGCCAGCGGCCAGAACAGCCCCGCCGGCCAGCGCTGGTACACGCTGCAGGGGCCGTTTTCGCCGAACGACACCAGTCGCAGCTTCACCGTCTATCGCAACAGCGGCGGCAATTTCGACGCGACGCCGGTCACCGAGGCGGTGCCCGTGGGTACCGCGACCCTGAGTTTCCAGAGCTGCACCAGCGGCAAACTGCAGTATCAGGTCGATCTCGACGGCGTGCAGCGCAACGGCACGATTCCGCTGACGCGGCTGGACAACAATCCCAATTGCACCACCGGGGCCGCGCCGACCTACGATCTCAGCCAGCAGGGCATCACGCCCGGACTCAACGGCGCCTGGTACGACGCCGCCACGCCCGGCCAGGGCCTGCAGGTCTTCGCCTCGCCGGCCAACGGCAATCTGCTGTTCCTGGCCTGGTACACCTACGAGGTCGACGGCCAGTACGCGCCCGGCGCCACCGGCCAACGCTGGTTCACCGTGCTCGGCAACTACACGCCGGGCATGCGTGGCGCATACGGTCTGCAGGTGCTGCGCACCACCGGCGGGACCTTCGATTCGGCGCCGCGCGCACAGGTGCCGGTGCAGGTCGGCACGGTGGACATCGAGTTCCACAGCTGCAGTTCGGCCTCGCTGACCTACAACATCAGCGGCCGTCCCAGCCGCACGATCGCGCTCAATCGCCTGACCGCGGACGGCGACTGCATGGAGTGAGCGCTTCGCCGGGCGTCGCAGCCGCGCGCCGCCGGCGTGCAATGCGCAGGACATGATCCTGTCCGGCCGCTTTTCCCGCTTTCATGAGTGTCTGCCGCCGAGCGGACTCGTCTCCCCAATATCGTTGAGAGGATTCCATGCATACCAGGCATTTCCCCGTTCCGCGGCATCTGCTGGCGGTCGCCATCCTTGCCGCGCTTCCGGTCGTCGTGTCCGCGCAGACCCTGCAGGGCTTCACGGTCCAGCCGGCGCCGGCACCGTCGGAGGTGCAGAAATCGGAAATGCTCCGCATCGCGGAGCAGCCGATCGTCGGCCGCTACATCGTGGTGCTGAAGAAGTCGTCGGCCAAGCTCGCGACCGAAGGAAAGTCGGCGCAACCGGCGCTGACGATGGTCGCCGACGACATGGCCAAGACCCATGGCGCCAGCGTGATCCATTACTACGACCACGTGCTGCGCGGCTTCGCGGTGCAGGCGGACGACAACGCCCTGGCCGCCCTGCTCGCCGACTCCCGCGTCGCGTACGTGCAGGAGGATGGCATCGTGACCGGCTCGCCCGCGCAGACCAACGCGACCTGGGGACTCGACCGCGTCGACCAGCGCAATCTTCCGCTGAACAACGTCTACAACTACGACGGCACGGCATCGAATGTGCGGGCGTACGTGCTCGATTCGGGTCTGAACACGACCCATCAGGACTTCGCCGGCCGCGTCGGCAATGGCGCTTCCTTCATCAGCGACGGTCTGGGGACCAGCGACTGCCATGGCCACGGCACGCACGTCGCCGGCACGCTCGCCGGATCCACCTGGGGCGTGGCCAAAGGCGTCGTGGTCCATCCGGTCAGGGTGCTCGACTGCGGCAACAGCGGTTCCTTCAGCGGCGTCATCGCCGGCATCAACTGGGTGGCCGCCAACCGCACGCTGCCCGCCGTCGCCAACATGAGCCTGTCTTCCGGTGCGAATTCCAGCGTCGACACCGCGGTCAACGATCTGATCGGCGCCGGCGTCACCGTCGTGGTCGCCGCCGGCAACAACAACGCCCAGAGCGCGTGCAATTACTCGCCGGCGCGCGTTCCGGGCGTGATCACCGTCGGTTCGACGGACCGCAACGACGCGCGATCGTCGTTCTCCAATGTCGGTTCGTGTCTCGACATCTTCGCGCCGGGCCGTGACATCGTTTCCGCCTCGAACCTGACGGCCGGCGGCACGAACACCCTCTCCGGCACTTCGATGGCGTCGCCGCACGTCGCCGGCGCCGCCGCGCTGTATCTCTCCGGAAACCCGTCCGCCACGCCCGCGCAGGTCGCGCTGGCATTGAACAACAACGCGACGCCCAACAAGGTCACGGACGCCGGCTCCGGTTCGCCCAATCGCCTGCTGTACATTCCCAACGGAAGCTCGACCAATCTGCCGTTCCGGCCGGAATTCAGCGGTGGCTGGTACAACCCGGACACCTCGGGCCAGGGCCAGCTGATCGAGGTCAACGCCAACCTGGGCCTCGTGTTCGGTGGTTGGTACACCTATGACGCCAACGGTCTCTCGGGCGCCGCCAGCCAGCGCTGGTTCACGTTTCAGGGCAATTACTCGCCCACCGACACGGTCCGCAGCTTCACCGTCTATCGCAACACCGGCGGCAATTTCGATGCGCCACCGGTCACCAACGCGGTCGCTGTCGGCAGCGTCACGCTGAGCTTCCAGAGTTGCACCAGCGCGCGTCTGCAGTACCAGGTCAATCTCGACGGGCAGACCCGCAGCGGGACCATTCCGCTCTCGCGTCTCGACGCCAACCCGTACTGCGCGAGTGGCGGTACGCCGACCTACAGTCTGAGCCAGGGCATCAGCCCGGGGATCAACGGCGCGTGGTACGAGCCGGCGACGTCCGGCCAAGGCATGCAGATGATGGCCTTGCCGTTCAATGGCAATCAGCTGTTCATGGCCTGGTACACCTACGACGTGAACGGGCAGTCCGCACCGGGCGCGACCGGGCAGCGCTGGTTCACGATCCAGGGCACTTACACACCGGGGAGCAGACAGGCGTTCAATCTGCCGATTCTCCGCAGCACGGGCGGTCGCTTCGACACGCCGCCCGCGACCCCGTCGCCGACCCAGGTCGGGACGGCGTCGATCACCTTCCACACCTGCACGTCGGCCACGTTGTCCTACAGCTTCTACGACGGACGCAGCGGACAGATCCCGCTGAGCCGGCTCACCGGTGGCTACTGCGCGCCGTGAACCGGCGCATCGTCCCCGGTGGTGCCGTCGGTCATGGCACCCCGGGGACGGCGATCGACGGGGTCGCGGGTTCGGAGTCCGTGGCGGTTGGCATCGGTTCCCGTCGCTTCTGCGCCCCCGCGGAGGCCGGACTCGGTGACAGCGGAATCGTCCGCAGCATCGGCGTATTGCCCAGCACTTCGATCCTGCCGCCGTCGCGCTCGAACGCGGCCAGATCGTCCGCGATCTGGTCATGGGTCAACGCGCTTCGGCGCTCTTCCCGCGTCGCCCGGAACGGCTGTCGCGCGACCGGCTTCAGGGATGGATGCGCCGATGTCGGCACCGGGGTCGGTGCATCGACGACGGGCGGGGGCGCACTGGGATTCTTCGTGGTCATGGACAGGCCTCGACGCGACGGCGTCAACGCAACAGGGTGATCGGAACCGGCCGCGCCGCGCGTCGCGCCTCCGCGCGCACGTCGAGACAATACGGACCGGCCATCGCGAACTTGCGGCAGATCGCCGGCCGCGTTTCGTAGATGCCGCAATTCATCTTCGCGCCGTCCAGGGCCACGCACCAACCGTCCTCGTCGCGCGCCATCACCCGCACGCCCTGCGCATTGAATTCGGTGAGATGGCCGGGAATCGCGTCCTCCTCGAACAGCACCACCGTCAACCGGCAGCACAGGGCATCGCAACGACTGCAATGCACGTTCTCTTCCTTCGTCGGCGCGAGGACCGGCGTGGACGTCTTCGGCAATGCGTTCATGCGGACGCCATCGTCGACGGAATCGTCGACGGCATCGTGGAATCGACGGTGTGATCACCAGGCATGACGGCTCCCGGAAGACGACGCCCGCAAGGGGCGGTCACGCAGAAAGGGAGCGGAACGGCCGGGAGAAAGATGAACGACTCGGTCGCGACGCGCGGGGGAAGCGCTTGTGCGGCCATCCTACGCCATTCGACGATCCTGCGCGCGTGCCGTGATCCATCGCATGCACGGCACGGTGCCGTATGGACGATCGCGTCGGCATCGTGCGACCGCAGCCCAACACCGCCGTCGATCGAACCACGAAGCGCATGGGTGGCTCAGACTCGATGGACGGCGCGTCTGCGGGGTGGATGCGCCGCGAGTGCTTGCCGATGCGCTGGATTCCGCGGAAATGCAGGCTGGAATGGTGTCGGGTCCCGCCGCGAAGCGGAGATCGGCGCAGCTCAGATCCGCAGCGCGTCCACCACGAGCGAGAACGCGGGCGAGTGCTGGCGCCGGCTCGGGTAGTAAAGGTGATAGCCGGAGAACGGCGGGCACCACTCCTGCAGCACGCGTACCAGACGCCCTTCCTCGATGTGGGGGGCGAATTCCTCTTCCGGAAGAAACGCGATGCCCAGACCATCAAGTGCGGCGAGAACGATATGGGGCGACGTATTGAAGATCGCCTGGCCCTCGACGCGCACGTTCATCTGTTGGTCGCGGCGCTCGAATTCCCAGACGTACACGCCGCCCGAGGGAAAGCGGATGTTGATGCAGTTGTGCCGCGTCAGTTCTTCGGGAGTCCTGGGAATGGCGTGCTTCGCGAAGTAATCGGGAGACGCCACGGCCGCCATGCGCAGTTTCGGGCCGATCGGTATCGCGATCATGTCCTTCTCGATGCTTTCGCCCAGGCGCACGCCGGCATCGAAACGGTCCGCGACGATGTCGCGGAACCCGTAGCTCACGTCGAACTCCATGCGGATGTCCGGATAGCGATGCATCACCGGTGTCAGCTTGGGCAGCAGGATCGCACGCAGCACCCAGTCGCCGCAGGTGATGCGTACCGACCCCGCCGGCTTGTCACGCAGTGCGGTCAGCGCATCCAGTTCCGATTCGATCTCGTCGAAGCGGTGGCCAATGGCCTTGAGCAGCCGTTCGCCTGCCGGTGTCGGCGACACGCTGCGGGTGGTGCGTGTCAGCAGCCGGATCGCAAGCCGCTCCTCAAGGGCCTTGATGGCTTGGCTGAGGGCCGACTGGGAAACGCCGAGGACCGCGCCGGCACGCGTGAAGCTCTGTTCCCGGGCCACCGTGACGAAGGCCAGCAAGTCATTGAGGTTGCGTCGCGCCATGGCGCCAGTCTGGCACGAATGATTGATTAACTGGACTTATAGACTCTAAAAGGACTGATCACCTAATCATGCGGATACCGCACGGGCAGACTGGCCTTCCCTTTCCCCGGACCGGTGAAACTCCCATGTCTGTTCATGCTTATGGCGCTCATGCCGGAGACAAGCCCCTGGAGCCGATGGAGATCGTCCGTCGCGCTCCGGGTCCCCACGATGTGCAGATCGACATCGCCTATTGCGGTATCTGCCACTCCGATCTCCATCAGGTCCGTGCGGAGTGGGCGGGTACGCGGTTCCCCTGCGTCCCGGGGCACGAGATCGTGGGTCGTGTCTCGGCTGTCGGCGCGCATGTGCAGGCTTTCCGGTCGGGCGACCTGGTCGGCGTCGGCTGCATCGTCGACAGTTGCAAGGAGTGCGAGGACTGCGCCAGCGGGTTGGAAAACTACTGCGACAGGATGGTCGGAACCTACAACTTCCCGACGCCGGATGCGCCCGGCTGGACGATGGGCGGCTACGCGCAGCAGATCGTCGTGCATGAGCGCTACGTCCTGCGCGTGCGCCATGCCGAGGCGGAACTGGCCGCGGTCGCGCCGCTGTTGTGCGCGGGCATCACCACGTACTCGCCCTTGAAACACTGGAATGCGGGTCCCGGCAAGAAAGTCGGCGTGGTCGGCATCGGCGGGCTGGGCCACATGGGCATCAAGCTGGCGCATGCGATGGGCGCGCATGTCGTGGCGTTCACCACGTCCGAGTCCAAGCGCGAAGAAGCGCTGGCGCTGGGTGCGGATGAAGTCGTGGTGTCCGGCAACGCGAATGACATGGCCGCGCACGCGCAACGCCTGGATCTGATCATCAATACGGTCGCGGCGCCGCATGATCTGGACGCGTTCCTCGTCCTGCTCAAGCGTGACGGCGCGATGGTGCTGGTCGGGGCGCCAGCATCGCCGCATCCGTCTCCCGGTGTATTCAACCTCATCACCCGGCGGCGCGTGTTGGCCGGTTCGATGATCGGCGGGATTCCGGAAACCCAGGAAATGCTCGATTTCTGCGCCGAACACGGCATCGTGGCCGATATCGAACTGATCCGGGCCGAAGAGATCAACGGCGCCTACGAACGCATGCTCGCGGGCGACGTCAGGTATCGCTTCGTGATCGACAACGCAACGCTGGCCGCCTGAACGTGGCGCGCAGGAGGAATCAATCATGAACAAGAACCGGGCAACTATTGAGCGAAGTGCGGCCGATATCGGACGACGGATCCTGTTGACGCTGGCCTGTGCAGTCGCCATGACGGGTGCTGCGCCGGTCTTCGCGCAATCCCAACCGCCCGCAACGGGAGCAACTGCGATGCCTTTGACGCAAGCGTGGGACAAGGTTTTTGCGCGGAGCAACAGGGTCGATCACCGGAAGGTGACCTTCAGGAATCGATATGGCATCACCCTGGTGGCCGACCTCTACCAGCCCAGGAACGCTGGCGGGAAACTTGCGGCGATCGCCGTGGGCGGGCCTTTCGGGGCCGTGAAGGAGCAGTCCTCCGGCCTGTATGCGCAAACGCTCGCGGAACGCGGTTTCGTCACCCTCGCTTTTGATCCGTCGTATACCGGCGAAAGCGGCGGTGAGCCGCGCAATGTCGCCTCGCCGGATATCAACACCGAGGATTTCAGCGCTGCCGTCGATTTTCTCGGACTGCAACCCAATGTCGATCGGGAGCGCATCGGCATCATCGGCATCTGCGGCTGGGGCGGGATGGCATTGAATGCCGCCGCGGTGGACAAGCGCGTCAAGGCGGTCGTGACCAGCACCATGTACGACATGACCCGCGTCATGTCCAAGGGCTACAACGACAGCGTGACGCTCGAACAACGCACGCAGGCGCTCGAACAACTCGGCCGGCAGCGTTGGGAAGATGCGCGCAAAGGCGCGCCCATGTACGGCCCGACCATGAACGAACTGAAGGGTGGCGAGGCGCAATTCCTGGTGGACTACCACGATTATTACAAGACGCCGCGTGGCTTCCATCCGCGGTCCGTCAACTCCAACGGTTCGTGGACGATCACGAATCCGCTGTCCTTCATGAACATGCCGTTGCTGACCTATATCAAGGAGATTTCGCCGCGTCCCATCCTGTTCGTCCATGGCGAAAAGGCGCACTCGCGCTATTTCAGCGAAACCGCGTACGCGGCCGCCGCGCAGCCCAAGGAACTGTTCATCGTCACTGGCGCCAATCACACGGATCTGTACGATCGCGTCGACGTGATTCCGTTCGACAGGATTTCGGGATTCCTGGAGCGGAACCTGTCTGTGAAGTGACAAGGACCGGGTGTCGCACGTCGACATCCGGAGAATGCCGGCCCGCATCCCGAAGGGTCATGTGGGGACGCGACATCGGTGCGGGGTGTCATGCGGCGGCTCCGGGGTCCGCTGATGGTAAGCCCGAGGCAAGCCCCGGGAAAACCGCGCCTCCTCAAGCAGCAGATGCCGGCGGTGGTTCGGCCGCGATCACTTCACATCCGTCACCCGCGTCGGCAACTGCCACGCGCCGCCCGGAAAGCCCCGGCATTTGCCGGTGGTCATTTCGCCGGTCGCGACGAAGCCGGTGCCGTCCCAGGTCCATTCTTCGGAGGACCAGCAGTCGCCGATGCCGCGGCCCTTGTGCGAGGCGGAGAGGGCGCCGTCCTCATAGCCATTGGCCTGTTCGGTGACGAATTCGGGCTTGAAGGGCGGCGTGTCGTTGATGATCCAGTAGCCCTCGCCGGCGTTGTAGGCGGCGAGCCAGCAGCGGGTGGAGACGAGCAGTTTCGTTTTCGTCAGTCGCGAGATCTGCAGCGGCTGCGGGTCGTTCTCCTCGAAGAGATCCATGCAGTCATCTTCGCTGGTGATGCCGCGTAGGGCCTCGCGAAGGGCGTGGCCGTGCTTGTCGAGGAAACCGGCGTCCGTTGGCTTCGGCGGATGCGGTCTGGCCGCGCGCACCACCGGCGCGGGCAATGGCGGCAAGACCTCCGATTCCTTGCGTTTGCCGGGCCGGCGCAAGGCGCCCGGTGTGCCGACGCGGCCCTGTACTTCGTCCATCTTCAGCAGGACCGCGGATGCGCCGGCATCGGAAAGCGTCCAGGTGTGCTCGCCGGCGCTGAATGTGATGCGGGTGTCGCGCGTCAGCGCCTTCAGTAGCGCGGCGGTCTGCGCGGGCGTGAGATCGGCGATGGTGTTGGTCTGCTGCATCGCGATGTTGCCGTGCGCGCGGCCGTCGATGGACAGCGTCAGCCGGAATTGTGCGGGCAGATCGCCGAGGAGCGTCCCGTCCCAGTCGTCGCCCAGCGCCACCTGCGCGGTGACGGGGGTCGCGGGTCCGGCCTTGCGGGTGAACAGCACGCTGACGGGCGCGCTGGGTTCCTCATATTCCGCCTGGTACCCCGCCGCGCGGCAGGTGCGGGTGTTGTCGCAGACGAGCTCCCAGTCGCCATGTTCGAAGCTGACGCTTTCGGGCGCCGTCTCGGACGCGGGCGCGGGCGCGGGCGCGGACGCGGCGAAGGCCAGGGTGAGGGCGAGGAGCGAGGAGCGACGGATGAGCATGGCGGCGCGTGACCTGTGCGTGGGGGCGCGCGCAGCATACCGAATCGTCGCCGCGGTTCGGGCTCAGAACACCAGGGTCTCGCCTGCCTGCAGCGTGAGCCGTTCACCCAGCACCTTCACCGCGCCACCGAGCTGGTCGGTCCGCGTGCCCCGGAGTGCGTCGGGCACCGCGAAGGTCGCAGGCTTCGCCGGATCGAGATTGATCACCACCCAGGCCTCGCCCGCGGCGGAACGGGCCTGGAGCACCCAGACGTCGGCGGCGTCGACCGGGTAGTAGCGCAGTTCCCGCGGTTGCTTGAGTTCCGGGTTGGCGTTGCGCACGGCGAGCAGACGCGTGTAGTGGTGGAGCAGCGAGGCCGGATCGACCGTCTGCGCCGCGACCGAGCGGCCTTTGCCGCGTTGTCGCTTCCAGTACTTCGCCCACCACGCGCCCTGTTCGCCGCGATAGCCGCGCGGCGGCGGCAGGTCGATCCAGTTGCGGCCGCTGGCGTTGAAGCCGGCGCTCTTCTCGTCGGTCCACTGCATCGGCGCGCGCCGGTAGCGGTCTTCGCCGGTCTTGTACTGCGACAGGCCGATTTCCTCGCCGTAGTAGAGATACGCGGTGCCGGGCGAGGTCAGCAGCAGGCTCGCCGCGATCTTCGCCTTCGTCGGATCGCCGCCCAGCGTGTGCATGAGCCGGTTCTGGTCGTGATTGGTGAGGAACGGCGAGAAATAGTCCAACGGCGCGGCGGCGGCGCGCTGTTGCAGGTTCGCCCACAGACTTTCGCGACGCCGGCCGACATCGGTGTCGCTCACGGTGCCGAAGTCGGCGCTGCGTCCGTGCTGCGGGTTGAGGATGTCGATGACGATGTTGCCGAAGTCGAAGTCGAACGCCGCGTCGAGACCCCTGCCGTCGTTACGATAGCGGCCGCTCACGTCGAGCGCGGCCCAGGCTTCGCCCACCAGCAGCGCATCGGGATTGATCGCCTTCACTTTCTTGGCGAAGCCGGTCCAGTAGTCGATCGTCGCCTGCGTATCGGCCTGGCCGGGAATCGGGCCGTCCTCGATCGCGTAGCGCACGGCGTCGAGGCGGAAACCGTCCACGCCCTTCCCCAGCCAGAACTCGGCCGCGTGTTCGAGCTCGCCGACCACGTTGGGGTTGCGCAGATCCAGATCCGGTTGCGAGCCGCCGAACGCGCCGTAGTAATAGGCGCGGCGGGTTTCGTTCCAGTGCCACACCGCTTCGGGATCCGGCCGGTCCGACCACGGCTGGCCCCAGCCCGCGGGTCGCGTCTCGCGCCAGATGAAGGCGTCCTCGTAGCCCTTCACCCGCTTCGCCGAGGCGAGAAACCACGGATGCTGGTCGGAGATGTGGTTCAGCACCAGATCGAGGATGACCTTGATCCCGCGCTTGTGCGCCTCGGCGATGAAGCGCTCGAAGTCCGCCATGCTGCCGTAGTCGCGTTCGATCGCGTGGAAATCCTGGAAATCGTAGCCATGGTACGAAGGCGCCTCGAACACCGGCGTCAGCCAGATAGCATCGACGCCGAGCGACTTGAGGTGATCGAGCTTCGCGATCATGCCGGCGAAATCGCCGTTGCCGTCGCCGTCGGCATCGTGGAACGAACGCGGCCAGATCTCGTAGACGGTGGCGTTGTGCCACCAGCGCGGCGTGGTTGCGGGCGTGGTCGTCAGGCTGCGGTAGGCGACGTCTGACGACGTGGTCTGCGTGTCGGGGGCCGGCAGTGCAATGGCACATGGCGCGACGACCGCGGCGAGCAGTGCGGCGGCAACAGCGGATGCAATCGTTTTCACCTGCAGATCTCCGGTTCGCTGGGCGCAAGACGGCGGTCTTCGCTGCGGCCGGACCGCACACAAGCGGCACACACTGCCACGTCCGCGATGCCGGCGCCAGTCCGTTCGCGACGCCCTGCGGTCTGCGTATGATGACCGGAACCGCCATGATGGCGGCACGGGACGAGCCGGGAGACGGCATGCGCGAGGACATGCGGCGCCCAAGCAACGGGAAGCGCGGATGAGCGCGTTGCCGCGCGCCGCCGGCGTCGAGCGTTTCGGCGCCGATCCCATGACCTGTCTCGCCGAGTGGCGTGCCCGGCTGGGCGATCTCTACGCACTGGACATGAGCGGGCCGCTGATGTCGCGCGATCCCGCATGTCCGGGCGTTGTCGCCGTGTTCGGCGAAGCGCATCACCGTGCGGTGCTGGGCGACATCGAGCGTTTCGTCCTGCCGATGTCGGCGGCGCGACATTTCGGATTGCCGGACACCCTGGTCAATCTCAACGCCAGCCTGCACGGCATGCGTGGCGAGTCCCACGCCCGGGAGAAATCGCTGTTGGCACGCGTGCTCGCCGCGACGGAGATGGCGCAGGCGCGATCGGCCGTGGCCACCGCGGTCGACGCGCTCTGCGCGACGCTGCCCGCCGACGGCTGGCCGCTGCTGGCGACGATGCGCAGGCTGACCCAGCGCGCGGCATCCGTCCTGCTGTTCGGCACGGCATCGGTGGATGGCTTTGTGACCGACGCGTTGCTGGCTTTTTTCCTGCAGCGCCGGGACGCCACCGTGCCGTGGGCGACGATGGATCCGCAGACGCGGGCGCGGCTGGTGAACGGCGGCATCATGGTCGACGCCGCCCTGCGCGCGTATCGGCGCGCGGTCCGCGCCGCGCGCGGCGATATCGCCGATTTCGGGCTGTTCGCGACGTTGGCTTCCGATGATGCCCTCGACGAGGATCGTTTCGTCGCGCATGCCAATGTCCTGTTCGTTTCCAGCAACGAACCGGTCGCCGCGGGACTGACCTGGACCCTGCTCGCGCTCAGCCAGTTGCCCGGACTGCGCACGCGTCTGCGCGAAGCGGCATCGTGTGCGGACGATGTCGACGGCCGCGCATCGACGGCTCCGTCGCTGATCGATGCGGTGATCGCGGAGTCGCTGCGCGTGCTGACACCGAACGCGCTCATGGCGCGGGTGGCCCGGGTGCCGGTGCGTCTGGGTGGATATCGTTTGCCCGCGGGCTGCGAAGTGATGGTGTGTCCGTTCCTGGCGCATCGCGATGCGACGCGCTTTCCGCGACCGCAGCGGTTCCTGCCGTCGCGCTGGCCCGGGCTGCGGCCGTCGCCGTACGAATACTTTCCGTTCGGCGCGGGTGGTCATGTCTGCGTCGGTCGTGGACTGGCGCTGCGGCTGCTGCGCGACTGCCTTGTCGCGCTGCTGCGGCGGGGCGAAGTGGTGCTCGATGGCGACGCCGACATCGACTGGCGCGTCGATGTGGTACTGCTGCCGACACCGGATCCGCGCATGCGTCTGTGCGAGCGCGGCGGTGCGAGCGGTGGCGTGCTGCGTGGCGGCGTGCGCGGCATCGTCGAACTCGACGAAACGGACAGTTGACAATCTCTCGACGCCTGTGCCATTTTCGAAACGATTCATTTCGTCGTGCGGCATGTGTTTCCGCGGAAATATCGAATCATGCGCGGTCGTCCGCGGAGCGACGAGACCGGAATGTCTTCGGCCGGGATTCCGGACGGAGCTGGCAGCAAGGGGCGCCGGAGCGATACCGCGGTGACACCGCGGCAGGATGACCGGCGAAATGATCCGCCACGCAGTCGAAAGGACATCGCGAAGACAGTCGTCCGTCCACCCGGAACAGAGCGAAGGCAACCGGAATCGCCCCGTCGATGTCCGCGTCCTTGTCCGCGCTTTTTGTCGTGATCGTGCGGTCCGACAGGGTGTGGCGATCAATCGGATCGTGTCCGTCCCGCGACGGAAGTCGCGTCAATCCATAGCGAAGAGCGTACGGAGCGTCGGAGACAAGAGATCGTACACACCCATCGCGCGCCGCCGCCCCCAAGCCCGGCACGCGAGGACACCGGAACGGAAATTCCGGAGAGGACACGCAGTCGCAGTCGGTACCGCATGCATCGAAATGGCGTTTCCGGGAGCGGTCTTCCGCCAACGGGAGCGCGATCCGGGCGCTTGAAGGCGCTCTCACATGCAGGGAGGAGACAAGGAAATGGCAACGACCCGCAAGCCGGCCAAGAAAGCCGCGAAGAAAGCCGCGAAGAAGTCCACTGTCGTCAAATCGGCCAGCGTGAAGCTCGGCGGCACGATTCCGAAACTGAAGCTGACGATGCCGCTGGATGAGAAGAAGATCGCCGCGATCCAGCGCTGCATCGCGAAGGGCAACCTCACGGTCACCCTGAGCAAGGTCGATCTGGCCGGCGGCCGCCTGGGCGGCAGCTACATCTACGATTGAAGTCCCGCGCGACTCCGGCGTCCGCGCCGGAGTCGCCGGTCGTCCCGGCACGCGCACGCCGCGTTCGCGGCGGGCATCGCTGCCGGTTTCCCGGATCGGAAGTCCCCGGATCGGATGCTCCCGGGTCGAATTTCCACGGATCGGATTCCCTGGACCGAATGCGAGGCAGGGCATGAAATATTTCGAAGCCAATGCCGGACGCACCCAGCTCGGACTGGCCTACGGTCCGAACGCGCTCGCCTATCTCGACGCCTGTCCCGACGCGCTCGACTACATCGAGATTCCGTTCGAACAACTGCGGCATTCCCCGGAAACGGTTGCGCTGCAGGCGCGCATTCCCCTGGTGCTGCACTGCGCGAGCGTTTCGGTGGCCGGTACGGTGCCGCCGTCGGATCGCACGTTCGAGGCGATCGCGGACGCCGCGGAACGTCTGCGCACACCGTGGATCGGCGAGCATCTGGCCTTCGTGTCCGCGGAAGGACTGGAGGATGGCGACGAAACGATCTCGCCGTCGGCGCTGACCTACACGGTCTGTCCACAGCTCAGCGAGGACTCGGTGGCGCGGGTGATCGCCAACTACGCGGCGGCGCGCGCGCGGCTGGGGTCGACGCCGCTGCTGCTCGAGAATTCGCCGCAGTATTTCCCGATTCCCGGCAGCACGATGTCGATGTCCACGTTCATCGCCGAAGTCATGGCGCGATGCGATGCGGGCCTGCTGCTGGATCTGACCCACTTCCTGATCACCTGCCGCAACACCGGCGTGGACCCGCAGCGTGAACTGGCGCGCTTGCCGCTGGATCGCGTGGTCGAAATCCACATGTCCGGCATGAGCGTGCAGTCCGGCGTGGCCTGGGACGATCATGCCGTGCCCGCGCCGCCGGAGGCCTTCGAATTGCTGCAGCGGGTGCTGCGGGAGGTCCGTCCGCAGGCGCTGACCGTGGAATACAACTGGTCGGGCGCGTTTCCGCAGACGATCCTGCATCAACATCTGCAACGCGTGCGCGAACTGCTGGAGGCGGCATGAGTCTGGCCCGGGTGCATGCGGTGATGGCCGCGGGCGTGGAGCAGCCGCGATTGCTCGCGCGCTGGCGCGCGCAGCCCGCGCGACTGCGCGCGCTGGGGGTCGAACCCGACGAGATCGATCTCGACACGCTGGCCAAGTTCGCCGGCCTCAGCGTGAAGGTGCGGCACAACCCGCTGCGCGCGCTGTTCCCGCTGAGTTTCCGGTTGATGCATGTGACGGCGATGGAGATCGATGCCTTCGCCGCCTATGCCGCATATCGTTCCGAACGCCGCCTCGGCTACGCCGCCACGATGCCGGAGCGCGCGCGGGATCTGCTCGCCTTCCTCGACGACTGGCTCGACCCGCGCGCGCGCGGCCATGCGCTGCTGCGCGACGCGCTGCGCTACGAGGAGGCGATCGCGCGGCTGGGGCCGTGGTTCGTCGAGGAGGCGCCGACCGCGTCCGATGACGGGGCGGTCGCGCCCGACGCGCCTGTCCTGCGTGGTGCGGTCCTGCTGCGCGAGCTGGGCTGCGATCCGAAGCACCTGGCCACCGCTCTGCACGCGAGCGCGCCCGATCTCGCCCGTGTGCCGCGCCGGTCGCAGTGGCTGTGCTTCTGGCGCGCTCCGGGAAGCGGGGAGGTCGCGGTGCTCACGCTCGATGCGTTCGGTTTCCATCTGCTGTCGGCGATCGATGGCCGGCGCACGCCGCCGGCGCTGGCGCGACGTCTCGGCGGTGGTCGCGGCACCACCGCCGCGGTGCGCGAGGCGCTGGTCGCACTGGCGGACGCCGGCGTGGTGACCTGGACACCGGCGGCACGATGCGGTTGACCCTGGTCGACAATCTGGTGATGCCCGAAGAGGGCGACACGGCGTTGCTCGACGTGCATCCGCATCTGGGTCTGCTGGCGCTGGCGGCGTCCGCCGCGCGCGACGGCGTCGAGACCACGATCTACGACCCCAAGCGCCTGCTGCGCACCGGCGTGTTGCGCTACGACGAGCGCCTGTACGACCGCGCCGCCGCGTCGATCCTGGCGCAGGCGCCGGAGGCGGTGGGCTTCACCACGCTCGGCTGCAGTTTCCTGTTCGCGATCAACGTCGCCGCGCGTCTGCGCCGGGCCGAGCCCGATCTGCCGATCCTGCTCGGCGGACCGCATGCGACGATGCTGGACCGGCCGATCCTCGAACGCTTCCCGCAGTTCGATCTGATCGTGCGTCACGAGGCCGACGAGATCTTCCCGGCGGTGCTGCGCGCGTTGCCCGATCGGGCGTTCGCGAAGATTCCCGGCCTGAGCTGGCGCGACCGCGACGGCGGGTTCCGGATGACCGAGGGCAAACCGAAGGTCGTCGATCTCGACGCGCTGCCGCTGCTGGATTACGACCTGTATCCGATCGCCGATCTCGGCCTCGATCTGCTGCGGATCGAGGCAGGCCGCGGCTGTCCGTTCGCGTGCACGTTCTGCTCCACCGCAGGCTTCTTCCAGCGCAGCTTCCGGTTGAAATCGCCGGAGCGGATCGTGTTCGAACTCGAACGGCTGCGCGAGCGTTACGGCTGCAGCGAGTTCAAGCTCGATCACGACATGTTCACCGTCAACCGGCACAAGGTGATGGCGTTCTGCGAGGCGGTGCGCGGACGCGGGTTCCGCTGGCGGGTCTCGGCGCGGGTGGACTGCGTCAGCCCCGCGCTGCTGGAGACCATGGCCGACGCCGGCTGCATCGGCCTGTATTTCGGCATCGAGACCGGATCGCGCCGGATGCAGACGATCAGCCAGAAGCGCCTGGATCTGGATCTGGTCGAACCGATCCTGGCGCGCTGCGCCGATCTCGGCATCGACACCACGGCATCGTTCATCACCGGCTATCCGGAAGAGACCCGCGAGGACCAGGACGACACGCTGGACATGATCGGGCGCGCGCATGCGCCGAACTGTCTGGTGCAGTTGCACATCCTGCAGCCGGAGCCGGGCACGCCGATGTACGCCGAACGTGGCGGCGAGCTGCGCTACGACGGCTATTCGAGCCCGTACAACAGCTATCTGATCGGGCCGGGCGATCGCGATCTGGTGTTGTCCACGCCGGAGATCTTCCAGACCTATTTCCACTATCCCGCGGTGCTGCCGCGCGAGGACCACCTGTTCGCGGTGTGCACGGTCGATCTGCTGCGCCGGGTCGGGCCCGAGGTCGCCGCCTACGCGTTGCGCCGCCACGACGGCCGTCTGTCGGCGTTCACCGCGGCGTTCCGCGCGCATGCGCGGCGCGAGGTGCCGGAACCGCCGCCGGGCTGGATGCCGGATGCGGATCTTCTGGTCGGTTTCATCGCGGCCGAATCCGGTGCGCAACATCACCTCGTCTCGTTGTTCCGTTTCGGTCTGGCGCTGCACGAGGAATCCCCGCCGGCGCAGAGCGCGCCCGTCGCCGCCTACGAGTCGCCGCGGCGCTACGTGCTCAGCGATCGTGTGCGGATCCTCTCAGGTCTGCGCGACTGCGATCGCTGGTTGGCGCGGATCCGCGCCAGCACGCAGGACGCGCCGCAGACGCTGTTGCCGGACGACGATGACGGCGACGACGCGCCGTGCAGCTATCTGCTGCACCGGGGACGCGCGCGTCCCGAGGTCTGGCGCATCGATGAAGGTCTGGAAACGATCCTCGGTCTGTTCGCGCGGCCGCAACGCTGCGCATCCGTCGCGCGGATGCTGCGCGAGAGCGCGGGCGTGGACGGCATCGACGACGCGTTCTTCCGCGATCTCGTCGGCCACGGCATCCTGGTGCCGGCGTCCGGAGGCCGCGCCGCGGTGTCGCGGCATTGAGCGCGACCTCGCCCGTTGCCTCGTCCGCGCCCGGCGCCGCCCCGCGCTGGGCGGCGCTGGATCTGGTCGAGGGTCTGCAACTGGCGCAGGCGGTGTCGACGCTGCACGATCTCGGCGTGCTCGCGGCGCTGCACGCGCCGCTCGACTGCGCCGAACTCGCCGCACGGTTCCGGCTCGATCCGGCGCTGCTGGAAGCGACCCTCGATTTCACCGCCGCACGCACCGATCTGCTGCGCAAGCGCGGCCGCCGGTATCGCGTCACCGCGGCGTACGCGTCCGACACGCGTTATCTGATCGATCTGTACGCGGGCGCGTTCGGTGCCAACGCCGCCGCGTTGCCGGAACTGTTGCGCCATCCGGCCCGCGCCGGCGCGCGGGTCGATCGCCGGCGTCACGCCAACGCCTTCCTGCACGCCGATGTCGGCGACGGATCCGCGGCCGCGACGTTGTTGCACGGGCTGGGCTGCCGGGGCGTTCTCGATCTGGGCTGCGGCCCGGGAACGCTGCTCTGCGCGATGGCGCGGATGGACCCGGCGATGCGCGGCTGGGGCATCGACGCCAACCCGGCGATGTGCCGGCTCGCGCGGACGCGTCTGCGCGAGGCCGGCGTCGCGCGCCGGGTGCGGATCCGCGTCGGCGACGGTCGTCATCCCGCGCGCAGTCTGCCGCCGCGGGACCGGTCGGCGGTCGACGCGCTGGTCGCCGGCGATCTGGCCAACGAACTCTGCGCCCGCGACGGCAGGCCGGCGGTCGCCTGGCTGGGACGTCTCCACCGCGATTTCCCCGGCCGGCTGCTGTTGGTCTCCGACTACTACGGCCGCCTCGGACAGACCACGCCCGCCCGCCGCGAAACGCTGCTCCACGACTACGTCCAGGCGATCTCGGGGCAGGGCATTCCGCCGCGCGACCGGCACGCGTGGCAACGGCTCTACCGCGAGGCGGGGGTGCGGCTGCTGCACTGTATCGAGGACACCGGAACCACCCGGTTCCTGCATCTGGTGCAACTCTAGACAACACGGTCGCGTCCGGCGGAAATCTGCACTAGATTGGTGCAATGTCCGCCGCCGATACCGTCTTCGACCCGCCCTTCGACCCCCGCGCCCTGGATGCGCTGGCCACGCCGGTCGTGTGGTGCGATGCCGAGGGGCGGGTGCTGGGCGGCAATCCGGCGTTCGCGCGCTGGCTGGGCGTGGGGCCGCGGCGTTTGCCCGGGCTGCCGCTGGCGGCGTTCGAGGGCGAGGGCCAGCGTCTGGCGCGGGTGCTGGCCGAGCCGCCGATCGAGGATCAGATCCGCCTGCGCCGGGTACCGTTCGGCTTTCCGGGCAGCGAGGCCCGGCTCTACGCCGATGCCCTGCTGTCGCGGCGCGACGACGGCGGCTGGTGGCTGGAGGCGCATCCGGTCGACGAATTTCCCGGCGAGGACCCGGCCACGATGCTGCCGTCGGCGCTGTCGGCCGCGCTGCGCGGGCTGGCGCACGAGCTGCGCAATCCGCTCGCGGGCCTGAAGGGCGCCGCGCAGCTGCTGTCGCGACGGGTCGTCGACGACGAGGGACGCGAACTCACCGGTCTGATCGAGTCGGAAGTCGCGCGGCTGACCGAGCTGATCGACCGTCTGCTGTCGCCGGCACCGGCGCGCGCGCACGAGCCGCTGAACATCCATGTCGTGCTGGAACGCGTCCTGCGTCTGGCGGAGAGCGACGCCGGCTGGGCGGTGAAACTGATCCGCGACTACGACCCGTCGCTGCCGGAGCTGCCCGGCGACGCCGATCGTCTGACCCAGGCGGTCTGGAATCTGGTGCGCAACGCCATCCAGGCCGGCGCCGCCAACGTCAGTCTGCGCACCCGGGTCGAACGCGCGGTCCGGATCGGCGATGCGACCCATGCGCGGGTGCTGCGGCTGGAGATCGCCGACGACGGCCATGGTGTCCCCGAGTCGCTGGCCGAACAGGTGTTCCTGCCGCTGGTGAGCGGTCGCGCCGAGGGCACCGGGCTGGGACTGGCGCTGGCGCAGCAGGTCGCGCGCGAGCACCGCGGCTCGCTCGGGTATCGCTCGCGTCCCGGGCACACCGTGTTCACCCTGCTACTGCCGTATCTGGCGCCGCCGGCGCCGCATCACGACGATTCCGCCGGGGCGCACGCTGGACAACAGGTCGCCGGGCAACAGGCCGATCGCCTCCCGGATCACTTCCCCGCACGCGACACCACGGACGACACTCATGACCCTGCCTGATGCCGATGCCGGCGCCCATGTCTGGGTGGTCGACGATGACCGCGCCGTCCGTTTCGTGCTCGCCACCGCGCTGCGCGAGGCTGGGCACGCGGTGACCGCGTTCGACTCGGCGCGCGCGGTGCTCGATGCGCTGGCAACGCGGCCGGCGCCGGATCTGCTGTTCACCGACGTGCGCATGCCCGGCGACGATGGGCTGGTGCTGCTGGAGGCGGTGAAGACGCGCCATCCGCAATTGCCGGTGATCGTGATGAGCGCCTACACCGACATCGCCAGCACCGCCGGGGCCTTCCGCGGCGGCGCGCACGAATTCCTGTCCAAGCCCTTCGACCTCGACACCGCGGTCGCGCTTGCCGCGCAGGCGCTCGCGCCCGCCCGCGCGGCCGCGCGGACCGGTGCTGCGGCGCCGGTCGAGACGGCGCCCGTGCCGTCGACGCAGGATGCGCTGATCGGCGACACCCCGGCGATGCAGGCGCTGTTCCGCGCCATCGGCCGGCTCGCCCAGGCCCCGCTCGGCGTGCTCGTCACCGGCGAAACCGGTACCGGCAAGGAGCTGGTGGCGCGCGCCCTGCATCGCGAATCGCCGCGCGCGCAGCGCCCGTTCGTCGCGCTCAACACCGCGGCGATCCCGGCCGAACTGCTGGAAAGCGAGTTGTTCGGCCACGAGGCCGGCGCCTTCACCGGCGCGACCCGGCGGCACATCGGCCGGTTCGAGCAGGCCGACGGCGGCACCCTGTTCCTCGACGAGATCGGCGACATGCCGCTGCCGCTGCAGACGCGCCTGCTGCGCGTGCTGGCGGAGAACGAGTTCTTCCGCGTCGGCGGACGCGAGCTGATCCGGGTCGACGTGCGCGTGATCGCCGCGACCCATCAGGATCTCGGCGCGCTGGTCGCCGAAGGCCGGTTCCGTGCCGACCTGCTGCACCGGCTCGACGTGGTCCGACTGCAACTGCCGCCGCTGCGCGAGCGGCGCGGCGACATTCCGCGGCTCGCCGAACGCTTCCTGCGCGCCGCCGCCGCGCGTTTCGACGCGACCGCCAAGCGTTTCGCGCCCGCTGCGCTGCAGCGCCTGCAGGCGCACGACTGGCCCGGCAACGTGCGCGAACTCGAGAATCTGTGCTGGCGCCTGGCCGCGCTGGCGCCGGGCGACACCATCGGTCCGGTGGAGCTGGAAGGCGCGTTCACGGTGACCGCCGCGCCGTCGGCCGTCGCCGCTGGCGACTGGGAGGCCGCGCTCGCCGCCTGGGCGCGGGCGCAACTCGACGCCGGATGCACCGATCTGCATGCCGAAGCACGCGCACGCTTCGACCGGGCGCTGTTCGACGCGGCGCTCGCGCACACCGGCGGACATCGTTCGGAAGCGGCCGCGAAACTCGGTCTCGGCCGCAACACGCTTACCCGCAAACTCGGCCCGGGACGCGGGCCGCGCCGCGCGACTTGAACCGCGCACCACGACCCGCCATGGTGATGTTCCGACAGGGCCGTCGCGACTTCCGCCACGGCGCATCGCCCCACGCATCGCGCATCGACAGGAGCTTTTTCATGCATCACCGTTCGACCGCCGCCGCACTGCTGACCCTCGCGCTCGCCGGTTGCGCCAGCGCGCCGCCGCCGAAACCGCCCGAGCCCGTGCCGCAGCATCGCGTGCAGCGCGCGGTCGCGAACATGGCGCCCGCGTCCGCCAGTCTGGTGAGCGGCCGGCTGCGGATCGCCGCGGTCGACGGCGGTGTGCGCATCGAGGGCGAACTCGGCGGCCTCGGCCGGCGCGGCGTCCACGCCATTCACGTGCACGAACGCGGCGATTGCAGCGCCGCCGACGGCAGCGCCGCCGGTGGGCATTTCAATCCGGCCGGCGTCGCCCATGGCCGTGCCGGGATGCCGCCGCATCATCTCGGTGACATGGACAATCTGCATGCGGGCGCCGACGGCGTCGCCCATGTCGACATCCGCCTCGATGGCGTCACCCTCGGCAGCGGTGCGGCCAACGATGTCCTCGGCCGCGCGATCATCGTCCACGCGGGGCCCGATGATTACGCCGGGCAGCCGGCCGGCAATGCCGGCGCGCGGGTCGCCTGCGGGGTGATCGAGATCGCGCCCTGATTCCGGGTGGGACGCGTCGCGCGGTTCAGGGGCTTCCGAGCGCGGCGCGCGCGTCCCGGGTCGCCGGACACGGCACCGCCTGCACGTCGAGTCCGTGCGCCCGCAGCACCACGCCGAGCTGGCGTTGCCGCGCCTCGAAATACGCGTAGCGGCGGTGCGTGTCCTCGTTCGCCGGGCCGCCGCGCTCGCGTTCGATCGGGTCGTGGCGTCGCCAGGCGTCGAAATCGAACTGCGCCATCCGCACCGCGCCGTCGGCGTAGCGCAGCAGCGGTTCCGGCGGCGCGTCGAGCCAGGCGTCCTCTTCCGGCGCCAGCAGCGCGGTTTCCAGCAACGGCCACAGCGGGCCGAGCCCGGCATGCCGGTACTGCATCGCGATCATCGCGGCGACGTCGTAGGCGGTCAGATAGCGTGCGTGTTCGATCCGCGCGGCGAACGCTTCCTGCGCGGCGAGCGCGGTGTCGGCGGCGGCCATGCCGCGTTCCAGCAGATCGCGTTCGAACACGGTCGCGACCGCGGTCGCCGCCTCGGCGGTGCCGACCAGCAGGAACGGCACCACCCGCAGCGGCCCGCCGACGAGTTCGAGCTCGGCGCGCAGCGGTTGCGGCACGACGCCCTGGGCATCGGCGCCGAAGGCGATCACCCGCGGCCCGGGCGACTGCGGCGCGCGCGCATGCAGTTCCTCCAGTCGCCGGTGCAGTGGCCACCCCGGGCGCAGCAGCTCGGCCGGGTCGTAGTGCGCGCCGGCGAACACCAGATCCAGCGACGCGGCCTGCGGCGCCAGCGTGGCCAGATCGCGGCCGATCAGCATGGCCAGCGCGCCGGCGATGTCCTGACCCAGCGCGGCCTGCCGCGGCTGCGTCTCCGGCACGAGTTCCAGCGCGAGTGCGCCGCGGACGACCATGCGCGGGCGGGCGGGCGATGCGGCGGACGATTCTGTGGTCATGGTCTCGTTGGAGGAAGCGGCGGGCGGTACACTCGCATTATCCGCGGATTGCCGGCCTGCGATCCGCCGGAGCGCATCGGGTCCGGCCTTCGGGTCGATCGCCGGCGTGTCCGCATCCGCGGTCGCGCGGGTGGTCCGCGAATCGTCCGCAGACGGTTTAGAGACGTTGCTCCAGCGTTTGCGGGTCCAATCCGTCCGAACGCACGCCGCGCGCGTCCGCCGGCGCTCCCATCCGAGAGGTGTCCGATGCTGCATGGTCGTCCCGTCGCCGTCCTGGGCGGCGCCCGCATTCCCTTCTGTCGCCAGAACACCGCCTACGCCGATGTCGGCAATCTGGGGATGTGCGTCCGCACCCTCGGCGCGGTGGTCGAGAAATTCGGCCTGCAGGGCCGGCAGCTGGGCGAAGTGGCGATGGGCGCCATCCTCAAGCACTCCAGCGACTGGAACCTCGCCCGCGAGGCCACGCTGTCCTCCGGCCTGTCGCCGCTGACGCCCGGCATCACCATCCAGCGCGCCTGCGGCGCTTCGCTCGACACCATCATCACCGTCGCCAACAAGATCGCCACCGGCCAGATCGAGGTCGGCATCGGCGGCGGTTCCGACACCACCTCCGACGTGCCGGTGGTGTTCAGCCAGAAATTCCGTCGCCGACTGATCTCGGCGTCGATGGCCAAGGGCACCATGAATCGCCTGGCGCGGCTGACCAGCGGCTTCTCCTTCCGCGAGCTCAAGCCCGAACTGCCCGGCGTGGGCGAACCGCGCACCGGCAAGGCGATGGGCGAACACTGCGAGGACATGGCCAAGGAATGGAAGATCGGCCGCGAGGAACAGGACGCCTGGGCCCTGTCGTCGCACCAGAAGCTCGCCGCGGCCTACGAACGCGGCTTCTTCGACGATCTGGTGGTGAACTTCCGCGGCGTGTCGCGCGACAACATCCTGCGCGGCGACACCACGCTCGAGAAACTCGGCACGCTCAAGCCCGCGTTCGACCGCAGCTCCGGCCGCGGCACGCTCACCGCCGGCAATTCCACGCCGCTGACCGACGGCGCCTCCGCATGTCTGGTCGCCTCCGAGGAATGGGCCGCGCAGAACGGCCATGAAGTGCTGTGCCGGATCCGCGACACCCATGTCGCCGCGGTTGATTTCGTCCATGGCGAAGGCCTGCTGATGGCGCCGACGATCGCGGTCGCCGAAATCCTCAAGCGCAACAACCTCAGCCTCCAGGATTTCGATTTCTACGAAATCCACGAAGCCTTCGCCGCGCAGGTGCTGTGCACCCTGCGCGCGTGGGAAAGCCCGGACTACTGCCGCGAGCGCCTCGGTCTCGACGCGCCGCTGGGCAGCATCGATCCGGCGAAGATCAACCCGGTCGGTTCGTCGCTGGCCACCGGTCATCCCTTCGCCGCCACCGGCGCGCGCATCGTCGCCACCGCCGCCAAGCAGCTGAAGGAACGCGGCGGCGGCCGTTGCCTGATCTCGATCTGCACCGCCGGCGGCATGGGCGTGGTGGCGATCCTCGAACGCTGATCCCGGGCGCCGATTCCACGCACTGGTTCCACCCGACGCGACGGCGCGAAGACCGCGTGCGACCTTCCGGGCCCGATGCCGAGCACGCGGAGAATCCGTATCGTGCGCCGCGTGCGTCGCTGCTCGAAAACGCACCGGTCGACCCCGATGAGGCGAGCTGGTGCTGGCGCGATGGCGATGCGCTGGTCGTGCTGAAACACCGGCCGTTGCCCCTGCGTTGCGTGAAGTGCAACCGCGCCGTCGACGGGCGGTTGCGCGCGAAGAGCTTCATCCGCTTTCCGCCATGGCTGCTCGCCTTCGTGCCGTCGGTGCTGGCGACGCCCCTCCTGGTGCAGACCTGGCGGCCCGCGGACGCCGGGGAGATCGCGATCGGTCTCATCCTGCCGCAGTGCCTGCTGTTCGCTGCGTTCTATCTGCGCAGCGCGTGGCTGCACTCGTCCCGTCATGCGGTCGGCCTGTGCGCGCTGCACCGGCATCGCCGCGCGCTCGCCCTGTTCGCGATCGTCGTGGCCAACGCCACCGTCGTGGCGGCGTCGATGGCGCTCCCGGCGTCGTCGTCGCGGTATTGGCCGGTGATCGTGATGGCGCTCCCGCTGGTCGTGTCGATGCTCCTCGTCCGGTATGCCGTGGCGACGCTGCGGCCCCTGCGGATCGACGCCCGGTTCGCGCGGTTCGCGGGCTGCGGCCCCGCGTTTCTGCGCAGCCTCGCCGAGTTCACGGACGACGCGGCGGACAGGTCCTGGCATCCGTGACGGCGGTGACGGCGCGCCGTGGCCGCTGCGCGCCAACCCCATCGCGTGATCCGGTACGTTCCCCTGCGCATGCCGACCGCACTGCCGCGGTCCGTCCATCACCGCACGCCAACGGGGAACCTCACATGCTTCGCGCACGCTCGAAAACGATGCTCGGGAACGGGATCGCCTGCGTCCTGACCGCCACGCTGCTGTTCACCCTGGCCGCCTGCAGCAAGCAGGAAAGCACCGCGGAATCCGCTGCGTACGAAGGGACCGCCGACAAGGCGATGGGCGGTGCGATGCCCGCTTCGGCGCCGATGGAGGCGCCGATGCCGCAGGTCGCGGCCGCGGATGCCGCCGCCTCCGCCGAAATGGCCGAAGCCCCACCGGACGCCATGGCGAAAGAATCGGTCGCAAGGCGCCAGGAGGTCGAGACCGACACCCGCGTCGATGCCGGCCAGGTCAGTTCCAGCGCCGCCACCTACCGGGACGGCGAACGCAGGTTCATCCGCACCGCGCAGGCGCAGTTCCGGGTGAAGGATGTCTACACCTCCGCGCTCGCCATCGAGGACGCCGCCGCGCAGCAGGGCGGTTTCGTGGTCGCCAACGACATCTCGGCGCAGACGCTGAGCGTGCAGCGGCGGCCGGCCGGCGACGGCAAGCTGATCGAACTGGCCGAATACACGGTCCGCGGCAGCCTCACGGTGCGCGTGCCGAGCGACAACACGCAGGCCTTCCTGCGCGCGATCGCGTCGCAGATGGAATTCCTCGATCAGCGCGGCTTCCAGGCGGCCGACGCCCAGTTCGATCTGCTGCGCCGTCAGCTGGCCTGGCAGCGCGAACAGCAGGCGCAGCAGGCACTCGGCGACGCGGTGCGCGACGGCGATCGTCTCGACCGCAAGGCCGACGTCATCGCGGCCCGCACCGGCGCCAGGCTGCAGCGCGACGAGGCGCTGATCGAACAGAAGCAGTTCGAGGACCGGGTCGCCTTCAGCACGATCACGCTGTCGTTGCACCAGCTGTCGAAGATCCGCCAGACCGAGATGCCCGACGTCGAGGCCGTGTTCCGCAAGCACAGCCCGGGCTTTTTCGCCCGCCTCTTCGAGGCGCTGCGCGTCGGCTGGTACGGCGTGCTGGATGTCGTGATCGCACTCGTGCACGTGTGGCCGCTGTGGTTGGCGCTGGGTCTGGGCGTGTACGGCCTGCGCCGCTGGTGGCGCGCGCGCGGTGCGGTCCGTCGTGCGCCGCCGCCGGTTCCGCCCGCGGCCGGGTGACGGGGCGATCGCAGGCGACGATGCACGGGACGCGGTCCGCCGCCCGCCGTGCATCGCCGCCGCCCGCCGCTAGAATGTGCGCCTTCTTCGACATGCCGAGGGGCGCATGCAGCCGTCATCGTTCAATCCGTACAGTCCGCCGGAAGCCCGCGTCGATGCCTGGGCGCAGCCCGTGGAGAGCGATGGCGATGTCGCCTGGTGCGATGGCAAGGACCTGGTGGTGGTCCGCGACCGGCCGTTGCCGCGGCGCTGCGTGAAATGCAATGCGCACGTCACCGGCGCGGTGAAGCCGCGCACGTTCTATTGGCACAGCCCGTGGCTGTATCTGCTGATTCTCATCGGCATCCTGTTCTACGCGATCGTGGCGTTGATCGTGCGCAAGAAGACCGAACACGCGGTGGCGCTGTGTCCGGCGCATGCCGGTCGCCGCCAACGCTTCATCCTCGGCGTGTTCGCCGCCTTGTTCGTCGGTCTGGTGGTGGCGTTCACCGGGGGCGATTACTTCGGCCTGGGCATCCTGCTGATCCTCGTCGCGATCCTGGCCGGACTGTTCGGCACGCGCATCCTCGTGGCCAGGAAGATGGACGACCGCTACGTCCGCTTCCGCGGCGCATCGGCGGCGTTCCTCGCGTCGTTGCCGGCGTTCCCGGCCAACCGGCGGCGTTGAAGGTCGCGCACGGCGTCTGCGTACCGCGATCGGCTTCGATGTAACGCACATGTAAACGCATCCGCGACGTTCTAGACTCGGCCCATGACACCAAGGGATGGGCCGATGGGACCGGGCGCAGCGTCTGTGTTCACGGGGTTCAGGCTGGGACCGCTGACGGTCGATCTCGATCACGGCGTCGTCTCCGGCGAGCAGGGAGCGAGCGGGCTCACGCCGCGCGCCGAAGCCTTGTTGCTGTTGCTGTCCCGACGCGCCAACACCCTGGTGTCGCGCGAGGACATCCTGGAAACGGTGTGGGCCGGGCGGGTGGTCGAGGATGCCGCGATCACCCACTGCGTCTGGCAGATCCGGCGCGCGCTCGGGCCGTCGGGCAAGGACATCCTGCAGACCCGCAGCAAACGCGGTTACCTGCTGGTGGTGCCGGACGCGGCCTGGATCCGCAGCGCGACGACGCCGGTCGCGTCGCCGATCGATGAGCGGCTTTCCGGCGTGGACTCCGCCGGACGCCCTGCTGCGGACGCACAGACCACCGAGGTTCCTCCCGCCCTCGTTCCGCAGCCTGCGGCCGCTCCGCCCCGGCGCCGGTGGCGGCCGGTGATCGTCGTCGCGCTCGTGATGTCGCTTGCGGTCGCGGCGATCCCGGTCTGGCGATGGCTTCAGCCCGCGGGCGCGATCGTGTTCGATCCGCAGATCGAGATGAGCGCGGCGGTGCTCGTGCCGTCCTCGCTGGAATGGCTGCGCGACACGCTGCTGCGCAAGACGATCGAGCAGGCGCATCTGCGCGATGTCGATGTCGTGGTGTTCCAGCGTCCGCAGACGGAGAATCCGTTCCGCGGCCCGCATCTGCAGGTGCGGGTGGAACGCATCGACCGGCAGACGCTGGGCGCGGAGCTGATCCTCGAACAGGGACGCGTACGGATCCGGGAGCACTACCGCGGCACGGCCGACGGCCTGCCCGATGCGCTGCAGGCGCTGCTGGCGCGCCACCTGCCCAAGCCCGCCCGTACGCCCGGTGCCGCCACCGACGCCTATGTCGCCGGCCGGCTGGCGGAGGCGCGCTTCGATCGATCGACCGCGCTGCTGGAGTTCCAGCGCGCACTGAACATCGATGCGCGGATGGGCGACGCGCGCGTCGCGCTGGCGGGCCTGCTGTTCGAACAGGGGCGCGCCGAGGACGCGCGCGAGGCGGCGCAGTCGCTCGTCCCCGGGACCGAACCCGATCCGGTGCGCCGCTGCCGCATCGAGCGATTGCTCGCGCGGATCGCGCCGGACCGTCTGGGCGCCGCGCCGTGTCCGCGCGCGGGCATGGTCGCGCGGGTCGAACGCCTGCAGCTCCGGGATGCGTTGCGCGCGATCGAACGGTTGTCCGCGCAGCCGGCGGGTGCGGGCGAATGGCTGGAGCAGGAGGATGCGCTGATCCTGGCCTTGCTGCGCCTGCAGGAGCTGCAACGCGCGCGATACGAAATCGAACGCGCGCGCGACATCGCCCAACGCGCCGGTTGGCCGCACGCGGCGCTGCGCCTGGAAACCAATCTCGGCCCGTTGCACATGCATCGCGGCGAGCGCCGGGCGGCCGCGGTGGCGCAGACCCGGATCGCCGATGGTTTCGCACGACTCGGCGACCAGGCGTCGGCGGCGGAGAGCCGTGTGTGGGTGCAGCGCGCGGAGCCGATCGTGCCCGGGCCGGCGCTCGCGGTTCGACGCGAGGTCCTGCGCGGGATCGTCGATCAGGCGCGCGCTTCCGGCCACCTCCGCGCGGAAATCGAGGCCTTGCTGTTGATGGCGCGGATCGATCGCGATCGCCCCGACGCGTGGCGCGAGCACCTCGACCGCGCGCGGTTTCGGATCGGCGAGGCGCGGCTCGACGGCGGCAACAGTCTGCATCCGTATTTCGTGGTCGGCGAGGTCGTCGGCGCGCGCCGTTACACCGATGCCCTGGCCGAGATCCGGGCCCTGCAGCGGACGCCGCACCCGCACCCGCGGGCGCTGGCCTGGGCGCTGTACCTCGAGGTCGAATCCCATTTCTGGCGCGACGAACTTCCCGCTGCGGTCGATGGCCTCGATGCGATGGAGCGCGCCGGTCTGGACATCACCGCATCGCCCAACCCGTGCTTTCACGCCTGGGTGTTGACCGAGGCCGGACGCCGCGACCGCGCCAATGCGTATCTCGAACGCTGCAACGACGGCAAGCGCAGTCCGGAACAGACCGATTACGGCCTGATCGCCGCGGCACGCCAGCGCATGTTCGATGGCGAACCCGAAGGCGCGTGGCGTCTGCTGCGGCCGCGGATCGACACCCTGCTCGCCATCCGCGACCCCAGCCGCCAGGAGGCCGAGGCCCTGGCGCTGATGGCCCGTCACGCCGCCGGACTGCCCGGTGCCGATCCGCGCCGGTTGCAGGCGGCGCTGCGGATCGTGGATCGCACCGCGGCGCGCGACGGCGCCGGGCCCGGACTGCGTCTGGGCGCGGATCTGCTGCGCGACGCACTCTGCGGTGCGACCGCCGGCCGGCGGTGCGTCGCGCGCGGACTGCCCGACTGGGCGCCCGAAGACCGGCTTGCCGCCCGACTCGTCGCTTCGCGTCCTGCGCTGCCCTGATCGCGGGGCTTCGCTTCCGGTGACGGCCGTCACCCGGCGTCGCGGAGCGACTCGCGAACGGTGCCGGGAGCACGCCCGGCCGCAGGTGCGATGTCGTTGATTTTCCGGGCAAATCTATTCGAGAGATTTTCGAAACCCCGTCGAGAGGATTCCTCCGGCCGTCGATGCCACAAGTGCGCGGCGCGGGTCGTGAGCCGATTCGCGCCCACCCGCAGATCGCATCGCAGACACAAGGACCCTCACGATGTCAGACCCCTACAGCAAAGACGCGCAGATCTTCACGTTCGGCGTGCACGGCACCAACAACGGCCCGGACAACGTCCGCGAAGTCAGTCGCCGCATCAGTGCCGCCGTCGGCGAGACCACCGACGGCGCCAATCTCTGGGACAACGGCTTCAGTTGGCAGGACCGCTCCGGGACATTCAATCAGACCCGCGACCGGGAGGCCGCATCCCGACAACTGGCCGATCATGTGCTGACGCGGATCGACGAAGCGATCGAACGCGGCACGCTCGACCGCGACAAGCCGCTGACCGTCAATCTCGTCGGCTTCAGTCATGGCGGCAACGTGTCGATTCTCGCGTCGGACGAAATCTCGGAGGGACTGAAGCAGCGCGGCATCAATGGCGCGATCCATCTCACCACGTTGTCCACGCCGGCGTACAACTGGGGCGACGAAGATCCCATGCGTGCACGGCAGCAGGTGCAGGCCGATGGAGTGCGGTTCGCGCACACCCATTTCTCGACGCCGGGGGATGGCGTGATCCGCGCCGCCATCGGAAACGCCAATTACGACAACGGATTCACCCGCGACGTGAATTTCCGCAACGGCGTCAGCAACATCGACGGCGTGGCCAATCACGGCGCCGTGCAGGATCGCCCCGAGTACATGGATGCGGCGGCGGCGGTGATGCGCCAGCGCTTCAACGGGCTGGCGCCCGCGCAGCAGCGCAGCGATGCGGGCAGCGATCTGCAGGTCGCGGGTATCGCGCCGGGCACCCAGGGCAACGCGAATGTGGACTGGGATCGCTTCAACGCCAATCCGATGGTCCAGCAGGCGTCGGCCGCGCTCAATCGTGCCGTTCCGGGCGTCGCGCCCGAGAACCAGAATCCCAGTCTGCTGGCGGGCATGGCCGGCGTCGCCGCCGAAAACCGGCTCACGGCCATCCAGGATGTCGCCTTCAGCCAGAACGGACAGGCCGCATTCGTGACCGATCGCGACAAGAGCGATCCCGCCGCGCGCGTGGCCTCGGTCGACATGGCATTGGCGAACAAAACGACCGGAGATGTCGTCCAGAAATACGCCGCTACCCTGGAGAACGCGCAGACGCCGCAGGTGGCGACACAGGAGCAGGAGCAACAGCGCCGGCAGGGCGGGCCGTCGATGGCCTGAGCGGCGGATGCGGGCGGGGGCGGCCTGGCCGTTCCCCGTCCGCGACGACTCGGCGACGCGTCAGCGCCGGCGCGTCGCGTCGCGCTGGCCTTCGCTCAGCGTCCAGCCGATCAACTGCGTGGCGGCGTCGCCGAGGCCGCGTTCGAAGGCGCGGTTGATCTGCGCCACATCGGTGCCGTCGGCGGGGATGTCGATGTCGAACACCCGGCTCGCCACGATGCGGTTGTCGGCGTTGTGCACCAGGCGCGCACCCAGCGCGATGCGCGCGCTCGGCCTGGCCCCGCCGTCGTAGTCGGATTCGAAACGGCGCAGGTCCAGCAGCAGTTCGTACTGCGCGCTCACGCCCTCGCCGCGACGGGCGACGCCGGCGACGCGGCCGCTGTCGGCGAAGGCGCGCAGCAGCGTATCGAGCACGAGATCGGGGGCCGGTTGTGTCCAGGCGGCCCCCTTGTAGACCTGCAGTTCGCCCGGTTGCGGACGCACGAGGATGCGCGCGGAATCATGCGCGGCATCGGCGTAGGGACGCGCGATCTGCAATTGCCAGGCCGCCTGCGGCCACGCCGCATCGGTGGCGATCGACGGCTCGGGCCGGTACAGGGCCATCGTTTCCTGCTTCGGCAGGATGCCGCAGCCCACCAGCGATGCGGTCGCGATGGCCAGTGCGGCGATGCGCAGGCATGCGCGCGTGGAGAGACGGCTCATTTCGGCTCGAACTCCTTGGGTTTCTGCCGGCCCAGCACGTAGCCGGCCGGATTTTCGTCGAGGCGGGCGCTGATCTTCCGCAGGTCGCGGACCAGCGCGCGCAATTCTTCCAGGGTCGGGCCGAGCTGGCTCAGGCCGTCCTGGGTGAAGCTGTTGATCGCGCCGCGGTTCTCGCTGAGCAGCGCGTCGGCGTTGCCGGCGGCCGAATCGAGGCGGTTGAGGGTGCTGTCGAGCTTGGCGATGAGCTGGGGCAGCTTCTGCACCAGTTCGCGGTCGACATCGGCGATCGCGGTGTTGGTCGTGTCCAGGGTCGTCGCCAGCTTTTCGCTCGACACCCGCGCGTTGCGGATCAGCGCGCCCAGATCCTCGCGCTGGTCGGCCAGCGCGCCGGTGGCGCTTTCGATGTTGTCGAGGGTCCGGGTGATGTTGTCGATGTTGTCCTCGCTGAGGACCTTGTCCAGCCTCGCGACCAGCTTGTTCGCGGTCTCGGCGATGTTCTGCAGCGCGGAGGCTTCGGTCTGGATCACCGGCACATCGTCGCCGCCCGCGGTCAGCAGTACGGCGTTCGGACTGCCGCCGGTGAGCTGGATGAAGGCGGTGCCGGTCAGGCCGGTGAACGACAGTTTGGCGCGGGTGTCCACCTTCACCGGCGTCTCCGCGCGCAGCTTGACCCGCGCGATGACCTTGCGCGGATCGTCCGGTGCGAGACTCAGCTGGGCCACGGTGCCCACGGCGATGCCGTTGTACTGCACGCTGCCGCCTTCGGTCAGGCCGGTCACCGCCTCGTCGAAGATGACGTCGTACAGGCGCCAGTCCTTGTCGGAGGAATATTTCGCCGCCCACAGCCCGAACAGCAGCAGGAAGGCCGCCGCGACCAGGGTGAAGGCGCCGATCAGCACGTAGTTGGCGCGGGTTTCCATGTCATGTCCTCGCGGCGATGCGGCCGTGGCTGTCGCGGGCCGCTCGCCCGCGCGGGCCGTTGAAATAGTCCTGCACCCAGGGATGATCGAAGCGTTCGATCTCGGCCAGCGGCCCGACCGCGATCACCCGCCGTTCGGCCAGGACCGCGACGCGGTCGCAGATCGCGTACAGGGTATCCAGATCGTGGGTGATGAGGAACACGGTGAGTCCGAGCGCCTGCTGCAGCGTGCGGGTGAGATGATCGAAAGCGGCGGCGCCGATCGGGTCGAGGCCGGCGGTGGGTTCGTCGAGGAACAGCAGCGGCGGATCCAGCGCCAGCGCGCGCGCGAGCCCGGCGCGCTTGCGCATGCCGCCGGACAATTGCGACGGCAGTTTGTCGAGGGCGTCCGGCGGCAGGCCCGCGAGCTTCACCTTCAGCAGCGCCAGTTCGTACAACAGCGACTCGGGCAGTTCCGGATGATGCTCCTTCAAGGGCACCTGCACGTTCTCACCGACGGTGAGCGAGGAGAACAGCGCGCCGTCCTGGAACAGCACGCCGGTGCTGCGCTCGATGTGCAGCCGGTCCTCGCTGTCGCGCGAGCGCCCGTCCACGCCGAGGACTTCGATCCTGCCGGCGTCGGGTTCGCGCAGGCCGATGACCGAGCGCAGCAGCACCGATTTGCCGCTGCCCGAGCCGCCGACCACGCCGAGGATCTCGCCGCGGCGCACGTCGAGGTCCAGGTCCTCGTGCACGATCTGCTCGCCGAACTGGTTGCGCAGGCCACGGATGCGGATGATGGGTTCGTCGATGAGTGATTCGTCGGTCATCACGCCTCGCTGCGGATCGGCTTCGCGTCGGATCGTATCGGCAACGGAAAACGACCGTGTCGCACGCGGACCGACCGCTGCCGGCTGCCAGTCGTGTCTGCTCCCGTCGATCTCGAATCATGCCCTGCCGGCAAGGCCCGGAATCTTTTCCGCGCCGGCGCGCGGGTGACTTTCTTTGGCGCAAAGAAAGTCACCAAAGAAAACTTTCCAGTGCCAATACACATCTGCCGGCTGGACTGTGGTCCGGATTTTTCGATGAGACCTCCTTGTCTCATCGAAAAACGGCGGACTTCCTGTCCGCCGCCCTCCGGGTCTCCGGTTGCCGGACAGAACGACGACGCGGAGCCATCGTCGAGGCGGGATGTGGTCAAGTTTCCGGAAGTCTTCACGGAAAAATGCGCGCGACAGAATCCACGACGCGAATCTTCTGCGGGCCGATCGGGGAAAACCGTGGTTCCTCCGTGCTCGGGCGTCCCGATGCCCGCCCGTCCGGGAGATCGATCCGCGACGAAGGACGGTCCTAGAAACGGAGACCCGGAGGGCGGTGCACAGGACGTGCACCGTTTTTCGATGAGGCAGGATGCCTCATCGAAAAATCCCGGGCGCGTTGCGGGCGGCAGATTTGAATCGGCCCTGCGTGTTTTCTTTGGCGACTTTCTTTTCAAAAAGAAAGTCGCCCGCGCGCCGGCGCGGAAAAGATTCCGGGCATTCCCGTAAGCGCAAGGCATGCCGACGTCGTGAGCCCGGCGATACCACAATGTCGTCGACGGACGATCGTGCAGCGAGCGTTCGCCAGCCAGAAAAACAGAGCCCTCGCCCGTGGCTCGGGATGACAAGGGTGGAGGGCATGCATGTGTGCTCAACTCACCACTCCATGTGCATGAACCAGATCGCCGCCAGCGCATCCAGCACGATCACCAGCGAAATGGACTGCACCACGCTGGACGTGGTGCGCTCGCCGACGGACTGCGCGGTGCCGCTCACCTGCAGACCTTCGAGGCACCCGATCAGGCCGATCACCAGCGCGAAGACCGGCGCCTTGGACAGACCGACCAGGAAATGGCGCAGCTCCATGGTGTCGTGCATGCGGGTGTAGTAGGCCTGCACCGGAATGTCGAGACTGGTCATGCCGACCACCATGCCGCCGAGCAGGCCCGCCAGCATCGCGATGAAGGTCAGCAGCGGCAGCATCGTCATCAGCGCGAGCAGGCGCGGGATCACCAGCAGATCGACCGGGTCGAGGCCGAGGGTACGGATCGCGTCGATCTCCTCGCGGCTTTTCATCGCCCCGATCTGCGCGGTGAACGCGCTCGCGGTGCGGCCGGCGAGGATGATCGCGGTCAGCAGCACCGCGAATTCGCGCAGGAACGCGATGCTCACCAGTTCGACCACGTAGATCGAGGCGCCGAAGTCGGCGAGGATGTTCGCGCCGAGGAAGGCGATCACCGCGCCGACCAGGAACGACAGCAACGTCACCAGCGGCACCGCGTCCAGACCGACCTGTTCCATGTGGAAGACGGTGGCGATCGCGCGCAGCCGTCGCGGTTGCACCGCGGTCCGCCCCAGCTTGACCAGGGTTTCGCCGAGAAAACTCACCAGCGCGATCACTTCGCGGGCATTGTCGTGCAGCGCGTAGCCGAGGCGTTCGAGCGCGGCGGCGAAGCCGTAGGCCTTCTTCGCTTTCGGTCGTCCGTCCTTGACGTCCTCGATCACCTGCACCAGCGCGAGATGGTCGTCGCGGAAGTGCAGTGCGTGTTCGCCGAGATCGCGGCGGGTGGCATGGCGCAGCAGTTGCAGTACGCCCAGCGAATCGAGCCGCGCCACTGCGCTGGCGTCGAGCCGGCGGACATGCTCCGGGATGCCGCGCAGGGCGTCGCCGATGGCGAGGGCGTGGTGCAGGGTCCATTCGCCATGCAGCCGTGCGACGCCGTCGTCGCTCGGATCGATCGCGATGCTGGGGAGTGCGGAAACGGGCGGTGTCATCGTGGGCGCGGACGCTGCGTTGCGGTCAGCATAGCCGAGCGCGACGCGCTCAGGCCGGCGGCGGGGCGGCGGGAAGCGATGCCGTCCCGGCCGACGCGTCGGCGACGGTGTCGGTCGCTGCCGATGATTCCGGATCGCGCGCCGCCAGGGCCTCGGCGCGCAGCGCATCGGCGCGGGGCGCGCGGGCGGTGTCGGTCGCCGCGTCGAGGGCGGCCAGCGCGTCGGTGGCGCGGCCTTCGCTCAGCGCGATTTCGGCCAGCGCGATCGCCCGCGCCAACGGCTGGCGCGCGGCCAGGGCGTCGAGATGCGCGTTCGCCGCGGGCGTGTCGCCCCGTGCCGTCGCCGCGCGTGCCGCGGCGATCCGCGCCGCCGTCGCGAAGTGGGGGTCGAGCGCCGCCTGCGCCAGCAGCGTTTCCGCTTCCGCGTAGCGGCCGTGATGCAGCGCATCCAGGCCCTCGGCCAGGCGCGTGCGCGCGGCGCGCTCGCGCCGCAGCCGCCAGAGCCGGAACGGCCAGCTCAGCGTCTTCCACAGCAGCCACAGCGCGAACAGCCCCGCACCGAGCAGCAGCAGCGCGCCGGCCAGGCTCGCTTCGATCGTGGTGCCGAGGTAGCGCACCAGCACGTAGCCCGGGTCCTGCAGCAGCAACTGCGCCAGCAGCGCGCCGGCCAACGCGAGCAGGATCCAGAAGAGGAGGGTGCGGAAGAGGTTCATCGCGCCATCCGCAGGTCGTCGTCGCAACGCGCGGCATCGGGATCGCACGAGAAGATCCAGCACGAGAAGATCCGGCGCGAATCCGCGTGCGTGTGGCGGCGGACACGCAGTCCCCTCGCACGTTGTGGATTCGCGGGCTTCGCGGATCTTGCGATGCGGCTCGACATCATGCCCCCCGCATGGCCCGCAACTGTTCGCGGGTGCTGCCGAGCGTCGGCAGATCCAGCGTCAGCGGTGCGTTCCGCAGCGCCTGCAGGTCCCGGCGCAGGGTCTCGCGCGCGGGCGACGCCGGCCACAGCCGCAGCGTCCAGTGATCGGCGCGCTCCAGCGCGGCGCGCAGCGCGGGCGCGTCGCGACGTTCGATCGCGGTGCGCGCCAGCGCCAGTTCCAGTTGCAGTGCGATCTCGCCCGCCTGGCGATCCTCGCTCCCCAGCGCCGGCGGCGCGTCACCGCGACGCACGCTGACCAGTCGCGCCAGCGCGCGTTCCCACCACGGGGCGCCGGCCGCGGGTGCGGGCAGGCGTGCCGAGGTGTCGTGGGCGGGCAATCGCGCGACCAGGGTGTCCAGCCGCTGCAGCGCGCGCCGGCGCGGGTCGGCATCGAGCGCGTCCAGCGCGGCGCGTTCCTGCGCCAGCGCCTGGCGCAGATTCAGCGCGCCGGGGGTATCGACGCGATCGAGCACGCTCGACGCCAGGGCATAGGCGTGTCGCGCGCCGTCGAGATCCGCGGCCAGCCGCAGCAGTTGTTCGCCGAGGGTGAGCAGCAGTTCGGCTTCGTCGAGGCGCAGCGCCTGCGCTCCGGTGCGGTTGGCGTCGGCGAGCTTGGCGATCTGATCTTCCAGCAGCGCCGCGCGCTGGCCCATGCCCAGCAGTTCGTCGCGCAGCAGGCGGTTGGTGGCGTCGGCCTGCTGCAGGCGCTGGCCATGGCCGCGCACGTCGCGGCGCAGGCCTTCGATCCGCGATTCCAGCGCCTCGATCCGCTGCGCCGTCGCGATCTCCGCGCCGCGTTCGCGCTCGCCGCGCTGGTGATCGCTGTACCACAGCCAGACGCCGGCGCCGACCAGCGCCAGCAGCAGCGCGACCCACGCCCAGCCGCCACGTCGCGGCGGCGCGGACGGCGCCGGTTTCGGTGCGGGCAGGGCGACCGCTTCGGCGGTCGCCGGTGCGGGGTCGGGAACGGAAACGTCGGTCATGGGGGGCTGGCCGGCCGCAGACGCGCGGCATTGGCGGCATGTTAGCCGGCTTGACGTCCCGCTTGGCGGTTGCCGCGACGACGCGCGGAATCTTCCGGCGCGCCGGTCGACGGGGCGGCGGCCAGCAATTGTGCGGGGCGCGGTCCGGCGGCGATGCGCACGTCGCGGCAGCCGGCCTCGCGGGCGATCGCTGCCAGGCGCGCGCTCGCGGCGAGCACGCAGGCGCCGCGCAGGCGCTCGGCGATCTCCGCCGGCACCGTCGACAGCACGCCGAGCAGGGCGTCGCCGCTGCTCACCGGCAGCAACAGCGGTCCGGAAAAAGCGCGCAGTCGCGCCACTGCCGCCGCTGCCGGCGGTCGCGGTTCGCGTGCGTAGAGATCGGCCCGCAGCAACTCGGCGCCGCGCGCCTGCAATTCCGGTGCGATCCGATCGCGGCCGCCGGGGGCGGTCAGCAGGCCGATGCGACGTCCGCGCACCGCCTGCAGGACCGGCAGGGCGAGCAGGCCTTCGCTGTCCATGCGCGCCGGTGCTTCCACGTGGGCAATGCCGGCGCGTCGCAGCGCCGCGGCGGTCGCGCTGCCGACCGCGCACCAGTGCTGACCGCGACGGGCGCGCAGCGGCGACAGCGTCGCGGCCGCGCGCACCGCGGCGGGGCTGGTGGCGATGACGAAATCGGCGGCGAGGGCCGCACGCAGTCGGCGCCGGGTGTCGTCGTCGTCGCGCACCACGATCCGCCATGGCGACAGCGCCAGCACCCGCCAGCCGTGCGCCGCGGCGGCGCGCCGCATCGTCGCGTGATCGCCGGTCGGACGCAGTGACACCACGCACGGCGTCTGCGCCATCGGCGTCCTGTCGTATGCTCGCGGGCGGCCAGGCGGGGACATCCGTCCAGCTTCGCCATTCGCCCCGGCGCCCGCAAGCCGGAGACGCCTTTCCCGATGAGCTTGCCGATGACGCAGACCCCCGACGCTGTGCGCGATCCTGCCCCCGATTCCGGTTTCGACCCCGGTCGTGATCCCCCGGGCGCCGACGCCCGCACGGCGCGGCTGCGCGCGCTCGAAACCGAACTGCTCGCGATGCCGCCCGTGGCCGCGCTGGG
>JAYRSY010000019.1:0-63915 GCA_041919915.1 Lysobacteraceae bacterium
CCCGCGCGGGGCCGCGCACCGCGCGCCCCGTCTCCGTTTCCTTGTTTCAGCATGAAAGACCCGACGCGCCGCATCCTCGTAGGCAGGATCCACGGCGCGTTCGGCGTGCGTGGCGAACTGAAATTCGAATCGCTGACCGAGCCGCAGGGCAATCTGCTGCGCTATCAGCCGTGGATCCTGCGCGACGCACAGGGCCGCGAGCGTGAAGTCTCCGGCGCGAAGGCGCGCCCCGGCGGCAAGGGCCTGATCGGCACGATCCCGGGCATCGAGGATCGCGACGCCGCCGAAGCCCTGCGTGGCGCGGAACTCCATGTCCCGCGCAGCGCGCTGCCGCCGCCGAAGGACGGCGAGTTCTACTGGATCGACCTCGAAGGCATGCGCGTGAGCAACCTCGAAGGCGTCGATTTCGGCGTCGTCGCCCAGGTGTTCTCGAATGGCGCCAACGACGTCCTCGTCGCGAAGGGCGACCGCGAGCGGATGATTCCGTTCGTCCGCCCCGATTTCGTCCGCGAACTCGACTTCGAGAGTGGCCGGATCGTCGTCGATTGGGATGCGGATTTCTGATCCGGCGCGTCCGAACCATGCGCATCGACATCGTCAGTCTGTTTCCGGACTTCGTGGCCCAGATCGCCGGTCACGGGGTGGTCGGGCGCGCGCAGGAACGTGGCCTGTTGTCGATCCACGGCTGGAACCCGCGCGACTACGCCGAAGGCAATTATCGTCGGGTCGACGACCGGCCGTTCGGTGGCGGTCCCGGCATGGTGATGCTGATCGATCCGCTGCGCGCGGCGTTGCGGGCGGCCCGCGACGCCGATCCGCGACCGGCCCGGGTGGTCTATCTCAGCCCGCAGGGCGCACCGCTGACCCAGGCTCGGGCCCGCGCGCTGGCCGGGCACGATCGCCTGATCCTGCTCTGCGGCCGCTACGAGGGGGTCGATGAACGCCTGCTGCAGGCCGAGGTCGACGAGGAGTTGTCGATCGGCGATTACGTCCTGTCCGGCGGGGAACTGGCGGCGGCGGTGGTCGTCGACGCCACCGCCCGGTTGCTGCCGGGAGCGCTCAACGACGCCGAGTCCGCGGCCCAGGACAGTTTCGAGGGGGAGGGCGGCCTCCTGGATTGCCCGCATTACACACGTCCGGTGGAACACGCGCTGGGCAGCGTTCCACCCGTGCTGCTGTCCGGCAACCATGCCGAGATCGCCCGCTGGCGGCGGCGGCAGTCCCTCGGGCGGACCTGGCTGCGCCGGCCGGAGTTGATCGACCGGCAAGCGTTGTCGAAGGCCGACCGGGCCCTGCTGGAGGCCTTTCTGGCCGAGCGTGACGCCGAGGACGAGGTGCCCGGCCCCTAGCGTCGGCATCGAATTTCCCTTTACAATACGCGGCTTACCGTCTCATTGAGGCGGTAATGAACCCACCATGCCATGACGCGGGTCCACGTGCACTCGCGCAACAACAGCTTCGGCCGCACGACGGCCGGGCGCAAACAACAGGCTCACCGCAACCATGAACAAGCCCTCGCTCAACACGCTGCTGCAGCAGTTCGAAGCCGATCAGGTGCAGCGCCAGCTGCCGAAATTCGGTCCCGGCGACACCGTGATCGTCAACGTCAAGGTCAAGGAAGGCAACCGCGAACGCGTGCAGGCCTACGAAGGTGTCGTCATCGGCATCAAGAACGGCGGCCTGAATTCCGCGTTCACAGTCCGCAAGATCTCGCACGGCTACGGCGTCGAGCGCGTGTTCCAGACCCACAGCGCGGCGATCGAATCGGTGGTGGTGAAGCGTCGCGGTGCCGTGCGTTCGGGCAAGCTGTACTACCTGCGCAACCTCGAAGGCAAGAAGGCGCGCATCAAGGAAGACCTGTCGATGCACGCCAAGGCGAAGAGCGAAGCCGCTGCCGGCTGATCGCACCGCCATCCGCATTCCACGAACGGCCGCCGCGAGGCGGCCGTTCGCGTTGGGGGGTCAGAGTTTTCCGCCCGCGCGGATCGCGATCAAGATGCCGACCACGAAACCGACGATCATCGGAATCAGGATGTAGCCGCTGACGGTCAGGATGGCGCGCAGCAGCGTGCCGAACCGGCGTTCCGGCGTGCGGAAGGTGTCCCACAGCGCGAACACCTGGTACAGCATGTAGAGCAGGACGCTGATCATCAGCGCCGACGGCATCCACGGCCCGCCGTTGGTGATCATGTGGACCGGGATCCACATGAGGTTGATCACGCACATGAACGCGAAGATGAAGGCGTTGATCGCGAGATGCTCGCCGTAGCTGCGATGCCTGCCCATGATCAGCCAGCTCATCAGGGCGATGACCGGCAATTGCAGCATCAGTCCGAGCGAATAGTTGACCATCACGGTCTTCACGAACGCGTCGGTCTTCGCGACCTCCTCCGGGGGCAATCCCGCGGTGATGGGCGAAAAATCGAAGGGGAACTTCGAGTACGCCAGCGCGCAGAGGCCGGCCAGCAGCACCAGCATCGACAGCGGGTTGAAGTAACGGATCCGCTGTCCATCGAGATAGGCGTTGATCGTGCGGCCGGGATGCAACGCCAGCGCGCGGATCGTCACCAGCAGCCCGCGATCGACGTGGAAGATCGCGTGCGGAATTTCGTGCAGCAGATGGGGCAGCGTGAGCGTGTGGGTCGCGCCGCGTTGTCCGCAGGCATGGCAGAACGGCCCGGTCAGCGCCATGCCGCAGTTGGCGCAGGTCGTGGCCGGCTCGGTCTGGTGCGGGTTCGTCATCTCGGCTCGATCTGCGGATGGAGGCCGGTACTATAACGCAGGCCCCGGCATGGCCCTCGCGCAGGTCGCACCGGCAGCGCTACACTCGCGGGCTCGCTTCCGCCGATGCCCGATGCACAGCGAAATCGCCACCGTCCGCCTCGATCTCTGGCTCTGGGCCGCGCGTTTCTTCAGGACCCGCAGTCTCGCGAAGCAGGCGATCGAGACCGGCAAGATCGAGGTCGACGGCCAGCGCGCGAAGGCTTCGCGTGCGGTGCGTGCGGGCGATACGTTGCGGATCGCCCGCGGGGACGAGATCTTCGAGATCGAAGTGCTCGCGCTCAGCGACGACCGCGGCCCGGCGAGCGTCGCGCAGACGCTGTATGCGGAAAGCGAAGCCTCGAAGATACGCCGCCTCGACACCATCGCCGCCCTGCGTGCGGCACGCGCTGGCTATCAACCGCCCGGGACGAAACCGGACAAGCGTGCGCGACGTTTGATCCGTGCGCTGGGCGATATCGACGCGACTTGAACGACCCGATCGGAGCATCGGGTTCGTCGCGACGCTCATTCCTCCAGCAACACATACGGCACGATCCGTGTCCGCCACTGGGCGCCGAAGTAGCGTTTCGCCTGGTCGACGGCGAGTGCGATGAAACTGTCCCATTGGTTCGGGTGCAGGGTCTGGCAACCGAGGCTGGAGGTGGTGTTGTAGCCGCCGCGATGGATGTTGATGCCGTGGTTCCCGGTGTCCGGGTAGGGCGGATTGCCGTCGCGGATCACGGTCACCGGCCCGCCGCGCTGGCACAGCGCGAGGTATTTGCCCCTGTGCAGGTCGAACCGGTGCACGAACCATGCGCCCGGTTTCAGCGAGGCCATGCCCTTGGTCGCGTCCCGGGTGCCATGGCCGGCGCGGTAGCGCGACGGGTCGGTGTTGCCGTTGAACGCCGCCGTGACCTGGCGGGTGAGGATGAAGAGCGCGTCGTCGTAGATGCCGCGATCGTTGACCTGCGGTGCGCCCATCGAATTGCGGTAGTAGCCACGGATGCCGACGACGACGAGCGGATAGCGCGCGTCGTCGATGTCGAAGGGGGCGATCCGCGCCCGCAGTTCGTCGGCGTGAAGGCGCGGCTTTTCCGGGGGCAGCATCTGCGGCATGGCAGGATCCTTTCGCACGGTTCGCGGCGTGGCCGTGAGGCCGGTGGGCGCCTCGTACGCGACAACGAGGCGCCTGCCGCAAACCGGACAGCCAGCCGTGATCACCTCAGATCGAAGCGATCCAGATGCATGACCTTGTGCCACGCGGCGATGAAGTCGCGCACGAACGTTTCCTGCGCATCGTCGGCGGCGTAGACCTCGGCCAGCGCGCGCAGCTGCGAGTTCGAGCCGAACACGAGATCGACGACGGTGCCGGTCCATTTCGTCTCGCCCGTGCGCCGGTCGCGGCCTTCAAGCACGCCCGGTTCGCTCGCCGAACGCTGCCAGCGGGTGCCCATGTCGAGCAGATGGACGAAGAAGTCGTTGCTCAGCGTTCCCGGGCGATCGGTGAACACGCCATGGCGCGATCCGTCGAAATTCGCGCCGAGCACGCGCAGGCCGCCGATCAGTGCGGTCATTTCCGGTGCGGTGAGGGTCAGCAGTTGCGCCTTGTCGATCAGCAGCTCCGCTGCCACGTCCTCCAGCCCCGTGCGCGCATGGTTGCGGAACCCGTCGGCCTGCGGTTCGAGCACGGCGAAGGATTCGACATCGGTCTGGTCCTGTCGCGCATCGGTGCGACCTGGCGAGAACGGCACGCTCGCGTCGATGCCGGCACGCTTCGCCGCGGCTTCGATCGCCGCGTCGCCGGCGAGCACGATCAGGTCGGCGAGCGAGATCCTCTTGCCGCCGGACTGCGCGGCGTTGAACGCGGCCTGGATCGATTCGAGCGTCGCCAGCACCTTCGCCAGTTCGGCCGGTTGATTGACCGCCCAATCCTTCTGCGGCGCGAGGCGGAGGCGTGCGCCGTTGGCGCCGCCGCGTTTGTCGCTGCCGCGGAAGGTCGACGCCGAGGCCCACGCCGTCCGCACCAATTGCGCGGTGGTCAGGCCCGACGCCAGCACCTTCGCCTTGAGCGCGGCGATGTCGTCGGCATCGACCAGCGGATGATCGACCGCCGGCAGCGGATCCTGCCAGATCAGCGTTTCCTGCGGCACGAGTTTGCCGAGATAGCGGGCCCGCGGGCCCATGTCGCGATGGGTGAGCTTGAACCACGCACGCGCGAACGCATCGGCGAAGGCGGCCGGATCGGCGTGGAAGCGGCGCGAGATCTTCTCGTAGGCCGGATCCATCCGCATCGACAGATCGGCGGTGGTCATCATCGGCGGATGCGATTTCGACGGATCGTGCGCATCGGGGATCATGTGCTCGGGTTTCGGATCCTTCGGCGTCCACTGGTGCGCGCCGGCGGGGCTCTTGGTCAACACCCATTCGTTGCCGAACAGCACATCGAAGTAGCCGTTGTCCCAGGCGGTGGGATTCGGTTTCCAGGCGCCCTCGATGCCGCTGGTGGTGGTGTGCGCACCATGGCCGCTGCCGAAGGCGTTGGCCCAGCCCAGTCCCTGTTGTTCGATCGAGCCGCCTTCGGGCTCAGGGCCGACCAGCTTCGGGTCGCCCGCGCCATGCGCCTTGCCGAAGGTGTGGCCGCCGGCGACGAGGGCGACGGTCTCCTCGTCGTCCATCGCCATGCGCGCGAAGGTTTCGCGCACATCGCGCCCGGACGCGACCGGATCCGGATTGCCGTCCGGGCCTTCCGGGTTCACGTAGATCAGGCCCATCTGCACCGCGGCCAGCGGGTTGGCCAGTTGGCGATCGCCGGAGTAGCGGCTGTTCGCTTTGTCGCTGGTCGCCAGCCATTCGGCCTCGGCGCCCCAGTTGATGTCTTTCTCGGGTTCCCAGATGTCCGCGCGGCCGCCGGCGAAGCCGAAGGTCCTGAAGCCCATCGATTCCAGCGCGACGTTGCCGGCCAGGATCATCAGGTCGGCCCAGCTCAGCTTGCGCCCGTATTTCCGTTTGATCGGCCACAGCAGGCGGCGCGCCTTGTCGAGGTTGCCGTTGTCCGGCCAGCTGTTCAGCGGAGCGAAGCGCTGCGAGCCGTTGCCGGCGCCGCCGCGGCCATCGGAGATGCGATAGGTACCGGCCGAGTGCCAGGCCATGCGGATGAACAGCGGGCCGTAATGCCCCCAATCGGCGGGCCACCAGTCCTGCGAATCGGTCATCAGCGCGGTCAGGTCGGCGACCACGGCGTCGAGATCGAGGGTCTTGAACTCGGCGGCGTAGTCGAAATCCGCGTCCATCGGATCGGACTTCTCCGAATGCTGGTGCAGGATGTCCAGATTCAACTGATTGGGCCACCAGTCGCGATTGCCGCGACCGCCGCTGGCCATGGTCTGGTGCGAGGTGCCATGCGGAAACGGGCATTTCGATTCGGTGGACATGCGGAGCTCCTGGGGCGCAACGGCCCGATCGGGGGTAGTGGCGCCACCGTACGCCCGGTGCATGGCAAAGAGAATTCGATTGTTTGGACCGATTCGATAGTCAAAAGCTATCAATATCCGGAAATCGATCGTTCGAAGCAGTTAGGCACGGCCGGCGGGCGAGGCCCGGATGAGGTCTTTCATCGGGACGAAGGAGCGGCAGGCGTTGCCTGCATCAGAGCGCCAACCATCGCATCCGGTGAATGCGATTTGGATCTCGGTGAGGTCATGGAGACCCCCGGGGAGCAGGGCGTTGAACGGATGCCGTGCGTGCGGCCGAACGGCGTCAACGCGACGTTCGCGATGGCGCTGCCCGGATGACGGGATCGGGCGGCGTGCGATCGCGCGCCGCGCCGACCCCGGGACGCGATCTCAGCGTTTGCCGCCCAACAGTCCGCCGCCGATCTTCAGCAGATCGCCGAGGCCGAGTTGTCCGTCGCCGTCCTGATCGAGCACCGCGCCGAGCAGGCCGCCGCCGAGACCGCCCTGCTGGCGGACCGACTGCTGTTCCTGACCGAGGATCGCGCCGAGCACGTCGGCGGTCGGATTGCCGCCACCACCGATGCCCATTGCCGCACCGCCGCCGCTGGAATTGCCGGAAAACATGCGCTTGGCGAGGTAGGCCATCACGATCGGGGCGAGGATCTTCATCAACTGGCCGGCGCGATCGCCGCCGAGGCCGGTGGCCTCGCCCAGATGCTGTTCGGCGCGACCCTGCTGGCCGCCGAAGATGTGTCCGAGCATGCCGGCACCGTCGGTCTGCCGGCTCTGCGTGCCGCCGAGCACCGCGCCGAGCAGTCCGCCGAGATCGCCGGTGCCCGCGTGGTCGCGCTGGAGCGCGCCGAGCAGCGCCTCCGCGCCCTGCGGCTGGCTGGTGTTCTTGCCCAGCGCGCCGATCAGCAGCGGCAGCGCGGCGCTGACCGCGCCCGCGGCCTGGGTCCGACCGATACCGAGCTGCTGGGAGATCTGCTGCAGCGGGGCGCCCTCGAGTTGGGCGAAAAGGTCGTCGGTCAACGTGCTCATGGTCGTCTCCTGGTCGTGAGGAACGGGCGCCGTCTTGGCGGCTGGGGCACTGTAGCCCGATCGTGTCGCCGTGCGGGCCGCCGGAGCGGCTTTTTTTACGGCCCGCGGGGCCGCCGCCGGACGGGTTACGCCTCCGCCACGATCACGTCGAACTCGCCCGCCAGCACCCGGTCGCAGCGGCCGCTGCGCCAGCCGCGCACGCTGTCGCGGACCAGTGGCGAGGGGGCGGTGCGGTAACGCCGACACACACGTGGTTCGTCGTCGGCGTCGAGCCGTTTCGGGCGCGCGCGGCCGGGCAGGTCGGCGGCGACGCGCACGGCAACGGCGACCCGTCGAGTGGCGCCGTCGTGGTCGTCGTATTCGAACAGATGCAGGCCCTGTTCGGTTTCGAGCAGGGCGAGCGCGCCGAAGCCGCTCACCGCGAGGCGCGCGTGGCATCGTTCCGCGTCCTGTTCCAGCGCTTCGACGCGCATGTTGCGACGCTCGGCCCAGGCCATGTACATCGCCAATGTCTGTTGCCACCACAGCCGCGTCCGCGCCGGTTCGCGTTTCAGATCGGCCTCGCCCGCGTCGAGCCACAGCAGCGCGTCCTGGGGGCGTTGCCGCGACACGGCGTCCACGGCCTGTTCGAGCAGCCACAGCAGTTGTGCGTGACGGCCGACGAACGTCGCGTCCGCGCCGTCGCGGACGAGGCGTTCGTCCAGTCGACGCGCGGTGTCGAGTGCGCTTTCGATGCGATGCCGGCGTTCGATCCGGTCCAGTGCCTCGAAGCGTTCCGGTCGCGACCAGAAATCGCGATCGTTCATCGCCGCGTAGTCGGCGTCGCGCGCCGCCTCCCACGCCGGTGCGGCGACCTGCGCGACAAGGCCGTCGAAGGCCGCGCGCAGGGTCGCGATCGCGGTCGTCGATGCTTCCGGTGCGTAGACCAGCGTGCGCAGATCAACGGTGTCCGCATCGATGCCCGCGCCGGTCGTTGCGGCCGGTGTCGGCGGATTCGGGTCGACGAATTCGACTTCAAGGTGATCCCCGGCGCTGCGCACGAACAGGAACTGGTCGCCCTGCGGCGTCCGATGCTCCACGATGCTGCGCGCCAGCGGAGCGAGCAGATGCTGTTCGATCGCGCGCCGCAGCGGACGCGCGCCGAGGTCGGGCGTGAACCCACGGTCGAGCAGGAATTCGATCGCCGAAGGCTCCCATTCCACCGCCCAGTCGCGGTTGCGCAACCCGCGGCGCCCCATCGCGCGCTGCAGCTCCTTGTGCAGGATGTCGCGCATCAGCGTGCGGTCGAGCGGATTGAACAGCACGATGCGGTCGAGGCGGTTGAGGAATTCGCGACGGAAGGTCTCGAACAGCGCCTTCTCGACCGTGCTCCGCGAATAGCCGCCGGCGGCCGAAGTGAAGCCCGGCCCGGCGCTGCGCGAGAGCGTGGAGCCTATGTTGCTGGTGAGGATCAGGATGCTGTGGCGGAAATCGGCGACGTTGCCGTTGCGATCGCTCAGCCGACCGTCGTCGAACACCTGCAGGAACAGATCCCAGACCTGCGGATGCGCTTTCTCGAACTCGTCCAGCAGCACCACCGAGAACGGTTGCTCGCGGATGCGTGAGACCAGCGATCGCGTGCTGCCGTCGCGCGAGACATCGGTGAGACGCCAGGCCGCGTCTTCGGACCGGTATTCGCTCATGTCCAGGCGGAGCAGGCGTTCGTCGCTGCCGAACAGCAGTTCGCCGAGGGTTTTCGCCAGTTCGGTCTTGCCGGTGCCGGTGGGGCCGGCGAACAGGAACACGCCGATCGGCCGACCGCTGTCGATCAGGCCGGCCTTGAGCATGGCGATGCGGTCGACCAGACATTCGACCGCTTCGTCCTGACCGATCACGCGTTTGCGGAAGAACGCGCGCAGCGCGTCGAGGTCGAGACTCTGGCGGTCGTCCACGACCTCCATCGGCAGGCCGCTGCGGCGCACGATCGCGCCGAGCAGCGCATCGACGTTCAGCGGCAATCGTCGCGGTTGCGCTTCCAGACCCGCGCGCAGCGCTTCTTCCAGCAGGCGCAGGCTGCGTCCGGGTTCGTGCTGTTCCGGGAAGTACTGCGCGGCCATGCGCTGCGCTTCCTCGAGCATGCGGACATCGGCGATCGCCGTGTCGCATGCGGCCTCGCGCGCGTCGCGCCAGCGCAGCAGCAGGTCGCGCATGGCCGCGGGCGAGGGCGGCTGCAGTTGCACGGACTTCATCAGATGGCGCAGCGCCGGGCGCGCCAGCAGCAGTTGCGCGAGTTGCGGCGGCGTCAGCTCGCCGATCATCCGCAGCCGGCCGCTTTCCATCGCCGGCAGCAGCATGTCGAGGATGCCGCGCGGGTCCTGGCTGTGCGCGCCCTTGTGCAGCAGATCGTAGAAGTCGCGGACCCGCCACAGCGCGCGCTCGCGATCGAGCGCGGCCAGCAGCTCGCGCATCCGCTCTTCGAGTTCACCGATGTATTTCTGCCCCGACAGCACTTCGGCGGCGGAGGCCTCGAACAGCAGCCAGCCTTCGTCATGCAGCCGCGCGAACAGCCGATCGACGAGCACGGATTTGCCGGTGCCGTGATCGCCCGCGATCAGCACCGAGACCGGCGGTGTCGCCTGCAGCATCTCGTGGAGTTTCGCGGCCTGGAGATCGAGTTCGGGGTGGTCGATGATCGTTTGCGCGAAGTTCGCGGACGCGCCAGCGGACTGCGAGGGCGTCCACAACCGGCCGACACCGCCGAGCGTGCGCTGTTCGCGCTGGCGCGCGATCTCGGCCTTCACCTGCGCCTGATACGGTGCAAGTACCGGAGCGCGCAGCGATGCCAGCCCTTCGTCGAGCTGGTCCAGTTCGTACTCACGCAGTGTGTCGAGCGTCATCGGCGTCGTACCGGGACCATGCGCTTCGGCCCATTGCAGATATTCGCGCAGCCGCTGGCGCAGCGACGGCTGGTCGTACCACCATTGCCGCAGCAGACGCAGGAATCCGGGCAGTGCGGACGCATCGGCGCGCGACTGCAGGTAGTCGAGCATGAACCGGATCTGGTATTGCCCCGGACCGGTGGTCGCGGTGAGCGCCGTGGCGGCGTCGATGTCGTCGCGCTCGCGCAGCGCGGCGTAGACCATGCAACCGAGCACGTCGCTGTCGCTTTCGAGTTGCTCCAGGACGTCCTTCGCCGGGAATGCCGGTCCTGCGAGCAGGGCGACGCCCTCGCGGAACTGCGGCAACCGCTGCAGATCGTCCGGGCTCTGGAAACGGCCGTCATCGTTCTCGATCTCGCGGCGCAGCCGGTACAGCCTGTCGGCCGGTGTTTCTTCCGGTGTCGCGTTCGCGGCATCGTCGGCAGGCGTCGTCGTGTCCTCGGGCGACGGCAGTGCGGCTTCGACCGGCGTCGTTTCCGGCCGCGGCGCCGAAGGCGAAGGCATCGACGCCGGGCGATCGTCCATCGGACGACGCAGCCAGACGGTCAGCGCGACACCCAACAGCAACCCTGCGATGAAAACGACGATGGCCACGTCTCCGCCTCCCTGATCGTACGGATGGCGCATCCTTCCGGTCGATGCGCGCCTGGTCCGACAGTATAGGCGGCGACCCGGCGCACCGATCGCGACGCGCTCACTTCTTCCCGTGCTTCCGCTTCATCCGTTCGAGCAGATCGACGACCTTGTCGTCCGCGTCCTTCGACATTCTTCGGCGTTTCCCGACATTGAACGCCCGTTTCATCGCGGCCATGCCGCGCCGGAACCGCGCGGCCAGCGCGCCGCGCAGCGGACGCAGCACGCGCCAGGCGAGATGTCCGTCCAGCGGCGCCACCGGCAGCAGGTTGAACGCGATCATGAACGCGTTGCCGAAGATCAGGACGCGGAACAGCGGGTCGAGCGCGCGCTCGATCTCGGGCGCGGTCCTGGAGATGATCAGGCTCGCCATGAACGCCAGCACCAGGACGACGCCCTGCGCGAGCACGCCGCCCCAGGCGATGAACACGTGGTCCCGCTCGCGCGCCGGCATGGCATGACTGCACAGGCCGTGCAGTACATAGAGGCGGATCCCGAAGACGCGCACCTTGCGCGAGCGCGCCGCGATCGCATGGCCCAGCTCGTGGATCAGCAGCAACGCGAAGAAACCGAAGAAGGTCAACAGCGCGGGCGCGGCGCGCTGGTAGCGATATCCGAACCACAGCAGGCCGAGCAGGACGGACCAGTGCACCAGGATGGGGACGCCTTTCCAGCGGGCGATTTGCCACAGGCCCTGCGTCATGACCGGAACCGCGTGTCGGGTGTTTCAGGATCGGCCAATTCCCATGCCCGATCAAGCGCGGTCCGGCGGACGGCGGCATCGTCCGCCCCGGTTCCGTGTTTCCGGACGTCCGGCTATTCGAGCGCCTTCAGCCGATACAAGGCTTCCAGCGCCTGTTTCGGCGTGAGTTCGTCCGGATCGATCGCGGCGAGCGCATCGAGGGCCGCGGAGGCGGGCGTGAACAGGCCGAACTGCTGCGGCGTGTCCAGCGTCTGCGGGGTGAGCACCGGCGCGGGATCGTTGCGGCGCCGTTCGAGTTCGGCGAGGCGGCCGCGGGCTTCGCGGACGACGGCCTTGGGCAGACCGGCGAGGGCGGCGACCTGCAGGCCGAAGCTGCGATCGGCGGGGCCGTCCTTCACCGCATGCATGAACACCAGGCTGTCGCCGTGCTCGACCGCATCCAGATGCACGTTGGCGACGCCGCTGCCGGGCTGCGCCAGCGCGGTGAGTTCGAAATAGTGCGTGGCGAACAGGGTGTAGCAGCGGTTGACGTTGGCGAGATGCCGCGCGCAGGCTTCGGCCAGGGCAAGGCCGTCGTAGGTCGAGGTGCCTCGGCCGATCTCGTCCATCAGCACCAGCGATTGCGCGGTGGCGTGATGCAGGATGTAGCTGGTCTCGCTCATCTCGACCATGAAGGTCGATTGCCCGCGCGCCAGATCGTCGCCCGCGCCGATGCGGGTGAGGATGCGATCGATCGGGCCGAGTTCGGCCTTCGCCGCCGGCACGAAACTGCCGATGTGGGCGAGCAGCGCGATCAGCGCGTTCTGGCGCATGTAGGTCGATTTGCCGCCCATGTTCGGGCCGGTGATCACCAGCATGCGGCGGTCGGCGTGCAGATCGAGATCGTTCGGCTCGAACGGGTCCTCGCGCACCGCTTCCACCACGGGATGGCGGCCGCGTTCGATCCGCAGCACCGGTTCGTCCACCAGCGAGGGCCGTGACCAGTCGAGTTCGCGTGCGCGTTCCGCGAAGCAGACGAGCACGTCGAGTTCGCTCAACGCCGCGGCGCAACGCTTGAGCGGTTCGAGCCGGACGTTGAGCTCATCGAGGATCTGTTCGTACAGCAGCTTCTCGCGCGCCAGCGAGCGTTCGCGTGCCGACAGCACCTTGTCCTCGAAGGCTTTGAGTTCCTCGGTGATGTAGCGCTCGGCGCCGGTGAGGGTCTGTCGGCGGGTGTAGTGCACCGGCGCCTTGTCCGACTGGCCCTTGCTGATCTCGATGTAATAACCGTGGACGCGGTTGTAGCCGACCTTCAGCGTGGGAATGCCGCTGCTTTCGCGTTCGCGGGCTTCGAGGTCGATCAGGAACTGGTCCGCGTTCGTGCTGAGCCGGCGCAGTTCGTCGAGTTCCTCGTCGTGACCTTCGGCGATCACGCCGCCGTCGCGGGCCAGCACCGGCGGTTGCGGGACGATCGCGCGCGCCAGCCATGCGGCCTGCGCATCGTGTTCGCCGAGTTCGCCGCACAGCGCCTGCAGGCGTGGCGAGTCGATGCCGCGCAGCGCGTCGCGCACGCTCGGCAGCAACAGCAGCGCATCGCGCAGGGTCGAAAGATCGCGCGGGCGCGCGCTGCGCAGGGCGACGCGCGAGAGGATGCGTTCGATGTCGCCGAGTCCGCGGAAGGCGTCGCGCACATCCGCGTCGGCGCGCGCGTCGATCAGTCGCTCCACCGCATCGTGGCGTTCGCTCACGATGGTGCGGTCGCGCAGCGGACGATGCAGCCAGCGCCGCAGCAGGCGTCCACCCATCGGCGTGATCGTGCTGTCGAGCACGCCGAGCAGGGTGTTGCGGGTGTCTCCATCGATCCGCGTATCGAGTTCGAGATGACGCCGGGTCGCGGCGTTCATCGCGATCGCGCCGTCGCTGGTCTCCACGCGGATCGCGGTGAGATGCGGCAGGCGCTGTTTCTGGGTCTCCTCGACGTAGCCGAGCAGCGCGCCCGCGGCCGCGATGGCGAGCTGCCTGTCCTCGATCCCGAAGCCGGAGAGATCGTGCAGATCGAAGAAGCGCAGCAATTGCCGTCGACCGCTGTCGGCATCGAACAGCCATGGCGCGCGGCGACGGATGCCATGTCGTGTCGACAGCGTGGTCGGCCAGCCGTCCTCGTCCGGCATCAGCAACTCGGCGGGATCGAGCCGCGCGAGTTCGGCTTCGAGCATGTCGTCGTTGCCGACTTCGTTGACGAGGAAACGGCCGCCGGCGAGATCGGCCCACGCCAGGCCATAACCCGACCTGCCGCGCGCGACCGCCATCAGCAGGGTGTCGCGGCGGTCCTGCAGCAGGGCCTCGTCGGTGACCGTGCCGGGGGTGACGATCCGCACCACCTTGCGTTCGACCAGTCCCTTGGCCAGCGCCGGATCGCCGATCTGTTCGCAGATCGCGACCGATTCGCCGAGCGCCACCAGACGCGCGAGATAGCCCTCGTAGGCATGCGCCGGGACGCCAGCCATCGGGATCGGTTGGCCGGCCGAACTGCCGCGCTGGGTCAGCGTGATGTCGAGCAGGCGCGCCGCCTTGCGCGCATCGTCATAGAACAGTTCGTAGAAATCGCCCATGCGGAAGAACAGCAGCACGTCCGGGTGCTCCGCCTTCGCGGCGAAGAACTGGCGCATGAGCGGGGTGTGCTGGTCGCCCGCGGTGCGGGCGGAGGCCGCGGCGACTGCGGCGGACGATGCGGTGGGTTCGGACACGGGGGCGGGGGATCGCAGGGCGCCGGACGCCCCGAGGGGCAGAGTGGCTAGTATGCCAGTCACGCATGCCGGCCGCCCGCGACCGGCCCGCTGGTCATGGTCACAGCCGCCGAATCCTATGCTACCGTCGCGAAGCGGTCGTCCATGGCATCGGGCGGGAAGGGCCGGAGGGCATGAAGCCCCAGAGCGCTCATTCCGCAGCAATTTCCCCCGATGTCCGGGATGTTCTAACGCCGGGACGCGTGCCGCCGATGATCGAACAATCGACCACGATACGACACGACAACAGAACTTATAAGGCGAGGAGGGGGAATGAAAGATCGTGCACTGCAACATTCGACGTTGGCCCGGGCGCTTCTGATCGCACTCGTGGGCCTGGTCCAGGCGCCGCTGGCGATGGCCCAGGACAAGAGCGGGCCTGCCGAAGAAGAGGCCGGGACGCTGGACCAGATCATCGTCACCGCACAGAAGCGCGAAGAAGCGCTTCAGGACGTCCCGGTGGTGGTCACCGCGCTCTCCGAGCAGGCGCTCGAAGAGAACGGGGTCCGCGACATCAAGGATCTCCAGAACATCGTGCCGGGCCTGACCGTGACCAGCACCCAGAGCGAGGCCCAGACCGTGGCCCGCATCCGCGGCATCGGCACCGTCGGCGACAACGCCGGTCTCGAATCCTCGGTCGGCATCGTGATCGACGGTGTCTACCGTCCGCGCAACGGCGTCGGCTTCACCGATCTGGGCGAACTCGAACGCATCGAAGTGCTGAAGGGGCCGCAGGGCACCCTGTTCGGCAAGAACACCTCGGCCGGCGTGATCAACGTCGTGACCAAGCGTCCGAGCTACCAGCAGAGCGCCGAGGCCGAACTCACCGTCGGCAGCTACGGCATGGTCGGCGTTGCCGGTTCCTACAGCGATTCGATCACCGACAAGGCTGCGTTCCGCGTCTACGCCGCCAAGCGCAAGCGCGACGGTTATCTCGACGTCAATGTCGGCACCGGCCCGCGCACCGACCGCGAAGACCAGGACCAGAACTTCCACACCTTCCGCGGCCAGTTGCTGCTGGAACCGACCGACACGCTGGACATCCTGCTGACCGGCGACTACAGCAACCGCGACGAGAACTGCTGCGCCAGCGTCACCACCATCCGCGGCCCGACCGCGGCGATCATCGATGCGCTGGCGCCCGACAGCGGCGTGATTCCGGTCGCCGATCCGTTCGGCCGCAGGGCGTGGAGCAACCGCGGCAGCGAGCAGTACATCAAGGACAAGGGTGTCAGCGCCCAGGTCGACTGGGAAACCCCGTGGTTCGGCGGTGCGACCCTGACCTCGATCACCGCCCAGCGCAAGTGGTCGACCACCAACGGCATCGACTTCGACTACAGCACCGCGGACCTGATCTACCGCAACGCCGAGAAGGATGACAACTACACCGCGTTCGATACGTTCAGCCAGGAAATCCGTCTCACCGGCAGCACCGACCGGGTGGACTGGCTGGTCGGCGGCTTCTATGCCGACGAGACGCTGGATCGCAACGAGGCCTACCGCGTCGGCAGCGCCTACGAGCCTTACCTCTCGATCGCGATCCTCTCGCGGATCAATCCGCTGCTCGGGGCCAGCCCCACGGCGGGCCTGTTCTACTCGCAGGCGTCCGGTCGTCCGTTCGGCACCGTCTTCGCGGGGCTGGCGGCGTCCGACCGCTACGAGCAGGAATCCAAGAGCATGGGCCTGTTCACCAACAACACCTTCCACGTCTCCGATGCGCTGGATCTGACCGTCGGTCTGCGTTACACGGTCGAAGAGAAGGATCTGACCTCGGTCTACCGCAACCCGAACGGCGGCCTCGGCTGCGCCGCGATGCAGGCCAATCCCGCGCAGGTGGTGGCGGCGCTGGTGGCACGTGGGCTCACCGTGGCCCAGGCGTCGGCCGCGGCGCCGCAGGTCGTGGGCTTCGGCTGTCTGCCCTGGACCAACGTCCTGCACAACGGCCGCGTCACCGAACAGGATCGCAAGGAGAAGGAGTGGTCGGGCACGTTCAAGGCCGCCTACCGCTTCAACGACCACGTGATGGCCTACTTCTCGGCCGCGCGCGGTTACAAGGCTGGTGGTTTCAACCTCGATCGCGTCCAGTCGAACACCGGTCTGTCCAGCGGCACTTCGGGCATCGTGCCGGTGAACGACACGTCGTTCCCGGGCGAGTTCGTCGACAGCTTCGAACTGGGCACCAAGACGACCTGGCTGGGCGGCAACCTGCTGCTCAACGCGACCCTGTTCCATCAGGAGTACTCGGACTTTCAGCTCAACAGCTTCCTCGGCACCAGCTTCGTCGTCCGTTCGATCCCGAAGGTGACGTCGCAGGGCCTGGACGCCGAACTGATGTGGCAAACCGGTGGCTGGATGGTGCAGGGCGGTCTGACCTACGCCGACACCCAGTACGGCGACGATCCGCTGCCGGATACCGATCTGGTGCTGTTGCCGGGCAGCCGCCCGAGCTTCGCACCGGAGTGGTCGGCCACGGCCTCCGTCGGCTACGAATGGGATCTCGGCAGCCTGAAGGCGGGCGCGCATGTCGGCGCCAAGTACATGTCGGAATACAACACCGGTTCCGACCTCGACCCGCAGAAAGCGCAGGGCGCGTACACCCTGGGCAATGCGCGCTTCACGATCGGTTCGCAGAACGATCGCTGGAGCGTCGAACTGTGGTCGCAGAACATCACCGATGCCGAGTACTACCAGGTCGCGATCGACACGCCGCTGCAGAGCGGTTCGTGGAACGCCTTCCTCGGTGCTCCCCGCACCTACGGCATGACGTTCCGCCTGAAGTACTGAACCTCCGCGTTTCGTGTGTCCGGACGGCCCGCCTTGGCGGGCCGTCTGCTTTTCACGGAGGGTGTCGCCCGCCTTGTGCGGGCCGTCCGCTTTGGAGGAAGGATGTCGCCCGCCCTGCGCGGGCCGTCTGCTTTTGACGAAGGATGTCGCCCGCCCTGCGCGGACCATCCGCTTTCGACGAAGGATGTCGCCCGTCGTGGACCGTCTGTTCCGACAGGTTGCGGACGGCATGCCGCAGGCGCATGCTGCCCGACGGGGAATCACATTGGATCGATCGCGTGCCGCGGAGCATCTGCCGGCGCTGCGCAGTCATTCGGACCACGGACGGCCATCGCCCGTGCGTCGTCCGATACGGACGGAGTTCCGCGCCGCGGGCTCCGCAGACATGGGTCATGTTCTTAGGAGAGAGTGCTATGTCCCTGCTGTCGTATTCGCATCCGTCCCGCGTCGGCGAACGCCGGCGGAGAGCGACGTCCCGCAGTATCGCCGTCGCGTCCACGTTGACCATCGCGCTGTCCCTGGCGTTGACGGGCTGCGGTTCCAGGCCCGAAGAGCCGGCGCCGAAGCCTGAAGTGGCCGCCGTGACCACGCCGGCTCCATCGGTCTGCCAGGCCAGCGCCGCCTGGATCAGCAATCCGAATCCGCCCTCGGAAATCGCGTCGGCCGAAACCTTCTGCGATTTCTACCAGTTCTCGTGGCAATGGTTCCTGGCGCAGGTGTCGCCGTCGACGACATCGCCGGGCGAACGCGTCTTCGAAACCAACCGCCTGCGCGACCCGAGCGGTGGCAGCGGCCAGTGCGGCAAGCCGAAGCTCAGCGGCCGCGCGAACGCCATCAAGCTGCTCAGCGTCCGCGACACCAAACCGGTCGATTTCGAGGAAGAGCAGGCGGATGGCAGCGCGCTCTACGATCAGAACGGCAACGTCCTGTATTACTCGGTCTGGTATTCGGATGCCGAATGCCTGTCCACCGGCAGCAGCTTCGCCGAAGGCACGATGGAACTGAAGGTGGCCTGGAAAATCCTGCCGAAGGCCGATCCGACCTATTTCATGATGGATGCCGAAGTGCCGATGGCCAGCGGCAACGATCAACTGGCGCCGAGAAAGGTCATCCTGGGGCTGGTGGGCTTCCATCTCGTGAACTGGACGAAGAATCATCCGGAGATGATCTGGGCTTCGTTCGAACACAAGACCAATGCGCCGTTCTGCGATGGTTCCAGTCCGATGCCGGCCTCCGGCTGGGCGCTGGCCAGCAACGACGCCGCGCAGTGCCTCACCGCGAATCCCAATCCGAACCCGGGCCCGCCGAACGCCGCCTGCGCTTCGTTCAACTTCAACACCGCCACCGTCAACGGCAACCCGCCGCCGCCGCCCACCGGCACGCCGAACAACATCTGCCGGCAATACCCCTACGGCAACGCGCCGGGCGACATGACCGGTCCGAACGACAACAAGGCGAACCTCGCGGCGATCAAGGAACTCAATGCGCAGCTGGTCGGCCCCGACGGACTGCTGAGCAAACTCGGCGCCGACGATCCGATGGCGATCTGGCAGAACTACGAGTTGATCGGTGCGCTGTGGACCAAGAACGGTCAGGACAGCGGCGTCCAGACCAACCAGCGCGGCTCGCTCTATCTCGCCAACATGACGATGGAGAGCTTCTTCGAGTCGAATACCCAGAACTGCTTCACCTGCCACAACTTCAGCACCACCGACCAGCCGGACGTCAGCCACATCTGCGGCGATCTGTTCTCGTCCGACCAGCAGGGCAATTGCGTGCTGCCGCCGGCCACCGCGCCCACCAAGCCCTGATCGCGATGCCCCATGCACCGCCGACAGCCCGCCCCGCGCGGGCTGTCGGTGGCACGGGCGCCTGCGTGATCCATGGTTGACGCTATCATCCCGGACGGCGGCCCCCGCCGTGCCCTGGACCCTCGCATGACCTCACCCTCCGATCCGGACCTGCGCGCCCACGCCGAATTGCTCGGCACGCGTTTCCGCCACGCCCGGCATACCCTGGTCACCGCCGAAAGCTGCACCGGCGGCTGGATCGCCAAGACCGTCACCGACATCGCCGGATCGTCCGACTGGTTCGACTGCGGCATGGTCGCCTACAGCTACGAAGCCAAGCAGGCGATGCTCGGCGTTCGACCGGAAACCCTCGAACATCACGGTGCGGTCAGCCGCGAGACCGTGATGGAAATGGTGTCCGGTGCCCTGGTCCATTCCGGCGCCAGCGTCGCGGTCGCGGTCACCGGCATCGCCGGCCCGGGCGGCGGCTCTTCCGACAAACCCGTGGGCACGGTCTGGATCGGCTGGAAACGCCGCGGCGGCTACGCCCACGCCCAGGCCTTCCATTTCGAGGGCGATCGCGACGCGGTCCGCCGGCAGACGGTCGCCGCGGCGCTGCGTGGCCTCGAAACCCTGATCGGCGCAGTCTGACGGTGCAGGTGTTCCGGTGGCGTGGCGATGTCTGCGCCCTCCTGTGGTCCGCCGCCTTCGCGGCGTGGTGCCTGCTCTGGCCGATGGCCATCGTCGCAACGACCCTGTCGATGCCCGGGTTCATGACCCTTCGCGGCCGCGGAGGGCTGGCCGAAGTCGTGGAAATGCTCGTGCCGTTGCCATGGTGGGCGACGGCGCTGGCGACCGGGATGCTCGCGTTCGCCCTGATGTGGGTCCTCTCGCAGTTGTATCGCCGATGCGACCGCGACGGGGACGCGATCATGGCGGTGCGCTGGTCGTTGTCCTCGCGCCGTCTCAACGCGCTCGTGCTGATCGCTCTGGCGGCGGTTCCAGTCACGATGTTCGGTTCCCTCGACGATGTCGCGGCATGGCTCGGTGATATCGATCCCGGCCTGTCCCGATTCTTTCTGCAATGGTGGTGGCTGGGTCTGCTGGCGATCGTGGCGGTGCTTGAGTTGTCGCTGCCGTTCTGTCTGCTCAATCCGCACACACTGTCCCGGAGCCGTTTCGAACGCTGGTGGCGTCCATTCTGGCCCGGCGTGCTCGCGGTCGTCGTGGGAATCGCGGTTGGTCTCGCGACGCAGGTGTCCGGTATCGTGTACGACGGCGACAGGATCGTTGGCATGGGCGGGTGGCGATGGCCGCTGATCGTCGTTCAGGACATCGCGCTCGGCGTGACGCAGCTCGCTGCGCTCGCCCTCTGGTTGAATCGCGGGACGTGGCGGACCTCCGGTGCCGCGCTCTCGCGCGCGTTCCGCTTCGACGTGCTTCGTCGATGGGTGGCGCTGGAGCTGTTCTGGCTGGCGATGACCGCCGTGGTCGCGGTGCCGGTGCTGAGCCTCACCGTATTCGATGTATATCTTTCGCCGCAGTTCGTCGAATGGGAACGCTCCGGAGCCGTGGAGATTCCACCGGTGTTGCGCGCACTGATCTTGACGACCGATGGCGGCATCCTGCACGAAGGTCTTCTCGCCGCGATGTCGCATGCCCTCGGACTGTACGGGCTCGTCTCGGCGGGGCGTCTGCTGGTCGGGCTCGGATTCGGAAGATCCCCGGCAGGGGGAAGCGCCCGGGCGGCGGGAACATGAGCGCCGGTCGTTGACGCTGCTGGCTGTTAGTAGTATTACTACTAACCATGGACCTGACCGATACCCAGCAAGCCATCCTCGCCCTCATCGCGGAGCGCATCGCCGCCGACGGGGTGCCGCCCTCGCAGACCGAGATCGCCCACGCCATGGGCTTCAAGGGCGTGCGTGCCGCCCAGTACCACCTCGATGCCCTGGAGCAGGCGGGCGTCATCCGCCGCGTGCCGGGGCAGGCGAGGGGCATCCGTCTGGTCCACGAGGTGGCGAACGAGTCCCTCGATGCGCCTCCGGCGCCGATCCTGCCCGACAACGCGCTGCAATTGCCGGTGCTGGGCCGCGTGGCCGCCGGCCTGCCCATCGGTGCCGACCTGCGTTCCGACGATTACATCCTGCTTGATCGCGCCCTGTTCTCGCCCGCGCCGAACTACCTGCTGAAGGTGCAGGGCGATTCGATGGTCGACGAGGGTATCTTCGAAGGCGACCTGATCGGCGTGTACCGCACCAGCGAAGCCCGCTCCGGTCAGATCGTGGTCGCCCGCATCGACGATGAGATCACGGTCAAGTTGCTGAAGATCGGCAAGGACCGCATCCGTCTGCTGCCGCGCAATCCCAGTTATGCACCGATCGAGGTTCTGCCCGATCAGGATTTCAGCATCGAGGGCCTGTATTGCGGCCTCGTCCGGCCCAACCGTTGAGCCTGCCCGGATGCGCGATGCGGCGAATTCCTACATGCGGGCGGGCAGTTCCCCGATGCCCCGCCAGTGCTCCCTCAAATAGATTTGAGGGCGTCGCAGGTTTTGCGACGGGTCGTCCCTAACCTGCGCCCACTCCAGACATTCACCCATTCACTGACGAGGATTCCACGATGGACGAGAACAAGAAACGCGCCCTTTCCGCCGCACTGAGCCAGATCGACAAGCAGTTCGGCAAGGGCTCCGTGATGCGCATGGGCGACCGCCCGGTCGAAGCGGTCGAGACCATCGGCACCGGCTCGCTGATGCTCGACATCGCGCTGGGGATCGGTGGCCTGCCCAAGGGGCGTGTCGTCGAAATCTACGGTCCGGAATCCTCGGGCAAGACCACGCTCACCCTGCAGACCATCGCCGAGTGCCAGAAGGCCGGCGGCACCGCCGCGTTCATCGACGCCGAGCACGCGCTCGACCCGATCTACGCGCAGAAGCTTGGCGTCAACATCGACGAACTCCTGCTGTCGCAGCCGGATACCGGCGAACAGGCGCTGGAGATCGCCGACATGCTCGTGCGCTCCAATGCCGTCGACATCGTGGTCATCGACTCGGTTGCCGCGCTCACGCCGAAGGCCGAAATCGAAGGCGAGATGGGCGACCAGCTCCCCGGCCTGCAGGCTCGCCTCATGAGTCAGGCGCTGCGCAAGCTCACCGGCAACATCAAGCGCAGCAACTGCATGGTCATCTTCATCAACCAGTTGCGCATGAAGATCGGCGTGATGATGCCGGGCCAGAGCCCGGAAACCACCACCGGCGGCAATGCCCTGAAGTTCTACGCTTCCATCCGCCTCGACATCCGCCGCATCGGCAGCATCAAGAAGGGCGACGAGATCATCGGCAATCAGACCAAGATCAAGGTCGTCAAGAACAAGCTCGCGCCTCCGTTCAAGCAGGTCGTGACCGAAATCCTCTACGGCGAAGGCATCAGCCGCGAGGGCGAGCTGATCGACATGGGCGTCGACGCCAAGCTGGTCGAGAAGTCGGGTGCCTGGTACAGCTACGACGGCGAACGCGTCGGTCAGGGCAAGGAAAATGCCCGCCAGTACCTCAAGGAGAACCCGGCGGTCGCGGTCAAGCTCGAAGCGATGCTGCGCGCCCAGTTCGTGGCCGCGGATGCACCGCGCGAAGAAGACGCCGATCTCGAAGACTGATGTCCATGACGCAAGCAGACGATTGATGCAGACGGGGCGGGCCCGGAAACCTCGTCAGTGGACGGCCCGCCCCCGACGCACCCAGATTGCTGGACACGGCATGCGACGGAACGCATGCCGGCGGTCCGGGGCCCCAAACCCGGACCGCATCGCGGCGCCGCTCGCCGGCGACGCCGCTGACCGGGAGACCTCACGGATGGGGATTCCCGGTTTTTTTGTTTCCCCGGCATTTCCGGCACGGCATCGCGATCTGCGCGGATGCGCCGGATGCCATGATCCGCAGGGTCGAGGACGCGCACTGCTCGCCCGATGGCGTCTGCTGACATCGACTGTCAGTATCGGGCTCCGACACTGCGCGCAGATCCCGAACGAGATGTCCTGCATGAACGATGCGATCGCTCCCACGTTCCCTGTCGGCAGCCGCCTTCGCGGTGGGCTGCACCGCACCATTTCGGCGTTCCCGGTGTGACATGGACGACGTCCGACGCACCATCCTGTTGGCCGGAATGGGCGCGGCGGTGGCGGTCGCATGGCCCGGCGCCGTGGGCAGCCGCGCACCTTCCCCTGGAGATGCCCAGATGTATGGTCTGATCGGCAAGATGAAGGCAGTCCCCGGCCAGCGCGATGCGTTGATCGCGATCCTGCTCGAAGGCGTGTCCGGCATGCCTGGCTGTCTCAGCTATGTGGTCGCCCGCGATCCCGGCGACCCGGACGGCCTCTGGATCACCGAGGTCTGGGACAGCGAAGCGAGCCACAAGGCCTCGCTGTCGCTGCCGCAGGTCCGGGAAGCCATCGCGAAAGCGCGACCGATCATCGCCGGCTTCGACAGCCATACCGTCACCGAGCCGGTCGGCGGGCACGGGCTGTCGCCGCCGGGTACGACGCGCTGACGTTTGCGATATCGGTTGTGCGGTATCGGGTCAGTCGCCGTCCACCGCGCGCCGGCCGAGCGCCGGGTCATCGGTGAAGAAGGCATCGATGCCGAGCGCGAGATGTTCGCGGATCAGCCGGATCGCACCGGCCTCGTGACGCGCCGTCGGACCGCCTTCCCCGGCCAGTGTGCCGAGGAAGTGGTTCTCGGGGCGGAAGGTGTAGACGATGACCTGCAGATGCGCGGCATGCGCCTCGTCGACGAGACGACTGCGACCGTTCGACGGCGCGAGATCGCGGTAGGCGGGTCCGATGGCGTCGGCATAGGTCGCGATCTCGCGCAGTCCGTCGGATTGCATCATCCCGCGATAGTCCAGCGGATGGCCCGCGGCGACCGTGTCGTAGGGACGTTCGTCCGGTCCGCCCAGCAGTTGCAGCAGACGGAGGTTGCCGCCGCGGGCGATCCTGGTCCGCAGCGCGCGCAGATTCGAGATCTCGAACGACTGGATCACCACCGGCGCCGTGCGCGTATGCGGATGCGCCGCCAGGATCGCGAGCAGACGGTCTTCCATCGCCAGTCCGAGCCCGGCGAAATGGGTCGGATGCTTGATCTCCGGCGCCAGTCCGATGGTCCGCCCGCGCAGGCGCGATTCCTCGGCGGCGAGGGCCACGATCTCCTCCAGCGTCGGAATCGCGTAACGACCGTCGTAGGCGGTCGAACGCAGTTGCGGCAGGCGCTCGCGTGCACGCAGCGTCCTGAGTTCGGCCAGGGTGAAGTCCTCGGTGAACCAGCCGTCCACGCGTTCGCCGTCGATGGTTTTCGTCGTTCTCCGCGCGGCGAATTCCGGCCGCGATGCGACATCGGTCGTGCCCGAGATTTCGTTCTCGTGTCGCGCCACCAGGGCGCCGTCGCGGGTGCTGACCAGATCGGGTTCGATCAGGTCCGCACCGTCCTCGATCGCCTTGCGATAGGCCTCCAGCGTGTGCTCCGGGCGCAGCGCGCTGGCGCCGCGGTGGCCGATGACGAGGGCGTGGGGCGACGGCATGGCTGCGGGCTCCGGTGCGACGGGGGTGGAGGCGCATCCTGCCACGAGCAGCAGCAGGACGACCGCGGCGAATGATTTCGGCATGCGGGGTGGCCAGACAGAAGGATACGAACAGGATGCCGGTGCAACGTTTCATCGCGGTGTCCGCGCGCGTCGAACCCGGTCTGCTTCCCGATTTTCGTCGCGCCATCGCCAGGTGCGCGGGGCTTGCCGGGAACACGGCGGGACAGGCTAAGCTTGCATGGCGCAGGACGCACCGGCGCGCCGTGGTCGAACGGATTTCGACCTCACCGCAGGGATCCGACATGTCCGGTTTCGTGCCATGGAGCAGCCAGCCGCTGGATCGCTGGGCCGAGCGTTACGCCACCGGTCGATTCATCGATCTCGACGGCAGGAAGACGCATTATCTCGAACGCGGCGAAGGCGAGCCGCTGATCCTGATCCACGGATTCTTCTACGACAGCTTCCTGTGGGCGGAGAACATCGAAGCGCTGGCGCAGCGCTTCAAGGTGTACGCGATCGATCTGTGGGGTTGTGGCTACAGCACGCGCGAACCGCTGGACTACGGCTACGCGCTGTACGCCCGGCAGTTGCATGCGTTCATGGATGCCAAGGGCATCGCGCGCGCATCGCTGATCGGTCAGTCGATGGGCGCGGGCACCGCGATCCGGTTCTGCGTCGAACATCGCGAACGGGTCGACAAGCTGGTGTTCGTGTCCGCCGCCGGGATGCCGAATCCGCTGCCGCCGATGGCGAAATTCTTCAATCTTCCGGTGATCGGCGAGTGCTTCCTCGGGCTGAAGACCGACGCCTTCCGCAGGACCGCGCTCAAGGATGTGTTCATCCATGACAAGGCGCGGGTCACCGACGCCTATTTCGAGCAGGTCACCCGCGCGCAGAAGATTCTCGGCAGTACCGAGGCCGGCCTGCGCATGCAGCGCAACGATTTCTTCGACACCCTGGAGCCCGAGATCCACCGCCTCGGTGCCCTGCAGGTGCCGACTCTGCTGGTCTGGGGGCGCCAGGACAAGGCGATCCCGCTCGCCCGCGGAGAGGCCATGCAGCGCTGCCTGCCCGGTGCGCGCCTGGAGGTGCTCGACCCGGCCGGACACGTCTCGAACTTCGAGCAGGCCGAGCGCTTCAATGCGCTGGCGCTGGCGTTCCTGCAGGCATGAGGCGATGCGTCGGTTTCAGACGCCGTAGAACGCCCGATACCACGCGACGAACTGCTTCACCCCGACCTCCACCGACGTGGACGGCTGGTAGCCGGTGTCGCGGGTCAGGGCGCTGACGTCGGCATAGGTGTCGGGCACGTCGCCGGGCTGCAACGGCAGCAGGTTCTTTTCGGCCTTGCGGCCGAGGCAGTCTTCCAGCACTTCGATGTAGCGCAGCAACTGCACCGGAGCGTTGTTGCCGATGTTGTAGACGCGGTACGGCGCGGACGAAGTGGCGGGTGTCGGATGCAGCGGGTCGTGCGTCGGGTCCGGGCCGGGCACGCGGTCGAGGGTGCGGATCACGCCTTCGACGATGTCGTCGATGTAGGTGAAATCGCGCGTGTGCCTGCCGTGGTTGAACACGTCGATGGGTTCGCCGGCGAGGATCTTCCGGGTGAACAGGAACAGCGCCATGTCCGGACGGCCCCAGGGGCCGTAGACGGTGAAGAAGCGCAGACCGGTGGTCGGCAGTCCGAACAGATGGCTGTAGGTGTGCGCCATCAGCTCGTTGGATTTCTTGCTGGCGGCGTACAGGCTGACCGGATGGTCGACGCTGTCCTCGACCGCGAACGGCAGTTTGCGGTTGGCGCCGTAGACCGAACTGGACGACGCGTAGACGAGGTGCTCGATGCCGCGATGGCGGCAGCATTCGAGGATGTTGAGGAAGCCGATGATGTTGCTGTCGATGTAGGCGCGCGGGTTCTCCAGCGAATAGCGCACGCCGGCCTGCGCGGCGAGATTGACCACGCGGTCGGGCTTGAAGCTGTCGAACGCGGCTTCAAGCGCGTCGCGGTCTTCCAGCGAGGCCTTCACGAACGAGAACCCCGGCAGCGGCGTCAGCCGTGCGAGGCGGGCGTCCTTCAGCGTCGGGTCGTAGTAGTCGTTGAGGTTGTCGTAGCCCAGCACTTCGTCGCCGCGGGCGATCAGGCGCTCGGTGAGCTTGGAGCCGATGAAGCCGGCGGCGCCGGTGACGAGGATGCGCATGGGGGGTGTCTCGGTGGACCAGACGGCTATTGTAGAGCCGTGAAGCGGATGTCCAGATGGCCGTGTAGACGTTCCGGTTTCGGGTCGAACGGGAGGGTGCTCAGAGCCGCCCGTCCACCCGATCCCGCGGCAGCACGCCCTTGACGTCGAACAGCACCGCGCCGGTCTTGCCGAAGCGGCGGATGCCCTCGGCGCCGAGCGCGGCGAATTCACGATGGGCGACGGCCAGGATCACCGCGTCGTAGGTGCCCTCGGCCGGCGCGTCGGTCATGGTCAGGCCGTATTCCTCGTGGGCGAGCGGGGCGTCGACCCACGGGTCGTGGATGTCGACCTCCACGTTGTAGCGACGCAGTTCGTCGAGGATGTCGACCACCCGGGTGTTGCGCAGGTCGGGGCAGTTCTCCTTGAACGCCAGGCCGAGGACCAGCACCTTCGCGTTCGCGGTCGGCAGTCCGCGCTGGGCCATGGCCTTGATCGTGCACTGTGCGACGTGCTGGCCCATGCCGTCGTTGATGCGGCGACCGGCGAGGATCACGTCGGGGTGGTAGCCGATCTGCTGCGCCTTGTGCGTGAGGTAATAGGGATCGACGCCGATGCAGTGGCCGCCGACCAGGCCGGGTTTGAACGGCAGGAAGTTCCACTTGGTGCCCGACGCCGCCAGCACTTCGTGGGTGTCGATGCCGAGGCGATGGAAGATCAGCGCCAGTTCGTTGATCAGCGCGATGTTGACGTCGCGCTGGATGTTCTCGATGACCTTGGCCGCTTCCGCGACGCGGATGCTGCTGGCCTTGTGCGTGCCCGCGGTGATGATGCTGGCGTACAGCGCGTCGACGAAATCGGCGGCTGCCGGCGTGGAGCCGGAGGTGACCTTCATGATCGTTTCCAGGCGATGCTGATGGTCGCCGGGATTGATGCGTTCGGGGCTGTAGCCGGCGTAGAAGTCGACGTTGAACGTCAGGCCGGATTCGCGCTCGACGATCGGGACGCAGACTTCCTCGGTGGCGCCCGGGTACACGGTCGATTCGTAGATCGCCACGCCGCCTCTGCGGATCGCGCGACCGACGGTGCGACTGGCCGATTCCAGCGGGCGCAGGTCCGGACGTTTGTATTCGTCGATCGGCGTGGGCACGGTGATGATGAAGACATTGCAGCCTTCGAGATCCTTCGCATCGCATCCGAAGGTCAGTCCGGTCGCGGCGCGCAGTTCCGCTTCGCTGGTCTCGAGGGTGCGATCGTGGAAACGCCTGAGCTCTTCCACGCGCTGCGCGTCGATGTCGAATCCGGTCACCGGAAAGTGTTTGCCGAAGGACGCGGCCAGCGGCAGGCCGACATAGCCCAGTCCGATGATCGCGATACGGATATTGTCGGGACCGATGGCGTCGTGGGCGGGAAGTGCGACCTGCATCGTGCGGTGATCCGGGATTCGTGAAAGGGCGGAGTTTACCAGCCGTGCGCGTCACGACCGGCGGGCGCCGGCGCGCAAGCGTGCGAAGAGGGATGCGGTAGCATGGTGGCCCGGCGTATCGGACGGCGATCCTCCTGCCGCGCCTCGTGCCGATCCTCCCCCCGGGGTCGGTCTCGGCAGGAGTCACGAGGAAACCGTTCGCATCCGGCCATGGATGTCGTGCGGTCCGGAATCCGGTCGCACGTACGCGGCCGCAAAGCCCCGATCATTCCGTTCGCTCGCGCGACGGTTCCATTCCGCTTCGAAGAGGTGTCATGCGCGTTCTGGTCTGCGGCGGTGCCGGTTACATCGGGAGCCACACCTGCGTGGTGCTGGCCGAACGCGGCCATGACGTGGTCGTGGTCGACAATTTCAGCAACAGTTCGCCGGTGGCGCTGGAGCGATTGGCGCAATTGATCGGGCGCCCGATCGAGGCGCATCGCGCGGACGTGCGCGATGCGGAGGCGATGACGGCCCTGCTCAAGGCCGGCCGTTTCGATGCGGTGGTCCACTTCGCCGCGCTGAAGGCGGTCGGCGAATCCTGCGAGCGGCCGCTCGACTATTTCGACAACAACATCGTCGGCACGATCGCACTGCTGCGGGCGATGCGCAGTGCCGGCGTGCATCGTCTGGTGTTCAGCTCCTCGGCCACGGTCTACGGCGAACCGCGTTCGGTGCCGATCGACGAGGATGCGCCGCTGTCGGCGACCAATCCCTATGGCCGCACCAAGCTGGTGATGGAACAGCTGATCGGCGATGTCTGCGCCGCCGATCCGGCGCTGCAGGCGATCAGCCTGCGTTACTTCAATCCGGTCGGCGCGCATCCATCAGGCCGCATCGGCGAAGCGCCGAACGGCGTTCCCAACAATCTGATGCCGTATGTCTGTCAGGTTGCGGTGGGCAAACGCGCGCACCTGCAGGTGTTCGGCGGCGACTGGCCCACGATCGACGGCACCGGCGTGCGCGATTACATCCACGTGATGGATCTCGCCAGCGCCCATGCGCACGCCCTGGAGCGGTTGCAAGACGTGCGCGGCCATGTCGTGCTCAACCTCGGCGTCGGCCGTGGCGTCAGCGTGCTGCAACTGGTGCGTGCGTTCGAGGCGGCGAGCGGCCGTGCGGTGCCGTACCGGATCGTCGATCGGCGCGCCGGCGATGTCGCCGAGGTGTACGCGGATCCGGCGCGCGCCGAGCGCCTGCTCGGATGGCGTGCGGAACGCGACATCGAGACCGCGTGTCGCGACGCCTGGCGCTGGCAGTCGCGGAATCCGGACGGCTACGGCGCGGATTGAGCCGCTGTCGCGAGTCCCAGGGATTACCGGAAGACGGTCAGGACAGCTGTGCGGCGCCGAAATGGTCCAGCACGAGGACTTCGCTGCGCCCCGGGCGGCTGCCCAGGCGCAGTGCCCGATGCACATATTCCGCGCCGGCGCGGCAGGCATCGAGCAGCGGCGTCCCTAGCGCGAGCTGCGCGGCGATCGCGGCGGCGAGCGTGCAACCGGTACCGTGGGCGTCCAGCGCCAGCCGCGGGTGGCGGATCTCGCGATGCAGACGACCGCCGGTGTCGCGGCGCTGGGCGAACAGATCGACGACTTCGTCGCCATTGGCGAGATGGCCGCCCTTGAGCAGCACCGCGCCCGGGCCGAGATCCAGCAGGTCGTCGCAGGCGCTGCGCATCGCATCCAGATCGGGGATCGACCGGCCGAGCAGGCATTCCGCTTCGGGCAGGTTCGGCGTGAGCACGGTCGCCATCGGCAGCAGCCGCCGGCGCAATGCGTCCACCGCGTCGTCGGCGAGCAGCTTTGCGCCGGATGTCGCGATCATCACCGGGTCGAGCACGATATGCGGAGGAAAATGTCGTTCCATCGCTTCGACCACGGTCTCGATCACGGAGGCATCGGCGAGCATGCCGATCTTGACCGCGCCGATCTCGAAATCGTCGAACGATGCGGCGATCTGCGCGTGCAGGAAGGTGGTCGATGGCACTTCCACCGCGGTGACGCCTCGCGTGTGCTGCGCGGTGAGCGCCGCGATCGCGCTGAGTCCGTGCACGCGATGCGCGGCGAAGGTCTTGAGGTCGGCCTGGATGCCGGCGCCGCCGCCCGAATCCGAGCCGGCGATGGTCAGTGCCGAGACGGGTCGGGATCCGGCGCGGAAGATCGAATGGGGTGCGGTCATGCGCGGATTCTGACCGAAGATGCGATCCGGTCAAAGTCGAAGGCGTTGCGATAGATGTCGCGCGCGATTCGCGCGCGCTCCGATAGCGGAGACCGATCGTCGCGCGATGCGACGATGTTCACGATGTCGTCGACGCCTGATCGCGCGGTGCCGTGCCCGCGATCAACGCCTGCGCGAGTTGCAGCGCGGAATCGAAATCCGGGACGATGTGCAGCGCGCCCTCGCGCGGGTGCAGACGCATCTGCGCGAGCACGCGTCGCGGTTGCGTCTGCAGGCCCGAGACGATCAGCGCGATGCCGCGACGCTGGCAGCGTTCGAGCAGCGTTTCCAGCGCATGCACGCCGCTGGCGTCGATCACCGGCACCAGCCGCATGCGCAGGATGAACACCTTGGGCGGCACCCTGAACTGGTCGAGCAGATCGTCGAGCCGGTTCGCCGCGCCGAAGAACAGCGGCCCGCTGATCTGGAACGCCTCGACGCCTGCGGGCAGTCGTGCGCGCTGGCTGGGGTCGGTATCGCCTTCGTCGTCCTCCTGCATGCGTTGGCCGGACTGGATTTCCACCGCCTCGGCCATCCGGAACATGAACACGAACGCGGCGACGACCACGCCGACCTCGATCGCGATCGTCAGATCGAAGAACACGGTGAGGAAGAACGTGAGCAGCAGCACCAGACGATCGCCCTTCGGTGCCGACAACGTGTGCCGGAACGCTTCGATCTCGCTGATGTTCCAGGCCACGATCAGCAGGATCGCCGCCAGCCCGGCCAGTGGCACGTAGCGCATCAACGGTGCGAGCAGCAGCATGAACAGCAGCAGGAAGCCCGCATGCAGCATGCCCGACACCGGCGATCGCGCACCGGCGCGGATGTTGGTGGCGGTGCGCGCGATCGCACCGGTCGCGGGCAGGCCACCGAACAGCGCCGAGGCGGCGTTGGCCACACCCTGGCCGATGAGTTCCATGTTCGAACGATGCCGGCGGCCGGTCATGCCGTCCGCGACCACCGCGGACAACAGCGATTCCACGCCGGCGAGGAACGCGATGGTGAAGGCGCCCGGCAGCAGTTCGCGGGTGCGCTCGAACGGGATCCGGGGAAAATCGAAGTCCGGCAACGCCGACGGCAGTCCGCCGAACCGGCTGCCGATGGTGTCGGCCGGAAGCCCGAACACCGTGCAGATCAGGGTGCACAGCAGCAGCGCGATCAGGAATCCCGGCCAGGCCGGGCGCCAGCGCCGCAGCGCCAGGATCGCGAACAGACCCAGCGCGGTGAGCGCGATCGCCGCCGGTTGCGCCGTGGCGATGTGCCTGGCGTAGGCGGACAGGCGCGGCAGGAATTCCGCCGGCACCTGACTCATCTGCAGTCCGAGCGCATCCTTGATCTGGCTGGAGAAGATGCCGACCGCGATCCCGGCGGTGAAGCCGGTGATGACCGGCTGTGGCATGTACTTCATCAGCGTGCCCAGACGCAGCAGGCCCGCCGCGATCAGCATCAGCCCGGCGAGCAGGGTGCACAGGATCAGACCGCCGTAGCCGAACTGCTGGATGATCGAGAACACCACCGGAATGAATGCCGCGGTCGGTCCACCGATCTGGACCCGCGAGCCGCCGACGGCGGAGATCAGGAAGCCCGCGATGATCGCGGTGTGCAGTCCTTTTTCCGGCGGGGCGCCGCTGGCGATCGCCAGCGCCATCGCCAACGGCAGCGCCACGATCGCCACGGTCAGGCCGGCGATGGCATCCGCGCGCAGATCGGGGAGGCGGTAGCCCTCGCGCAGGCAGACGACGCTTTTCGGCACGAACTCCCGCAGCGCGCTGCGGCCGCCACCGGCGTTCATCGCTCGATCTCCTTCAGTCGCACGCCCCGTCCACGCGCCTGGCTTTGCTGATCGTTGCCGATCAACTCCACGCCGGCGGTCTCGAAGGCGGTGACGATCTTGGTGAGGGTGCCGACCACCCCGCGCACGTTGCCCGTGCTGGCTTCCATCCGCTGGATGGTGGGCAGGGAGACGCCGGACAACTCGGCCAACTGTCGCTGGTCGATGCCGAGCAGGGCGCGCGCGGCGCGCATCTGGGCTGCGGTGATCATGCACGGATTCCCGGGGCGGGAATCCGCATTGTCCATGCATCAGACCTGCAGAATCAAGGATGAAGTTTGATTATTGATGTTTCAGACATCATTTCCGAAGGGGGCGATCCCCAGATCCGCGGGCAGCAGCGAGAACACCATGGCATCGTGCGGGCGGTCGTGGACCACGATCACGTCGCGCGCCACGCCCTCGCAGACGGTGCCGAGCTTCATCGCCACCCGGAGACTGGCGCGATTTTCCGGCTGGACGAGGATCGTCAGCCGCTGCAGCGCGAGGGTCTCGAATGCGTAGCGTGCGGCCTGGCGTGCGGCATCGACCGCGAGTCCGCGCCCGCGGGCGGCGTCGGCGACCCAGTACCCCATGTGCGCCGTGCGATACGCGCGGATGAGGTGGTTCAATCCGACACCGCCGAGCAGATCGCCGGTGCCCGCATCGAAGATGCCGAAGTGGTATTCGCTCCCGGCCTCGCGCGCGGCGGCGCAGTGCGCGATCCACGCTTCCGCCCGCGGGCGGTCGTAATCGTCCGTGGCCCACGGCAGCCACTGCGAGAGCGTGGGCAGCGAGGTGCGGACGGCGGCGAGGAGGGCATCGATGTCGTCGACGTGCCAGGGGCGCAGTACGCATGCCTTCGCGATCTGCGTGTCGGGTTTCGAGGGGGCAGACATCGGCATTCAGTCTCCGGCAGGCGGGGCGAGCGCGCACGTGTCGCGCGATGCGACGTCCCAGCGTCCGATCCGCAGTCGCCCATCGTAACCGGCGCTCAGCAGACGTCCATCCACGAAACCGAGCAGATCGGTCGCGAAATTCGCGTGACGCGCGATTTCGCGCCATCCGGGGGCTCCGGGAGCGTCGATCAGCACACAGCCATCCTCGCCGGCGCTGCCGAGACGACCGTCGGGCAGCCAGCGCATCGCGCGGATCGCCGCGCGATGCCGGTGCTGCCGGTCGATGCGATGCCAATCGAAGCCGTCGGCGCTGTGCCACCGATGCGTTTGCCCGTGCATGTCGCCACAGACGAGGGTCGTGCCTTCGACATCGTCGCGGAGCGTCACCGCGCGCAAGGGCTGCGCGTGCGGCAACGCGGCGATCGGCGAAAGATCGTCGCGCCGCCACAGCCGCGCGAAGCCATCTTCGCCCACGCTGACCAGGAGGTCACCGTGCAGCGCGAGATCCCAGATCCATCCCGCATGCGCGGCTTCGTGCCGGGCGATCGCGTTCATGCCCCGCCAGCGACGCAGGGCGCCGTCGGCTCCGCCGCTGACGAGATGCCCGTCGGCGTCGCCTGCGAGCGCGAGGCCGGCGCCATCGTGTGCCACGATCCGGCCGGTTTCGGTCTGCCGCTGCAGGTCCCAGCATCGCAGCGTGCGATCGCGCGACAACGTGAACAGCGTGTCCGCCGAGGTCTGCGCCATCGCCAGCACCGATTGCGCATGGCCGGCCAGTGCGCCGCGGAGCGCGCCTTCGGCGGACCACAGGCGCACCACCGCATCGCGTCCTGCGCTGGCCACGCCGCCATCCTGCAGACGCGCGAGTTTCCACACGTAGCCGAAGTGGCCGGGCGAGAACGCCCGATCGTCCGAAGCGGTCCGTGCGCCGTCGTCCGCGTCGTCGCTCACGAACATCAGATCGCTGCGCAGCACGTGCTTGGTGCCGGACAGCACTTCGGCGCCGTCGTGCCAAAGCGCGTGATCGAACACGATCAGACTGCCGCGCGGCGGTCGCAGCGACAGCAGCGGCGGATTGGCGCCATCGGCGTCGCCCTGCGGGCCGTGCGCGAAGAATCGGGTCGCACCGCCGTCGAAATGCGCCGGGTCGTCGAGATAGATCATGAAGGTCAGGAACGAGCGGCGGCCATCGGTTTCGTGGCGCACGCCGTCCTGATGCAGGTGGAAGGCTTCGCCCGGCTCGTAGCGGCAATAGCGCAGTCGCGGATTGATGCCGGCGGGCCGCCAGCGACGGCCGTCGGCCTCGGGCACGAACGCATCCAGGTCCACCCGTGCGCGCAATCGCGCATACAGGGCATCGGCATGCGCGGCATCGTCACGGACCAGCCGGCGGTTGTTGCGGTAGCTCGGCGGAAAATCGGCGTCGGCGCGGACGAAGCCGCAGGCCTGCGCCGCGGCGATTTCGGCGTCGCATTCGGCCGGATCGAGAAAACCCGGCAACAGCCAGCAGGTCGATGCGCGACCGGGCAGCAACGCGATCGCGCCGCCGCCCGGAGACCACGCCGCGTTCACCTCACAGCACTTCCGACGCGAAATCCGCCAGTCGCGAGCGCTCGCCGCGTTTCAGGGTGATGTGCGCGCTGTGCGCCCAACCCTTGAATCGATCGACGGCGTAGGTCAGGCCGGAGGTGGTTTCGGTGAGGTAGGGCGTGTCGATCTGTTCGACGTTGCCCAGGCAGATGATCTTGGTGCCGGGGCCTGCGCGGGTGACGAGGGTCTTCATCTGCTTCGGCGTGAGGTTCTGGGCCTCGTCGAGGATCAGCCAGCGGGTGAGGAAGGTGCGGCCGCGCATGAAGTTCAGCGAGCGGATCTTGATCCGCGACGCCAGCAGGTCGTTGGTCGCGGCGCGGCCCCAGCTGCCGCCGTCCTGGGTATTCGGCATCAGCACTTCGAGGTTGTCGGTCAGCGCGCCCATCCACGGCGTCATCTTTTCCTCTTCGGTGCCGGGCAGGAAACCGATGTCCTCGCCCACGCTCACCGTGGCGCGGGTCATGATGATCTCGCGATAGCGCTGCTGGTCCATCGTCTGCGCCAGACCCGCGGCGAGCGCGAGCAGGGTCTTGCCCGTGCCGGCGGTACCGAGCAGGGTGACGAAATCGATGTCCGGGTCCATCAGCGCGTTGAGCGCGAAATTCTGCTCGCGGTTGCGCGCGGCGATGCCCCAGACGGCGTGCTGATGACTGCGGTAGTCGTCGACGATCTGCACGGTGATGCGATCACCGTCGACCCGCGCCACGCGCATTTCCGCTTCCTCGTCGCCGGGCAGGAACAGGAACTGGTTCGGGAACCATTCCTCGTCGCCGTCGCGGGAGAATTCATAGAAGGTGCGGCCCTTCTCGGTCCACGATCGCAGGTCGGCGCCGTGACGCTGCCAGAAATCCTCGGGCAGCGCGGCCACGCCGGTGTACAGCAGGCTGAAATCGTCGAGCGCGCGATCGTTCTCGTAGTCCTCGGACGGGATGCCGGCGATCGCGGCCTTGATCCGCAGGTTGATGTCCTTGGAAACGAAGACGACCGGGACGCCGGATTCGGCTTCCTGCAGGATCAGGATCGCGCCGAGGATCTGGTTGTCCGGCATCACCGCGCCGAATCTCTTCGCCGAATCGAAGCTGCCGGTCTGGAACCGCAGCTTGCCGATGCTCTCGGCGGCGCGCAGTTGCAGGCCCTTCGGGCGGCTCAGCGGCAGGCCGCTGGTGATCTTGTCGGTGCCGTGGCTCTCGATCAGTTCATTGATGAAGCGGCTGACCTGGCGTGCGTTGCGGCTGGCTTCCGAGGTGCCTTTCTTGGCGTTGTCCAGTTCCTCGATCACCTGCATCGGCAGGAAGACGTCGTGCTCCTCGAACTTGAACAGCGCCGTCGGGTCGTGCATCAGCACGTTGGTGTCGAGGACGTAGATGCGCTTGCCTTTGGTCATCATGCGGTCGGTGTACCGATGCTGGGGAAAGAATGGGAATGATCAACGGGGCGGCCTGAAGACGGCTCGCCGTGGAATGCCGGGCAGCATGCGGCTGCCGCGACCCGCGAAGCGGGGCGGCGCGGCGATGTCGCGTAAGAGACGATCACTGGCCCTGGGCCGCCTTCAGCGCGTCGAGCACGGCCTGGGCGTGGCCGGCGACCTTCACGCCGCGCCACTCGGCCGCGATCCGGCCGTCCGGGTCGATCAGGAAGGTGCTGCGGATCACGCCCAGCACTTTCTTCCCGTACATGTTCTTCTCGCCGATCACGCCGAAGGCGTTGCAGAGGGCCTCGTCGCCGTCGCTGACGAGCGCGAACTCGAAGCCCTGCTTCGCGCAGAAATTCTGGTGCGATTTGATGGAGTCGCGCGAAACCCCGAGCACGTCGCAACCGAGTTTCGCGAACTTCGGCAGCAGGGCGTTGAATTCGAGGCCCTCGGTGGTGCAGCCGGGCGTCGAGTCCTTCGGATAGAAGTACAGCACCAGCCAGCGGCCGGCATGGGCGGCGAGCGTGGTGGTCTCGCCGGTGGAGAGCGCGAGCGGGAGCGAGCGGGTGGCTTTCGGGAGCGTTTTTCCGGTTTCCGTCATCGTCGTCAGAACTTCATCGGGTCCATGATCGCGTCGAGGTTCAGATGGTCGCAGAATTCGAGGAAATCGTCGCGCAGCGCGGCGATGTGCATGTCCGCCGGCACCCCGATGGTGACCTGGGCCGAGAACATGTCGGCGCCGGTCTGCATCGCGCGGTAGCGGGCGCAGTGCAGGCTTTCGATGGTGATGCCCTGGCGGTCGAAGAAATCGGCGAGCTGGTAGAGGATGCCCGGCTTGTCGGCGGCCACGACTTCGACCACGTACGGCAGCAGGTTGGACTGCATCGGCTTGGGACCGGTGCGGTACCAGATCAGCTTGATGCCTTCCTCGCGTTCGAGCCGGGTCAGCATCGCTTCGAGCTTGGCGATGGCGTCCCAGGGGCCGATCGCGAGCGCGGTGACCGACACGTCGCGGCCGACGGTGGACAGGCGGGCATCGACGAGATTGCAGCCGCTGTCGGCGATCCGCCGGGTGACCGACAGGAGCGGGGACTGCGGATGCGTCGTGTAGGCGTTGATCAGCAGGTAGTTCTCGTTCGGCGCAGGCCGGGCGGCGGTGGAAGAATCGGTCAAGGTGGCGTCCGCGCGAGGAAGTGTTGCGAGTGGATGAAGCCGAACGGGTCGGGCAAATGAATCGAAGCGAATGGATCGAAGCGAATGAATCGAACCGGAAGGGGGCGAACCGTGGGGAGCGGGCCGGTGGATCGGCTTCTGTTCCGCCGTGCGCGGCGCGCCGGGAATTCGATGCCAGCATACTGGTCCGCGGTTTCGGGCCGCAAGGTGAATGGCGATGGTCGTGCACGTTGCCGTGCGGGCCGGCGGTGAGCGGTCCGCGGGGCGCTTCGGAGGCCTGGTGCCAAGTGGTTGATTCCCATGGCCGGCTCCCAGGATCCGCCTCCGGGGACCGCTGTCATCGCCGGCATCCGGGGGACGGCTCCCGATCGCCGCGCTCCGGATGGCCCGCCCACGGTGGTGATTCCCGCGCCCGGTGCGCGGAGGATGGAGTGTTCAGACCTTCCCAAGTAACATCCGTCGGTCGGATTCCGGTGCCTCGCGCCCGATCCGGCTCCTCCGAACTCCTCCAGGCACTTCCAAGGCATCCGCGTGCATCCGTCCGGCAGCATCACCGCGCTGGCCACGCCGTTCACGGCGTCCGGCGACCTCGATTTCTCCGCGTGGGATCGTCTGCTGCAGTCGCAGATCGATTCCGGCACCCAGGCGGTGGTGGTGGCCGGTTCGACCGGCGAGGCCAACGCCCTCGGCGACGACGAGTACGAGGCGCTGCTGCGCCGCGCGGTGTCCGTGGTCGCCAGACGCATTCCGGTGCTGGCCGGGACCGGCCTGTCGAACACCGCCAAGACCATCGCGCTGACCCGTCGCGCCGCCGATTGCGGTGCCGACGCCGCCCTGGTGGTCACCCCCCCGTACGTGCGCCCGACCCAGGCCGGACTGATCGCGCATTACCGCGCGGTCGCCGACGACGGCGCGTTGCCGGTGGTGCTGTACAACGTGCCCGGCCGCACCGGCTGCGATCTGCTGCCGTCCACGGTCGCCGCGCTGACGCCGCATCCGCGGATCGTCGCGATCAAGGAGGCACGCGCCGAGCCCGAACGCATGGCCGAACTGCTGGCGCTGCGATCGCCGGCGTTCGCGATCCTGTCGGGCGACGATCCGACCGCCGCGCGGGCGATGCTCGCCGGCGCCGACGGCGTGATCTCGGTGGCATCGAACGTGTTGCCGGCGGCCATGCGGCGGTTGTGCGATCTGGCCCGCGGCGGCCGGCGCGCCGAAGCGGAGGCGCTGGACGCCGAACTGCAGCCGATCTTCGATTTCATGGGCATCGAGCCCAATCCGATCCCGGTCAAGGCGATCCTCGCCCGCCAGGGCATCGGTCACGGCCTGCGCCTGCCGTTGACCACGCTGTCCGACGCCCATGCCGCCGCGGCGGACGCGACCGCGGCACGCATCGCCGCGGTCGAGCGCGCGAGCGCCGCGCCGCTCGCGCAGGCCGGTTGAGCCGCGACCGCAACGAATCATCGGGCCCGTCGCCCGTACCGTTTTTTCCAGGAGATCCCATGTCCCCGATCCGCCAGAACCTCCGCAATGCCCTGTCGCGCGCCGCGACCGTCGCGGTTTTCGTCGCGATGTCCGCCGCCGTGCTCGGTACCTCGGGCTGCAGCTGGTTCCGCAAGAAAGACTATTACGCGGTCGAGGAGTCGCAGCGCCCGCTCGAATTCCCGCCGGCGTTCGATGCGGCCGAAGCCGAGCGCAATGTGGCGGCCACCGCGGGCGGCTCGGTCACCCGGTCCTCGCTGTCCGCCACCACTCCGGCCGGCCGCACCTTGGGATTCAGCGTCGCCGGCGATCGTGCTTCGGCGTTCGCCCGGGTCGGCGATGCGCTGGTGGCCACGCCGGACCTCGTGATCGCCAGCCGGGCCCAGTTGCTCGGTGCCTACGATGTCGATTATCAGGGTCAGAAGTTCCTGATCCGCATCACCGAAGCCGGTGGTCGCAGTACGGTGTCCGCGGTCGATCCGCGCGGCCTGCCGGCCGACAACGACAGTGCGGCGCGTCTCATCGCATCGCTGAAGGCGACACTCGGCGGCCAGTGACCGCCACGGTTGCAAAGAAAAGGGCGCCCTCGGGCGCCCTTTTCGTTTCCGCGATCGGTCGTCGCGTCGGCCGTTCAGCGTTCCAGCAGGGGCAGTTTGCCCGGCTTGCCTTCCCATTCCTTGGCGTCGGACAGCGGATCCTTGCGCGCGGTGATCACCGGCCAGATCCCCGAGAGTTCCTTGTTGAGGGCCACGAAGGTTTCCTGTCCGGCCGGGACGTCGTCCTCCGGGTAGATCGCATTGATCGGGCATTCCGGCTCGCAGAGCGTGCAGTCGATGCATTCGTCCGGGTCGATCACCAGGAAATTCGGACCCTCGTGGAAGCAGTCGACCGGGCAGACCTCCACGCAGTCGGTGTACTTGCACTTGATGCAGTTTTCGGTGACGACGAAAGGCATGATTCCGACCCTGGAAGCGGCAGGGCGCTAGTGTAAAGCGAGCGGGCCGGCAGGCGAAGACCGTGCCGATCGGAAACGCGGGGGGAGGCATGGCCCGTGCGGGGGGGGCGTTCCGGGCTTGTCCCCCGGGCGCCCGAAAAGACGAAGCCCGCGTCTTGCGGCGCGGGCTTCGGGGGATGGCGCTCCCTACGGGATTCGAACCCGTGTTTTAGCCTTGAGAGGGCCACGTCCTGGGCCTCTAGACGAAGGGAGCATGAACTGCAGGAACGGATGCCGGCATCGCGTTGCCCGGAGCCGGAAAGGCCGGGTAGGGCGGGCAGAGCCGACAGGCCTGCTAGTATAGCCGGTCCCCCGACGACTTCGCCAATCTCGCCCGTCAGCATTCAAGAACCTCTCGTCTCGATGACCGAAATCACGCAACTTCCGACCGCGCCGCACGCCATTCCCCGCGATCAGCACGCCATTTCGCGCAAGGACATCAGCCCCAGTGCGCTGCGTGTGCTCTATCGCCTGCATGAGGCCGGTTACGGGGCCTATCTGGTCGGAGGGGCGGTCCGCGACCTGTTGGTGGGTGAGCATCCCAAGGATTTCGACGTGGCCACCGACGCCACGCCGGAGCAGGTCAAGCATCTGTTCCGCAACTGCCGGTTGATCGGGCGCCGCTTCCGTCTGGCCCATGTGGTCTACGGGCGCGAGATCATCGAAGTGGCGACGTTCCGCGCCAACAGCGACGACGGCAGCGGCGATCGCGAGACCGGCGAAGATGGCCGGGTGTTGCGCGACAACGTCTACGGCACCATCGAGGACGACGCGGTCCGCCGCGATTTCACCGCCAACGCGCTCTATTACGCGATCTCGGATTTCTCGGTGCGCGACTACGTCGGCGGTTTCGAGGACGTGCGCAATCGTGTGCTCAAGCTGATCGGCGACCCGGAAACCCGTTATCGCGAAGATCCGGTCCGCATGCTGCGTGCGGTGCGGCTGGCGGCCAAGCTGCGGTTCTCGATCGATGCCGCCAGCGCCGACCCCCTGCCGCGACTGGCCTCGCTGTTGCAGGAGGCGTCGCCCGCGCGGTTGTTCGAGGAATGCCTGAAGCTGTTCCTCTCCGGTCATGCCGAAGCCAGTTTTCTCGGTCTGGAACGCCACGGTCTGCTGCCGGCCCTGATGCCGGAGACCGCCGCGGCGTTGGCGTCCAATCGCAGCGGGGCGCTGCGGCGGATGCTGATCGAAGGCCTGCGCGCCACCGATGCCCGCATCGCCGCCGACGAACCGGTGTCGCCGGCATTCCTGTTCGCGTTGCTGCTGTGGCCGGCCTACTGCCGCACGCTGGCGATGCTGCAGGCCCAGGGTGTGCATGCGGCCGAGGCCGAGCGTCGCGCCGCCGACCGGGTCACGCTGCATCAGGTCGACACGGTCGCGCTGCCCCGCCGGTTCTCGCTGCCGATGCAGGAGATCTGGCTGCTGCAGGGCCGTTTTTCCCAGCGCCAGCGCAAGCGCGTGGTTCGCCTGCTGGCGCAGCCGCGGTTCCGTGCCGCCTTCGATTTCCTGCAGTTGCGTCAGATCGCTTCCGACAGTCACGCGGCCGACATCGCGTTCTGGACTGAAGCCCAGAACGATCCCGATCACGCCCTGGCGGTCGCCGCCGTGCGTGCGCAGCCCGGCGACGAGGACGAGCAGACGGAATCGCGCGGTCCGCGTCGACGCCGTCGCCGTCGACCCGCGGCGGTCGGACATTGAGCGCTGCGCTGGACCGTTTCGCGGTGAGCCGACGTCGCGCCCCGGTGATCGCCTATATCGGTCTGGGCGGCAACGTCGGCGACAGCGTCGGGGTGCTGCGTGCCGCGGTGCATCGGCTGATGACCGTGCCGCGCAGCCGTTTCCTCGGGATGTCGCGCCTGTACCGCACGCCGGCCTGGGGGCAGGAGAATCAGGCTGATTTCGTCAACGCCGCGGCCGCGCTCGAGACCGCGCTCGCGCCGCGCGCGCTGCTCGACGAACTGCTCGGCATCGAACGCGATTTCGGCCGCAGTCGCGCCGCCGACGGCAGCGGACGTTGGGGGCCGCGCACGCTCGACCTCGATATCCTGCTGTACGGGGAGGCCATGATCGACGAACCCGGCCTGCGCGTGCCGCATCCGCATCTCCACGAGCGTGCTTTCGCCCTGGTGCCGCTGCTCGATCTGGCTGAAGACCTGCCGATTCCCGGGCGCGGCACCGCCAGGCAGGCGCTGGCGCGGGTCGGCAGGGCCGCCATCGCGCCGCTGCCGGAACACTGAAACGCCGCAAAGCGCGCGGTGCGACCTGCTAGGCTAGTCGCTCTCCGGCCTCTTCCTTCCGGCCACACTCAGGACGCTCATGGCCCTTCAAGAAGACAAGCCCTGGACCGTGCCCGCGCTCGCCGACGCCAAGCGCGAGGGGCGCAAGCTGGCGATGTTGACCGCCTACGACGCGGTGTTCGCCCGCGTGCTCGATCGCAGCGGTGTCGACCTGATCCTGGTCGGCGATTCGCTCGGCATGGTGGTCAAGGGCCACCCGTCGACGCTGCCGGTGACGGTCGACGACATCGCATACCACACCGCCGCGGTCGCGACCCATCTGAAACGCGCGCTGCTGATCGCCGATCTGCCGTTCCAGGCCGACGCCACGCCCGAACGCGCGCTCGACGCCGCGACCCGGCTGCTGCAGGCCGGCGCGCAGATGGTGAAGCTCGAGGGCGCCGGACCGCACAAACTCGACGTCATCCGTTATCTGGTCGAGCGCGAGATTCCGGTCGCCGGGCATCTCGGTCTCACGCCGCAGTCGGTGCTGCGTTTCGGCGGGTTCAAGGTGCAGGGGCGCGAAGAACGCGCGGCGGCGAAACTGCGCGAGGACGCGCTGGCGGTGGCCGAGGCCGGGGCATCGCTGTGCGTGCTGGAGTGCGTGCCGTCGGGATTGGCGCAGACGGTCACCGCGGCCAGTCCGATCCCCACCATCGGGATCGGCGCCGGTCCGCACTGCGACGGCCAGGTGCTGGTTCTGCACGATCTCCTCGGTCTGGACGGCGGTCATCGCCGGCCGAAGTTCGTCAAGGATTTCCTCGAAGAGGGTGGTTCGGTGGCCGGCGCGGTGCGCGCGTACTGCGAAGCGGTGCGCAGCGGCGCGTTCCCGGACGCGGAGCACGCCTACCAATGAACGCGTTCCGGCTCGCCAGCGGGATCTGTCTCGCGATCATGACGGTGTCGGCGCCGATCGTGACCCGCGCCGCGTCGCCGGCACCGACCGAAGTACCGGTGCGCGTGGGTCTGGAAGCCGAACTCGACGCCTGTGGCAGTTGGGCGAGGGTGTCCGGTCTGAAGCCCGGTGGCGACGGATTCCTGGCCGTGCGCGGCGGACCGGGCGCGCAATACGGGCTGCGCGACCGCTTGCGCGAAGGCGACACCTTCTTCGTCTGCGGCGATGCCGCGGGCGGCAAGTGGTTCTCCATCGTCTATCCGCGTGCGGGACAGGACGCCTCCGATTGCGGCGTGTCGTCCAGCCTTCCGCGCCCCGTGGCGTATCGCGGCCCCTGCGCCTGGGGCTGGGTCCATGCCGACTGGGTCGAGATCCTCGCCGGCTGAGCCGCGGCGCACGTCATTCCTACCTCCTGCGAAGCCATGATCGAAACCATCATCGAACTGCGCCGTCTGCGCGAACGCATCCTCGGCTGGCGCCGCGAGGGCCTGCGCATCGGCTTCGTCCCGACCATGGGCAATCTGCACGCGGGCCACTACTCGCTGGTCGCGCTGGCGCGCCAGCACGCCGACCGGGTGATTTCCAGCGTGTTCGTGAATCCGACCCAGTTCGGGCCGAACGAGGACTTCACCCGCTACCCGCGCACGCCCGAGTCCGACACCAGCGGCCTGGAGGCCGCCGGTTGCGACGCGCTGTGGCTGCCGACGGTGGAATCGATGTATCCCTTCGGGGTCGATCTGGCCGTGCGCATGCGCGTGCCGGGCGTCGCCGACGTGCTGGAAGGCGCGCACCGTCCGGGCCATTTCGATGGCGTGTGCACGGTGGTGGCCCGCCTGTTCAACCAGGTGCAGCCGGACGTGGCCGCGTTCGGCAAGAAGGACTTCCAGCAACTGGCGGTGATCCAGCAGATGGTCACCGATCTGGCCTATCCGCTGACCCTGTTGCGCGGCGACATCGTGCGCGAAGCGGACGGGCTGGCGATGAGTTCGCGCAACCAGTACCTCTCCGCCGACGATCGCGTGATCGCCGCCGAGATCCATCGCACGCTGCTGGACATGCGCGCGCAGTTGCTGGCCGGCGTTTCGCGCACCTCGGTCGAGGCCGGTGCCGCGCTGCGTCTGGAAGAATCCGGTTTCGCGGTGGATTACGCAGCGATCCGCACACCTGATCTGGCCGAGCCCGACATCCAGCCGGCCGGCTACGCCGTGCCTGGTCCGCGGGTGGCACTGATCGCGGCACGTCTCGGCCGTACCCGGCTGATCGACAATCTCGAATTCGCGTTGGGCTGAATCCACGGCGACACCGGCGCTGGTTTCGTTTGCAGTACCGGCGAGCCCCGTCCCGCCGGTCGCATCTGGCAAGATGCGGTTTCGCCATCGCATGCCCCGCGACGAGTCCCGCCATGCCGAACCCCGATTTCGACACGCTGCATCCGCACGCAGAGCGTCTCCGCCAGACGCCGATCGCCCGCCTGATCGCCGAGGATCTGCATCGCCCGCGCGATTTCGCGCTCCGCGTCGGCCCGCTGTACGCGAATTTCGCCCGCCAGCACTACGACCGGCCGGCGCTCGACGCGCTGTTCGCGCTGGCCGAGCGCGCGCAGCTCGCCTCCGCGATGCGGCGCCTGTTCGACGGCCATCCGGTGAACGTCACCGAAGGCCGCGCAGCGCTGCACACCGCGCTGCGCAGCGATCTTTCTGACAGTGCGGAGGCGCGCGATGCGTCGGCGCAGGCGCGCGCCGCGCGCGCGCGGATGGCCGCGCTGGTGGAACAGGTGCGCGCCTCTGGCGTGACCGATGTGGTCAGCGTCGGCATCGGCGGTTCCGACCTCGGCCCGCGGCTGGTCGCCGATGCGCTCGCCCACGACGCCGACGGTCTGCGCGTGCATTTCGTCTCCAACGTCGATGGCAATGCGGTGCGTCGCACGCTCGCGCGGCTGGATCCCGCACGCACCGCGGCGATCCTGATCTCGAAGACCTTCGGCACCCAGGAAACCCTCCTCAACGGTCGCGTCGTGCGCGATTGGCTCGGCGCCGACGATCGCGTGTACGCGGTCAGCGCGAACGTACCGCGCGCGGCGGCCTTCGGCATCGACGAGCAGCGCATCCTGCCGATGTGGGACTGGGTCGGCGGCCGCTATTCGTTGTGGTCGGCGGTGGGGTTCCCGATCGCGCTGGCGATCGGCATGGCGGGCTTCGAACGCCTGCTTGCCGGCGCCGCGGAGATGGACGCGCATGCGCTGGCCGCGCCGCCGCGCGCCAATCTCGCGGCATGGCACGCGTTGACCGCGATCTGGAACCGCAACGCGATGCATGCCGGCAGCCACGCCGTGCTGCCCTACGACGAGCGCCTGCGTCTGCTGCCGAACTATCTGCAACAGCTGGTGATGGAGAGTCTCGGGAAGTCCGTGCGCCTCGACGGCGCGCCGCCCGCCGGACATACCGTGCCGGTGTGGTGGGGCGGGGCAGGGACCGATACCCAGCACAGTTTCTTCCAGGCGCTGCATCAGGGCACCCAGATCGTGCCGGCGGATTTCATCGGCACGATCCGCGCCGATCATGCACACGGCGACAATCACGCCGCGCTGCTGGCGAATCTGCTGGCGCAGACCGAGGCCTTCGCCAACGGCCAGGCCAGCGACGACCCGCATCGCGCCTACGCCGGCAACCGGCCGAGCACGCTGTTGCTGCTCGACGCGCTGACACCGGAATCGCTGGGCGCGCTGATCGCGCTGTACGAGCACAGCGTCTATCTGCAATCGGTGCTGTGGGGCATCAACGCCTTCGATCAGTTCGGGGTCGAACTCGGCAAGCAGGTCGCGAACAAACTGCTGCCGGCGTTGCAGGGACAAAGCGAGGCGGACGATCCGGTGACGCGGGCGTTGCTCGACGAGATCCGCAACCGTCCGCTCTGACGCATCGCTCCGATCATCGCGTCGCGGGAGCAGACGGAAGCCGCGCTACCCGTGTCGCGCATGCCGGGCGAGCGCCCATTCGACGTGTTCGCGCACCATCGCATCGTCGATGTGTCGCCGTGATTCCAGCGCGGCGATCGCCTCCGGCGTCTTCGGCGCGTTGCCCAGTGCGATCGCGAGATTGCGCAGCCAGCGCGCGTAACCGCTGCGGCGGATCGGCGAGCCTTCGGTGCGCTGCAGGAATTCGTCTTCGTTCCATGCGAACAGCTCGACCAGGGTCGCCTTGTCGAGGTTGTTGCGTGCACGGAAATCCGGTTCGTCGGTGCGCTGCGCGAACTTGTTCCAGGGACAGACGAGCTGGCAGTCGTCGCAGCCGAAGATGCGGTTGCCGATCAGCGGTCGCAGGTCTTCGTCGATCGCGCCTTCGTGCTCGATGGTGAGATAGGCGATGCAGCGCCGCGCGTCGAGCCGGTACGGCGCGACGATGGCCTGGGTCGGGCAGATCTCGATGCACCGGGTGCAGGTGCCGCAGTGCGCGGTCGCCGGCGGGTCGATCGGCAGCGGCAGATCGACGTAGAGTTCGCCGAGGAAGAACCACGAACCGCCGTCGCGATCGATCAGACAGGTGTGCTTGCCGATCCAGCCGAGCCCGGCGTTCCGGGCCAGCGCGCGTTCAAGCACCGGCGCCGAATCGACGAACGCGCGATACCCGAACGGGCCGATCTCCGCGGCCACGCGATCGGCCAGCTTCTGCAGGCGATTGCGCATCAGTTTGTGGTAATCGCGTCCGAGGGCGTAGCGCGCGACGTAGGCGCGCCCGCCGTCTTCCAGCGTGGCCCAGGCCTGGTCCGGGTCGCGGCCGTAGTCGAGCCCCACCGAGATCACCCGCAGCGTGCCCGGGACCAGGTCCGCGGGACGGCTGCGCTTGTCGCCATGCTCGGCCATCCAGCGCATCGATCCGTGCAGGCCCTGCGCCAGCCAGTCGCGCAGATGGGCCTCGTCCGCGCCAAGTTCGACGCCGGAAATGCCGCAGCGGGCGAACCCGGCCTCCGCCGCCAGCGCCTTGATCCGGCCGGCGAGCGCGTTGAGATCGATGTCTGAGTCGGCGGCCACGCGCGGGAGTATAGAATCCGGGCATGCGCACGACATCACTGCACGATCTGCCGAAGGTCTACCTGGGCGCCGCGGTGCGCGCCGCCGAACAGGTCGCGATGGCCCGGTTCGATCTCGACGAGGACGATCTGATGGCCCGCGCCGGTCTGGCCGCCTGGCGTCTGCTGCTGGATCGCTGGCCGCAGGCGCAGCGCATCGGCATCGCCTGCGGGCCCGGCAACAACGGCGGCGACGGCTACGTCCTGGCGGCACTGGCGCGCGCGTCCGGTCGTCATGTCTTCGTGCTGCGTCCGGGCGATGACGTGAAGCCGGGGCCGGCCCGCCGCGCCGCCGACGCGTATCTGCAGGCCGGCGGCGAGGCGGCGATCTTCCAGATCGACGACGCGCTGCCGCAGGTCGATGTCTGGGTCGATGCGCTGTTCGGCATCGGCCTGCACCGCGCGATCGAGGGCGCGGCGGCGGATCTGGTCGCCGCGCTGAATCACGACAATCCGGCGCCGATCCTGGCTCTCGACGTCCCTTCCGGCGTCGATGCCGACAGCGGCCATCACGACGGTCTCGCGGTCCGCGCCACGGTCACCCTCACGTTCATCGCCGGCAAGCCCGGTCTCTACACCGGTCGCGGTCGCGCGGTCGCCGGCGAGGTCGTGGTCGATACGCTCGGTCTCGCCGAGCACGTGTTCGACGATCTCGAACCCGCGGCCTGTCTCGCGCGCCCATCCGCGCTCGCGCGCTGGTTCGCGCCGCGCGCGCGCGATGCGCACAAGGGGCAGTTCGGTCACGTGTTGTGCATCGGTGGCGATCGCGGGTACGGCGGTGCGATCGCGCTCTGCGCCGAGGCCGCGCATCGCGTCGGCGCCGGACTGGTGAGCGCGGCGACGCGCGCGGAGCACGTCTCGCCGCTGCTGTCGCGGCGGCCGGAGTGCATGGTCCGCGCGGTCGAGGATGGCGATGCCCTGGGTCCCTGTCTCTCGCGAGCGAGCGTGCTCGCGGTCGGCCCGGGTCTCGGCGACAGCGACTGGAGTGCGGGCCTGCTGCAGGCCGCGCTCGCGGCGCCATTGCCGGCGGTGTTCGACGCCGATGCGCTCAACGCGATCGCCCGCCACGATGCCCGGCTACTGCCGCAGGCGGTGTTGACGCCGCATCCGGGCGAGGCCGCGCGCCTGCTGGGGATCGCGGTGCAGGACATCGAGCACGATCGCCTGCAGAGCGCGCGGCGACTGGGCGCTCGGTTCGGCTGCGCGACGGTGCTCAAGGGGGCCGGCACGATCATTGCCGCTCCCGGCGAAGTCCCGGTGATCGTCGATGCCGGCAATCCCGGCATGGCGACCGGCGGCATGGGCGATGTGCTCACCGGCGCGATCGCCGGCGTTCTCGCGCAGGGCTGGGCGCCCTTCGATGCGGCGGTCTGCGGCGCGCTGCTGCATGCCGCCGCGGGCGATGCCGCCGCGCGTGATGGTGGCGAACGCGGACTGCTGCCGTCGGATCTGTTTCCGCAGTTGCGGCGACTGGCGAATCCGGTCGCCCGCGCGTGAGCGAAGTGGCGTTGCATCTGGCCGATGCGCAGGCCACCGAAGCGCTCGCGCAGGCGCTCGCCGCGAGCGCGCCGTCGCCGGCGGTCGTGCATCTGCAGGGCGATCTGGGCGCAGGCAAATCCACGCTGGCGCGGGGGTGGCTGCGCGCACTGGGCGTGCAGGGCGCGATCCGCAGCCCGACCTACACGCTGGTCGAACGCTATCCGCTCACGGGCGGAGGCGAGGCGATGCACTTGGACCTGTACCGGATCGGCGATGGCGCGGAGCTGGAATTCCTCGGTCTGGACGACGCCGACGCGGTGCTCTGGCTGGTGGAATGGCCCGAACGCGGCGCCGATGCCTTGCCTGCCGCGGACCTGCGGGTGGAATTGGCCATCGACGGCGATGGACGTCGCTGCGTCCTGACCGCGCTGAGCCCGGTCGGCCGGGACTGGTTGACCCGGTTGATGCCATCCGGCTGATGGCCGGGCAGGGGCTTGCGGCCGCTTGCTGATCCCCGGGGGCAGGAAGTCTCGGCAGGTCACGGATTATTAAGGGAAAAGTGCTTGAAAAAATCCCGGACTGGTGGTTGACTACCGGTCATGCGCGTCAAGGGGACCACCGTACAGCAGATCATCCTGGGCGTCGCCCTGCTGGCGGCGCTCTGCTGGAATCTTGCGCAAGCGAATGAAATCAAGGGCTTGCAGCTGAGCGAAGCCGCCGCCGGCACCCGTGCCGAGCTGCATCTGCAGGGCGATGTGGCGTTCCGCACGCTGAGCCTGTCCAACCCCGACCGCTTCGTGGTCGATCTTCCCGACACCGCTGTCGCCGCCACGCTGCAACTGCCGGCGCCGCTCGGCGTGATCCGTTCGGTGCGTCGCGGCCAGCCCGCGGCCGGCACCACCCGCATCGTGTTCGACCTCGCCGCGCCGGTGAAGCCGCTGCCGCGGCTCGAACGTGCCGCGGATGGCGTCCGTCTGGTGCTCGAATGGCCGGGCGATGGCCCGCGTCCCGCTGTCGCGCCGTCGTCGGTCGCGGCGGGCACTGCGGCCGGCACTGTGGCCGGCCCGGCTCAGGGCAGTCCGGTGGCGATCATTGCCGCCTCGACCACGCCGGCCGCGATCACCTCAGCGCCGGGCGTCACCGGCCCGGTCGCCGGCGTCTCGTCGGCCGCGTCCTCCCCCAATCCCGCGAAGACGCCGAATCCCGTCGTCGACAAGCCGGGCGCGACGCCGCCGCTCGCCGCCGGTCCGACGCTGGCCGGCAAGCCCGCGACCGCGCCCGTCGATCCGCAGGCCAGACCGCCGGTGTTGCCGGCGGAGACGGCGGTGCCCGCCGGCCGCGGCCTGCGCGATCTTCGGGCCGGCACCCGTCCGCTGATCGTCGCCATCGACGCCGGCCACGGCGGTCAGGATCCCGGCGCCATCGGCCCGACCGGCAAGCGCGAGAAGGACGTCACGCTCGCCATCGCCCGCGAACTGGCCCGTCAGGTCAACGCCACGCCCGGTCTGAAGGCGGTGCTCACCCGCGACAACGACGTGTTCCTGCCGCTGACCCGGCGCACCCAGTTGGCGCGGCAGGCCAAGGCCGACATCTTCATCTCGATCCACGCCGACGCAGCCGAAAACCGCGCGGCGCGGGGGTCGTCGGTGTACGTGCTGTCGCTGCGCGGCGCGTCCTCGCAGCGCGCGCGCTGGCTGGCCGACAAGGAGAACGCCGCCGATCTGATCGGCGGCGGCGCGCGCAAGCCGGACAACACGCTGGCGTCGGTGCTGCTCGATCTCACCCAGAGCGGCCAGATGAAGGCGTCCGAGGACGCCGCCGCTCAGGTGCTGTCGGGCCTGAAGAACATCGGCTTCAATCACAAACCGCACATCGAGCGCGCCAACTTCGCGGTCCTGCGCACGTCCGACATGCCGGCGATGCTGGTCGAAACCGCGTTCATCTCCAATCCCGACGAAGAGCGCCGCCTGATCGATCCGGCCTACCAGCGCGCGCTGGCGCGTGCCGTGCTGGAAGGCGTGGATACCTATTTCACCCGTCAGCCTCCGCCGGGCACCCTGTACGCGGCACGCGCCCGTGCCGCCGAAACCACCGTCGTCGCCAGCGCCGCGCCGCTCGTCGCGCCGAAGACCACCGCCACCGGCGGCAGCCCGTAATCGTCGCCCGCCCCGACGGGCGAACGCGGGGAACGAATCCGCGGGACGGATGTGATCGTCGCTGCGGAACACCACCACGGATCATCGCCGCGCGAAAACGCGGCGCCGATGCCTGCGCGAATCCAGCCCGGGCAGTATGATCGCCGCTGATCCCCCGCCTGCGCGCGCGGCCGTCGTTGCGACGTCCGCGGCCCCCGACGCGACTCCGACGTGACCATCCGCCAGCTTCCCGACACCCTCGTCAATCAGATCGCCGCCGGCGAGGTGATCGAACGCCCTGCCTCCGTGGTCAAGGAACTGGTCGAGAACGCGATCGACGCCGGTGCCCGCCGGATCGACATCGATCTGGAGGAGGGCGGCGTACGCCTGATCCGGGTACGCGACGACGGCGGCGGCATCGTGCCCGAGGAACTCGCGCTCTCGGTGCAGCGTCACGCCACCAGCAAGATCGCGTCGCTGGACGATCTCGAAGCGGTGGCGACGCTGGGTTTCCGCGGCGAAGCGCTGCCTTCCATCGCCTCGGTCAGCCGCTTCAGCATCGCGTCGCGCCGCGGCGACGATACCCGCGGCACGGCGCTCGCCGTCGACGGCGGGCGCGTCGGCGAGCCCGCGCCGAAACAGCTCCCCGCCGGCACCACGGTCGAAGTCCGCGATCTGTTCTACAACGTGCCGGCGCGGCGCAAGTTCCTGCGTGCGGAGCGCACCGAACTGGGCCACATCGAGGAATGGCTGCGGCAACTGGCGCTCGCCCGTCCCGATGTGGAACTGCGGGTCAGCCACAACGGCAAGCCGCTGCGCCGTTACAAGGGCGACGACGGTGGACTGTTCTCCCGCGATCGCCTGGGCGAAACCCTCGGTGAGGAATTCCTCGCCAACGCGCTGCTGGTGGATCGCACCGCCCCGTTGTCCACCGACAGCGGCAGCCTGATCCGGCTCAGCGGCTGGATCGCGCGCCCGGTCTATTCGCGCGCCGCCGCGGATCAGCAGTATCTGTTCGTCAACGGCCGCGCCGTGCGCGATCGCAGCGTCGCGCATGCGGTGAAGCAGGCGTTCGCCGACGTGCTGTTCCACGGGCGCCAGCCGGCGTATGTGCTGTTCCTCGAAGTGGACCCGCGGCGGGTCGACGTGAACGTCCATCCGGCCAAGCACGAGGTGCGTTTCCGCGACGCGCGCACGATCCACGATTTCGTGTACCGCACACTGCAGGCGGCCCTGGCCGAGACCCGCGCCGGCGCGCCCGCGGGTGTCGGTATCGACTCGGACGCCGGTCATTCCGACGCTGCCTACCGGTCCGGGCAACCATCAGGCCTGTCGTCGTTCGCGGACACCACCGGTGCGAACACCGCCACACAGGCGCCGCAGATCTGGAACCGACCGATGCCGCAGGGCGGTCTCGGTCTGCGCGTCGACGAGACCCGCGCCGCCTATGCCGCGCTCTACGGCGCACCGACTTCGCCACAACCGGCGCAGCGCCCGTTGCCGGAAGCGGTCGACGGCGACGTGCCGCCGCTTGGTTATGCGGTGGCGCAGTTGCACGGGATCTACATCCTCAGCGAAACCGTCGATGGCCTGATCGTCGTCGACATGCACGCCGCGCATGAGCGCATCGGCTACGAGAAGCTCAAGGCCGCGCACGACGGCATCGGCCTGCGCACGCAGCCGCTGCTGGTCCCGCAGACGGTCGCGGTGTCCGAGCGCGAAGCCGAGACCGCCGAGCGCGAGGCGGACACCCTGGCCGCGCTGGGATTCGAGATCACCCGCAGTGGCCCGCAGAGTCTGACCCTGCGCGGCGTGCCGGCACTGTTGGCCGACGGCGAGATCGAGGCCCTGTTCCGCGACGTGATCGGCGATCTGGTCGAACATGGCGCGTCGCGCCGGGTCGCCGGTGCGCGCGACGAATTGCTGGCGACCATGGCCTGCCATGGCGCGGTCCGCGCCAACCGGCGTCTGGGCCTGCCGGAAATGAACGCGCTGTTGCGCGAGATGGAAGCCACGGAGCGATCCGGGCAATGCAATCATGGCCGCCCGACCTGGGCGAAATTCACGCTGGGCGAGATCGATCGCTGGTTCCTGAGGGGGCGTTGAGCATGCATCGCGAATCTGGACATCGTGGGATGGGGTGGGGGGTGCTGCTGGCGCTGGCGGTGCTGGCGTTGTCGGCCTGCGGCAAGGGCGAATCGCCGAAGGAGAAGGCGCTGCTCAGCGAGGAAGAAGCACGCTATCTGTCCGACGAGAATCTCTGGCGGATGCAGCGTCAGGAAAAACTCATCGCCGAGGATGGCTGGACCAGTCTGGTCGGCCTGCACTGGCTCACCCTCAAATCGCACTACATCGGCAGCAGCCCGCGCAGCGGCATCCGTCTCGCCTTCGGGCCCGAATCGATGGGCATGGTCACCCGCGATGGCGCCCGGGTGTTCTTCACGCCCGAGAAAGGCGTCGCGCTCACGCTCGACGGCGAGCCGCTCAAGGGGCGGGTCGAGCTGAAGGACGACAGCACCGGGGCGCCCAGCGTGCTCGGCTTCGACGAAGGCAAGGGCCGGCTCACCGTGATCGAGCGCGCCGGCAACCGCGCGTTGCGGGTCAAGCACGTCGACGCCCCCACCCGCGTGAATTTCGCGCCGATCGATTACTGGCCGCCGAACCGCGACTGGCGGGTCGAGGCGACGTTCGTACCGCACCCGGCCGGCACCACGCTGCCGATCGTCAGCATCATCGGCACCACCGATGACACGCCGAATCCCGGCGCGCTGGAGTTCCAGCGCGCCGGCAAGACGTTCCGCATCGAAGCGCTGGATCAGGGCGGCGACACCCTGATGCTGATCATCGCCGATCGCACCAGTGGCCACGAAACCTATGGCGCCGGACGTTATCTCGATGTCCCCAGGCCCGGCGCGGACGGCAAGGTCGTGATCGATTTCAATCGCGCCTACAATCCGCCCTGCGCGTTCACCCAGTTCGCGACCTGTCCGCTGCCGCCGAACCAGAACCGGCTCGATCTGGCGATCACCGCGGGCGAGAAGCGCTATCCCGTCAAGCACTGATTCCGTCGTCATCCGGTTTCCCCACCTTTCCCAGGAATCCCATGCGTCTGCCCCCGTTGTTCACCGGTCTGTTCGTTTCCGCCGCGCTCGCCGTCGCCGCCGCCGCGGCCGCGGATCACGCGATGCGCAGCGAGCCCGAACCGCCGGTGCCGCTGCTGTGGAAGGTGTCCGACGCGGACAACGCTCTGTATCTGCTCGGCTCGTTCCACATGCTCAAGCCCGCGGACTATCCGTTGTCGGCCGACGTCGATCGCGCCTTCGAGGACGCCGAGGCGCTGGTGCTCGAGCTGTCGCCCGAAGAGATGACCTCGCCGCAACTGGCCATCGCGATGGGCCGGGCCGCGCTCCGCACCGACGGCAAAACCCTGAACAGTGATCTGCCGGCGCCGACGGTGGCGAAGCTCGATGCCTGGGTCGCGGCCAATACCGATGCGCTGCAGAAAATGGGCCTGCCGCCGCAGGCATTGCAGATGTTCGAGCCCTGGTTCGTCGGGCTCACCATTTCCATCGTCGAGATGAACAAGCTGGGGCTCGACCCGCAGATCGGTCTCGACATGCACATGATCGGCCGCGCGGCCGAAGCGTCCAAACCGGCCACCGGCCTGGAACAGGGCAGCGAACAGATCGCGATCTTCGACGGCATGGGCCCGGACGAACAGCGCCAATTCCTCGAAGAATCGCTGCACGAAGCGGACAACGCACCGGTCGAGATCGACGCCCTGCACGCCGCCTGGCGTCGCGGCGACCAGGCCGCGCTCTGGAACGGCATGGCCGGCGATCTGCGCACGGCCTATCCGGAGCTGTATCGCCGGGTCAACGTCGCCCGCAACGACGCCTGGGTGCCCAAGCTGCAGCGGATGCTCGATGCGGAACGCGGGAAGGACGTGCTGGTGGTGGTCGGTACGCTGCATCTGCTGGGCGAGGACGGCGTGGTCGAGAAGCTGCGCGCCCGGGGCTACAAGGTCGAGCGCATCTGTTCGGCCTGCGCGGAGCGCTGATCCATCGGTCCTTCGTGGCCGCAAGGGTGTGAGGCCGGTCACGATATGCGATCATTGCGCCCCCTTCCGGGGCGCCGGGGCCGTCGCTCCACGCCCGCAGCAAGCGGGGCTCCCGTTTCCAACTTCCTCCGACCCCAATGACGACACTCCCTGCAGGGACGCAGCCGGCTGCGCACGATCCCACCCCCGAAGAAAAGCTCCAGGCCATGATCGAGCGCCAGCAGGCGGCATTCGAGGCCCGCACCGGCTCGATCACGCCGGGCAACAATTTCGCGAATCTCATCAACGGCTCACCGAAGCTGAAGGAGATGCTGGTCCAGGCGGTGAAGGAAGGGAAGCTCGATGGCTTCGGTTTCGCCGGCAACGACTGGGGCACCTACAGCTATCGGCCGGGCGACAAGACCATTCTCATGCCGATGGAAAAGGTCGCGGTCGCCAACAACGACCCGACCTGGATGAACGAAGCGACCTACTCGCTCGCCCACGAGGCGCGCCATGCGCTGGGGCGTGACAAGACATTGGCGTTGCAGGAAACGACGCAGAACGAAATCGCAAAACAGTTCGTCCAGTACCGATTCGCGGAACCGGGCAAATCCAATCGCCTCGTGCCGCACGATTACACCGACGAGTTGAAGCGCTACATCGCCGGCGAGCGCGACAGCGAGTCGCGTGCGGAGATCGCCGGTTTCAACGCCACGATCTCCGTCCTGCAGAAAAAGGGCGGCGTGAAGTCGCTGGCCGAATTGTACGAAGCGGCACCGTCGCAGATGTCGGTCATCGTGCAGAAGACCGGCGAAGGTCCGGACGCCACCTACGCGCTGCGCAAGGGATATACGCTGTCGGCCGATTTCACGATGGCGGAGACGCCCGAGAACATCGCGACCATGGGCAAGCATTTCTTCGATACGCCCGCGAACACCGCGCGACTCGGCAAGCACGGCAACCAGGATTACCGCAATCACTACACGGCCGACATGCTGAACTACATGATCAGCATGGAGGCGCCCTTCCGGGCGAAGATCGAGGCCAAGGGCGACACGGTGCCGGCGGTGCATCTCAACATGAAGGCCCTGGGCCTCGACGAAAAACAGCTCGAACCGTATCTGAATCTTCCCAACGGCAAGCCCTTCGTCTACTACGACACCAGCACCGGCGTGCCGGTGAAGAAGAGCTTCGATCCGGTGGTCGAGAAGGCCCAGGACAAGCCGGCGAAGCAGACCGAACCCGGCAAGGTCGAGCCGGGGAAGGTCGAGCCGGGGAAGGTCGAGCCCGGCAAGACCGGCAAGCCGGGGAAGGGGCCCGATGCCGACGGCTACGGCGCGGATGGTGTCGGGACGGACGGCGTCGGCAGGGTCGACCCGGTCGAACGCCTCGACGGGCGTCGGCGCACCGACTTCGACACGATCGCCGCCACGGTGTCCCGTGACGGACGCTGGGACGGCGAGGCCACCCGCAACATCGCCGGTGCGTTGCTGCGCGAAGTCGATCGCGATCCGAGCGTGCGTCAGATCGATCGCGTGCTGGTCGCCGATCAGGGCAACGGAGGTCCGCGGGTGTTCGCGATGTATACGCCGAACCAGGATCGCGAACCGTATTTCCATGCATCGGTCGATGCCATGGTCGCCGCGCGGCAGCCGGTGACGCAGAGTCTGGACGCGGTGGTCGCGCGGCAGGCGCCGGTGCAGGCCGTGCAGGCACAGCAGCAGGACTTCGCCGAGCCCGCGCGCGGCCCGCGCATGGGCTGAGCGCGCATATCCCGGCCGGCCTTTCAGCCGGCCGCGTCGCGCATCCGCAGGTTGTCGAGGATGACAATCTTCTGCCCGATGTTCGACGACAGCCCGGTGGTCAGGCCCTGGATGTCGTTGACCGCGCCCAGCACCTGCGGATCGTCGAGATCCTGCGCGTGCAGCGCCGCGATCTTGCTGATGAGCGCCAGCATTTCGGTGCAGTAATCGAGGTAGCGCGCCAGCTGGAAGCGGTCGAGCCGGCGCTCCGGCGACGACGGCGTGTCCTGCTCCGGCGACATCAGATGCTCCGGATCCTTGGTCAACTGATGCATGTCGATCACATGCGCGAGACTGCGCAGCTGATGCAGCGCGCGCAGCGCCTTGCGCCGCTTGATCCGGGTTTCCAGCGTGCTCAGGAAGAACACCGCGATCCCGAGGAAGATCACGTCGTTGATCGCGGATTCCACCACCTGCAGCAGCGGGAACAGTTCGAGCCGCGAGGTTGGTGCCGTCGCGCTGGCGATCAGCGCGACCAGCAACGCCAGCATCACCAGCAGGGACACGCCCGCGGCGGCGCGGATCCACCAGTTGGGGCGGCGGATCTCGGCGATCCGCGCCGTGGTTTCGCGCGCCTCGGACAGCAGTTCGCCGGCCACCTTCGACAGCCCGGCGCCGGGAAAACGTTCGCGGATCCGCGCATGCAGCCGCGCGCTGGTCGCGATGATCGCCTCGGCATCCAGCGCGCGATAGGTCATGCCGCGCCTCCGTCGGCGACCGGCTCCAGCACGATGCAGTCGACCGGGCAGGCCGGGATGCACAGCGCACAGCCGGTGCACAGCGGTTCGATCACCGTATGCATGTGTTTCGCCGCGCCGATGATGGCGTCGACCGGACAGGCCTGGATGCACTTGGTGCAGCCGATGCAATCGGCTTCGACGATCACCGCGACCGGTGGTGTCGGTGCGTAGGCGCCGCGCGAGCGGTCATAGGGCAGTGCGGGTACGTCGAGCGCATGCGCCAGCGCGCGGGCCCCGGCGTCGCCGCCGGGCGGGCAATGATCGATCCCGGCTTCGCCGCGGGCCATCGCCTCGGCGTAGGGCCGGCAACCCGCATAGCCGCATTGGCCGCATTGGGTCTGCGGCAGCAGGCGGTCGAGGCGTTCGACGAGATCCGGGTTCACGGATGGCGGCTTCGTGGGCGATGCGCGGAGACGAAGGACACGAACTTCGTCTCCGGGACGCTCCGTGACGCGTCAGGGCGCGCGCGCGGCCGCGCAGTAGGTCGAGAACCCGTCCGCGCTGTTGTCGAAGCCCTTTTCCCGCGCCAGCTCCCACGGGCGCACGCAGGCGCGCTCGCGCTCGCACCAGCTGTAACCGGCGGCCACGAGGCAGCCGTGCGCGTCGCGGTCGCCGCCGATCGCGCGCGGCTCCGCCGGTTGCGCGGGCGTCGGGGCCTCGGCCTTCGATGTTTCGCCGTCGCCGGACGACAGGCTGCTGCAGGCCGTCATCGCGATGACGAGACAGAGCGGAAGCAGCGAACGCACAAACGACGGATGCGGCGTGGACATCGTGGAGCTCCCGTGGCGTGGCGGATCGGAAGGGGGCGTGGTTTCAGCGCACCGGCATGCCGGGCTGCGCGCCGGTGTCGGCATCGAGCAGGGCCAGCGCGCCGCCGTCGAAACCGGCGGAGAGGATCATGCCCTCGCTCACGCCGAAGCGCATCTTGCGTGGCGCGAGATTGGCGATGAAGACGACGTTGCGGCCGACCAGTTTTTCCGGCTCGCCGTAGCTGCCGCGGATGCCCGAGAAGATCTGGCGCTTGCCGAGTTCGCCGGCGTCGAGCTCGAAGCGCAGCAACTTGTCCGAGCCTTCGACGAATTCGCAGACCAGCACCTTGCCGATGCGCAGGTCGAGCTTCGCGAAGTCGTCGATGCCGATGTATTCGCTTTTCGCCGCCTCGTCCTTCGTAGGAGCGGCTTCAGCCGCGGGCTTTTTCTCGCCGGAAGAGGTAGAGCTCGGGGCTGAAGCCCCTCCTGCCGTTGCTGCGGTTGGCGTCATCGTGTCTTTGGAGGCTTCGGTCATGGCGTCGATCTGTTTCGTGTCGATTCGGGTGAAGAGTGCGGTGTAGGGCTGGATCGCGCGATCCAGCAGCGGCGCATCGAGATCGCGCCACTGCGACACCGGCGCGGCCAGGAACGCCTCGGCCTGGGCCGCCACGTGCGGCAACACCGGCTTGAGATAGGCCGCGAGCAGGCGGAAAAGATTCAGCGCGGTCGTGCAGACGGCCTGCAGGCGTTCGGTGTTGCCGGCGACGTCGAGCTGCTTCGCGAGCTGCCACGGCGCGCAGTCGGCGACGTAGGCATTGGCTTCGTCGCAGGCTTCCATGATGTTGCGCAGCGCGGCGGCGGCGTTGTTCGCGGCATAGGCTTCGACGATGACGCCACGACGCGCCAGCGTGGCGGCGTACAGCGCCGCGCCGCGCCCCGCTTCGAGCGACGCGCCGAGGCGGCCGTCGAACTGCTTCGCGACGAAACCCGCGCAACGGCTCGCGATGTTCACGAACTTGCCGACGATATCGCTGTTCACGCGGGCGATGAAGTCGGCCAGATTCAGGTCGAGATCGTCCACGCCGCCCGACGACTTGGCCGCGTAGTAATAGCGCAACGCCTCCGGCGGCAGGCCGGCATCGATGTAGGTCTTCGCCATCACGAACGTGCCGCGCGATTTCGACATCTTCGCGCCGTCGACGGTCAGATACCCGTTCACATGCAGCCGCGTCGGCGTGCGGAAGCCTGAGCCCTGCAGCACCGCCGGCCAGAACAGTCCGTGGAAGTTCACGATGTCCTTGCCGATGAAGTGGTGCATCTCGGTGTCGCTGCCGGCTTTCGTGAACGCGTCGAAATCCAGGCCTTTCGCCTCGCACAGCGCCCGGAAGCTGCTGAGATAGCCGATCGGCGCATCCAGCCAGACGTAGAAGTACTTGCCCGGTTGACCCGGGATCTCGAAACCGAAGTAGGGCGCATCGCGCGAAATGTCCCACGGGCGCAGGCCGCCTTCGGTGTCCAGCCATTCCTGGAGCTTGGCCTTCACCCCGGGGACGGCGACGTCGCCGGACAGCCAGCCGCGGAGGAAATCGGTGAACTGGCCGAGTTCGAAGAAGAAATGCTCGGATTCGCGCAGTTCGGGCTTTTCGCCGCTGAGCGCCGAACGCGGATCCTTCAGTTCGGTCGGCGCATAGGTCGCGCCGCAGACCTCGCAGTTGTCGCCGTACTGGTCGGCGCTGCCGCAGTTGGGGCAGGTGCCCTTGATGTAGCGGTCGGGCAGGAACATGCCCTTGGCCGGATCGTAGAACTGCTGCACCGAGCGCCGGCCGATGTGGCCGTGGGCGTCGAGTTCCGCGTAGATCGCCTCGGTCAGCGCGCGGTTGCCCGGCGAATTCGTCGAGTCGTAGTGATCGAAGGCGACGCCGAAGGCGGCGAAATCGCGCTCGTGCGCGGCCTGGACGTCGGCGATGAAGGCCTCGGGCGTCACGCCGGCCTTTTCGGCGGCCAGCATGATCGGTGTGCCGTGGGTGTCGTCGGCGCAGACGAAATGCACCGTGTCGCCGCTCATTCGCCGTGCCCGCACCCAGATATCGGCCTGGATGTAGCCCACCAGATGGCCCAGATGGATCTGACCGTTGGCGTAGGGCAGGGCATTGGTGACGAGCGCGGAACGGGGCATGGGCGCGGAGACGGCGGAGAGACGGCCGGCGATTATTGCATGTCCCGTCCGCATGCCCCGTCCGTGCGGCCCACCCGCGGAGACGACGGACGGCCCGCCGCGGCAAGGCTATTCGCGCAGCCAGACCTGCGTGCGGCCCAGCAGCGCCAGACCGAGGAAACCGCGGACCTCCAGCTTCTTCCCGCCATCGACCGGGGTCATCTTCACCGAGTACTCCTTGCCGTTCTCGGGGTCGAGGATGCGGCCGCCGGACCAGACCTTGCCCTGCCGCTTCAGGCCCCAGGCGATGGTCATGCCGAGGATCGGCTGGTTGTGGCGGGCGCCGGTGCAGTCGTCGCACAGCGGGTTCGGGCCGTCCTTGGTGTCGAGGATCCGCACGATCCTCGCCGACAGCGTGCCGTTGCCGGCATCGGCGATCTCGATCACGGCCTTGGGCTGGCCGGTGGCGTCGTCGATGCTGCGCCAGCGGCCGACCGGCGTGTTCTGGGCGAATGCCGAAACGGGCAGCAGGCAACACAGAGCGAGGAGATACGGAAGCAGGCGGCGCATCGACGGGCTCCAGGGCGACGGTGGAGGATGGCGGAAACGAAGACGGCCCGTCGCCGGGCCGTCTCGGAGATGCGGTCAACGGGGCGGAATCACTTCACCCGCTTCCACTCGGCATCGCGGCACAGCACCAACACGCAGCCGGTGACCGTCAGCGTGTTGCCGTCGGCGCTCAGCTTGATCTTCTTGACCTTGAACTTGCGATCTTTCGAGGGCTGGTAGCCTTGGCCGCCGCCCCAACCGCCGGCCATGGCCTTGAGATTCCACATGGTGACGATGCCGACGGTCGGCTTGCCCTTGTACTCGTCGCTGCAGTCGGCGCAGGTAGCGGGCAACCCCAGATTCTCGACGATCTTGGCGGCGTACGTGCCGTTCTTCGCCTCGTAGATCTCGGTGATGGTCATCGGCTTGCCGGTCTCGTCGTCCAGCGTCTTCCAGCGGCCGATCAGCGATGCGTTCTGGGCCGAGGCGAAGAACGCCGCGGCCAGCATCGGCAACGCGAGCAGGGCGATGAAGGATTTGATGCGCATGTTCCCCTCCCAGGGCGGTGATTCTGTGGTCGTGCTGTCGTGAAGCCCGGCGTCGCGGAGCGCACCCCGGGGCACGTCTTTATACCGCATCCGGAGGGGTATGGAAGGGGGGCGCGATCCTTGAGACGCGTTGCTTTCAGACTGACGGCGCGCGGAGGCGTTGTCGTTGCCGGAGCCTTCCGCGAAGATAGGCTGCGGCCCACGGCCGGATGTTTGCTCAGACGCAGTCTTGTGCGGTCAACCCCAATGGATTTGTATGATGAAGCCTTTGAAGATCATCGTGGTCACGTGGTTCCTTTGCATGCTTTCGATGCAGCATGCGCGTGCCGTAAACACCCGGATCGAGTACGAATATCCCAAGAAAATCGAGGCCGCCAACAAGATATCGCATCTGACCTCGACCTCATTCGGCAATTCGACCGATGATGCAACAGGGAAGACGGTTTTTTCCGCGTTCGATGTCGATTTGCCGGGAAGCAACAACCTCCCCGTTCGGTTCGGGCGCCGTCTTCCGATCGACTATCGCTTTTTCGATCAGGAACTTGGGGGGGTGGGCAACTGGGATGCCGAGGTGCCGTATATCGAGGGCACGTTCTCCGATCTGTATGGCTGGACGGTCGGCAATGCAGCGGCCTCATACCGCTACAACCGATGCTCGCACCCGGATGCCCCCGCCATCGAAGGCGGCACCTTCACGGCTTATGAGGTATGGCATGGCTACAGGATCCATGTGCCGGGCGTGCTTGATGACTCCTTGCTGATCGACACTTCCGCGTCGACTGATCCGACCGACGGCAAGGTGTATCCATGGATACTCAAATCGATGGGGCGGCTCGGGTGTCTGCCGAGCCTCAAAAACGGACATCCCGGCGAGGGTTTTGTCCTTCTGACGAAGGATGGAACGCGCTACTACTTCGATTATATGGTTGAGCGAAAAGCGAACACGCTTCGGAAAGGACCAAAGGCTTGTGATGGGGGCGGTACTTGCGCATCCCTTTCAATGAGGAGGAAACGTCTTTTCTTGCTTGCGACCCGCATTGAGGATCGTTTCGGAAATCACGTCGATTATCAATATGACTCGACGGGACGACCATTGTCGATCAGTGCCAATGATGGCAGGTTGATATCGATTCAATACGAATCGAACGCCATCACAGTGACGGCGCATGATCGCGTGTGGGTCTACGTGCTCGAAAACGGACACCTTGTGTCCGTGAAGAATCCGGATGATACCTCTTGGAAGTATCCGCATTTTGGTGCGCCCACGCAGATCATAGGTTGGGACGAGTCGCCGGGCGATGACACTCTTCCCCCAGAAACCTTCAATCCCGACTTCAACTGTCTTGATGTGCAGCCCAATCTCTATGGTGGCGGGTTCCAGTTTGAGGTAGCGCACCCAAGTGGTGCGAAAGCGAATTTCGAGTTCGCCGGGCGCACTTTCTATCGTAGTGGAGTCTTGTATCAATGCGATATCACGTACACGTCAATCGACGGGCTGCAAGGAGAATCGCATGTCGTGACTCCAAATTATTTCGGGGTGTTCGCGCTATCCAAATTGTCGGTTGGTGGCCCTGGTTTCGCGCCGGAGGTCGCTGGTTACGACTATGCGCACGAGTTCTATCCATATTGTGATGCGATGTATTCAAGCACGGGTGAATACATCACCCCTCGTTGCCATGAGGATCCTTGTTCTCATGGGGATTGCACCGACCCTGTCGGGCGTTGGGTAACGGTGACTCGACCCGATGGCACGAAACAGCGCAAGCGATTCGGCGTGATCTATGCCGTGAATGAGGGGCGTCTTCTCGCTGAAGAAGTCTTGGATGCATCCGGCAATCTGGTTCGTCGGGTCGACTATCAATATCTGCCTGACGGCGTGCTCACTGCTCAGGCGTTTTCTCCGTATGCAGGTATCCCGGTTTCCGTTGATCCCATGCAGGGCAGGGTGCAGCCATTGGTTTCGACCCAGGTCACCGAAGGCGGGGTGATCTACAGAAATGAAGTGCCGATCTGTTCGGGAGTCACCTATTGCTTTGATGGCTTCGCGCAACCAACGCGAGTCAGGAGATCCAATACGTCGGGCGCGGACAAGACCGAGATCATTGAGTACGAAAACAACCTTGGTGTCTGGATTCTCGGCCTGCCCAGGAAAAAGACCGTGGATGGCATGGCCGAGTCCGAGACCGAGTACAACGCCCAGGCATTGCCTTGGCGGACATATCGGTTCGGCAAGCTCCAGCAGACATTGACCTACAACACCGACGGCACGCTCGCCACCGTCGCCGACGGCCGCGGCAATGTCACCACGCTGTCCAACTGGAAGCGCGGCATCCCGCAGCTGATCCGGTACCCGGCCACGCCGGAGGCGCCCGCGGGTGCGACCGAATCCGCCACCGTCAACGACAATGGCTGGATCACGTCGGTCACCGACGAGAACAACTACGTGACCGGTTACGGTTACGACGCCATGGGCCGGCTTGCCAGCGTCGTCTATCCGAGTGGAGACGGCGTCGCCTATCACAACGATCTCTTCAGCTTCCAACCGTTGACCGATGCCGACTGGAAGCCGGCCAACGTGTCCACGGGGCAGTGGCGCCGGTTCGAAGTCACCGCCAATCGGACGAAGATCACCTATTTCGACGCGCTCTGGCGCCCGGTGCTGGTGCACGAGTACGACGCCGCCAACGTCGGTCCGACCCTGCGCTCGGTCCGCACCGAGTACGACGCCAGCGGCCGCGTCAGCTTCCAGTCCTATCCGACCTCGGACGTGATTCCGGGCGCGAGTGGCATGCGCACGTTCTACGATGCGCTCGATCGCGTCACGCGCGTTGAGCAGGACA